>NZ_JBKIYI010000001.1:1397224-2098564 GCF_047084945.1 Halobacteriovorax sp. YZS-3-1 | reverse complement strand
GGAAGATGCACCTTCTATATAAAAAGCCAGATCAATGATCTGGCTTTTTTTGTTTAAGGTGTCCTGAATGCTCACGCATTCAGTCCTGTACGAACGAGCAGGATGCGAGTGAGAGAGGGTTCTTGTTAAGTTAGAGCCTTCAGGTGAACCAACTAAGTAATCCAGAAAACATTTATCGAAGCTTCTTTTCCTCTTATTTTAAAAAAGCAGGAGCGATTAATCTTATTATTTATTTAGAATAGAACTAAGCTTTTCAAATACTTCATTAACAGTAATTAAATCCATCATATCGTCTTCTTTGATGCGAAATCGCCATGGGACATCTTCAATTGTTTTATGGAAGTAATGCTCTAAAGCTTTTGGGTATGCATTGATACAATTATGTATTTGGCCATATGGTCCTGTGTATTCTGGAGGAACAGCTGTGTATAGCCCAACCACTGGGGTATTTAAAGCTGCTGCCATATGAGCTGGTCCAGAATCTGGAGCAATAACTAGTTTAGCACTAAGAAATACATTTTTAAGTTCATTAAGAGAGGTTTTGCCGCAAAGGTTTATGATATGAGCGTTGGACTCATTTTCAATTTCATGACAAATATCCTTATCACTTGGAATTCCTGTTAAAACGATAGGAATATCATATTTCTCTTTGATTAGATTTGTTACTTCAATATATCTCTTAGTAGACCATGTTCTTTGAAGAGAAGAAGCCTTGGGATGAATTACAACGTAGTCTCCAAGTGGAAGATTGCCGACAGTTACTTTTTGTATAGGTAAGTTAAATTCAATTTCACTAGAAACAATCCCTAGTTGATCACTGAAGCCGAGAAATGCTTCGACTGAGTGTTCCTTTTTGAAAGGGATACTCTCGTCTATAAAGAACTTTTGTAGATCTCTACCTCGTTTACTATCAAAACCTATTTTCTTTTTGGCCTTAATGAAAGGATAGATGAAGTTTATCCTAAAATTTGCCTGTGCACATAAGAGAACATCAAAGTGATATGGTTCAAAGATACGTTGAAGCTTAAAGTAATCTTTTAGCTTTTTGGGCTTATCGATCTTAATCAGTTCGACATCCTCAATTCCTTCTAATAAAGGTGCAAATGTATTACTTGTAATATAATAGATCTTTGTATTAGGCATTGCTTTGCGGATACGATTTAGCATTGGAAGCGTCCAAATGATATCTCCAAGGGCCGATGTTCGCATGATTGCAATTGATTTAATTTCACTTTGATTCATTGAGATATTATAGAAAATAATTCACAAAAAAGAAAGGCCCACAATAGTGGGCCTTAGAACTTATTTAAATAATTTTTAAATTATTAGAACTTAAGTTGGATACCCGCAGCGGCCATTGTCGCTTCGTTTTGTGTTCCAGCTGTTTCATCAACATCATAAGTAAGAACAGTTAAGCTCATATCAAATTTCTTTGTGAACATATATCTGTAGTGAGCAGCAATTTGTGTATACTCATTTCCAGCATCTTTTTCATCACGTAGTTGATAAGTTACTGCAAATACATTCTTATTCATCGTGTATTGAGCACCTGCATAAGTTCTGTTGATTTCAGTTTTTGTTGCAGCATCATTTTCTTCGATACTGTAAGCAGCATTTAGTTGGAAGTTTCCAAATCCAAACTTAGCTCCAGCTAGAGTGTAAGTGTTATCTTCACCATCTTCTGCCCAAGTGTCATAACCAGCAAATAGGTTCATATCAACTTTACCCATTTGTCTGTCAAACTTAACAAGACCAGTGTAGTGAGTTGGACCATAATCTGCATCAGTAGAGTCGTTATTCATACCGTTATCTCTATCAGTTGAAAGAGAAAAAGTAAGTCCACCAAGGCTTGGTGTCTCATATGACATCATATCTGTTCTTGTACGATATCTCATACCTAGTCTTGATACGGCACCATCAATTCTAGCACTTGCATCAGAACCTGTAATTGAAGCTACTGTTGAGCTAAGAACGTCAGTCTTTAGCATTACATAGTCCATTGGAGTATATGTTTGACCGGCCTTAAATGTACCAATTGAAGTTTTTGCGCCTACGGCCGCTTGACGCATTCTGATTCTATAATCAGTACCGTTAGAGTCCTTTGATGAGTTTAGGCCCATTTCAATTACATAAGTACCTTGGATGTTTTCAACATCCCATTTACCTTTTACACCAAGACGAGTTTCAGAAGAGTCTACATCTGCAAAACCTGAAAATGATGTTCTTCCTGTGCTATCTTGATCAGTGTAAATAGCTGCTTTGTTAATTTTTCCGTAAATAGTTGGCATCTCAATACTCGCTGCCATTGTTGGGATAGCTACAACACATACCGCTGCAGCACTTACGATTTTTTTCATAATTCTCTCCATGAATTTTGTCTTTAATACAAATATTAAAACTAGAGTTCAGTTAATTGGCAAGTTAAATACTTGAAAAATATATAGGTGATTTACCTTGCAAGGCGTGATATAAGTCAGCCTATGGAAAATTCAGAAAATTTAATTTTACTTGGCACTGCAACCCGACCGCATGGAATAAAGGGGGCCTTCGTCTTTAACTTAGAAAATAAAGATAATAGTGTCTTACAAAAAGGTGTTACATTTTTTGCAAAACCACTAAATGGAAGCTCAATTGCTAAGCCTGGAAAAGAATTGACAGTTAAATCGATTTCATTTGGAAATAAAGTATTTGCCTATCTTGAAGGTGTTGATAACAGAAATGTAACTGAAGAAATGTTACCTTTTGAGATCTATGTTGATCGCAGTACATTACCTGAAACAGAAGAGGACGAATTTTATATGGCCGACATTATTGGCCTAGATGTTTTTGACATTGAAAAAGATCAAGTCGTTGGAAAAGTTGTAAAATATTTTGATAACGGTGCACATATTGTTTTAAATACAAAAATTAATGGAAAGCATGTTGATATTCCATTTGTTGATCAATTTGTTAAACTTGTTAATTTAGAAGAGAATCGTGTGGAATGCTTAATTCCACGTTTAATGTAATGAATAAAATATGGGTAATCACATTATTTCCTCAATTCTTTGATGCTTTCAAAAGTAGCGGAGTCATTGGAAAGTTTTTAGAAAATGAAGTCGAGTTTGAGACTCTTTATCTTGGTGACTTCTCTCCTAAAAGCTTTAAAGGTGTCGATAGTTCTCCTTATGGTGGTGGCCCAGGAATGGTTCTAAGAGCAGATGTTCTTGAAGAGGCCATAAAACATATTTTAAAAACTGAAAAAATCTCTAAAGAGGAATTAGAAATTATTTATACTTCTCCTCGAGGTACAGTTTTTAATAATGATAATGCAAAAGATTTAGCGTCTTCATTTCAAGAAAATAGAAAGCAATACGTATTTATATGTGGCCGCTATGAAGGAATTGACGAGCGCTTTATTGAGCAATATGTAACACGAATTTATTCACTTGGTGATTATGTTCTAT
Source organism: Halobacteriovorax sp. YZS-3-1 (assembly GCF_047084945.1). Taxonomy (NCBI): domain Bacteria; kingdom Pseudomonadati; phylum Bdellovibrionota; class Bacteriovoracia; order Bacteriovoracales; family Halobacteriovoraceae; genus Halobacteriovorax; species Halobacteriovorax sp. YZS-3-1. Next base: position 2,095,118 of record NZ_JBKIYI010000001.1, on the reverse strand, counting down.
CTGGTGGAGAACTTGCTGTTATGACTATTACCGATGCAATGCTTAGGTTTTTACCAAAAGCATTAGGTAATGATCAAAGTGCAATTTGTGATTCATTTGAAGATGGACTTATTGAAGGGCCAGTTTATACAAGGCCTTCAAACTTTAATGGTGTGAGAGTACCAAGTGTTTTGACTGAAGGTAATCACAAGCTTATTGATGAATTTAACCAGAATAAGAAATTAGAATTTACAAAAAAGTATAGGCCAGATCTTTATAAGACCTATATGAGAAATAAAGTTTAAGGATATATTAAAGATGAAAGATAATATTTATCTCGGTTTAGTACACCACCCAATTAAAAATAAAAGAGGGGATATTGTTACAACTTCAGTAACAAATCTCGATATACACGATATTGCTAGAAGCTGTCGTACTTTTGGTATGAAGAATTACTTTATTGTGACTCCACTTGAGGCCCAACATAAACTAGTAAAAAGAATACTAGGACACTGGGAGGAAGATGATGCTGGAGTTTATAACCCAGATCGTCAAGATGCGCTGGCAATTGCTCGTCTTGTGAACTCTGTGGAGGAAGGAATCAATAAAATTAAGGAGATAGAAGGTGTTGAGCCTTTAATTTGTGTTACAGGTGCAAATTTCGAGTCAAATAATGGTGTAGAAACTGACCTGATCAATAATGCGCGCCTTGACAAAAGGCCTATCTTCTTGTTATTTGGTACAGGATGGGGTCTCCATGCACAAGTACTCGAACGGGCCCATTTTGCACTTGAACCAATTTTTGGTGGAAGTGCGGATGGATATAATCACCTGTCTGTTCGATCGGCAGTCGCAATCTATTTAGATCGACTGAATAGTGCCTCTGAGTCTTTGAAATAGAATTTACTTAAGAACAACACGGTGTTGGTCCTCTGAGAAGTTCAAGCGTTTTTTAGGAGTTCGTAATGAATTTAGTAGACGTAGTAAATGAAAATTACAAGAACACAAATGTAGAATCTTTCCCAAAGTTTAAAACTGGGGACACAATTGATGTTCACGCAAGAATCACTGAAGGTAACAAATCTCGTATTCAGATTTTCCGTGGTGTATGTATTGCAATGAAAGAAGAAGGTAAACTATCTGGTCACTTCAGAGTTAGAAAAGTTTCTTCTGGAATTGGTGTTGAAAGGGTATTCCCATTTCATTCACCAAATGTAGAAAAGATTGAGATCGTTCAAAAAGGTAAATCTAGAAGATCTAAACTTTACTACCTAAGAGATCGTTCAGGTAAATCTGCACGTATCGCAATTGACTACGATAGAAAGTAATTTAAAAAACTATTTAAGTCATAAAAGGGCCCCTAGAAATAGGGGCCTCTTTATTTGTGAAGCCTATGTTTGAAAAAGAATTCATCAAAGATCATCAATATATAATTGCAACCGATGAGGTTGGAAGAGGTCCTCTTGCTGGGCCCGTTGTAACTTGTGCTGTTGGGGTACGAGTTGATAATCTTGCAGTCTTAGCAAGTATTTTAAAAGAATACGGTGTTACAGATTCAAAGAAACTTTCTTTAAAGAAAATGGAAAGGATTTTAGAAGAGTTAAATATCTCAACTTTTAAGAAACAAAACTTTCATGATCTATTTGAATATAGCGTCGAAAAGATTACGCCGAAGAAAATAGATGAAGTTAATATTTTTCAAGCATCACTTCTAGGAATGAAAAAGTCCTGTCATAACATTCTAAAACAAGATTCAGTCGTTCTAGTTGATGGAAAATTTCCTTTTAAGTCAACAAAAGTTAAAGATGTTCATGCTGTAATAAAAGGGGATAGTAAGTCAGTTCTTATAGGGCTAGCCTCCATTATTGCAAAAGTTTTCCGCGATCGACTGATGATAAAGGAAGCTCGAAAATTTCCTTATTACGGATTTGAAAAAAATGCTGGTTATCCTACAGCTGCTCATCGTAAAGCTATCGAAGAATATGGTATTACCCCAATACATCGCAAAACATTTAAAGGGGTAAAGGAATTTGTACAGGAATAATGTATCCAAAGGTCTAAATTTAGAATTAAAAAAATCGACAAAGATTCATAAAGAGGCCATCCCATTATTGATTTGTCCTACAATGCTAAGGCGAGTTGGCTGTGGGCAAGTGGATATTTGTGGCATTTATAAAATTCGAGATACTTTCATCCTAAAAATATTTGAAGTAAAATCGAATGGCCAAATTACTGAACAGCAAAGGCGAAGGCTGTTTTCTAGTGCTAACTTTGTTTCAAGTTTCTTTGAGATGTCTTGCACTGTGTCTATTATTTGATTAAGATTTGGTGAACATTTACCTTGCATCAGGCAAGGCCTTCTTTTACAATTTTTATATGATTAAAAAACTATTCTTAATTACTCTATTTATTTCAACTATTTCAACAAGCTTTCAGGCCCGCGCACAAATGGATCCTAAAGTTAAGATCATTGCCATGAATGCTGGGTATGGAACAGTTGGTGGAGCATTATTGGGAACGGCGGCAATGGCCTTTGGTGGTTCATCTCGCTCAATCGCAATTGGTGCTTCTCTTGGACTATATGCTGGTTTAATTTTTGGTGGTTATATTATTGGATCACACGAATATCGCAAGTATCAAAATCAAGGACCTAATAACGAAAATTATTACTATCCAGATACTCAAGGAAGTCCTTATCAGGACTCAAGTTATCAAGGTGGTGGTTATAATTACCAGGGATCAATAGAGATTAAAGACTTTAGTCAAAAAGGCCCAGCTGAAATTGGTTTTAAGCAAAATAAGCCAGGCCAAGATTTTTATGTAAATTTATTAAATTATCAGTTTTGAAAAGTTCTTTTCTTTTGACCATAGAACTTAGACAGTTCTGTTTCATCAGTTTCAAATTCATTGATTAGAATTTCCATTGCATCAAAATTATAAAGTTTAAAAACTTTTATGAACTCTGGAGCAACGTTAGAGAGTCTAACTTGGTCACGTCTTTTATTTAGACTTCTAATTGTATCAACGAATACTCCAATTCCAGATGAGCCAACGAAGTTAAGGGCCGTAAGGTCAAGCGTGATAGTTGAAGTAGGGTGAGAACTAGTAATTGTTGCTAATTCTTGCTTTAGTGGAATGATATTTTCATAGTCCATACCACCTTCTATATGAACTGTTATATTTCCAGTTGAATCTGTGCGTACTCTTGCTTGCATTGTCATTAAAACTCCTTCTTCAGCATAAAACTACATCGAATATTATTGTAACGCATTGTGTCTTTTAGTTTTAGATGGAAGTTATTTCTTATGTAAGTTATAAATGAATGGAATCACATAATTTATTAGAGAATATATCAATTAAAGAAGGATTATTTCAGTGAAGCTTACTCTAGTATCAACGCCAATTGGGAATTTAAACGATGTATCTGAGAGAATGCGTCAGGTATTTGAGAGTTGTGATATCGTTTTGGCCGAGGATACTCGTGTATTTCGTTCTCTATTAAATAAGATTGAAATAGACAGGCCAGGTTTAAGAGTTCTCTCTTTCAATGATCATTCCCAAGACAAGCTAGACTTCTATATAGATCAAATTAGTAATTCTCAATTTCCTATTCTTGTCTCAGATGCTGGTAGCCCTATCGTTTCAGACCCTGGTCATATACTGGTTAAAGAAATATTAGCAAGGGGAGGAGAGGTTACTTCAGTTCCTGGCCCTAGTGCTGTAACTGTTGCTCTTGAACTTAGTGGATTTGCTCCTAATCCTTATACTTTTTTTGGATTCCTTCCACGTAAAAAAGGTGAAATATCAAATAAGTTGAAAGTCGCATCTGAGCAGGGGAATACGTCACTCTTTTTTGAATCTCCTCATCGTATTCATTCAACTCTGAAACAAATATCGCAAGAATTTCCTGAAGCAAATATTTGCATCTGCCGTGAATTAACTAAGAAGTTTGAGGAAGCAATTCATTTCAAGGCACAAGATTTTCGTGATGAGCTCGTTACTGCAAAGGGAGAGTTTGTTATTGTTATTGATTGGCCAAAATCTAACTCTTCTAATCTCGCCGCAAGTGGGGAAGTTGCTAAGTTTGCGCAAGCATATTTAGATAAGCAAACGCCAAAGAATCTCGCCAAACTAATAGGAAATGCTCTTGGGAGAAAGACTCAAGACGTTTATCAAGAGTTAACAGGTAAATAGTTTCCATTTTTCAATGTCTTAGTACTAGTAAAAAATTCTAAACCAAGTTAAAATTAAATAAATTGGAGTTAGAATGAATGTGAAAATTATCGGTGGACATGGTGGCGTTTCTCCTGAATGCCGAGCAACATCTTATTTAGTTGATGGAAATTTACTTATTGATGCAGGTTCTGTAGCGACAGGAGTTAGTGTTAGTGATCAGGCAAAGATTGATAATATTCTAATTTCACATTCTCATTTAGATCATATTTCCGATTTGGCATTTCTTGCAGATAATTGTTTTGGCATGAATGATAAACCTTTTGATATTTGGACTTGTAAAGAAGTTGAAGACAATATCATGAACCATCTTTTTAACGATGCAATTTGGCCTGATTTCACGAAGCTTCCTAGCAAAGAAAGCCCAACGATGAAGTTTCATAATATAGAGTCTGGTGACAGTAGAGAAATTGGTGAATATAAAGTACATGCAATCGAAGTTAATCACTTTGCAGGCTCATTAGGTTTTATTATTGAAAAAAATGGCAAGGCCATTGTCTTCACTCAAGACACTGGCCCAACTGATAAGATTTGGGCAGCAGCAAAGAAGCTTAATAATGTAGTGGCCATATTTTGTGAAGTTAGTTTCCCGAACCGTTTTGAAAAGTTGGCCCTTGATAGTCGTCATCATACAGCACAAACGCTTAAGAAAGAGTTATCTAAAATGCCTGGAGATGTTCCTATTTATTTAGGACATTTAAAACCTAATTATCTAGATGAGCTTTCAAAAGAGATAGAAGAGGTGAATGAATCGGGACGTATTCATATACTATCTTCAGATAATAAGGAATTTTCTTTTTAAAGAGATAATTTTCTAGTCAAAATATTTTCATTCATGAGATATCTTTACTGTGAAGAGTCCAATCGATAAAAGACATTTATCATCTAAGCAAGAAGAGGTTTTTCTTACTCGGCTTATTAACTTATGTGGTAAAGAGAACTTTCGCCCAAAACTAGATCATATACGATCTTATCTTTCCCTAGATCGAAAAGCTATCGAAGAAAAATCCAAGGTTATAATTATTGGTGGAACTAACGGTAAAGGAGAAACATCGCATTGTTTAAACGCTTTACTTAATAGTGAAGGACTTAAAAGTTGTCTTTGGACATCTCCTCATGTCAACTCAATAACAGAAAGATTCCGCTATTGTAGCTCTAATATTTCTATTGAAGAATTAATTGAACTTCTTGATAAGTATGAAGAGGATATAATTCGTCTTCAGTTATCTTTTTATGAGGCTTTATTTGTCTTATTTATAAAATATGCAGTAAGTCTGGATATTGACTATCTAATTCTTGAAGTTGGTCTTGGTGGCCGTTTTGATGCTACGAATATTTTTACAAAACCAGTTGCGGCCATTACATCAATTGGGCTAGACCACACACAAATACTGGGATCAACCCTTAAGGAAATTTTATTTGAAAAGTATGGAATAACTAGGATAAGTGGACGATTATTCGAAAATATCGAACAAAAGTTTCTAAAAGATATTCTATGCAATTGGTGTGATCGAGACTCTATTAATTGCACATCTGTTAGCAATGAGTCAGAAACTGATTTTCAAGTACGAAACCGCCAGATGGCCATGGCCTTATTTTCACATATTACTGGAATCACTAATATCAATGACGATTTCAAGTGGCCTATAACTCCAGGAAGAGGTGATCATATTGATTTTGGAGAGTTTGAATTTACTTTCTTTGGTGCCCATAATTTACTAGGTCATCAAAAGTTACTGCAAAGTTTAAACGATACAAATAAAGTTCAATATGATGTTCTAATAAGCTTTTCAAGTGGGAGACAAGATCAAATTAAGAGTATTCTAAAGCTCTATAAAACATATCCATGTATTGTAAAGTCAGTTAATATTTTAGAATTTCAACACGAGCGCGCTCTAAGCTCTGCCCAGATAAAAAAGGAGCTTCAGAGTGAAACAAAAGTATATGAAATGCACAATTTTCTCGATACAATATTAGGTATTAATGAGGAAATTGAATCTAATAAATATAGTGCTTCTAGCACAGCAGATATGCCACAAAATATCCAACTTCAAACACGCAACATTCTTGTGGTTGGCTCCTACTACTTTATTGCTGATATGCAAAAGTATCTTAATATTAGGAAGTAGTCATGCTCATGCAGCAACTCCAAAAGTTTTAGCATTTGGAGAAAATGATGAAGTCCAAATTTTATCAGATAAGGCCTATCGAAAAAGTAGTGACAACTCTTATGAAGCCCACGGAAATGTTATTATTAAACTTGGTACAGATACGGTTTATGGAGAGAAGGCAAGTATCTCTCTTGGCACTGGTCTAGGAAAGATCTGGGGAAATGTTCGTTATACAGGTGCTAAATTTAATCTATATGGTACAGAGATTTCTTATTCGTTAAAAAAAGCTGAATTTAAAGTCAAGAATGCAAAGCTTGTTGATGAGAGTTTTGTTCTTCGTGGGAAAGAAATTGTTCGAAAGAATAGTGGTGTTTTCACTGCCAAGGAAGCTGAGTTTACAACTTGTAAAGATTGCCCTGAATCTTGGAGTATTCAAGGTCAAGAAGTAACAGTTGTCCCTGATGATTATATTTCAATGAAGCACACATTCATTAAGATCAATGGTGTAATCATTGTTTACATCCCTTATATCGCATTACCAATTAGAAAGGTTAGAGAGTCTGGTCTTTTATTTCCTACAATTGGTTTAGATTTTGATGAAGGATTCTTCTTTAGACAACCTATCTTTTGGGCCATTAATGAGAATAGTGATATGACTTTTTCTCCTACTGTCTATGGGCGAAGAGGAAATGGTCTTGAACTCGAGTATCGTAATAACTTAGGGAAGTTTTCTAACTTTGAATTTGAATCAAGAACCGTAAATGACAAAATATGGCAGCCTGGAAAACTAGATATTGAAGCAAGTGGTGAAGACGAAATTCGTGGTGCATATGAATTAAATTATTTCTACCATCCTAATAATAATATTTCTTTCTTAGCAAACTCCACTTACTTATCGGACTTAGATATTCAAAGTGATTATGAAGAATATTTTGATAAAGATATCTATATGGGTAATGAAAAGGGTACGACTGTTTCTACAGACTATATGGGAGACTCTGTACTCATTAATCTTTATTCAAGCTTTATGAGTAACTCTATTTTTAGTGACCCTGAAGAATTTGACTCAAGCTATGTACAAAATACTTTATCTCTTGGGATAGGTCATAAGCCTTTTAATATCTTAAACTCTAAAGGTCTTCTTTCGAAGATCAATTTCTATCAAAATTTAAAATTTGATTATTTTAAACAAGATGTGGTTCAAGAAAATAACTACTACCGTAATATTCAACGATTCGACTATAACCCAACCTTAGAATTTGTATTTAAACCAATTTTTAATCTAAATCTAAAATTTGAAGCTGGACTAGATGCTCAATACTATATCTTGCCAACAGAAAAAAGTGACAAACAAAATGGATATAAATACGGAAATTACGTAAATACATCGATATGGTTTGATATTGAAAAAGTTTATGGAAGGGCCTTCATTCAGGAAGAAGTTATTCAACCTGTTTTTGTAGAAGATGATGAAAGAAACTTAATCGCAAAAATCCCGAGTACAGAAAAGGAAGAGCTTAATGTAAGGAAATTATACCGTTCTTCTTATAAGCACAGTATAAAGCTTGGTCTGAATCACTTCTATTATAATTCTCAAAAATATCGTGGTAATGCCGCCTTAGGTAACCAGTTTGCATTATTACAAGATGATGGACGTTTTGATGAAAGAGATATTATTCGTGGACGAAACAATACTCTTGAAGATGTTTCAACAAGAACGGATTTACCTGAATCAAATACAATTGAATTTGTGTTTAATAATAACTTTCTTAAGAAAACACCTAAAGCAAATTATGAGATGTTTAAAAACTTTAATTATCAACTTGATAATTATGATTATAAGAAAGTTGCCTGGTTTAATATTTCTCAAGGTTTAATTCTAGAAGATGAAACAAATAAAGAACTTACAACAAGTGAGAGGCTAACTCGTCTTGCAATCATGGGTGGATTAAATTTTGATAAATTTCAATTTAACTTATCAGAATATTACTTCCATACAGAAAGTAAGCATATAACGCAATTATCACTATCTCAGAGTATGGATCGTTTCGAGTATAAAATTGGCTTAAATTATGACTCTTTTGCTTCCGAGCGACGTTACTTTACGGCCGATATTGACTTTGAACTAAATGATACATTTTCTTTTAGAACAGGGTATTATTACGACATCGACTTAGAAAGAATGTATGAGTCATATATTGGTTCCCGATACAACCCACTTAATAACTGTTGGGTTTTTGATGTTGAATATCGTCAAAAAGATGAATATGTAAATAATAAACTAAAGCTTGATCGATCGATCGCACTAAAAATTCTAATTAATTATAATGCGAAGAACTTTGATTCAGTATTTGGGGTCACGTTGTGAGAATTATCTTCGTTGATTTTGAAGATAGTTTTACAAATAATATTATATCCTACCTTTCTCATTGGAAATCTTGTGAGATAGAAGTCATCAATTTTAGAGATCTCAAAAGATATGACCTTGTTAATCAAAATATTATTTTAGGTCCAGGACCTGGACACCCAAGTGAGTATATTGATTTCTTTAATCAAAATAATTTAGAGTTAAAAGCTAATCTTAAAAAGGCGAGACGAATTGTAGGAATCTGCCTTGGACATCAACTTGTTTTAAGTTCTCTTTATCAATGCACAATCAATAGAAGTAAGTATCCAATTCATGGCAGAACTGTGAAACCTAAAGACTTAGACTTATTGTCTGGTATTGTAGAGGTGACAAATGATATCAATTTACAGCGCTATAATTCTTTATATGTCGAAGTAAATAGTGAAAACTCATTACTTAAGCAAACTAAATTGATATTTGATAATAATAATGAATTATTAATGGCCTACGAGGATGAACGTATATTTACGATGCAATTTCATCCTGAATCAGTAGGAACTTCTTGCTCAGAAAGCATCTTTCAAGCAATAGAGCTCTTTTTCGTGTAGAATTGATTTGATGAATATTGTTCTCGATGGAATCTATGACAAAAGAAGCTTACAAGTTGCCAAAACATTGGCAAAGGGTTGCTATGGTTTCGACTTTAGGCCTCGAAGCTTCAATTTCATTCAAGGATATATCCTAGAAGAGCTTTTAAATGCACATGATTTAAAACAAGACGATATTGTTGAGTTGCACTTTGAAAATGATTCTGAATTCATCATTAAATCTATAGTTGATACAGTTGAAAAGTATCATCCAAAAGTTCGCTTAAACTTCGGTTTAAGTAGTAACCATGATAAGAAAATATTAGAAGCCTTTAATCGCGCATTTTCTATTACATTTGATGAGAAAGATAATTTAGTCTATGAGAAGATTTCGTCTCCTTTATGTCAAAGTGTCGTTCTCAATTATGAGTTCTTACATTCGATGGCCGATAAAGGACTATTGAATTCATTTATTGTTAATTTCTATTCTAAGGTTATGAGAGTAAAGAATGAAAAATTTCAACTTGGGATTAAGTTAAATTGGAATTCAAATATCTCAATGAGTGTTATCGAGTCCCTTGATCCAGACTATTTAAAGTTTGAAATCAATTCACAAGTTGAACGCTGTTACCGTAATATTGATGCTCCTAAGTTGTCAGAATATATAGAGTATGCAAGAAAGACACTTGCTATTTAGCAAAATTTAATTAATAAGAAGTTATGAATATTTTACTTTCAAATGACGATGGATACGCTGCTGAAGGAATTCAGTGCCTTTATGAAACTCTAAAAGACATTGCTAATGTTGTTATCGTGGCACCAAGCCATGAGAGATCAGCAACGTCTCAGGCCCTAACGTTACACGACCCAATCAGGGTTGATAAAATCAATGATTATACATTTAGTTGTTCAGGTTATCCGGCCGATAGTGTTTTATTGGGGATAAATTCCGTATTAGATTATAGGCCAGATCTCGTTATTTCTGGAATTAACCATGGTGCAAACCTTGGTCAAGACATTTACTACTCTGGTACAGTAGGAGCTGCGAGACAGGCCGTATTTCAAGGCATAAGTGCTATTGCTGTCTCGACTGTCATGAGCTCGCAGGATGAAAGTAAGCACTTTCAAACAGCGGCCAATATCATTAAAGATCTTATTACCAATAAGAAAGAGCAATTACTTTCAATGCCTGATTGCTCGTTATTAAATATCAATGTTCCAAATTTATGTCATACGCAAGTAGGTGATATTAAATGGACTAGACCTCAAATGCGCCGATATACAGAAGAAGTTGTCGAAAGACTTGATCAAAAAGGTCGACAATATTACTGGATTGGAGGAGCTCCTACAGAGGTCGATCCTCACCACACTTCAGACATTCATGCAGTTATGAACGGAAATATTTCCTTTTCCTTCCTAAACCTTTTGAATTTTTCGTCCGATGTATTCAATGAATGGGCGGCAAAAATTACCGACTAATTTAGTTAAGTAGACTAAAATAGACGACTTGTCCTCATTCAAACTTAACGAATGAGGACAGATGAGAAAGCTTTCTTTTTACTTATTATTTATTCTTACAGTGCTAAGTTGTTCGACCTTAAAGAATGGCCGCTATATAAAATTAACTTCTAATTATAGTGCAAAGAAATTAGCAAATATTTTCAATATTCCCCAATGGCAAATTGAAGAGTTTAACAAGAATGCATCTTTTAAAAAGGGCGAGACTATCTTCTTACCTTATAAACGAGGTATCATGATTAATCGAATTGAAGGGCGTAGTATTTCTTCAATTGATTATTCTAGACTTAAATCATCTTCACGATTCTTATGGCCGGTTCCATCTTCTAAGAAAGTGTCCTCAGGCTTTGGTCACAGATGGGGGAGACCTCATGAAGGAATTGATATTGCTGCAAGAAAAGGAACATATATTGTTTCAGCAGACTCTGGTGTTGTTGTTTATAGTGGCAGAAAGTCTGGATATGGAAATATCGTAGTGGTTTCACACGCAGGTGGACTTTTTACGATCTATGCTCATAATCATAAGAACTATGCTAGAAAAGGCCAAAAGGTTTCTCGAGGGCAAGTTATTGCTGCTGTTGGAAATACAGGTAAATCAACAGGTGATCACTTACATTTTGAAGTTCGTTATGACTCGAAGGCCTTTGATCCACTAAGCTTTTTTCACAGACACTAGATCTAGTAGCTTAAAGTACATAATGGCCGTATTAACAGCATCTTCTAAGGCCGTGTGCGCGACGTCGCCCATTTTTAAGTACTTCATTAGCTTTGAACCTGATTCACACTCTGCTGGTATGAAACCCATGTCGATAAGCCCATATGCAATACAAGAAAGGTCTAATTGACGGTGCTCAAAGTATTTTCTCATAAACTCCCATCCTAGATCTCTATTAAGAAAAGGAAGATCAATGGCACTCATAGACTTTCCAAATAAAGTTATTTTCTTATCTCCAAAGTATTCTTTCACTTCTTCAGATTCAAGATATTTTGACAGTTCTTCTTTGAAAGACTCAATCGTAATTCCATCACTATGTGCTTTTTCAATTAATTCTTTATTATGATCAATAACCCATTTGTTTAAATTTGGTTTGAGTTCTTCAAAGCTAGGGCATTTTATATAGAAGTGCTTTTCTAAGTCGTGATTAATTTTCTTTGTTTTGGCACAGAAGGGAACCATTGCAAATTCGATGATTAAGTCTTTTTCCTCAAGGCCAGTGGCCTCAATATCAAATGAAAGATAGCGCATGGATTTATCCCTTTGTTATAAGTATGTAATTGTTATTATTGAATTATACTTCGTAATAATATCTTTTACCAGTACATTGCAAGCGAGAAGTCCTTCGTTAATGGTACATAATTGACAGACTTTCTCGCCGTCACAACTAGAGGCGATTGGAAAGTTATGCGATCTTAAAAATTCTAGTATAGTTAAGTCCAATGAAGCCTTATCGTTAACTTCAATAATCCATTTCTTATTGGATGCTTGTCCATATAAAGTTATCAATTGCATTTTAATTGCTTGTTTCTTGGGTCATTGAAAGTGCTAAGGAACTCACCTTGCTCTAAAATTGTGAGCCTCCCAAGGCTTGGTATGTAGTATTGGGCCTCTTTATCATTTTTAACACGATTTATACCATAGATTTCAGAGACTTTTCTTTTTGGATTAGTCAGCATTAATGATCTTTTTGTATCCATAAAGTCTTTTGCATTTGTGACTTGTGAGTGTGAGTTTATTAGTCGGTTTAGAACCTGGGCATTATAAGTTATGCCATTCATAAACAAGAAAATAGTATGGTTACGTTGGTCCTTTGTCATACATGCAGCAGTGTAGCTGTCATTGTTAGATTTTTGAAAAAGAAATTCGTTAATTGAATTGTCTACTTTAGGAACAGATGAAGTAACACCAATAATATAATTATTCTTATCTTTATAGTGTGAGAATATATTATGATAAGCTTTTTCTGGTTTTTTTAAGATCATAATATCAGCATTAAACACTTTAGAATCAAATGAGCAGCTATAATTATCTCTTGTAAAGAGGTGAGCAGAGGTCAAGTTTGTTTTATTCTTTGTTGGAGAAGCTTTTCGTTTTAAAAGATTATAGTCCTTTAAGTAGTCAAGACGACGAAAGAGTTCGTTCTCTCTTATTCCCTGTGCTCCTCTAAAATACATTTTTTTCAATGGTTTTGATTTGAATAATTGGGCCTGGTTATTTTTAATGAATTCTTCTAATGATCTTGAAGCATAGACGTATTCACTTATATTTTTTTCTACTAAATTCAGTCGTGATTTTAAAGAGATTGGCTTTTTTAATTGTTGTGCCAACTCATTTAGTGCAGCTATAAATGAGAACTCGTAAGTCTCATCTGGAATACTGTTGATAAAAATTTCTTTACCATTAATCTTTGCAAAGAATAGGGTATGTGAATTTAAATTTGTAGAGTGTGGCGAAAGATAGAGTTGGGCCAAGCTAAAATTTAGTATCTGATTTCGATATTGTGAAGAGTTACTCTTAGCACTAATCAATTTCTGGGCCTCTGAGATATTTCGAGGGTTTTCCAAAAGATAATTTGATTTTGACTCAATTATTGGACAGACCGTATTTAAACTTTGTGTATCGTTTAACTTCTTTTCAACCTCTGAACAGCCTATTAAAAAAAAGAAGCTTACTAGTGAGAGAATTAAAGTGAATTTTTTTCTATGCTTTGTAATTCTCATTTTTATGAAACTCTTCATGTTCTTCGTAGTAAATTTCTAAATCATCATTTTCATTCTTTTTTATATTGGTGCTAATTGTTTCTTTTAAATCAGAAATAATCTTTGTTAGATTCTCTTCTTTTCCAAATAGCTCAATGATAATCCATAATCCTCTTTCATTTACTGCCGTATGTTTGATATTAAATGGAATATTTTTCCTGTTTAGCGTCTTCGTAACTAGGTCAAAGGCCTGTTCTTGATATGGTGTCGAGCGCTGTGGTGGAGTTGGTATAAAATAAGTAAAAGTTTGCTTATGTTTATTCCTGTTGAAAATACTCATCTATTCCTCTTAAGTTTGTGTGATCACGTCTAATTATAAACTTCCTTTATGGTAAATGGAAATGTTTACCCATTTATTTTTTTTCTGATTTTTTCATTATTGTGCGTTATAATTTAATTGTCGACAGGATGTCGTAGCAAGAGATAGGCATGAAGCCGAAAAATTGGAGGGCCAGTTGCAGGGCCCTCTTTTTTTATCTAATTTATTCAATAAAAATATCTGAAGAAAAATCCTTATTAAGACTTTCAATTGTTACATTAGAAGCTAGTTCTAAAGCTTTAAACTTTTTCTTTTCAATTTTAAAGCTACCGTAGTCTGTTACTACATAGTGAACGACATTCTTTCCTGTTAAAGGAAGTTCGCATAATGGAAGAAGTTTTGGCTTTCCTGACTTACTATAATGTTTCATCATAACGATTAAATTCTTAGCGCCATTTACAAGATCCATTGCACCACCCATACCAGTGATTTTCTTTCCTGGTATTTTCCAATTTGCAAGTGAACCTTCAATATCAACTTCCATACCACCCAAGACACAGAAGTCTATATGTCCACCACGTATCATTCCAAAACTCATTGAACTGTCAAAAAAGCTTGCTCCTTTTTCAACAGTAATAGTTTCTTTTCCAGCATTAATAAGAGTGGCCGAAACATTGTCTTTTATTGGAGAGTCTCCAACTCCAAGAACGCCATTTTCACTATGAATAATAAATGGGTGATCCTTAGGTAGTTGATCTGGGATAATCGTTGGGAGACCAATTCCTAAATTGATTGTTGAATTCTTATCAAAGAGCTTAATAACTTGTTTTGCCATTTCTTCTTTTGTCCACATGATTTACTCCTTAACCTTTAAGAACTCTATTGCATTCTCATAATTACTTCCAAGATATACACGTTGAACGAAGACTCCTGGAATATGGACATCCTCAGGCCTTATATCTCCAAGAGCAACAATCTCTTCAACTTCTACAATCGTCGTCTTTGCTGCCATTGCCATTAGGGGAGAGAAGTTTCTAGCAGTTTCTTTGAACCAGAGGTTTCCATATGGATCGGCCTTTTGGGCTTTGATTATTGCAAAGTCTGCATGAAGAGCATGCTCTAAAATACATGGCCTATCAAATTCTTTAATATCTTTTCCTTCTGCGACTTCTGTACCATATCCTGTTGGTGTATAAAAAGCTCGAATACCCATACCTGCGGCACGGATTCTTTCGCTTAACGTACCTTGTGGGATCAGTTCAATTTCAATTTTTCCAGATAACATGGCCTCTTCAAGGTCAGGATTCCCTCCTACGTAACTACAATATCCTTTAGAGATCATATTCTTTTTTAAAAGTTTTACTAGGCCTCTTCCTGAGTTTCCAATATTATTTGAAACAACTTTTAGGTCTTTGAGGTTTGTTGTGGATAAGTAGTTAATTGAGTTTTCTGGAATACCACATAGGCCAAATCCACCACTCATAATAGTACTTCCATCTGTGATATCACTTAAGGCCTCTTTGGCATTGTCATATATTTTACTATACATAAGCTTCCTTATTTATTTTGTATTATATTTAAAAGTTTCTCTAAACAATCTTCTAGAAGGTCATTAGGGTAGTTAAGGTAGGGACATAAAATAATCATATTCCTAGTTGTATTGATATATAAACCATTATTTAAACAATTCTCCCAAAATACTCTCATGTCTTCATTTGTATTGAGTTCAATTGCCATTAGCATTCCAATACTTCTAACTTCTGAGACCGAATCTAGTTTTATAAGTTTATCTTTGAAGTGACTCAAAAGATTAATATTTTCTTTTAAAGTATTTTGGAAGTTAGCATCTTTTGTAAGATTTAGAACTTCATCTAAAAGGCGAAGGCCAATTGGATGGGAGGCATTAGTCAATCCACAAGATAGAACCTCACTGTCAAAGAAAGATGCAATATCTTCAGAAACAAATGTTGCGCCAAACGGAAAATATCCACCTGATATAGATTTTGCAAATGTAATAAAGTCAGGCTTAATTGGATAATTTTGAAAACCAAAGTCTTTTCCTGTTCTACCGAAACCACAAATTACTTCATCTAGAATTATTTTTATATCATTGGTGCGACATACTTTTTCTAGTTCAATATAATAAGACACTGGAGGAATATAGACACCATTTCCACCGGTAATAGTCTCAAGGCAAATTGCTGCAATGTTATCTGCGCCAATATCTTTAATTATCTTTTTCGTTTTTTCTAGGTCAGGATCATTATAAAAATTAGGGATAAAGGCCTGTCCTGGAGCGGACGTTCCTAATGCATCTCTACGCCAATCACCAGAAAGGGCAAGTGAGCCAGAAGTTGCTCCGTGATATGAATTCTCACAAGAAAGAATAATTTCCCTTTTAGTAAATTGCCTTACTATCTTTAGAGCATTCTCATTGGACTCTGCCCCTGAAAGGGTGTAGAAAATACGTCCATCAAAACCAATTCTATCAACTAGCTTCTGTGACACTTCTGTTTTTAAAGTGAATTCTGTTTTCGGTATGGCCATTGGGATTTCATTAAGCTGATGGATTAAGGCATCGATTAATTGTTTATTTTTAAGACCAAATGATTGATGGTAACTTCCTGATGAAAGATCAAATATTTTATCATCACTTGGAGTTGTATAACCCCATTCGAAAGTGTCTTTTAGCTCAATTACTTTGGGGTTATTTTGATTTGACCAAGTATGAAAATATTTTCGATGCCCCATTTTAATCTCACTTTTTTTCTTGTGACCTATTTCGTATCCACAAGTGGTAGAGGTATTTCTACGTAGCGATAATTGTCATCGTATTCTCGACAGCCTCGCCATATTTTTAGTATTTGTGTTTTATAATTATAGAGTGCTCCACCACAAGTTTGTGAAGGATCGTTGGCACCTTCTGGGCTAAAGTGTGAACAAATTGAAATAGGGTGGCCGTCATGAGATGTTAAAAAGTCAAACATGGCCTTCTCTGTTGTAATTTGTTTTGCGTATTTCTTTGCAAGTTCATATCGCTTATGTGTTGTTTTACTTATATTTTTCTTGTCTTCAACACTTATGATTCTCTCATTAAGGCAATGATTTGTATGAAAGATTATTTCTTCAGATTGTGGAGGCACAATCTCTTTAACAGTAGGAGTAATTTCATAATTGTAGGCATTACTGCCATCACTTATTAAATAATTATGACCTGAAGTAACTTTTGCGTTCATTAGGGTATCGATTACTTCTTTTTGAGTCTTTAATGTCGACAACTTTCTTATCAATGCAGGCCAGATAATACCATTTTCACCATCCACCACATTTATATTATTGACACCAACAAATTGAGCGTAGCTATTCATTGCCATAAGCCCGAGGCAGCCACATACTGTGTAGATTATTTCTTTTGTTTGCGTTGATTCATTGTGAACCTCAATTATCATCAAGTAGTTCTTTGCGCTTTGGTGCATATCCCAAGTTTGGCCTGCGAGGCTTATATCATCTCCGATATAAGAGATTGCAGTGCATCCTTCATCTGGTAATTGGATATCACGAAAGTCTGTATAATTATTTAAGATGATAATGTCTGTTAATGAGCATTCACTCCCTTCTGCTATTCCTTCTAGCTCAAGGGCCAAATCATTTGAGAAATCTTTCGTAAAACGAAATTGTTCTTTTGCGAATTCATCTAGTTTATTTTCTAGGTGAGGTGACCTCTTTAAAAGTAAGTTTGTTCTAATTTTAACAAGTTCTTTGATTGCTTCTTTGTAAGCCTTCCCATGTTGTAGTCCATTTTCGTATGGGTCAGAACTCTCATACTTAAATATTGGTAGATTTAAGTCTGTTAACATGTGAAGAACCATTTTCCTGAGTTGCCAAAGTCGCTTGGTGCCTTAAGGCCAAATTCATAAGAGATGTCCTCAAAACATTTGAATTCTTTCTTAGGTGTGTTTGATGTTAAGTATTGATAGGCTTGGGCCAGGGCATATGCATCTCCATCCCAAGTAGAAATCATCATCAATGGTTTTGATTCATAGACTTCATCTTTTAACATGCAAAGTCCTATCTGACCCCCAAAGTGGATATAGCTCGCATCTGGAGTAATCCCGTTTTCAGCACTAAGCATTTTTTTGTTCTTATGAAAATAAACACTCTCGTTAAATACAACTTTTGTTGCATTTTTGTGAGAATATTCAATTATTTCATTAAGCTCTTGTGTCGAAAACTCTTCTAGACGATCACCAATGAAAAGAGCAAGGTATTCTCCCTTATCAAGCTCTTCTTTTAGATCCGCTAAGCTTTGCGCCTTAGCATTTGGATAGAAGTCTATTTTTCCTGATAATGTCGCTGACATAAAACTTTGTTTACCAAAATAGTCATTATCAAGAGAAAGTACTTTTGTTCTCTTTTTTCCGTTCTTTATTAGAATTGATTTATATATCTTATCCACACACTCGCTATGTCCACTAGCACTAAAGAAATGTTGAAGCTCTTTTGGCGCAATCGCTTTGAAGTGTTTCATATTACTCATGAAGCTTTCATCAATAAAATTAGATAGGCATACTTTGTTAACTAATGTTCCCATATCATTGAATGAGGGAGTGTTTAATATAGGTGAAGATGATAGTTTTACATTTTCGTTATTCCACTTAAGGTTTTGACGGTAAATAATGACATCTCTGAAATCTTCATCGTCTAGGTAGTTTTCTTCAAGAATGGTCTCAATAATTGCACCAAGTGAACAATTTATTGAAAGCATGGCGCCTGCGTGAATATCTCTATTTCTTCCATAAATATATTCAAAGCCTGAAGATGCTGCAATTGTTGAAAGGGCATACTTGAGATATTTTCCCATGCCGTTTGTTTGGCGCTTTTTTACAATCGTTGTATCTAGCATATAAAGTGCTTTAGGATTATTGAAGTGCTTTAATAGTCTTAGTCCACTTTCGTGTGGAAAGTGTGAGATTTTGCCTGCAAAAGAAATACCTATTAATTCTTCATCTTCAGTGAGAAGCCCTATGGCCACAGAGTCATCGCATTTCGCTATTTTTTCAAACTTCTCTATCTCTGTTTGTCTTGTTGGTTCATAGATCGCTTTTTGTATCTCTTCAATTTGGCCTTTATACTTTTTGAAGTTATCCTTATCAATATCAATCAGGGTAGCGTTGAAAGTGTCCTTGAAGAATTCATTTGAGAAACTTTTTGCTTCATTTTTATCAAGTTTACCTTGTAGAGATTTAATAAGTTGTTCATGCCACTTATATTCATTTTGGATATTAACTTCTTTCTTCGTTTTGAATTCGATCTGATTATGTTCATCCTTATAAACACGTTTAGCAATCTCATCAATAGCATTAAATAAGTAGTCAATATCAGTAAACGTCCATGCTGTATTTAATCTAAATCTTAGCGTGTTTTCACCTGCTTGATAGTAGAGAAGACCTAGGTCAAATCTGTTTTTAATAAATGCAGGAATATCGTCTTTGCTTGATAAGTCAAAAGCAAATGCGAGTCCAAAGCAACGTGGAGCAGATAATTGTTCCCATTCACTTACTAGTTTAGATAGCTTTTCCTTTGTATAATCCTGGATCTCTTTAATCTTAAGTCGATTTTGGTCAAGAGCTATCGCCTGATAGTAGCCACGAATTACTGAAGATGTTTGGAATTCATTATTAAGCCATAATGGATTTTCTGTTAAGACAATTCCACTTTGTGCCTTTTTAGCACAAGTGATGAATTCTGGATTGAGTTGTTTGCCTTGAGAGTCTTTAAGGTTAAATGTACGATGCCAGAAGAAGTCCAGTCCTAGGTGAAAACCTGTCTGCACTTCATCATAGATGACTGCTACTTTATATGACTTTGCAAGTAAGTTAAGTGCATTGTGGAAACGATTTGTCGAGTAGCGGTCTCCACCTTCACATTGCATTGGTTCTACTAGAATTGCAAAATGTTCACCGCTTTGGAATGCTTGTTTCAACTCTTCTAGTGAGTCGATTTCACTTTTTAGTAAGTCATCAGCATTTGATTTAAATTTATCTAATTTTGTATCAAAGTCTTTTGCGTATGGGTTTTCCCAAAGCTTTAACCATTCATTATCTAGTTCAAGGATAAAGTTGTCGCTCTTTGTTTCCGGGTATTTAATGAAAGTCGTTTCATGTCCTGGAATTTGATATGGTTCTCTTTTGGCAGGGTTCCATGTTGAAAAAAGAGTTGAGAGAAAACGTCCATGGAAACTACCTTCAAAGGCCATAATCTTATTTGCATCTTTGTTGTATCTGCTTTTATAGGCCATTATAAGTGCTGTTTCATTGGCCTCAGCTCCTGAATTAACATAAACGGCCTTTAACTTCTTATTTGAAGCCTTTCTTTGAAGTAGCTTTTCAAAAGAATGCGCAATCTCTAAAAATGTTGAATCTTGATAATTTCCTGTCCAGGCACTCTGGTGCATTAATGTTCCAAAGAGTGGAGTTGCATTAAAGCCTAGTCCTAAGGTTGCAATTTGTGATGCAGCATCTAATAAGTATTCAGGATGACCTTCTTTATCCGTTTCCATTGCAAAGTAGGGCCCTTGAGAAAAATTATGTGCAGGAATATATTCCTTCTTTTCTGCAGGGGTGAAATTATCTTGATACATAGATGATAATTTCTTCTTTGCGTGTTCATGACTTTTACTACTTATTAGTTTTACTTCCATATATTAACCTTGATTTAATTATCTCGTTTCTTTAAGTATTTTCTCTTTTAAAAAATCACTAAATTTCAGTCCAGTATTTTCTAGCATCTTCGGAAACATCGAAATACTTGTCATACCAGGAAATGTATTAATCTCATTTAAGTATATTTCTCCATCACTTAAGAAGAAATCAATTCTTGATAAATGTCTAAGCTTAAGACATTTAAATGCTGTTTTAGCGATATTTTGCATCTTAGCAATTTGTTCACTTGTTAGGTCTTGAGCTTCAACTAATGTTTTAGCGTGAGAATCATCACTATATTTTTGTTGATAATCATAGAACTTATCATCATCATTTATAATTTCACCTGGCCTTGATGCATGGAGGTTTCCATCTTGTTCAAATACAGCAATTTCAAGCTCTCTGCCTTTGAGTGTTTTTTCTATGAGCACATCGTCACTATATTTTAACGCTTCATTAAGTTTTGTTTCAATCTCACTAGACGTTGTAACGTGATAGCAACCAACAGATGACCCTTGGCTAGCAGCCTTTATAAAGACATCATTATTTGATTCTTTAAAGAACTCTTTGATTTCTGATAACTCAAAAGGTAGACCTCTGTGTATTGCTTTCCATGGAGCATTGTTTATCCCCAGTAGATCAAACCACAACTTTGTTGTGACTTTATTAAAACAAATACTACTGCCTTCATGACGAGGTCCTAAATAAGGAAGCTTATGCATCTCTAGATAGCATTGAATTTCACCTGTTTCGCCAGGAGGGCCGTGTATGACTGGAATAACGTAATTGATATAAGGGCGCTCAGTTGCTGTTTCTAAAATTTGTCCGTTTAAGCTAACTTTATTTCCGTTAAGGGTTAGATTAGCATCCTTGTCCATTTCAACAACGATTGGATTGAGTTCTTTTATGAGACTCACTTGGTCTTTAATATATTGAGCTGACCTCAATGAAACTTCATGTTCTGAGGAGCCACCTCCGCAGATGATTAAGACGTTCTTCCTTTCCATGGAACCTTCTCTTTAATAAATATAAAAGACCCCTAAGGCTTATGCCTTAGGGTATTTTTCGCTATCAAGCATTTTTAATTTTTCTAGCATCTCTTCATGAGACCAGTTAAATGACTTCTTTGAACCATGCTTACGAACTGAAACAGCTTTGTTTTCAATTTCACGATCACCAAGAACAAACATAAATGGAACTTTTGCTTTTTGAATTTGGCGAGTCTTGTATCCCATTGTTTCATTTCTATCATCAACTCTTACACGATAACCTTCAGCAAAGAGCATGTCTTTAAGCTCTTTAGCTGCTTGTCCATGCGCATCTTCATTTACAGGAACGATTACAATTTGCTCTGGTGCCATCCAAAAAGGGAATGCTCCGGCAACGTGCTCTGTGAATACGCCAAAGAATCTTTCAAGAGATCCTAGTAGGGCACGGTGGATTACAACTGGTCTTTCTTCGCCGCCATCACTTGTTGTAAATTTCAAGTCAAATCGATCTGGTAGTTGGAAATCAAGTTGAATTGTACCCAATTGCCACTTTCGTCCAATTGCATCTGCTACTTCAATATCGATCTTTGGTCCATAAAATGCGCCGTCACCTTCTTTGATAACGTATTTATGTCCAGAGTTCTTTAAAGCTTCTTCAAGAGCATTCTCTGCTATATCCCATGTCTTATCATCCCCGGCCTTCTTTTCAGGACGAGTTGATAAGTTAACTGTAATGTCATCAAAACCAAATAATTCATAAGCAGTGAAGATCATCTTCATTGTCTTTTGAATTTCTTCTTGAACCTGCTCAAGTGCTAGGAAGATATGAGCGTCATCTTGGCAGAATGAACGTACGCGAGTTAGACCTGCAAGGGCCCCAGCTTTTTCATTTCTATGTAGACGGCCAAAGTCAGCATAGCGAAGAGGTAAGTCACGGTAACTATACTTGTAATGCTTATACATTAGCATGTGACATGGGCAGTTCATTGGTTTTACTGCATACTCACGCTCATCAATCTTAGAAAAGAACATATCATCTTTATAATGTTCGTAGTGACCAGATGTATGCCATAGTTCACTATCTAGGATTTGAGGTGTGATAACTTCGTCATATTCATAAAGACGATAAAGTCTTCTAATATAATTTGTGAGTTCATTTACAATGATTGCACCTTTAGGCATGAAAAACGGTGCACCTGGAGCAACAGGCTCAAAGTGGAATAATTGTAATTCTTTTCCTAATTTTCTATGGTCACGCTTTTTTGCTTCTTCAAGCATCATAAGGTGTTGCTTAAGTTGTTTGCGATCCATGAAGCAGGCTGCATAAATTCTTTGCATAACTTCACGCTTCTCATCACCACGCCAGTATGCACCTGCGATACTTAGTAATTTAAAGCCTTGTGGTAGATCTGCTGTATTTTCAACGTGTGGTCCTCGACATAAGTCAATGAATTCACCTTGAGTGTAACAACTAACTTCTTCATCTTCAGGTATGGCCTCTACTAATTCTATTTTTAAATCTTGACCTTCTGATTTAAAGAAATCGATAGCCTCAGAGCGACTCATAACCTTTCTTTCAATAGGAAGCTTCTCCTTAATGATGGTTTTCATCATATCTTCTATTTTAGGTAGATCATCTTCACCAAGGGTTTGATCCATTAAAATATCGTAGTAAAAACCGTTTTCAATAACAGGTCCAACCCCAAATTGAACTTTAGAATCTGGGTAAAGTCTTGAAATTGCTTGGGCCATAAGGTGAGCGCTTGAGTGTCTAATAGTATCTAAATCGTATTTGGCCATTGAATCTCCGTAAATAAGCCTAAAATTTGTCCTTTAAATGCACATAATATCAAATAATTAAAGGGTTCATCAATATTTTGAGTGTAAATATTTTAATGAAAATGAACTGTTTTGACTTGTAGCATGATGACATGATATGAACTTGTTGTGGTAAGATTCCACAAAATTCTCACAGCAAATAACGTGAAAATTAATCGATAGGGAGTTAAATATGCAGATTGTCGGGGGACAAGAATCTGGAACAAGTAATCAAAAAGAATCAGCAAGTTTAGATGTTCTAGGCTTTGTCGGTTCTGGTGAAGGGCTAATTCCAACTCAAGATAATTTAACTAAGCTAGAAGTCGGAAAGGCTTACTACCAGCTTGGTAAGCTTCACTATGATAAGGCCGATCTTAACAAGGCGGAAGTAAACTTTCTTAAAGCTATCGATTGTGCTGAATGTCCTCAGGATAATTACCGTGTTTTAAAAATTCTAAGTTTTCTCATTCGTATTGCGGCCGAGAAATTAGAGGATGAAAAAGCCGAAAAATATATTTCACATAGTGAGGCCATTGTTAATGACCTTCAAGAGAATCTAGGAAGCCTATCAGCTGAATACTTCTATTATTCAGGTCTTATCAAGTCATATCGAACTGACTTCGATGGAGCATATCAAGACCTAGACTTATCTTATAATAAATCTAAAGAGGAAAATGATCCTGATCTTCACTCTAAATGCTTATTAGCTTTAGCAAATAATGCATTTAACAGAGGTCAATTTGAACTTTCTCTCGAGTATATGGGACAACTAGATAATCTTTTAAAAATTATTAATAAAGAGTATTTAGGTGGTTCAATGCATATGACATATGGAAAAATTCATATGGCCACAGGCAATATTGAAGCGTCTTTAAAGCATTTCAATCTTGCAAATATTACCCTTCAAAATAAGAAGTGCTGGAACCTATACGGATATATTCTTTTAGGAATTGGACAGGTTCAAAAAGTTAAAGGTGATTACGATAGAGCAACTCTTTATTATAACCTAGCAAAGCAAGCCGTTGATTCGACGACATTTAAGCGTCTAACAAATGTTCTTGATGCCGAGATTCATGAAGTTAATGATTCAAGTGTTGATATTTACCTTGATCGTAACAATAGAAAAGTAAAAGAGAAGAATATTGGTGTAATTGATTTCAAACATCGTTTTGTTCTACTAGAGATCCTATTCTTATTAGCTAAGAATCGCGGAAGTTTCTTTGATAAAGAAGATCTTGCTAGAGAGATTTGGAAAGATGAGTACAATCCATTAATTCACGACAAGCTTATCTATACTTCGATTTCTCGTCTAAGAAAGTTAATTGAACCTAAAGATAATAGTAATACGAAGAGAAAGTATATTATTCGCGGAAAAGACGGATATACTTTCAATCCAGATGTTAAGATTCGCTACCAAATGGAGACTAAGCTTACTGCTGGTAAAGCCGTGGCAAACGTTGATATCAGTTCTCCAGTTTAAAATAGATGCGATTTTTAATTTATATTTCAATTTTATTTATGACAAATACATGGGCCCTTCGAGAAAGGGCCCTTTTCTCTATAAATGGTAAAATATATTTTACCAAGGAAGCCAATTTCCTCTTAAAAGCGTATCAGTATTCAAAATGCTCTATAGATGAAAATAAGAACAAAGATTATTTTTATGAATTAGTTGGAAAACTTTCAACTCAGGAAGGTGTAGAAGCCGCTCCACTGGTACCAAATGACTCTCAAATACAAAGAATTAAAAAGATAATGCTTATAGGGAAGTTGTTAAGCTTGGAGCATGAGTTTTTATCAACACCGAAGTTTGAAAAATGCAAGGTTCCCAAGGCTTATAGAAAAACTGTCGAGCAAATCTTTAATACAAATCTTGAGCTTGCAAAGCGCTATAAATCATTCATTAATAATAAAGACATAATAACTCCAGAAAGCCTTGTGAAAAGGTCAACAAGTTACCGTACGCATATATTGAAAGATATTCAGTCACGTCTATTTTTATAAGGTCTAGGTAGTCGAAATATGAAAATTCAATTCGAATACTTGGCCAAATTAGATGAACAGATGGTTGATAAGTTATCAGACTTTGAATCTGATCATTTTAAATGGTCATGGTCTAAGAAAGTTTGGAAAGAGCTTGCAGGTTCTTCAAGAAATATTGTTTGCTTGTGGCAAGAATCCTTAGAAAATAATAAAAAAGAAATTATATCTTTATGTGTATTTGAACTGTCTTCTCCAGATTTCTGCCATCTCTATAAAATCGTTGTCGATGAAAAATTCCGACGTCGTAAGTTAGCTTTGGCCCTATTTAAGCAAATGTGTCACGTTGCATCAGTAGAGTTAGGCTTCAGTAAACCTCATATATACCTTGAAGTAGAGGAGAATAATGATGGTGCGATTGGATTTTATCAAAAAATGGGCCTTAAACAGATTCATATAAAAAAGCGGTTTTATCAAAATGGTAACTCGGCCGTAATAATGCAGGGCGTTCAGGATTGTGACAAACCTTGACAAGATTTCAAAATGTCTGATAATTAATAGGTACTTAGAAATTTAGAATAATTTTTTTTAAAATCTGGGTAAATAACGATTAGTTAAATTTTTAACAAGATATAATCGGGTAGACTTATTAGTGCTACCCTTTTTTTTTATTAATAGGCACATTTTAATGAATTTAAATGTTGAATATAAAGGTATAGAGAAGAAGTTTTACGAGCTTTCACAAGCTATTGTAAGTGAAGCTGGTTACTACCTTTACGATATGGAATATATAAAAGGTTCAAAAACTTTACGCGTTTATATAATGAATAAAGAAACGAATACTGCAGTGATCGAAGATTGTGTGGCAGTTGATCGTGCTTTTAGTGAGCCTATGGAGAGTGCTGACTGGATACCAGATGATATTGTCTTAGAAGTATCTTCTCCTGGAATGTTTCGTAAAATTAAAACAAGAGAACACTTTGACTTAAGTAAGGGACAAAGAATTCTCGTTGAATTAAATAAGAAGTTTGGTGACTTATTTCAAGGTGAGAACTTTGATAAAAAAACTGCCAATACTAAGAAAGTTTTATGTGTTTTAAATGATGTTGGAGATGACTATATAGAAGTTAATCTCGACAGTGACTTTGATTTAAAATTAAATTTAAATGATATTAATAAGGTAGCACTTGAACCAGAAGTGTAACTATTGAGGTGAAAAAATGAGTTTCTCAGAATTAGGTAAAATTATTGATGTATTAGGTAAAGACCGTGGAATCGATAAAGCAATTATCGTAAACGCTATTGAGCAAGCTTTCTTAGTAACAGCTAGAAAGAAGTTTGGAATTCAAGGTGAATATGAAACTCGTTATAATGACGATGATGACGATGTAGAGATTTTTCAATATAAGAATGTTGTTGAAGATGTAAGAGATCCAATTATTGAGATCAATCTTTCTGATGCAAGAGAATTAGATGAAGACGTAGAGGTAGGAGATCAATTAGGTATTAAAATTGAAAACCCTAATTTTACTCGTGTTGATGTTCAAACTGCTCGTCAAATTATTATGCAAAAAGTACGTGATGCTGAAAGAGAAATTCTATTCTCTGAGTTCAAGCACAGAGAAGGTGATCTAGTAACTGGTATCGCTAGAAGATATGAAAGAGGGAATATCATCGTTGACCTTGGTAAGGCCGATGCAGTTCTTTCAAGAAGAGAAATTATCCCAGGTGAACAATTTAATCCAGGTGATAGAATTCAAGCATACTTAACTGAAGTTGTGATGACGAACAGAGGTCCTGAAATTAGACTTTCTCGTACATCTCCAATGTTCTTAGTTAAGCTATTTGAAGTAGAAGTACCTGAGATTCAAGATGGAACAATCGAAGTTAAATCTGCTGCACGTGAGCCAGGTCAGAGAGCGAAGATTGCTGTACAATCAGTTGATAAAGATATCGACCCAGTTGGTGCATGTGTTGGTATGAAGGGATCTCGTGTTCAAAATATCGTTAACGAACTTCAAGGTGAAAAAATTGATATCGTAAGATGGAACGATGACCTAGCAACATTTGCTATTGCAGCACTTGCTCCATCTGAAATTGAAAATATCTCAATTGATCATGACTCTAAATCAATGGATGTGATCGTTGAAGAAGATCAACTATCTCTTGCAATTGGTAGACGTGGTCAAAACGTTCGCCTTGCGGCGATGTTATCGGGATACAATATTAACATTATCTCTAAAACAAAACTTCAAGAGAAAGTTAATAAGGCCGTTGAAAATTTACTTCAAATTCCATCTGTTTCAGATGCAATGGCGCAAGTACTTGTTCAAAATAGCATCATGGCAATTGGTGACTTCATGGCAACACCTGCAAGCGAAATCGCTTCAATGACTGGTGTTGATGAAGCTGCTGCTCAAGCGGCAATTGATGAAGCAGCAAAGCTTGTTGAAGAAGGAACAATTGAACTTCAACCTGAAGGTGAAGAAGAGCTGGTATCTGCATCAGCAGTACCAAGATACCTAGGTATCATAAATAAAGAGTCTGGTGAGGAATCAGAAGAAGGCTCTGATAAATTTAATGAAGCTGAGAGAAGACTAAGAGAAGAATTAGCTGCATTTAAAATTAAATAATTTATAAAATTGTAGTCATACTACGGAGACAAAATGCCTAAGAAAATATTTGAATTGGCCAATGAAATCGGAAAGAAGCCTCTCGATCTTGTTGAGGAACTGAAAGCCCATGGCTTTAACGTAAGAAACCACATGTCGGTATTATCGGACGATGATATCACAAAGTGGCAAGAGTTAGCCGGCGCTAGTGCTAAGAGCGAAGATGCTCCAGCAAAGAAGAAGGTAACAAAGAAGAAAAAGGCCAAGAAGAAGACTGCTAAGAAGACTACTGTTCGTAAGAAAGCAGCTAGTAAAGACGAAGAAGACGGTGAAGATAAGCCGGCAAAGAAAACTGTAACTCGTAAGAAGAAAACAGTTGTTCGTCGTAAGGCTTCTTCAAAATCATCTGAGGCAACACCATCTGTTGATGAAAGCACTGAAGAGACAACTACAGTACATGTTGCTGAAGCTTCTGCAGAAAAACCTGAAAAGGTAGTTGAGGCAAAAGAAACTAAGGTTGCTGAAAAAAGCTCTGAAGAATCTAAAGCTGCTGAATCGAAAGATGAAACAGAAGCTCAAGAGAAGAAAGTTGAAAAAGAGACTTCTTCAAAAGAGAAAGAAAGTGACAAAGGTGTTGATGGTAAACCATTTGGTTTAAGAATTGTTTCAGCGCCAACTAAAGAAGATAAAGAGAAAGCTGCAGCGAGAAAAACTCGTGAAGCAAAAAAAGCTGAAGAGAAGCCAGAAGACGACATTAATGCGAAAGCTGGTCCTGGTACAAAAGGTGTCACTGGTAAGAAGGACGCTAAAAGTAGTAGGCTAAGTGGTCTTGCTTCTATGTTAAGTGCTAAGAAGAATGTTAATCGTTCTCAAGCCCTTAATGAAGAACGTGCTACAACTGAGCTTAAGTCATATGCTGCTCTTCAAGGCTCAGGCCGTCCAATGTATACTCAAGTTAAGAGGAAGAGACAATATTCAGGTCCTTCTAAGTCAACTGAGATAACAGAAGTTAAAGAATCAAAAAGAGTTATTAAGCTTCATGGTGGAGCCTATGCTGAGCAATTAGCTAAAAAGTTATCAATTAAGCTAAAAGATATGATTGATAAGTGTCTTGATCTAAACCTACTTGTTAGAAATGGTGATTACATCGGTCTAAAATTAGCAGGTCAAATCGCTGCGCTTTATGATTATCGTGTAGAAGATCAGTCATTTGATGAAGATGCAGTTATCGGTAAAGAAGAACTTTCTGAAGAAGAAGTTAGTAAACTTCCACTTCGTGCTCCTGTTGTTACTATTATGGGTCACGTTGATCACGGTAAAACAACTCTTCTTGATTGTATTAGAAACGCGAAAATTGCAGACGGTGAAGCTGGTGGTATCACTCAGCACATTGGTGCATATTCAGTTGATGTTAAAGATTCTAAACTAACGTTCTTAGATACTCCTGGTCACGCGGCCTTTGGAGCAATGAGACAACGTGGTGCAGATATCACAGATATCGTTATTCTAATTGTTGCAGCAGATGATGGTGTTATGCCACAGACTGTTGAATCGATTAAATATATTCAAAGTGCTGGAAAGCCTTTAATTGTAGCAGTTAACAAAATGGACCGTGAAGGAGCTAATCCAGATCGTATCAAGCAAGCGTTAACTGAATACAGTATTACACCTGAAGAATGGGGTGGAGATACTCAATTCTGTAATATCTCAGCTCTTAAAGGTGAAGGAATTGATGAACTTCTAGAAGCAATTGCTCTACAAGCTGAAATTCTTGAGCTTCGTGCAGATCCAAAAGGTGTTGCAGAAGCCGTTGTTGTTGAGTCTAGAATTGAGCATGGCCGTGGACCTGTTGCAACTGTTCTTGTTGAAAAAGGAACGCTTAAAAAAGGTGATTCAATTGTAGTAGGTGAAACTTTTGGTAGAGCTAGAAGTTTAACTGACCACAGAGGTAATCAGCTTCCAAAAGCTGGGCCATCAACTCCTGTTCAAATCCTTGGTCTAAGTGAGGCTCCGGCTCCAGGTGACGTTCTAAACGTTGTTAAAAATGAAAGAGAAGCAAAGAAGATTGCACAAAATAGAATTGATGAGCGCATCAGAATTGAAGCTGCTGCGACGACTCAAGGACCTAAGGTTTCTCTTGAGGACTTCTTTGCAACAGCAGCTGGTGAAGAAGGTCAAACAAAAGATCTTAATCTTATCATTAGAGCAGATGTACAAGGTTCATACGAAGCTATTAAAACTGCACTAGAGTCAATTTCAAATCCTGAAGTTGAAGTTAAGGTAATTCGTGGTGGAGTTGGACAAATTAGTGACTCTGACATTGAACTTGCTAATACTTCTGGGGCATTTGTCATTGGATTTAATATGAGACCAGCAACATCTGCTAGAAAACTTTCTGAGCAGTATGGTGTTGATATTAAAACATACTCAATCATCTATGAACTAATCAATGATGTTAAACTTGCAGTCGAAGGTCTTCTTGATCCTGAATATACTGAAGAGTATATCGGTCGTGCAGAAGTTCGCGATACATTCTCTGTTCCAAAAATTGGTACAATTGCAGGTTCTGTTGTCGTTGACGGTAAGATCATGGTTGGATGTAATGTTCGTCTTCTTAGAGAAGGTAAGATCATGTTTGATGGTAAAATGTCTTCTCTTAAACGTTTCAAAGATGACGTTAAAGAAGTTAAGAATGGTTACGAGTGTGGTGTAGGTCTTGAAAACTATAATGATATTAAAGTTGGCGACCTATTTGAAGCATACCAAATGAAAGAGAAGAAACGTAAACTTGAAGACGTTATGACGTCTGAGTCACCGATTCTTTAATGTTGGAGATAGGCCATGAGTAGCAATAATAAAAAACTGCAATACGAAGAGCAGATAAAAAATGAAGTCAATAAGTTATTGCGTACTGGTCTGGATAATAGTGCATTCACTTATTGTTCAGTAACTAAAGTTGAAATGAATCCTGACTTCTCAGTAGCAACTCTTTACTGGGATACATTTGATCCTTCTCGAAGAGGTGATATTGCAAAAGCAATGGAGTCAGCTTTAGGTAAAATGAGAACTCATTTGGCAAAAACACTTAAGGTTAGACACACTCCATCTCTAACTGCTGTTTATGACTCGCAATTTGAAGACGAGCAAGAAATTGAACAGCTGCTTAAGTCAGAAAAAGAAAAAGGAAAGTCATACTAATATGGCACGAAAGTTTAAAGGCCCAATTTTTGGGCCTTTCTTTTTTAAGGTCGATAAGCCTAAGGGAATAACTTCCTTTGACGTTATTAGACAGTTTAAAAGAAAGCTCCCTAAGAATATTGGAAAGATTGGCCATTTTGGAACACTCGATCCATTTGCTACCGGACTCATGGTTATTGGAATTGGTCCAGCTACTCGTTTAAATCAATACACTCAAGTTTCAACTAAAGAGTATATCGCTTCAGGACGCCTTGGCTTCTTATCGCCAACTGGTGATTTTGATACTGAAGATGGCACGATGGAAAGGGTTGAGATTCCGCCACTGTCTTATGAAAACGTAAAAGAAGCCTTGGAATCATTTGTAGGGCCTTATATGCAAAGCCCACCGGCCTTTTCGGCCACAAAGCATGAAGGTAAGCCTCTACATGAATGGGCAAGAGAAGGCATCATCATCGAAAAGCCTCCTGTCGAGCGTCATATCCACGATATAGAGCTTCTAAGCTTTGAAGGGGATACTGTTATCTTTCGTGTTAGCGTCTCTTCAGGAACGTATATAAGAGTTCTCTTTGATGATCTGGCCATTAAGCTTGGAACACGAGGAGCACTTGAGGAGCTAAGAAGAACAAACTCAGCTGGTATTGATCTCGATGGCTCAATTAAACTTGATATTTTTAATGATGATGATTTTGATTTTCGAGAGTTTTTATTGAATCATGCTCAACCTATCACTGATTTAATCAATTTTCAGTTACTTGAGCTAGATGATAAGGATGCCCTTAGTTTTGCTAACGGAATGACGATAAAGAGAGAGAATGAGACGGATGGCCTATATTGGGTCAGATCAAATAATCAAACACTTGGCCTTGGGGCCATTGATGAAGGAAAACTAAAGGTAAAAGTCGGTTTTAGTCCTGCTGCGTTAGATAAAATCGATTTAACTATATGTAATTCCTTAGACGAATAATTTTAAATCATGCTATACTTTGGAAAAATATATAAGGAATTTAAGGAGATAAAGTGAATACTACTTTAATTGCACTAGCTATTGCATTATTAGTTGTAACAGGGATGATTGTCCAACTTGGTATTTTAAGCCTTCTTTCAGGTGCTTTTTTCTTTCTATTTGGAAAGTCAAAATTAGATGTATTAAAAGCTTCTGATGATGAGAGCTTTGCTTTCGGTTACCGTTGGAATAATTCAAGAGAGCCAGCAAAGTTTAACCATGTTGTGGTTAGATTATTTAACCCATTTGGTAAGAAAACACAGGTAACAGTTTCAAGTGATTATGCTGCACAAGACTCAGACTTCGCAGTAGAAGTTAAATTTGGACCTGCTTTCAAAGATATTTTAGATATTGAAAACCTAGACTCTGCAACTGTTGAAGTTGAGATTAAGTCTAAAGAAGGTATTACTCAATCACGTCAAATGAAGGCGCGTAAGTTTATTGAAGCTTATCGTGGAGCAACTCAGACTGTCGAAGAGTTTAATGGAGAGTTTGGATATGAGAAGCCTAAGAAGTTTTATCATCAAACTTCTCGTTCATTTATTGCAGATCCTATTCCTGAAGGAAATATTCCTGTAGGACTAAGAATTTCTGCTAACCCACAATTTGCTGGTGAGTTCGCTGGTAACGGTGGTGGAGATGCTGCTCAAGAGAACTTTGCAGTATCTAAAGTTTGGATTGAAGAGGGATGTATCGTTTGTAATGCTTGTGAAGGTATTTACCCAGAGGTATTTGAAGTTACTGATACAAATTGTGTTATTCGTCCAGATGCTCCTCTTGATAATGGACTTCTGATTCTTGAAGCTGCTGAAGCTTGTCCAACTGAAGTTATCAAGTTCGAAAAAGCATAATTTAATATTTAAAACTTTTTCTATATACAAGGCCCTCTTTTTTGAGGGCCTTTTTTTATTATTTAAATTGATGATTATCATTTTGATTTCTTGCAAGTTTACTTTTTTCTTTTGTTACTAGTGTTTTGAGTTGTTCTTTATTGAACTTTGTTTGTACTTGTTTGTAGTTCTTTATTCGTCTTACTTTTTTTAATATGGCAGTTATTCGATCAACACTTTGATTACATTTTTTTAAAAAGTCTGGATTATGAGATTCCTTGAAACGTTTTAGACTAAGTTTTGCTACCATAAGTGGATCATTTATTTCACTAGAAAGTACATAGATCATTTTTGATGTAACTTCTCTTTTATGATAGATCGAGGATTCTTTTGCCCTTTGTTCTTCTATAAGATTTTTAAAGTAGACGATAGATCCCATGACAAATGATGGGATAATGATATTTATAAATAACATACTTAGAAAGGTAATATCCTCAATATAATCGACTCGCATATATGAGCAATAAGACATAATAACGATATTTGTTATTAAGGCGATTAATGCCTTCTTCTGACCAACAGTGTATGCGGTTATAGTGAAACCTGTTAAGGCCCAAGGCAGTAAAAGCCACGCTCTTGCTCCTAGAGCTATTGCGCGCAAATTAAGATGTATTAAACAAACTGCTATCAAGACAAATTCAAAATATGTTTTATTATCGTGTTTTACATATTGATAGTAGGCCAGAGCCGTTAATGGAAATATTAAAATTACTCCTACATTATCAGTTTTAATCTGTCCGTGCTGACTAAATATCAAATAGCCTAGAATAATTGAAATCAAAAATAATGATGTATTTGTAAACAAAACGAGTCTTGCTTCATGTAATTTTTTAATCCTTTCAAAACCTTCATATTGATGGATTGATTTTGGGTAAATATATTTTGAAATATCTAATTTAATAAATCATCCTCCAGTCTTTTAAACTTTCCATTCCTATCGATTTCTATCCTCTTAAAAATGTCATACATGGTAGTTGTTTCACCATATTTAACTTCATCAAAATCCTGAAGGTCTTTGATAAGACGATTAATTTCGATAATACGCTCCAGGTTCTTATCACATCTTTCTATTAGGTCCTGTGAACGCTCATTTTCGAGTCGTGTTAAACACATTTTTACAATTGCCAGTGGGTTATTAATTTCATGACTAAGAGTAATGATCATTTTAGAAATGGTATCTTTTTGTTGTTGTAGTTTTAATTGTTTGTATTTATCACTGTCGATAATTTTCTTATAAGTCATAAGTATGATGTAAAGGACTGAGGGAAGTAATATATTTCCAAGAAAGTGAATTGTCTTATATTGGAAATCATCAAGTGGTGCTGCGTAGTAACAAAAATAGCTAATAGTAATTATGTTAGTTAAAAATCCTAAAAATGGTATCGTAAACTTGATGATCTTATTTGATGTTAAAAATAATAGGTAAGACCATATCAATAAAGACCATGCGTGAGACTGTGTTATAAAGGCGAATGTATTTATCACTCCAAGTTGAAGAAATAGGAGTAGAGCTTGTGCAGCAAGTATCTTGTTGTGTTTCTTATAAATATATATGGAGCAGAGGCTTAATGTCGAAATGAGTGCTGCACTATAGGGGTAGATTTTTGGAAGATTAAATAGGGTTAAAAATAAAATAAGAGATGTAAAAGAAGTGAATAAAACACTTAGTAAAATGAATGTGATTATTCTGGCTTCGTATGTTTTTTCAACAGCAGCTTGTCCTTCAAGCTGTATAAGTTGTTTCGGGTAAAAATAGTTGAAACGATCTAATTTGATAAAAACTCCAAAACTAATTCTGTTATGAAACCCTTCTATAACTAATCTAACAATTGATTATTAAAATGTCGCATGGTGAAAAGTTATATTTTTATTAGGTAAATTTAAGATTGTTGTAATTACGGTATTTTGTGACTCGGTAGCGTTAGTAGCTTATGATATAGGTGCTACAAATTAAAAGGCCCCACTGGACAGGTGGGGCCTAATTAAAGAACAAATTTATTGGTAGTCGGTTTGTTAGGTTATTTACCTTCCATTCCGTTTATCATTCTAAAGTATGAACCAAGAAGCTTTACGTTTCTCTTCATATCTCCGTAGAAGCTATTAACATCTTTAGTAATTCTAGCTTCACTAATCGCATCACCAATTAACTGATCCATTTGTAATGTTCCTTGAAGAGTTCCTTCATTTGCTTCTCTAGCAAAAACATCTCCAAACTTAACATTCTCATTGGCATTCATCCCTTGGATAATCTTTGTGATTACCGGAGCAAATAATTCAACCTGACCATCATCGTTGATAGATGGCATTGAGAAGTTGTTTAAAGTATTAGTAAGCTTATTATTTAGGTAAGCATTCTTATTACTTCTACTTCCCATTTGTACTAAGTCAATTGTTTGACAGTAGTTGTCTGATAATCGACAGAATTCTACATTCTGTACGATTGGAACAATTGCTCTACTTACAACTTGGTTAATCGTATCGATCGTTACATTTTGTAAACCTAGCTCATTCATTAGTCCTGCAAACTTTGCAGAGATGAAGTAGCTACCAGCTTTCTTTAGAAGATCTCTTTGTGCCTTGATACCTTCAATCTTAGTCTCTTGGTTAGATGACTGAGATACAGCAAGTACTTGTGCAAAGTATTTTTCTAGTTCTGCTAGGATCGTTTGTGTATCGCCAATTGCGGCTGCAGCTTCAAGTTCTCCTTTTTGGAAGTTCATTGACTCTACTGTTGCTGCTTCAGCTGGCTCAGTTTTAATAAGCTCTAGAGCTGAAATGTGGGCCTGCTCCCATTCTTTAAATAATGAGTCCCATCTATCATCATGCGAAATTAATTGCATGATACTAGCTTTTTGAATGATATTACCTGCTACATATGAATCAGTTGCATATGGAACATAAGCTTCTCTGTGGTTTGTTTTTTCAGCCACAAAGTCTTCAGCAACTTCATACATTTGGCCTTCAACTTCAACATTTCTAGTCACTAGGTCACTTTGAGCAATATGTTTTACCCAGAATGCTCTAGCAGGGTTTGCTGTTTGCTCAAATGTATCGATATGTCCGTAAATTAGACCACCGATTGCAGCGTAGTTCGTTTCAACTTCATCAACTGCTACAGTAAACGCTCCATTAGTAAGAGGTACGTTTCTTCCTGTGTCTGGATCGTATACAAGTGGTGTAACTTGTCCAGATAGAACTTCAGTCATAGTTGATTGAGCAATTGAGTTTTCAATATCGATACCAAATAGGTATTGCTCAAGTAACTGGTATGGAATTCTTAATGAGTTTGAACGATACTTGTAAGAGTATGATTCAGACTCAGATAGAGCAACTAGAGCAGCTGCTTTATCCCACTCAACACCACGGTTCTTAGCTCTGTAAGAGTCAGCATCTAGTGAATAAGAGTCATTCCATTTTGTTTCAACAACCATTGCTTTTTGCGTTTGAACATCAATTTGTGTTCCGTCTTCTGCCGTTACTTTCGTTTGAGAAGGAACGATTGTTTGTACAAAACGCTTATTTCTTTGTGCTTCAGTATCCAGTCCTGCACCTGGTGCGATATCTGGAGTAGCTACAACAGACTGAAGGAAGAATAGTGATTTAATTGTTCCATTTACTAAGTCATTAGTTGTCGCATCGTGAGCAACTTGATCTACACTTGGATCATAAAGCTCTGGAGAAAGAATTAGATGGTAGAAGATCTCTTCATTCATCATTCTTAATTTGTAGAACTTATTCATTAACCAACCAAATGCAGCTCCACCGTAGAATTGCTTACGCTTTCCAGGGAAGTAAATATACTCATACATTAGACGGTAATCTTTGATTTCATAATCAACGATTTCTTCAAAAGATGATCCATAGTCATGTCTTTGACATTGTGGCGACTGGCCAGCATCTTCATCTGAACAGAATCTAATTCTCTTAAGACCTGCCTCGGCCATTAATGTATGCTTTGAAATTGCAGCAGGGTTACCTGATTCATCTGTCAATGCATCTAATACATCTTGGATTTTTACAAGGTGGTAGTAAAGCCCTGATTCAAATTCTGATTCTACTGAAGTTACTTTAACTTCTTTACCATTAATTGTTGTTGAAGTTTTCTTCTCATTTGAAGTTCCTTCAAGTTCAACCATTCCAGCGTAAGCTGCACGTAGAGCATATACATCATATGGAGCTAGTCCATCATAAGTTGCATGATCATCAATCGTGTAGTCCATAACAGATGAAGAAGTTCTCTTAGATTCTTTTTCACCTGGGAATAGCCAGTTCTTCTTATCAAATGATCCAACGAAGTTGTGACGTAGACCAAGGTTGTGGCCAATTTCGTGTGCAAGTGTTGGCATCCAGATATCGATTAGGATGTCATTCTTGCCTTCGTCAGTTTTTGCCATTTCTAGAACATCGTAGTTCTTAGCAAGGTTGCTCAATGCAAAGTCTGCAGTTTGGTGGTTACATACTGGTGTCTTTACACCATTTCTGTATTCCATTGAGTGTAGGATTTTTGCACTGATTGCTTCTGGAGAGTTCTCTCCGTGAAGTGCTTCTTGAAGAGCAACTTCATCTTGCTTTGCAATCGCTTTCCAAGCTTTATGGGCCTTTAGACCTTCTGCTTTCTTAGCTCTTGGAAATCTTTCAAATACTTCATCTTTGTCATATGAAGTTGCAGCAAAGTCTGCCTTCATAAGACGATGTGCATCCTTAATTGATGACATACGAGAGTTAATATTTGGAACCTTAATGTTATTAAGTAGGTTCGATTTTAACTTATGGTGAGCGATACCGTGACGGTGTGAAACAATATTTTCTTGTTTCGCATCTTGTGTCGCAACTTCACCTTCTACTTCAACATCTGTTCCATCAGCTGATGGTTGAGTTGATTGTTGTGTTTTTGCATTGTGCTCATCAAGTGCTTTTTGAATAGCTGCTTTATTTGACTCAGCAACTAATTGCTTAAGCTGTCTTGAAGGAGTCATATTCTTAACAAAGTTTTTCTCTGCTTTTGCCTTTTCAATCATCCAATCAATTGATGATTTCATGTTTCCACCATAAAGGTAAACAGAAGCTGATTCTACGATACCATTAACCGGGTTAAATGATGGACCACCAAGACCAATGATTGGGCTTGAAGTCGCTTTTTGTACCCAGTAAATGTGGTTACGTTGTAGATCTCCAAGGTGAGCTTTCTCAACAACTTCAATCGTTACTGATTGTTCTTGCCCATCAAGAGTATAATCAACTGTGTAGTTCTTTGTTCCTGCTGGAATAGAACCATCTTTTTCAATCTTTAGTGTAATAACATCACCGCGACCTTCGTACTGCGTTCCTTTGAAAGCGCGTCTGAAACCAGTGTTGATGTCATTAATAACTTTCTTAGAAGATAGGATGATCTTATTTCTAAGGTCTAGCTCTGTCTTTGTCAGTTTCTTAACAAGGTTACCTTCTGAATCGTATTCATTTGAAGGGATACCTGTAAGGACGTATTCAATTGTCTTACCGTTTTTGATATCAAAAACCATTGGTAGGCCAACTGAAGTGTCAAAGTCGTTTGTTTGTTCAGTATATCCTTTTGGAACTAGTTTAGAACCTGTGAATAGACCAAAGTTGAATTTCTTTTGAACTTCATATGATAAGTCTTGCTCTGGCTTATTATACTTGTGCTCATACTTCATGAAAGTTGTTCTTTCTTTGAAAGTAAGAGTTTCGTTTTGTGGACCTAGGTAGTCTCCACCATAGTCTGCACAGTTAAATTCATTACCTTTCTTATAAGTCTTTTGAGTTGACCAGTTAAGTACATTGTCTTTCCCATCAACTACTTGAGAGATATTCTTTACTTCTGTAAGACCAGGAATAACTCCACTTGTACATGCACTCATAAGGTATGGGTCAAGAGCTGTTTGTACATTTTTAACCTTGTCATTTTTAAGGTTAACAACAGCAAAAGCTCTTTCATCATTATGGTGTGATGGAACGTATACAATCCCACCATTGTCATTTTGACTTTTTCTATAATACTCAGCTTCAAATTCTAATAGAATTTCAGTATCAAGATCGCTTGTACCTGTTTTGTCTAGTAGAGGAGCGCTTCTTCTAATTGCAACTCTATCTTTTTCGAAATCAAATTTTACAATTTCAACGTGCCAAGCTGATTTTGATCCAGCAAATGTATAGTTAAAGATATTTGGAGCATCTTCTAGTACTCTTCTAAACGTAAATGTTTGATTTTTAAATTTTTCTAGTGAAAGCCATGCTGTACTTAGCTCTTCTTTAATATCCTGTGGAAAAACAACTTCTGGCTTTGAGTCCTTTTCTAATTGGATAAATTTAGCGCCTTCAGCATCTGTACTTGTTGATACTTTTGTTTCTGCTAGGACTTCATCGTTCTCATCTAGATCATATTTGAACTTAACGTATTTAATTGATTCTGAAATCTCTGATCTTAAGAAACAGTCTGCAAGTGGTGCTTTTACTCTTTTTGCAGTTTCAGCATCACACTTTGTGAATAGAACATTGTATTTTTCTGCTCTAGCAAGCTCTGCTTCATTGTCAGTAAGTTCTGATCTATTAATAACTCTAGCAAAGTATGCTTTTGATGTTTTATCATCAATGATTACTTTTATAAGGTCTTTGTCTTCAAATTCACGACCATCAATTTCAGATCTTGTGAAAGCATCTTTGTTGTTAAAAAGCCTCGCTTCAAGATCTGCTACAGTGAAAACATCATTTTCTATTTTATTTCGACGATAGATTGTAGAGATCTCTTTTTGATCCATACCAAAAACGCCAGTATAAGTTCTGTTCTTAACAAGATAGTCTACTTTAAAGTGACTTGACTCAGAACGATCTCTTTCAACATATTGTATGTGTCTTGTTTTTTCTTCAAGGTCATTCTTTCTATTTTCTCTCTCATAAAAGTCGACTCCATATTGAAAAATAGGGATTCGCTTTAAAGAAGAAGCCTTAACAGGAAGTACATCTCTAATTACTTTGTTTGATGCACTAAAAGATTTAACGTCTCCTTCAACTGGTGAAAGGTATGCAACTAGGTAGTTTGTCGTAAGGTCAAATGTAATCTCAAACTTTTCTCCTGGTTTTTCAGAGAAGATAAGAAGGTCTTTTACAAGTACATTGTATTGCTTATCGTTAGAGCTAACGATTTTCGTTGAGTATAGCTCTTTTGCTTCGCTACCAACACTTGCATCAATCATCTCTGTACTGATGCTATTTTTTGCAAGTTCTTCCTGAGTAGCAATTGCACTAGATTCAACAATAATTTTAGCAGCCGTTACAGAGTTATTAGTTCTGTACTCTTCGTAAGCATAGTCTGGCTCTTTGTCCGGTAGTGTTTTTGCACACCCTGAAAGGATTGTGGCCATTGCTAAAGCATGTGTAATACCTTTTAGCATTCCAAATCTTTTTTGTTTTTTGATTTTCATTTTGTTTTCTACCTTTGTTTTATTAACCATTTGTCCTTCTTGTGTATTTCTTTCTTCTATATTTTTATTGTTAGTGTTGCGTATACTGATGACTCTCTTTCATCAAATAGGTCGATCTCAACATCTTTCCCATCTGGTGAAAGAGGAGTTCCTCCGAACTCATGCCCAACTTCTAAGTTATAAGTAGGCGAGAAGCTATATCCCATTGATTGTGAAAATGAATAGAGGTCTTTTGTATTATTTTCGTAAGTCCAACCCTTGGCATATGTTCCACCAAGACTTAAGTAAAAC
Source organism: Halobacteriovorax sp. YZS-3-1 (assembly GCF_047084945.1). Lineage (NCBI taxonomy): Bacteria > Pseudomonadati > Bdellovibrionota > Bacteriovoracia > Bacteriovoracales > Halobacteriovoraceae > Halobacteriovorax > Halobacteriovorax sp. YZS-3-1. Next base: position 2,054,409 of record NZ_JBKIYI010000001.1, on the reverse strand, counting down.
GAGTCAGTAAATGAATATGTTAAGTACGCAATCGAAGACACAGAATATGAAGTATTCGATGTACCATAAAGTGAAGTCTTATACTCGTGAAAGTTCTTTGAAGCAGCTAAGATCAGAAGTGCTGATAAGTTTTTTACTCTCGTCACACTATCTGAGATTGAAAGGCCTTCACTTATTGAAAGCTTCGTTCTTAAGTTAGTTGCTCTTCTTGAAACCTTACTTGTTGGTATACCTGCTGAGATACTTCCAAATGAAACAACTCCTTCAAATGGTCTTGCAGCTTTTCTTGAATATGAGAAAGATGAATCATTGATATTTGATTTTCTTTCATCAACAAAGCTCTTACTCATTGATGTTTTAAATGTGAAGCTTCCAATATCTGTTGCGTAACTAAAGCGAAATGAATTAGTCATACCACTTGTATGGTCCGCTTCTGATGTCTTTAGAAGGTCACGATAAACTGTTGAGTCTATTCTAGCTGTCCAACTTTTGGCCGTATTAGGTCCTTTTTTGACACTTTCGATGCTACCGGTACTACTTTGCGCCACCGCTGATGTTGCAACTGCCGATAGTAAAATTAATGACATACACTTATTTAGTGTCACTTTGGCTCCTTTTCTTCGTCCTGAAAATGAATTAAGTTCAATACTTGATGCAATTACTATGCCATTTGTTCAAGTAAGAACTGGTTCGACCATTTATGCAATATTATCGAAATGAGGCTTAAATAGGGGCTTTTTGGAAAAACTACATGCATTGTGAAAAAATTGATCACAAAATATGCTAAATAATAATTGTAAGTAGTTGATAAAAGGGAGGCCGAAGAATTACGGCCTCCGTTACACCTAGGCCCAAAATAAGAGAGAGGGATTATGAGGGATATATGGGCCTAAATGAGACTAAACCAAAATAAACACGGATTAATGCTATGCACTGTCTCTGTATTCTGAGTATGTCTTATTAACGGAGTCGCCGCCATCGAAATTGACTTAAGATTGTTTAAGGAAGCTTAAGAAATGGTAAAGAGTAAATATTTAGAGGAAGCGCTTAAGAATAGGCTCTTCTAAAATTGCTTTAAAGCCCTTTTCATTTTCTTGCCATACCTCTTCCACAGTTATTCCTGTATCCACAGTAGGACATTCAAATGTAAGAACAGGAGCTTTTAGATCGATGCTTCCATATGTCCCAAGAGACCCTGGAGTCGGATATCCAATATCATCTGCTATAGGGTATTCATTATGTTTGGCCAAGAGCTCTGCCACATCTTTACAATCACCATTATAATTAATAATTGGCTTCCAAGAGTGGATGGAAAGAATAAATGCAGGTGGGTATTCTTTAAATAATTTATCTAAATACTGGTTTTCAGGCTCACTAAGTGGTGCCTTGCCTGGATTATACTTATCTTGTTCAAAATTAGGGTCCCAACTTGCCGTCGGTAGGTTTCGATTTAGATCGACACCATTAGCATTGACTCTAGTACCAGCTTGAACACCATCAACGTTAACAATTGGAATAACCACAAGCGGTAGGTCTATGGCCTCTTCACTCTGTTCTTTAAGCCATGAATATAATTCTTTTAGGCAGTGTACGCCTTCAATTTCATCACCGTGTACGCCGGCCATAAGATAAATATAGCGATCACTATCTATTTCGTTACGAAATGCAGTGATTTCTTGATTATTAACTGATTTTCCAGACTCGAGCTTCGTAAATTTCATAAAGAAATTGTGGTGGAAGTTTTCTTTTTTGTAAATGAAGTTTTATACTTAGGGCCTTAAAAGGATATGGAAAAGAAAATATGAAGAAAAATGTAATTATAAAGACACTCGATTATTTAGAAAATGTTCTAGACACACAAGAAGATCATGATGCAATCGCCCAATTAAGAGAGAGCCTAGATTTACTAGAGGAAGTTGACACTGGAGTTTCAAGTGATCCTAGTGGTTTTAGCGTGCCTATGGAAGCGGTTGGAGCCTACACTGTCTATAGTGATGGAGGATGTCGTGGAAATCCTGGTCCAGGTGCCTGGGGAGCAATGGGACAAAGACCAGATGGCGTTGTCTTTTTTGAAAGTTCTGGATTTGAATTTCAAACGACTAATAATCGAATGGAGCTTACAGGCGCCATTGAATCACTAAAGGCCCTTGCTAATGAGCTTGAGGAAGAAGGCCTAGATTTATCACACGCTGCATTTCTTTACAGTGACTCAAAATATGTTGTTGATGGTATTTCAAAGTGGGTACCAGGTTGGAAGTCTCGCGGTTGGAAAAAAGCTGACAAGAAAACTCCAGAAAATATAGAATTATGGCAAAGTTTTGATGAAATAGCGGGGAAGTTTTCTAATCTCCAATTTCGTTGGGTAAAAGGGCATAGTGGCCATCCTCAAAATGAGCATTGTGACCTATTGGCAAATAAGGCAATGGATGAAAATATTTAAGGCTTGAAAACCAGACTAAAGCAATTTAACCTATTTATATTATTAGTTAAATATTAATGGAATCTTCAAAGAATTATACAAAGGATGTTAAATGAAGAAATTATTAACAACGCTGGCAATTGCGCCAATTCTCCTTATTTCATGTAGTAAAAATACTGAAGTTAAACCAGAAACTGAAAATGACAAAATCTTCTATTCAGTTGGACATGTTTATGGACAAAGGTTTAAGGACTTTAAACTTACTGACAAAGAAATTGCTAACCTTGTTCAAGGTGTACGCGATGGTATTTCACAAAAGAAGACAGATGTTGATACTAGAACATTTGCATTCAAATTTAGAGATATCGTAAACAAGAGAATGAGTGAAGTTTCTCAAGGTGAGAAAGAAGCTGGAGCAAAGTACTTAGAAGAGTTCGTTGCAAAAGAAGGAGCTAAGAAGACTGAATCAGGTCTTGCTTATAAGATCATTGAAGCTGGTTCTAGCAAGAAAGCTAAGCCAACTGATACAGTTAAAGTTCACTATAAAGGTACTTTAAGAGATGGTACTGAATTTGATTCTTCATATAAGAGAAATAAGCCAATTGAATTCCCACTTAACCGTGTTATCAAAGGTTGGACAGAAGGGATGCAATTAATTGGTGAAGGTGGAAAAATTAAGCTAGTTATTCCATCTGAGCTTGCTTATGGTGACCAAGGTGCACCTCCTTCAATTCCAGGTGGAGCAACTCTTACTTTTGAAGTTGAGCTTATTGAAGTAAAAGGCCCAGCTAAGAAGTAATAAATACTTAAAATTTGAAATAAATTAGGCCCTCTGAAAATGAGGGCCTTTTTTATTTTTACGAATGTGACAAGACGTGTTTTATATGTTTATCTATAATTATTGATCTTATAAATAATGAATATTTCCTAGAAGGGGATTTAGATGAAACTACTTATTGCTACAGTTTTAATTGTTACTTCAATTTCTCATTCAGCTATGGCCGCAGATAAAGTAAGCGCAAAGAAGTCATTTATCGAATATATTATGGAGATGATCATTAAACCTTCAATTCCTCACGATGGTGAAGGTGACTCTAAGAAATAATCCTTTTAAAAAGCATAACCTACGCTAAGTCCTAACATTGTTAGGTCTGTGGACTGCTCAAAGCCGTCAGCGTAAGCTTCGTTTGCTTGGATTGCATCAAAGTTTAACTTGAAAATTAAGGACTGGCTTGTTGAGACCTTGTATTCTAGGCCAAGACCAACTGAAGGAAGAACTAAGGCCGTTCCTGTCCTTGCTGTATTTTGGATAAGAGTTTCTGAGCGGCCAAAGCCAGCACTAAGTTGAACAAAGTAACTAAATCGGTAACTCCAATCATTTGAAAAGTTTATTTTTAAACCTGCAGTGGCAAGCATTCTTCTTGTTTCTTGCTCTACATTTGGATTTAGTAGGGTTAGAAGATCCACGTCATACCTTGCACCAAGAATTGTTTGAAACATTTGGTTAATTGGAATGGCGTAGTTAAGTCGAAAGCTGTCGCTAACTCTAGTTCCATCATTATTTGAACTATCTGTCGTCGATTCACTTAAACCTTGGTATTTGGCATAGAATAATTCAAATCGATTATCGTATTTTTGATATTGTCTTTCTTTTAAAGAAGCTTCTTCTTTTGCAAGCATCTGTTGGTACTTTTTATCTCCCATAATTTTTGGGATCTCTAACCAGACTCTTTCAGGAGAGTAGTTAACAGTGATAATTTGGCCTTTTTCAAATGGAACTTTAATTTTGTTATCATTTACAATCCATTGGGAGTATTCACTTGAAATGGAGATGGCCCTTGCTGTAAATGAGATATTTCGACTTGAAAAAAGAGAGTTTTGTCCTTTTACAATATTGTCTTGTCTACCTTTTCGAATAACAAATGATAGGCCATCGTTTGCGACATTTTGAACAACGACGAGATTTGTATTGAGTTTACTTTCAGCTTTTGCACTACCAATGAGTCCAAGAGTGAGGGTAATGGCAAGGATGGTTTGCAATATTCTACTATGAGCGTTCATATTAATATTTTATTACTAAAGCCAACTTTAAGAAATCATTGAAAAATACTCCTTTATTCTATTGTTATCCGAGATAATTGATACAGTAATATTAATTATTTAGAATAAGATTTAACTTTGAATATTAATCTCCGATATGAAATTAGGGATTTATATATATGAAAGTAAACCATTTAGTATTTCTATTCATGATTATGTCGCTTATTGCTTGTGTTCCTACGACAAACACAGGGCGTAGTGACGTTAATTCATCAGATACGACTGATATTTCAAAAAGGCATCAGGTGTCTTTAATAGAGGTATCAAATAATGAAATGACAATTAATGGTACTAATTTATCGACAGTAACTTCAGTTAAGTCAAAATATGGCCCTCAAGTTATCAATTTTAATATTTTATCTAAATCAAATAATACACTTCGATTATCAGTACCAAATGGAATGAAGCTTTTAAGTGGCTTCATTTATGACTTAGTGATAACTGATGCTTTTGGACAATCGACAACGAGTATTAGTTTTGATGTTCAAAATGATTCAATTTCTACAAGTAAAATTCAAGACGGAAGTATTACGAATTCTAAATTAAGCTCTCTTGGTGCTTCTTCAGCTGGCCAGGTCCTTCAATATGATGGAACTTCTTGGGTTGCTGTTAATTATACGGGAGGTAGTAATTACCTTGGCCGTATTGAAGTTGATCCAGGTGGAGGTATTACACAACCATCAATCAGTGGATTAAATAATGGTGACTTCTATGTCGTCAATGATGCTGCACCTGTAACAGGTGATCTTAATGGTGATGGAAATATTGAAACCTATACAGCAGGTGATATTATTCGTTTTAATTCCATTACTGGAAAGTGGGATCTTCAATCAGGAAGTGGCTCATATGTTGGGCCATGGAGTGTCAGTGGATCAGATATTCTTCGCACTGGTACTGGACAAGTAACGATCTCGGAGAATCCAGTAGCAGGTCCTGCAAAGTTTAATTTAGGCCGTGCAACAGTAAGCCCTGCAACAGCAGAAGATAGTATTCTATTTAATATTGGTGGTGATGTTCCTTTTGGAATTACATCTAATTGGTCAAGAGCAATGTCTTTTGGTTTAAGACAGGAACAGAATGCTACGATGGGAATTTTTAGTACGACAAATACTAATCAAGACCAAGCAGAGTATTTCTTCATTGATGTTGATCGTCAGGGGAGTCTAGATCCAGACTTCTGGAATAATGCAGAACTCTATATTTCAATGGATGGAGAAGTTGGTATCGGATCAACACCTTCTGGTTCATATACTTTTGAAACTTATGGTAATGGCCGTTTTTCAACGAATCTTGATGTTGATGGCACTATCACTGCAGCAGCTCTTATAGGTGATGGTTCAGGTATAACAAATGTAAATGCAACTAATATGACAAATACTGGAACGACGACTATCCGTGGTGGTGGAAGCGGTACAGGAGATGTGGCATTTCAATCTGTAACTTCTGATTATGTAATCTATGATGAGAATGGTTACTTATCATTTGGCCATAGTGCAAATTCTGGTGATTACACTGCAACAGCACAACTTGATGTAAGAAGTAATGCTGCAGATGCTGTTGGACAATTTTATTCTTATGGTGGAAATCAATCTTCAATAAATCTTGCAAGTTCGAGAGGAACAACGACAGCAGCAGCAAATACTGGCTCTGGAGATGTTCTTGGACAATTCAACTTTGGTGGAGATGTCGGTACAGGTATTGCTAATAGTGCTTCAATTAGAGCAACTGCAACTGAAGGCTTTTCAGCAACAAACCTTGGTACTCAATTAAGTTTTTCTACAACTGCAAATACAACATCGACTCTACAAGAAAATATGCTTCTCACTCATGATGGTAGACTTCTTGTTGGAAACTCTGCAATTGCTGATGGGTCGACGAATACACTAGTTGTAGGCGGTGATACACAAATAAATAATAATTTAACAGTAGCTGGTACATCTAGTTTTGCAAATGTTTCAATGACTGGTAGCTTAACTCAAGGTGGAACGTCAGTTTTTAATAATACTATTGATGTGAATGCCGTTGCTACAGTTGATTCTCTTGTTTCTGAGGGAGGAATCACTAATACAGGTCTTTTAGATAATAATGGTAATGCTGATATTAGTGGAACACTACTTGTTTCAGGACTTGCTTCTCTTACTGGAGGGGCCACTATTACAGGTGGAAATCTTGCAGCAGATACAATTACTGTCAACAGTATCACTGGTTCAAGTACAGCGACTTTTGGAGTCTTAACTGCAAGCGATCGCGTTGTTGCAACAGGTGCATCAAATGAAGTTGTTTTTAAAGGTGGAACAGATGATAACTTTGAAATTCTAGTTGATGATTCAACAGGAATTCACCTCGGTAATATTAATACTGGAGGAAGTGTAACTTCAGCTCTACCGATATCTTTTTATACAGATGACGCAGAAAGAATGAAAATTATGGGCACTGGTAACGTGGGGATAGGTTCAGCTGCTCCAACTGAAAGACTTCATGTTGTTGGAAACTTAAGAGTTGAAGGCTCAACTGATTGTACTCTTGGTGGCGGAGCTGGTGCAACAAATTGTACTTCAGATAAAAGATTAAAAGATAATGTCGTCAATATTGATAATGCCTTAGATAAAATTAAAGCCTTAAATGGAGTTGAATTTGATTGGAATGAAAAGTCTGTTTCTCCTGGCAAGCATTCTATTGGTGTTATCGCTCAAGATGTACAAAGACAATTTCCTACGGCCGTTATTGAAAATAGTGAAGGATGGCTGGCCGTGGATTATGCTGTTTTAGTTTCTCCATTAATTGAAGCGGTAAAAGAGTTGGATAAGAATCTTGATATGTATAAAACGATGAGTGAAGGAATGAGTGAAAGTGTAATTGAAAACACTCGTCAAATTGCTTCATTAAAAGAAGATAATGAGGTCCTAAAAAATCAAGTTAAAGAGCTTAAAGATGAGAATAAGCAGATGAAAAAGGCCCTTTGTAGCCTAAATTCGAACTTTGAGTTCTGTCAGTAGTTGAGCGTTTCGCCAGAGTATCTGGGCGATTTGCCTTAATTGTGTCTATGTAAGTATCTGAAAAAACAATCTTTTCTGTTCTGAAGAGGAAATCTTCTATAATACTGAAATAACGTAAGTCTTTCTTTAAAGTAAAGAGTTTAAATGGCGATAAGTTATTGGGATATTTGGGAAAGATATGAATCGAATTTTAATCTTAACATTATTTATTGCGGGACTAATTTCTTGTACTCCGCAGATGAATTCACTAAAGCAGGCAAACTGTAATGATGGCCATTACTTTGATGAAGTTCGCCGCACGTGTGTTCTTGATGTTTCTCCCAAAGCTCCAGTAGTAACGACTAATGCTCTTACAATTGTTGAAAATACTGTTAAAACTAGTTATCAAGTTGAATATACCGATCAAAATAATGGTGTGCCAACTTCATGTACAGTTGTTGATAGTGGAACAGGGCTTAATCAAAGTTTAACAGTAGGTTCTGTTACTATTGAAAAAGTTAATACTTGGCAAAACTCTATAAATTACCCAACTTTATTTTTTGAAATTGTCGATAATCCTTCAATTATCTCTGGTGGGGAAACAGCTTCAATTATTGGTAATACAATCACTGTTGAAATTGATTCTGGTTTTTCAACATCACTTCAAATTACAAATGCAATTAACTCAGATCCAACTGTAGGAGCAATTTTAAATGCTTCAGTTACAGGTGCAAATACTCCAGAGTCAATTACTCCTGGATTAAAAACACTAGGAGCAACATGTGCATGTGCAAGTGGTACTTGTACTGTTGATATTGAACCATCTAGAAACACAAATGGTTCAACTTTTGTTGATCTCTACTTATCAGATGATGATGGTGATAGTGCGACTTCTCGTATTTATATTGATGTAACAAACGTTGATCAAGCACCACGAATCACTTCAACAAGAACTGCTACAGTAAACGAAGATGACGTTATTAGTTACGAATTTGACAGCGAAGTAAATGAAAATCCATTAACAGGGTATTTTGATTACGATGGAGACTTTGCAACATTTTGTAGTGCAACTTCAATACACGCAAGCGTTCAAAACTCAAATGTCACATGTACATGTTCACTAGGTAAGTGTACGTTAAATATTGTAACGGATAAGGATTACTTTAATACAGTTGCAGAAGACTTAGTTGAATATCAAATTTATGCTAATGGGCAATATTCAAATACAGGTGTTGCCAGTGCTTTAATAAATGCTGTTGACGATGATCCTGTTCCGGGAAGCTCTCTTGTTATAACTGTAGATGAGGATGACTCTGGATTGCCTTCATCGACGACGACAGCTTATTTTTCTTTTCCAACTGCAAGTGATGATGGTCATGGTGGATTCTTATCTTCTGATTTAAGATATCGTCTTAAGAATCTTGCAGCATTCCCTGATATTCAAAGCTCTAATTGTGATTCACCAGCGGCCGTAGATGATAGCTTCTTATGTAATATTGTTTTTGATGGTGATGCTAACGGTACATTCTCTGTAGAGTATGAGATTGCTGATGGCCTACCAACTTTTCATTCTACAGGCTATATTACTATTGTAATTAATGCTAAAAATGACCCTCCAGTAATTTCTAGTAGTACATTTACTCATACAATGGATGAGTCAACGGATTGGAATGCTGTTTCTGAAACAATTAATCTTGGAACAGTTTCTGATGTTGATAATTCTCTTACAGGTCTACAAGTTTACTTCTTAGACGGAGCTACACGTGTTAACACAATGGCCGGTAATTCTAGTGTCACAGGAAGTGAGGGAACAATTAGTGATTGTGCAATTGATACAAGTGGTGACATTACTTGTTTATATACAACAATTAATGGAAATAGTGCCAATAGTGTTATTGGAACACCTGATAATTTTCAATTTGTCGTAAGAGATACTGCAAGTGCAGAATCGACTATATCTACTCTGGATGTAACTGTTACTGAAACTTCTGATGCTCCAGTTATCTGTCAGTACTCTCAATATAATAGGAGAGAAGGACGCACTGAATGTGGAGTTAACGATTGTATTGGAGAGGGTGCACCAAGTTTTAATCCTACATCTCACACGACTTCAAATCCTGTAATTTACTATGATCGCACAAATAGTCTTTGTTATGAGTCATCAAATACGGCGTCATGGGAAATTGCGACAAATAATGGAAACCAAAATGCAAGCTACATTGGTGATGTTGTCATTGGTGAAAAAGAAAATGTAATAATTGATAATGTCATTGTGAGTGAAGGTGGATCTATTGCAAATGAGTCCGCTCAAGATATTGTTGTTGAAAATATTACTTCTACAAATAGTGTTCTAATTAATCCTGCAAATATTTACTTCTTAAAAGATGTAAACTTAGATGGGAATTACAATGATATCTCTGTTAATGGACCAAGTGGTGGAATTATTAATAGTGGTGCTTCTGCTAACGAAAAATTAAGAATTAAAATGATTCCTACTTCTTCTCAATTTGGAGAGTCGACGATTTCGTTTGATATTGTGGACAATGGAACAGGTACTCCACGTACAACAATAAGCTTTAATGTAAGAGTTGAGCCTCAGACAATTACACACAATGGTTGGGCCAATATTAAATCGATTGGAACAAAAGTTAATCATTATGGAGTTCGAGTTGAAGATAGCTTTACATGCTCTCACTCATTAACGAAGTGCCAAAGCGGTCAGGAGTGTTATGGTGCATCTGATCCAAGTGGTTCAGTTACACCTGATGTAGCCGGAGCAGTTTATCGTACATCTTCAAACCAGTGTTATTATTCAACAGGTACAACACCTTCTGACTGGGTTTTAATTTCTAAGCAAGTAGCTTGTAATATTAGTGAAGTTAATCGCCAATATACTAGTAGTGGAATCCTAGATGATCCAACAACAACTTGTGACGATCTAGGAAGTGGAAGTTGTATTGGTGATGTAACATATGATGACACAGCAACAGGTTCTGTAAGTGTTGTTTTTAATTCTCAAACGGAAACTCTTGTTGCAAGTGAGAATAAAGGTAAGTTCCTATTTAACACAGCTTATGAGCCAACAACTGGAACAGATTGTTTTTATTCTGATGGTTCTGATTGGATTCCTTATCACGGAACATCAAAAGTAACTCTGGAATGGGAAGACTTTACAGTAAACACTTCTGGGGCAATCCAAGGTTATAATGTTTATCGCAAGCAAGCTGGAATGGTGAATAGCTTTAATTATAATAAGCCAATTAATCGCAACTTAATTACATCTTCAACGACTTATGTTGATAATGGTCAAAACTCACGTCTTGCACCAGTACCAAATCATACATATATCTATGAAGTTAGACCGGTACTTAGTTATACAAATCAATTAGGTGCAACAGAAGAATTAGAAATTACAACAAATAATAAAGTTGCAAAGGTGAGAGTTATTGCACCTGCTGAAAATTATGCATTTGTTCACCGTTGGATGGTTAATAAGAAAGCTTGTACAATGATGCATTCGACACCATTTATAGATAGTGACTATATTTGTGAATATGCAGGTCTTGGTGATGAAAATAATGCAACGCTTGGATATACAGTATATGACTTTGGGAAAGATTTAATCGTTCCTCGTTTTGAAATGGGGTGCCCATATACAAAAACTGGTTGTAGCACATCGGATGGACAATGTGTTGGTCAGTCCGCTGTCGGTGTTTCTGCTGCTAATGTAGGTGATATCTTTTATGAGCGAAACTCTGGCCTATGTAAGGTAAACAATGGTGGTTCAACTTGGTTAGATTATACAGGCCAAGCTCTCGATAGCGCTATTGCTTCTCAGTCATATCTACCTCCTCTTACAAATGTCGATATGGACGAAGCGGCTGCTGCATGTACGGCCATGACAAATACACACGCAATTACAGGTTATAATCTTGGAACGACTTTCAAACTGCCAACACGTGATGAGCAAATTGCTTATTCGGCCTGGGATGTAAGAAATATCTCTGATTCTTCAATTGAAGAAATTGAAAGAGGCCTTTCTTTAAATTCATCAAGTAAGTGTAATTCTTCACTAGCAAGTGGGCTTGATAGCTCTTATATGGATATTGATAACCTCAGTTCATCAGATGTTCACTCGATACCTGGAACTTACTCTTCTGGAATTCGCTCCCTGTATACAGGATCATCTTTTACTGAAACTTGTACATCAATGTTTGGTATTCAAGACGCTGTTGGAAATATTGCAGAGATTTCTAGTACAGATTATACATTTAATGCTGCAAACTTTACGTATGACTTTGCCAGTATTTTATCTGTTGATACTGATCTTTATGGATCAGGTAGTGCAAATTATGTAATGGATAATACGATAGGGCCATGTGAAGATAGTGACGCATCTCTTCCTTGTGAGGGAGAGCTGGATAATTTCTTATTTGAAGACCAGTCATACTATAGTTCTCGCTATTTTAATTACGTCTTTGGTATGCCTATTACGACTTCTGCCTATGGAAATGCCACGGCCGATTCTCTTTTAGAGAAGTACACTCTTCGTATTGGTTCAAGTGCTGGACTTACTAACTCACAGCTCCATGATGATGGCTTCTTCAATGAATACACAAATGTTGCAACAGGAGCAATGGTAAGTGGTGGTGATTACACTCGTCTTAACGCAAGTGGTGTCTACACAGTCGAGCTTTATCCTGATGAAACAAGAACGTCACGTGTCGGCCTTCGCTGTGTTGTTGAAATTGACCCTGATCAGTATGTCTCTGAATAAAATTATGTTATACTTTCCAAGAATTTTACATTCATATTGGGGGAAGTATGTTCTTTGGGCGAAATAAGCAAAAACTTGATGATAAGGGTAAAGGGAAGGTCATATCTTTTCTAAACCAAAAAGGTGGCGTCGGAAAGACGACGATGTGTTTTAACACGGCCTATGCTTTAGCTCAAAAGGGTCATAAAGTTCTTGTCGTGGATATGGATCCTCAGGCCAATATGTCCTATCTTTTTGGAAGAGAAGAAAATGAGAAAAGTATCTTTAATCTTCTTTTGAATACAGTTAAAGAATTGAAACAGATGCATACAAGTGTAATTTTTGAAAATGTCGTTTACAAGACTGAAGCGGGAGTCGATCTTCTCCCTTCGGCCCAAGAGCTTTCTGGTTTTGAACTCTGTGTTGCTTCAGTTAACTCCCCAAGACAAACTATTCTAAAAAAATATATTGAACAGGCCGGACTTAGAAAACGATATGATTATATTCTTGTGGATTGCCCTCCAACTCTGGGACTTCTCGTGGTTAATAGTATCTGCTCAAGCGATGGCGTGATTGTTCCATTTAGACCTGATGATTTTTCAATGAAGGGCCTAGAGCATTTTTATCGCATGCTTGGGGATATCGAGGATATGGAATTAGTAGAACTTCCTGAAATTATCACTCATATACCAAATCTTATGGACTCAAGACGCAAGCAAGAGGAGAGTGATCTACACGAGATTAAGGAACTTATTCGTAAAGTTACTGGCAACGATAAGTATATTGCTCCATTCTTTAATAAGGCCCAAATCGTAAAGTCACAGGCCGCTAAGAAGTCTATTTATGATTATAATTCCAAGGAATATCGCCCGCTTCATGAACAATTTAATAAAATCGCAAATTTAATTGATTCGTGGAATGAAGCGAGTTTATAGTCTATATGATAAGATTAAAGAAGAATGATGAATTAAGGAGTTTACGTGGCATCAATTAAGAATCCTCTCTATGTAGTAACAAATGAAGGTAAAGACGTGGAAGGTGTGGCCAATTATATTGAACTTGTTATCAAAAAGCTTGGTTTAGAGCCTTATCTAGACTTATTGGAGTCTATGATTGCAATGATTACCAATCAGGTTGGTAATTATGGATTCTTTATCGCACTACAAAATCTTGTGGATCATATTGCTGAGCAAATCGAAAAAATGCTGGAGTTTGCTTCACGCATCATCTAAATAGTGCTAAACTCCTGCCATATTAAAAGACCCTTAAGGTAAGGAGCCTATTGTGCAAATTCAAGAAAGAGTTGATGCTCTTGTGGAAGAGTTTAATAAATTCAATGATTGGGAAGACCGCTACATGCATATTATTTCCATGGGAAAGAAAATGCCTGCACTACCTGAAGAATTATATAAAGAAGAATATAAGGTTAAGGGATGTCAATCTCAAGTATGGCTTATCCCTGAGCTAAAAGATGGTAAGGTTATTTTCCAAGCAGATAGCGATGCGGCCATTGTTAAAGGTATTGTTTCAATCCTTATTGGGATTTACTCAGATGCTACTCCTGATGAGATCCTTGCTACGAAACCAGACTTTCTCGATACGATCGGCTTAAGACAGCACTTATCAATGTCACGTGCTAACGGCCTATCAAGTATGATTAAGCAAATTTCCATGTATGCTCTCGCATATAAAACTAAGTTACAAATGGGATTATAATATATGTATTTAAATAATATTAGACCTCGTCGTAATCGCAAAAACCACGCAATGAGATCTCTTATGCGTGAAACGATCTTAACAGTTGATGATTTAATTATGCCTCTTTTTATTGTAGAGGGTAAGGATCAGATCATTCCTGTTGATTCAATGCCAGGAATTAGTCGTTTTAGTCGCGACTTAATTGTAAAAGAGGTCAAAGAGCTATGGAATCTTGGTGTTAAGTGCGTCTCATTATTTCCTGCTCTAGATGATTCAATCAAGGATCGTCTTGCTACTGAATCAAAGAACCCTGATGGACTTCTTCAAAAGACAATTAAAGATATAAAAGATGCATGTCCAGATATGCTCATTATGACAGATGTTGCGATGGATCCGTATTCTAGCGATGGTCATGATGGTATTGTTTGTGAAAGAACTGGCGAAATCTTAAATGATGAGACCTTAGATATTCTCTCTGCTATGGCACTATCTCAGGCTCAGGCCGGAAGTGATATTATTGGCCCTAGTGATATGATGGATGGAAGAGTTGGACATATTCGTGAAACGCTAGATAGTGAAGGCTTTCATAAAACTCAAATCATGTCTTATACGGCCAAGTATGCTTCGGCATTCTATGGACCTTTTAGGGATGCTCTTGATAGCGCACCTAAGGCCGGTGATAAGAAAACTTATCAAATGGACCCTGCAAATCTTACTGAAGCTCTACGAGAGATTGAACTTGATGAGGCAGAGGGTGCAGATATTCTTATGGTGAAACCAGGAATAAGCTACCTTGATGTTATTGCAAAAATGAAAGAGAGAACGAATCTTCCAGTTGCTGCTTATAATGTTTCTGGCGAGTATGCCATGGTTAAGGCCGCAGCTGAAAAAGGCTGGATAGATGGCGAAGCTGTAAGTCTTGAAATGCTAACAAGCTTCAAGCGTGCAGGTTGTGACATGATTTTGACTTATTTTGCAAAAGAGTGTGCGATTAATTTTGCTAAGAATTAATTTTTTGATTTAATAGGGATGTAGGCCTTTGCTCTTTTTTCGCGGGCCTGCTTCTCTTTGACTGAAGCAATTCCTACTAAAATACCGACAATAATTACTGGAATCCACATATAGTTCCATCTCCTTTCTTAAGGATATTGTATCATCCTTTCATTGTTCATATCGACAAATCCATGTCAATTTTTAGCAAGGTTGCCAAATAACGGGAATTACTGGCCAATTCCAACGCATTTTATTGCTTTTAGGATAAATTATTTTGTCACAATTGCTGATTTCTTGTGTCCTAACTTTGCCATTTGAAGTTTTAAACTGGTATTATATGAGTAAGATTTCAATTATTTAAGCCAAGTTTAAGGAAGATTACACATGGATTTTTGCCAGATTCTATCAGCAAAACAAAAAGCACTACAAATTAACCTCGACAACTCTGTCTATGGAAGCTTTGCCGAAATTGGGGCAGGTCAGGAAGTGGCCAGAGAGTTCTTTAGAGCAGGTGGAGCTGCTGGTACTGTTGCAAAGACAATGTCGGCCTATGATATGCAGATCTCTGATTCAATTTATGGGATTGAAGAGACAAAGCGTTATGTTTCATTAGGTCGTTTGAATAAAATGCTTGAGACTGAATTTTCAAAAACATATGATCGTCTAAAGGACTCACGCGATGACTCAACTAAGTTCTTTTGCTTTGCCGATACAGTGGCCGCAAAGAGCTATTCTGGCAAAGGTGAATGTCATGGCTGGTTAGGTGTTCGTTTTCAACACGCTCCAGGAGCACAGCCTTCTGACCTTATTCTTCACGTTAAAATGTTAGATCAAGAAAACCTACAGCAACAAGAGGCCGTTGGTTTCTTAGGTGTGAATATGATTCACAGCTGTTTCTATAATTCAAATGATACATCAAGACTCGTTTCATCTCTTATGGATAACCTTTCTACAAGTCGTTTGTTGATTGATATGATTGATGTACGTGGCCCTGCATTTGAAGGCCTTGATCCAAGAATACTTTCTCTTGAACTTGTAAAAAGAAAATTCACATCTGCAGTTATGTTTGATGAGAATGGAAGTGTTGTTCAAATTAAGGATTATCTCTATCGAAAGCCTCTTGTGGTTCTTAGAGGATCTTTTAGGCCACCGACAAAAGGGAATTTAGATGCCCTTAAAGTTGGTCGTGAACATTTATGTACTACTGAAAAATGTGAAAACGTTGTGACGTTATCTGAGATTTCGATGTCAAAGCTTTTATCTCGAAGCTCTGCAATCGATAATGCAGACTTCTTAGCAAGAGTTGATCTACTTACAAAACTTAAGCAAAAAGTTCTTATTACTAATTTTGCTTCATACTTTGAGCTTAATCAATTCCTACAACCAATTTCTAAAAGCCAAATTGCGTTTATTACAAATACATATAACTTAAACGAAATTCTAAATATCAAGCACTATGAAGATACTTCATATGGGATCTTAGGTGGCCTTGGTGAGTTATTTGGCCTTAATACTAAATTATTTCTATATCCATGTGCCGATGATAATGATGCAAATAATCGTCTAGGCTTCTCTGATGTTAAATACGATCCAACTCTTGAGTATCTTGTAAAATACCTAAGAGATAATGGACTCATCGTTGATTTAGAGGGATTTGATTTCGAATCATCAGGTATTTGGTCTCGTACAGTTATTGAAATGATTCAAAAAGATCAAAAAGGCTGGGAAGATAAGCTTCCAAAAGTCGTTGCTGATCACGTTAAAGAGAAAAAACTATTTAAGAGTTAACTATGAAAAAAATTATCTTATCACTACTTGGGGCCGTATTCTTATTAATAACTACCGTATACTTCCTCTTGTTAGGCTCATTTCCAGTTATGGAAGGAAGTTTAAAAATTGGTGATATCGATAATGAAGTTCAAATCTATCGTGACCACGAAGGTGTTGTTCATATCGATGCTAAAACAAGACATGATATGAATTATGCACTTGGCTTTTCAATGGCAAGTGATAGAGCTTTTCAATACGAGCTAATTGCTCGCGCAGGACAAGGACGACTTTCTGAAATTCTTGGGCCTGACTTAGTTGCTGCTGATAAATTATTTAGAACTCTCAATTCAAGCTATATACGCAATGATATTCTTACAAATCTTGATCCTGTCGTTCGCAAAGATCTCGAATCATTTATCGCTGGTTATAATTATTACTTAGAAAATAGCATTCGACCGATTGAATATTTTATACTTGGAATCAAGCCTAAGAAAATTAATCTAGAAGATATCTATGGTGTCTTTGTCTATTTAAATTATAGCTTTTCTCCATTTATGAGAAATGAGATTGCTTATCAACAAATCATGGCCGACGTAAAACACCGTGATTTAAAATATCTCTTTGCAAATAATGAAGTTGATTTATCTCATCGTCTTCGTCGTGTCGTAGAAGCTCAATTTATTGACTACGATGATCTTCTTGAAGGGATTGGTACCTTCACAGGCTCTAATGCATGGGCCATAAGTGGGGATAAAACTCGATCAGGTAAGCCAATTTTAGCAAGTGATCCACATATTAAATTTTCAGCACCTAATATTTGGTATGAGGCCAATATTAAAAATGAAGAAGAAGGTTTTCATATGTATGGCCATTTTCTTCCAATGATTCCTTTCCCTGGAATGGGACATAATCGTAATCACGGTTGGGGATTAACAATTAGCTATACAGATGATGTGGATCTTTATCAACTAGACGATGACTTTGATATTGTTCGTGTTGAAAATTCTGTCATAAAAGTAAAAGGTTCGGCTCCTATTAACTTTAACCTTAAGTGGTCTGAAAAAGGCCCTATTGTTGATGAAATTGTAAAAACAGTAAATAAGGATTCAAAGAATATAGCAGCACACTTTAGTTTTTTTCAACTAGGTAATAAGCCAATTGAAGGCTTCTATGGGCTAGGGCGCGCTAAAAGTTTTGAAGAGATAAAAAAAGCAACAAGTATTGTTAAGTCACCTGGGCTTAATATTGTATATGCAGATGCCAAGGGAAATGTTGCTCGCTTAGTTATGGGTGATAGCTATAATAGATCTCATCCTTATGAGTCTGATCTTGTACAAAGTGCTGATCGTAAGATCTTAGGAGCTTATGATTTCGATGATAAGCCTCATGAGATAAATCCAGAAAATGGTTTTGTGGTCTCGGCCAATGATGCTCCAAAAACGATGAAGGAAGGTATTCATCATCGTGGTGGCTGGCATTCTGATAATCGCTACAACACAATTCTCGAATCTCTTAAGTTACGTAAGAATTGGGATATCGACTCTCAGAAGATGGTACAAACAGCTAGCTTTAGTAGTCATAATGCTATTATTCAAGAAATGATTATTAAATCTGCTAAAAGAGTTAAGCTCAATAACTTAGAACAGCAGGCGTTGGAAAAGTTAGCACAGTGGAAAGGTCATTCGCGTCATGATCAAGTGGCCCCAACAATATTTCATGAAGTAAATATGAATATTAGAAGGCTGTTGATGGATGAAATGGGTGATAATTATCTTAATTATTGTAAGGCCATAAATTCTTGGACTTTTTATTATCGTTTACTTGATAGGCCTTTTGATGCTTGGTGGGATATTGAAAAAACTGCTCCAGTCGAGGAACGCTTTGATGTTATGGCCATGGCATTTAAAGAGTCTGTTGCAAAGTTAAAGGAAAAATTAGGGACCGATATTGGTACATGGCGATGGGGCCGTGTTCACAAACTTAAATTCGTTCATCCGTTTGAAAAGAATAAATTCTTAGCAAAGATTTTTTCTCATGGGCCGTATGAAGCAAATGGCTCAATCAATAGTATTAACCATATCAGGCGTGTAAAATGTAATAAGGGCCACACTCCAGTGACTGGGCCAAGTACGAGACGCCTTGTTGATTTTGCTAATGTTGATCTTTCATATGGCATCTTACCTCTTGGTAATTCTGGACATATGTTATCGCCATACTATGACAACCAAAGAGAAAGATTTTTTAATGATGAATATCGTTATCAGATTTTCAACTTTGATTTAGTTAAGAAATCTGGCCCTAAGGTTTTAACCCTAAGGCCAATATAGAATTACTTTAAACGATCAATAGATGAACGATTTGGTGCGTGCCAACGCTCATTTTCAAGTGACTTAGCAACTTGTTTCGACATCTCAAAGTTAACTTCTTCAGGTGAATAAGTAACACCTGGATCTTTTTGTACATGTAGAGTTTGAGTAGGGAAGGCAAAGTTAATACCGTGCTTTCTTGCAACTTTTAAAATATCTAATAGAAATTTATGTTTTTCATGTAATTCGTCATCCCATGATGGAACTTCCCAGAACATATAAACAAGAATATTAAGAGAGCTTGCACCCATTCCATTAAAATATACTTGAAAGTTATCCTTACGTGTAAATGGATGAGCGATGATGATTTGTCTTATACTCTCACAAAAGTTTTCAATTTTTTCTGGTGGAGTAGCATAATCAATACCTAAGTTTGTATTAAATCTACGATAGCGACGTCTTCCAAGGTTATCGATATTTGCATTGATAAGAGTACCATTTGGAACAGATAAAACTGAATTATAAAATGTTCTAATACGAGTTGATCTCATTCCAACTTCTTCTACAATCCCTTCAATATCATCATTGATCTTAACCCAGTCACCAATAGTAAATGGATTATCAAATAATACTGTGAATGAACCAAAGAGATTTGAAATTGTATCCTTTGCTGCAAGAGCAAAAGCAATACCACCAATTCCCATACCTGCTAGGATGGATTTCATATCCAGCTCTAGTGCATCACCAATGAAAATGATACCAACAGCAAAAATAAAGAATCTTGCAGTTTTTCTTACAAGGGGAACAATAATATCATCGAATTTATTCTCAGTATCACGGGCCTTATCTTCTAGGTAGAGACAAATGACCGTTAGTAGCTCGTTTAAGATCATAATCATCGCGACAGCAAAAATGATGTCACAGGCTTTTATGATAAGAACAAGAGCGTCAGTCGGTAAATCAATCCATGTACATAATGTTTTAAAAATATAAACAAAGGTAACAATTCCAAAAGGTGCAGTCAGTCGGTTTTGTTGTTTTTCAGTAAAGCTTATATTTCTCTTTTTTAGGATTGAAATTGCTTTAACTGCAATATAGTGACGTACAATACGGTCAAAAACAAAGCTTATAAGAGTAATTATAATTAATAGAATCCAATGGATATTTAAAAGAAGAAATCTTTGATGAAATGTCCATGGAGGAAGATACTCTTTAAGTCGATCTTTTATGGACTTACTGTAAACAACGTCTTTGGCCGTTTGTTTTCCTCTAAGTGATAAGTCGTAGTGATATAGTGATTTCGTTGTTTCTTCAGTAAAGAGCCAAACAATTTTCTCATCTCTTTCAAATTTTTGTAAAGAAATTTCGACTTGATGATCATCACCATCAACATGGACCTTAGATTTGCGGTAGTACCAAATATCTGTATTAGGCTTCTTAGGGATTTTCTTTACATCGATATATTCAATACGATCAAGAACCGTTATCAACGTTTGAGCATAGTCTTTAAGTTTAACTTCTCTAACTGATTCCGGAAGATAACTACCATCAAAAGTCTTTATGGCATATTCTAGTCCAAGGTTGTTTCCTAGTTTATAGGCCTTCATATTCTTGAGATAGTAATTCATTGTCGCTCTAGGTGTACTTAAGTCGAGAGGGACGATTTCATTTGCAAGCACTTGAACTTTGCAAATAGTTAAAAGTATAAGGAAAAATTGGATAAAAGTTTTATACATAAACACTCTTTTTATTACGAAAAAAAATTAATTGGTTACCTTGACAATTATAAATGAGCTCCCATCTTATTTATAGAAGGGGAAAAATACCTCATAATTTTAGGTGTTTATGCCCAAAATTTACGCGGAGGATTTTTATGAATAAGTACGATTCAATCGTTGCAGGAAGTTTGGACATTGCCCAAACTCTTCTTATGGAAAAGAAGAATACTCAACTATCCGAATGGCACCTTGCCTATGGACTAGTGAAGAATCCATCTTCTTTCTCTTCAAGATCTCTTAAGAATAAACTGAAAGAGATTAAGACAGAAGTTGATCGCCTTCCTCAGGCATCAAGTGAAGTGGCACTTGATAATATAAGACCGACTGCTGGACTCAGTAAGTGGTTAACTCTTGCATCTTCTAATGCAATACAGAGTGGACGCCAGGAAATTTCAGAGACAGATTTACTAAAGAATATCATTACGATTCTTCCAAGCTTGAATATTGATCCTACAATTTTCTCTCAAAACTTTGATGGTGATGAGGAAGATGAAGTGCCATCATTCTTAACAAATCTTAATGAAATGGCACAAGAAGGTAAGCTTGATCCAGTTATTGGCCGCTCAAAAGAAATTCGTGCGGTAATGGAGATCCTAGGAAGACGTGGAAAGAATAACCCTGTTCTTGTAGGGCCTGCCGGTGTTGGTAAGACTGCTATTGTTGAAGGTCTTGCTGAGATGATTGTTAAAGGCAAGGTTGCAGATGTATTAGAAGGAAAGACTGTTTATGCTCTTGATATGGGAGCTCTAATGGCCGGAACTAAGTTTCGCGGAGAGTTTGAAGAGCGACTACAAAAGCTTTTAAAATATATTAAAAAGAATGCAGCCACTTCGATTCTCTTTATCGATGAGATCCATCAACTTGTTGGTGCAGGTAAAACTGATGGTGCAATGGATGCGGCCAACCTTCTGAAGCCGGCCCTTGCTAGAGGGGAGCTAAATTGTATTGGTGCTACAACTGATGAAGAATATCAGAAATATATCTTAGGTGATAGTGCTCTTGAGAGAAGATTTAGAGCTGTACCGGTTAATGAGCCATCAAAAGAAGATGCCATTGAAATTTTAATGGGGATACGCGATAAGCTTGAAATTCACCATGGTATTAAAATTTCTGATGAGGCCATCTTTAATTCAGTGATACTCTCTGATCAGTATATAACTGATAAGAATTTACCGGATAAGGCCATCGACCTTGTGGATGAAGCTGCAAGTGCGCTAAAGCTTTCAGCTGAGGCCATGCCTGCTAAGTTAGTAGAGCTAGAAGCCGAGATTCGCTCAAAGAAAGTTAATGCTCAAATTGATAAGGAAAATGAAAAACTGAGCTCTGAAATAAAAGAGCTTGAAGAGCGCTTTAATGAACAAAAGGCCAAATGGGAAGATGAAGTTCTCTCTCTTAAAAGAGTCTCTGAACTTAAGAATCAGCGTGACCGTTTAACTTTTGAACTTGAAGCAGCAGAAAGAAATCAAGACTATGAAAAAGCTAGTGAGATTAAGTATTCAAGACTACCTGAGATTGAAAAAGAGTTAGAGTCTTGTCATCATGACTGGATTCTTGCAACTAAAGATATTGCAATGGTTATCTCAAGACAAAAGGGAATTCCTGTTGAGAAGATCTTAAAGTCGAGACAGTCTCAAATTCTTCAACTTGAAGGCTTTTTAAAGTCACGTGTTTTTGGACAAGATGAAGCATTACAAGAAATTGCTGATACTGTCATTACTTCTCATGCTGGACTAACAGACCCATCTCGTCCATTAGGCTCATTCTTGTTAAAAGGTCCAAGTGGTGTTGGGAAAACTGAAACAGCAAAAGCATTGTGTGAGTTCTTATTTGATACACAAGATAACTTAATTCGCTTTGATTTATCAGAATATAGTGAAAAACATTCTGTTAGTAAGCTTATAGGTGCCGCTCCTGGTTACGTCGGCTACGAAGAGGGTGGTGTTTTAACTGAAGCTATCAGACGCCACCCTTACTCTGTTATCCTTTTTGATGAAATCGAGAAGGCCCATCGTGACTTTGGAGATATTCTACTCCAAATCCTTGATGACGGGAGGCTAACTGATAATAAAGGAAGAACGATTGATTTTAAAAACACAATTATTCTTCTAACAACAAATGCTAAGAATGTTGAACATGCATTTAAGCCAGAAGTTTTAGGCCGTCTTGATGCAGTCTTAGACTATAATCCGCTTGATCGCTCAATTATGAATTCACTAATTGATAAGCAGATCAAAGAATTAAACTCGAGACTTCTTGCACGTAAACTGAAGGTCAATATCTCTGATAGTGTAAGAGCGAGATTAAACGAG
This sequence comes from Halobacteriovorax sp. YZS-3-1, assembly GCF_047084945.1. Taxonomy (NCBI): domain Bacteria; kingdom Pseudomonadati; phylum Bdellovibrionota; class Bacteriovoracia; order Bacteriovoracales; family Halobacteriovoraceae; genus Halobacteriovorax; species Halobacteriovorax sp. YZS-3-1. Next base: position 2,031,305 of record NZ_JBKIYI010000001.1, on the reverse strand, counting down.
CAAGGTTATAGTGAAGATTACGGTGCAAGGCCACTTGCCTCAACTTTTAATCGACTTGTAACTAGACCGCTGTCAAAAGAGATTATGTCTCATGACTTAGAATCTAAAGATTTAAATATTGATTATAAAGATTCTGAAATAACGATTAGGTAAATGTTAAGGTACGTCGATACTTTTGGTCAAAGGCCAAAAGTATCGACGTACCTACTTCTTAAAGGGAAGAAGCTCATTTAATTTTTGATGATAACGTTGCACTTGTTTATTCTGGTTTAGTACATGTTGTCTAAGAGCTTCGTGAATCTGAGTATTCTTTAAATGATGCCAGGACTCAATTTCCACTGGACGAAATCCTCGGTAAAGTTTTTGTTCACCTTGTGCGCCGGCCTCAAATATTCTAAGCCCTTTATCTATTGTGTATTCCATTCCCATGTAATAACACATTTCAAAGTGAAGAAAATCAAAACTGCTTTGATAAAGAGGATGAATTCCCCAGTAGCGTCCATAAAGCTTTGTCTCTGATTCAAAGAACATTGCCATGGCAATAATCTCATCTTCTTTACTTGCAAGATAGGCCAGGTGGAAGAAGCAATTATCTAATTCTTTAAGTCCAATAAAGAACTCTAACGTTAAATAGGGGTAGGCTGATTTCTTGTCGATAGTTGTTAAATATATTCCATAGATCTGCTTAAGTTCTTCTATTTGTAGATCTCTTGCGTCTACTTTCTCTATTTTAAGCTCGTATGCATCACAAGTTCGTCTTTCTTTTTTTATATTCTTTCTTTTATTCTTTCTTAGTTTTGAAAGATAATCTTCAAAAGAGTCATATTCATTTATGAAGTGATATTGAGTCGTGACTTGTTTAAAGAAACCTATATCCTCTAATTGTGTGTATTTGTTGTCAGTAAAATAATAGTGCTCACTTGAAAAAGGAGAGTTTTGATAAAACTCAAATGATTCTTTTAAAAGATCTGAATCAAGATCTTTTGTGAATTTACTATTATTAACAGGTGTAAAAGGAATAGCATGAATGAGTTTGGGGTAATATTCAAGGCCCATTCTGTAATAAAGGTCGGCCCAGGCCCAATCAAATATATACTCGCCGTAACTATGATCTTTTACATATGAGATAAGAGTGTTGTCATTTTTAGTTAGGTGAACTGGATGCCAACCTCTTTGAGGAGATGCACTCCCACTGTCTTCTATGATTTTAAGAAAGTGGGAGTTAGCAAAGGTATGCATTATTTTTCAAGCTCTTCCTTAACTTGTAGTTCAAGTTGGTTGTAACTGAAATTCTTTAATGGTTTCCCATTGATAAAGAAAGTAGGGGTACCACGTACTCCAAGTTTCTTTCCATCTTCCATGTCTTTTTTTACAATCTCCATGAATTTTGGATCGTGCATATCTTCTTTTACTTTTTCAATATCTAGTCCCTCAATTGTTGGAAGATAATTCCAGATGAGATCAGGTCTTGGGTTGTGATGATTTCCCCAAGCTGGTTGACTTTTAAATAAGACACCAAGGGTCTCCCAGTATTTGTCTTGCTTTCTCGTTGCCTCTAGAATTGCAATGGCATAACTTGAATTCTTGTGAAAGGCCGCATAACGAACTACAAGTCTTACTTGTCCTTCGTACTTTGCCATAACATTTTTAACATATGGATAAAATGCGCGACATGATTCACACTCTGGATCAAGAAACTCTACGATTGTAACAGGAGCATCTTCTGGTCCCATTGATGGGGCATAGTCTGGAACAAAGAGTTTATAATTTTCATTAGCTTGCATACCAAGCTTCTTACTTTGTTGTTTTTTGTAAACTGTTGTTGCGATAGCAAAGATTGCAATTAGAGCAATCACGACACTGATGATTTTGTAATTCTTATTCATTTGTTGTCCTCATTGATTTTTTATTTTTGTAATATATTACTAGAGTTATTAGTAAAATTGTAAATGCCATAAGTGATAGAAATGGAATGGAAATAAATCCAAACCAATTTATCCATTTTGCTGAACATGGTACTCCATTTAAACAAGGTGAAGCACTCTCTGGTATAATTTCCCATTGAAGAAGATTGTGATAAACGGCAATGGCCCATCCAATGACAGTGAAAGGAATACTTGTTTTCATGCAATAGTGTTCTTCATCGTAGACGCCAAAGAGAAAAATTATAGCAAGGGGATACATGGCCACTCTTTGGTACCAACAAAGTGAACAAGGAGTGAATTCCATAATAACACTAAAGAATAAGCTTCCTACTGTTGCTATCATAGCAACAATCCAGGAAATAAAAATGAGATTTGAGTTTTGTTTTTTCATAAATTTACCTCTGGTCTATTTTGTCTAAAAAGTATGACATTGACCAGAGGTAAACGTTTATTAAAGAGTGTATTCTGGTGTGAATTCTTGTGCGCCTTCTTCTAAGACTACTGGAGTTGACTCTGAATGCTCATCTTCTTCAATTGACTCAGTGCTTGTCATGCTACCTGTCGTTCCCATTTTAAAAAAGTGATTCAGGTTTTCTTGCAGTTTTCTCATCTCTTTCATGATTGAGTCTGCTTCTTTACCTTCATAAGTTAGCTCTTCTAGAAGAATTCTCGTTAGATTTTTATTTAGTCTCTTAGAGAGGTTTCTTAGATGTGCATATTCTTTTGGAAGTGGAATCATTGTTTCAATTTCTTGATTTGCTTCTTCAATTCCACCACGTTTTGCAGCTGTGATAATTTGCTTTGCTTCCTTTACTGTTTTGTCAGCAATCATTGGAAGGATCTTCTCTTGTGTTTCTTTATCAAGCTTAATGATCTCATTTGTTTGGCTCGCGTTTAAGTGGCCAAGACGACGGGCCTTCTTAACATGTTCTGAAGCAAGTGCGTCTCTTTTGATTGCACCTTTAATAACGCTTTTAGAAAGTCCTGTTTTTTGGGCAGTAACAGCTGCAAAAGAGTCCATATCTTGCTCTTCTTGAGCTTTTTCAAGTTTCTTCTCTTCAGTCGTTGTTGCGATTTTATCAACTTCAATTTTTGTAGCAGTTGGATTTAATTCTTCATAGATTTCGCGACCACGGTTAAGACACTTCTCAAACTCAAGTTTATCAAGTGGCTTTCTAACAAGGTTTTCATCAATTGAGATAAGTTCTTGCTCTAGGCTCTTTCTATCAACAACGTGAACTGGAATATCAGTGATTCCTAGCTCTTTTAAAGCTGTATATCTTCTTGCTCCTGCAAGTAATTCGTTTTCTTTATTAATTGTGAGAGGATTAATTAGTCCAATACTTTCGATACTATTTTTTAATGTTTCTACATCTGTCTCTGTTCTAAGGTACTGAGAATTTAATTTGATTTCATCAATATTGATTGTGGTAGTTTGCATTTATGTCCCTCATAAAATTAATTATATGAATAATCGTGTGTGTTGTGTGAAGGCATTTTAAGGTGCATTTTTAATTCTGACTAGATCTGACAGGTATTGTAAGAAAGTATTTAGTATCCGCGCCCCGTGTTAACTCTCTCAATTATGCGTAATGACACTTTTGTGGGGAGCGTCGTTAAAAGTGATTTGAAAATTCTATTGAATCTGCCAGGAATAATAAATGGTGATTGTTTAGAAAGAGCATTCAATGTTTCCTCAACAACCTGTTTTGGCCAAATACCTGAGAAGTGTTTTTTCTCTTGTTTACCTTGATTAATTCGAAATTGAGTATAAACGAGTCCTGGGCAAACAGAGATAACAGTTTTATTCGTTCCAATGAGATCGCGATAAAGAGCAAGGGAAAAAGAGTGAATCATGCTTTTTGAAGCAGCGTAAATGCATTGTCTAGGAACAGGGAAGAAAGCATAAAGAGAGGCCACGTTAATAATCTGTAATTGATCATCTTGTTTTAAGAAGTGATGTGTCAGTCTCATGGGCACTTCAACGTGAACTCTTTGCATGGCAATTTGTTTTTCAATATCAGTATCTTGATATTTACCAGCTACTCCAAAACCTGCATTATTGACGAGGTAATTAATTGGGGTTGTTACTTCTTTAATTAAAAACGAGCTGGCATCATCTTCTATGAGGTCTTTAACTATAACCTTGCATTCAACGTGATACTTATCTTGATAAGTCTTTGCATTTGCACTTAATTTTTCGCTATTTCTGCCGTGAAGGTAGAGATTTATTCCAGCACTTGCAAAGTAATTAGCAAAGGCCTCACCCATCCCCGTTGTGGCACCTGTTATAAGAGCGAACTTCTTATTCTTTGTCATAATACCAGATTCCCATGTTACGAGGTGATTCTTCTTCATCAAAGAAGCTCATAAGCTTGGCCTCTTTATTCATTTCTTGTAACATCATAACACGATCAATAAGGATGTATAGCTCAAGTGCTCGTCCAAATTGCCAGCGAATAATATCGCAAAGAAATAGTGTCTCTAGAATAACTTCATGCTTTTTTAAATACTCTTCAAATTCTTCATCTGAAAAATTTATTGGTATATTATTTTCGTGGCACTTTGATTTTGCATAGGTTGCAAAGTCACCAAGATAAAGCCTTTTATGTGCATCACCAATAGGCATAACTTCTTTGTCTTGTCCGTAGATATCATCAATATAAAATTGTAAGCAGTAGCGATAGTATTTAACTTTTCTTTTTTGCTCAAAATCTTCATAGGTCATACTTTGATGACCTCTGGTCGCAAGAGTGCAGCTATCGCGTCCAAACTCAAGTGGATTATTTTCTTTGGCAAAGTTTGAGAGGTTAATATCACTTTTAGGTGTAAGCTTATTATAGCAGCAACCGAAATTTAGCATTCCACTGCTTTGATGTTTCGCTGCAACCTGCATATGTTTAACAGCAAGTGGGCCGCAAGTATGAAGGCCTAGTGAAAATGAATTATCACAAAAGATTTCTTCATTCTTTTCATCTGCTAAATCGATTGAAAAGTCATGATTGATAAATTGGACATTCTTGTGACCTTGCGGCTTAGGGAATTTTTCAAGTCTCTTTTTCCCTATCTCTTGAAACTCTGGATTTATATCAAGACTGATCATATCCATACCAAAGTAGTAGGCTAGAGTTCTACTAAGGTGGCCTACTCCTCCGCCGATATCAACAACATGTTTAAATTTGATCTCTTTATTCTTTTGTAAGTTCGTGAGGAAGTTTGCAATAGTTAGAATCTCGTATTGCTTCTTTCCCTTAACTTTGTGAAAGGCCCAGCTTGGAAGCTTCTCAATTCCTGCCGTCATCTCTTTATCAATGACCTCAACTTCTTCTAAGCTCTTTAGTGAATTAAATAGATCTTTTAAGTCTGATTCTGGAAGTGAGTCATAAATTCTTTTGCAATCAACTTTGAATTGTTCTTGAGGTGTTATTTCTCGTAGTGGTGCAATGAGCTCTTTAGGATAGACTTGATCTAATTTTCCAGCACGGAATTGATCAATAACTTCTCTTTGCCATATTTCACTATATGGCCGTAGAATGTTTATAATAGAAGTAAATTGCTGCTGGTAATTCATCACGTTATTTATAGCATGACTAACCACCATTTAAAACGGGACTTTTCTATGATTATTAATGAATCTCTTAATCCATATAATAAAATTGCAGTTGTAGGACTCGGTGTTTCAGGTCGCTCAGCTCTTCGCCTTCTGACATTTCTTGAAAAGGACGTTTATTTAGTTAATCAAGGTGAGGTTGAGACTTGGCCAAGATATGAAGAGACAAGAAGTATTCTGGGCAAGGTGGAGCAAGAGAATTCAAATGAGCTATTAAAAGAGATGGATTTGATTATTTTATCTCCAGGAATCTCTAAGGATATTGATATCTTTGATGGTGTTACATGTCCTATTTGGTGTGAAATTGAACTTGCTTATAAATTTGCTGATGCTCCAATTCTAGGAGTTACTGGAACTAATGGAAAAACCACAGTTGTTAGCTTTCTTGCAGAGTGTGCAAAGTATGATACGACAGGGGATTACTTCATAGGTGGCAATATTGGTGTGCCTTTTTGTGATTATATCTACGATCGTATGAGTGGTGAAAGAGAGCAGGCCCAGGGAATTATCCTAGAGCTTTCAAGCTTTCAGTTAAATCTTATTGAGGAATTTCAATGTGATGTGGCCGGACTTTTAAATCTCACTTTTAGTCATGGCGAGCGCTATCATAGTATCGAGGAATATGGACTTGATAAGTATGAAATCTTTAAGAATATGCAAAATGGTGGTGTGGCCTATTTTCCAAGTGGCCTTCCTGTGGCAATTCCATATGAGATGAGAAATGGCCATGCACTAGATCTTGATATGAAAAAGATTATCTCTGAATTATCTTCTTATATCGATGTCTCAAAACTTAAAATATTTGGTGAACACAATATTATCAATACCTACTTCGTCTACCTCTTGTGGGATGCTTTTACAGGTAATATCGATGCTTTTAAAGGTGCTTGTGAGAGCTTTCATGGTGTTGAGTATCGCTTGCAATTAATTAAACATGAATCTGATCAATACTTTTTTAATGATGCAAAATCCACTAATTGGGATTCTACTTGTATTGCACTTAAAGGAGTTGAAAACTTAGGAAATGTGGATCTTATCATTGGTGGTCAATTAAGAGGCGAAGGTGATAATCAGCTTTCTCGCTTAGATGAATTCAAGAATGAGATAAGAAAGATTTACTTTTTTGGTGAGTCTGGAAAGATTTTAAGTAATGAATGCCGTGAAATTGATTGTGAGTATTATGAGAATTTGGATGATGTGTTTAAAGCTGGATTTGAAGCAAAAGTAATTCTCTTTTCGCCGGCCTTTCCTTCATTTGATCAGTATCTGAACTATATCAAAAGAGGTGAGCACTTTACGAAATTAGCGCTTACTTAAGAACAGAGATCTTAACTTCATGTGGTTTGGTATCTCTCATATTGTCAGCAATTGCGACTTTAAATAGAAAAATGATAAGAATACCTAAAATAAATTTTCCTGACTTTGATTCCATAATGTGATTATCGGCACTTACTGTTTGAATCTTTAGAAAAAAATTTAACTTCTTAACAAATTTTTTCTTGATTCGTAAATATTGTTATTATTAAACTCAATAATAACATGATAGCACCTATGAAAAAACCACCGGAAGGCTTTGCAGGAGACTGTTCAGACAAGTTTGTGCCCTCGAGCTTATCATCGATTTGCTTATCGATTTGCTCAATTGTGCCACACATTGGAATTTGCTCTTTAGGGTAGAGGTAAGTCGCTCCGTCCCAATCGTCTTCTCCGATTGTCTCTCGTCCTGTTAGATTTCTAAAGTACATCAAAGAATCCTCAAGTTTAGAATGGCCAAGACCAAAGGCATGTCCAATTTCATGGGCAAAGAGAGCAATCTTCTGGGCACGAGTTTGCTCATTATACTTAGTTCCAGAAATATCATTAATTCCGATTACAGAGCCAACAATTGTTGCACCACTTAGATTATTTGGAAGGGTTACTGCCAGAATTCCAACTGAAGTGAAAACATCAGTATTGCCGTTACAGACGATCAGGATATCTCTATTTGTATCTGGTACTTGAGTTGAGCAGCCAGCTGATCCAGCATTACAGATTCCATTTGTCGTATAAGCGCTATCAACAGTTTGAATATTGCCACCTTTTAAATGAAGGCTACTTGTTGAAATTTTATTCCAGTAATTACTTGCTGCTATTTCTACCATATCCATAATTTCATCGGCGCTGTCTGTGATATTTGAGCAAGCATTGTCTGCAACGTGAACTCTAATTTCAGGATCTGCAAAGCGAATAGGTATATTGGCATTGATAGTAAAGGCCTGGGCCGAAAAAGCTATGATAAAGCTTAAAAGTATTTTCATTTCTTATTACCTAGTGTGTAATTAATTGAGAGCCCATAGCTAAATGCACGCTCATCACCGTCTTCAATATTAAAGGCACTAATTTGGCCATTGATAAAAATGTCCTTATTTAACAGATAGTCACTTCCTATCACGAGAATATTATTAACCGCCGTTTGGACATCTGAAGGTGTATTATATTGTTGAGTCGAAATTCCATTACCAAGCGTTTGAACTTCACCATCCATTTTCGTATAAGTGAAGAAGAGTCCAGCACCGGCCTGCAATCTAAAGTCACTAATCACATGTTCAATTAATGCTTGAAGCCAAAGATTTGTTACTGTAACTGCATCATCAGCTCCTTCTTGTGGAATTGTTAAGCCTATTTCAAGGATTAAGTTCTTATCCCAATAAAAGTCTGAGCGGTAATTGGCGCGAAGATATGGATTGAAATCAAAATAATTTCGTCCACCGTCTAGGTCCTTTTGAACCTTTCCAACGTACTTTGTCATATTTCCTATACCTAGAGAGAACTCACCAGGTATATTGTATATTTGTGCATTTGTTTGATTTGTTACGAGACTTGTCATGAAAAAGACAAAGCATGCAACTGTTAAGGTCAACTTTTTCATGACACAATTGTTAAGAAGAATTTATTATTTGGCAATATGTTATTGTTTGCAAATGGTGTGAATTTAATTAAAATTGCCGTAATGACTATTAGAAAAGGAATTTAATATGTTCGAAAATTATAAAGTACCATCAGAACTAGTACCAAGTGACCCACGCTTTGGTGTCGGGCCATCTCTTATTCCAACAGAATTTATCCAAAAGCTTGCTGATACAAAAGCTGAACTTCTTGGAACATCACATAGAAAACCAGCTGTAAAAAATCTTGTTAAAGAAATACAAGATGGACTTAGAAGTTTTTATAATCTACCGGAAGGTTATGAAATCGTTATGGGTAACGGTGGAGCAACTTTTCTCTTTGATATGATTGGACTTGGTCTAGTTAGAAAGAAAAGTGTTCACTACACATGTGGAGAGTTTTCAAATAAGTGGTATAAGTCACATAACTTAATTCCTTGGATTGATGCCGAAGAGATTGCAAGTGAATATGGACAAGGTTGTGAGCCTAAGGATCACGCTGACGCCGACATGGTTTGTTTCACTCTTAATGAAACTTCAACTGGAGTGCAAACAACAACAATACCAACAGTTAGTGAAGATACTCTTGTGGCCGTTGATGCAACGAGTGGAGCAGGTCAAATTCCTTTAGATTTATCAAAGATTGACTGTTACTTCTTTTCACCTCAAAAAGTTTTCGCTTCAGAAGGTGGATTATTTGTTGCCATCATGTCGCCAAAGGCACTAAAGCGTGCTGAAGAAATTAATTCAAGTGATCGTTATATTCCAGGAATTATGAATTGGAAGACAGCGATTGATAATTCAGTAAAGAATCAAACTTATAATACACCAAGTATTTCAACTCTTTTCTTCCTTAATGAGCAAGTAAAGCTTATGGACTCACAAGGTGGACAAAAGTATGCCGTTGAGCATGCAAATAAAAAAGCTGAGTTAATTTACGGATGGGCAAAAGAGGAAAGCTTCCTTGAAGCATTTGTTCAAGATGAGAAGTATCGCTCAACATCTGTTGCAACGATCAATCTTGATGAGAAGTACGATGCCAATGCACTTGTAAAAGTTCTAGAAGATCAAAACATTGCAAATGGAATCAACTCTTATCGTAAGCTTGGTAAGAATCAATTTAGAATTTCTCTCTTTCACAATGTGAAACTTGAGGATCTTCTAAAGCTTACAAAAATTATTTCAAATGCTATTAATGAAGCATCAGTATAATTCTATTCTTTAGCTAATATATATATTCAATTGGCCGGGTATAGCCCGGTCTTTTTCTTTCATGAACAATGTTGTAGTAAGTAAATAGTAAAAGTAAAACTTTAGATAAGTTGAAGTTAGAAAAACCGCCAATATTTTGTGATTTTATAATTCATTATTTTCAAATTTTTCTATTTTCTTTAGGTTCTCTTTAGAAACGTCGCTCGAACGTCAATTATAGATTAACTTGGTAGCTATATAGTTCTCATTTTCTTGAGTTTTCATAGCTAAGTGATTGTTTTTATAGTCGAAATTAAAGAAAAATGACATTTCCTTTTCAGTTAAATTTGTTGTGCCCGATACTCAGTTAAATAGAAATATTTGATGAGGGATAAATGAAAAATTCATTTTTAATTTTATTATTTTGTAGTTCGACTTTAATTAGTTGCATTGAAAAAGAAAAATCATTATCAGGCGGGGATAAGTCAGAACCCAGTTCAAAATCTTCTTTTATTCAGGAAAAAAAGGAAGAGATTAAAGATCTTAAAGAAGAACTTAGTGATACAGCTTATTCTTTATCAAAAACTGAACTTGATGAATTAAAGGCCGATGGTGCCATCTCTGAAGAGGATTATCAGGAACTACTTCTTTTAACTAGTAATCAAAACTCAAATTAATACTTAATTTAGGCGGGACGTTTGATCATGTGTAAATATACATTAGCAAAGTTTATTCTTTTAATATCACTTACCTTTACTTCATTTAGTTCTATGGCCGGGGTTGGAACGAATTACAATCGAAAGGGTGTTGTTATTAATTACAATACACCTCAAGCAAGTCATGTGAAGTATAACTCAGGTGAGACTGCACAGTTAAGTGGTTCTATCTGTGTATCTAAATACTCTTCTATCTTCAACAAATTAAAATGTCGCGCAACCCTACAAGGGAATGTATCAATTAGAGCATATTTTCCTGATGCAATGACTGAAGTAACAGACCAGTTAATGGTTAAAAAGAAGGGAAAAGTATATGAGTGGTCATTTGATACACCTGAACTTACTTCTGGTAATGAAAATACACTACATATTTTAGTTGCTAAAGATGATCTTAAGATTAAGAGGTACGAGAGGCTTCAAGCTAAACTTAATAAGAGAATTGTTCTCTTAGAAAAGAGAATTCAACAACGAAACAAAAGAGGCTCAAGTGAGCTTCTTATTGAATGGTTAATTGTTTTAAAGGAAAGACTTGAAAGAGTTTCTAAAAATATTGATGAATTAATTGAAGAAGATGCGTCTGTATTAGCGCAAGTGAAGATACCGTTACAGGTTGATAATGATGTTGCCTTCCCATTTTATTATTCAAGTTTCTTTTCAGGACATAAAATGTCTCTTAGAGCTCCTGTAGGATCTGCAATTGAAGGTGATAAAGTAACTATTGAGGCATCAACTAAGAATTTAACAGATAAAAGCTTTTGGTTTCCTGGAATTGATGAGAAAAATGATAAAATTGACGAGTCATTTAATGATGATGGCCTAGATCAATACAATTTAGATCTATTCTTTAATGGTAATCTTAAAAAGTCGAGTGGGTTTAGCGAACTTCCATTTGGGCAAAAGAGAAGTCTAACTTTTATTTCAGATAGATTAAAAGTTTCTGACCTTAATAACTTTGAACTTAAACTTACTAAGAAACTCAATCATTATTTTAAATTCTTCAAAAAGAAAATATCTCTTGATTTTCCTTATGGTGAGATTGGGTTCTCACTTCCTGTCTCGAGAGATGATGTAAGGCCAACTATTAGTACAGATTTTTTTAGTGAAGGCGAAATATCATTAAATAAGTTTGAAAATGTTAAGTACCTTGCAAGAGATAGCTTTGGTCATTTGCTGAATGATTCAATAAAGATTGAAATTAGAAATACACAAGATGAGGTTGTCTCTGGCACGTCAATTACATCAACTAGAATAAATAAAGAAGAAGTTGAATACAATGTTTCAAATTTAAACTTGTCTGATGGATCGTATCAAATTATGGCCCTAATCAGAGACAATGCTGGTAATGAGAGTACAAAGCTTGTAAATAAGTTTTTCATTGATAATTCTGTCCCAACTTTATTTGAAAATAATACACCAAATGGATTTATTGCAGGTGATAAACTCGATCTTGATTTCAAAGTGAGTGATTTATCAAGTGTTGAGGTGATTGTTTTTAGTAACGGGGATAAGTTATTAACAACTTCTAATAAGCATGTTCAAGAAAGTATTACTCTATCTAGTGGTGAAAACATCATAAGTGCTAAGCTAACGGACTCTCTCGGTAATACTGAAACAGTCGAGATTACAACAGTTTCAATTGATAATATTGCCCCAACTTTAGCAAATAATAAAACGTCTAGTGGGTATACAGCAAATTCAAGTCTAACTCTAAACTTTTCAATTTCAGATATTTCAACTGTAACGACTGAAGTCTTTAATAATGGGACTAAAGTTCTAACTACAACAAATAAAAATGTAAATGAGAGTATTTCTCTTAGTGATGGTAGTAATAATATCTCTATAGTTATGACTGATGCTGCCGGTAACGTAAGTAATGCTGATGTTTCAAGTGTTATTCTTGATAATGTATCGCCAATACTTTTAAGAAATGCAAATTCAGATAGTGTTTTATCTACAAGTTCATATACACTAGACTTTACAGTTCAAGACTCAACTCCTGTAACAACTAGTGTATTTAATAATGGAACAAAGATTCTAGAGACAAGTAAAAACTTAATTAATAACTCTATTAATCTAAACTATGGCGTAAATGAAATAACTATTTTTATGTCCGATTCCGCTGGAAATACTAGTAGCGCAAATATTGCAAAACTAACACTTGATAACAAAAAGCCTGTACTAGCACAAAATAATACTGAAGGTGGACTCACTGTTAATAAGACTATTCCACTTGATTTTAGTATTGAAGATCTATCTGCAGTTGATATTAAGGTTTTTAGAAATGGCATTGAAGTACTTTCTTCAATTGAAAAAGTTATAAAAACTAGTATCGAATTAGTAGAGGGAAGTAATGAAATCACAGCTACTGTTCTTGATCAGGCCGAAAATACTGAATCATTTACTATCGCTCAAGTAATCTATGATGGTACAAAACCATCTATTTCATCAATTAACTTAATAGATGGTCAAAGTCTTGATTCATTAACATATGAACTAAAAGGTGTCGTAAGTGAAGAATTGAATAGTCTAAGTGTTAATGGAGACAGCGTATCTCTAAATGAAAAATCATTTTCATACACAATTTCAAATACGCAAGAAGGTGCTAAGGCTGTCGTTATTGCAATGGCTGACCTTGCAGGAAATACAAATGAATTCACAATTAACTACGCTGTTCAACTTGCTCCTGAGGAGTTTGAGTGTATAAAACAAGAGTTTAGTGAAGATGCATCTTGTAGTGAGGTGTTTGTCGCCCAATCTTTGTCAGATGTTGAAAGTTATAAGTCAAGTAGTGATGTAAGTAGCAAGAATCTAGCACTAGCATTTAGCTATTCTGGAGATGAGCATCTAATTGTTCATACTCCATGTTCAATAAATGTCGCTGAGAATTTTAACTTTTCAACAACTGGTGGAGTTTGTCTTGATTCTCGTGATGGACTAAATATTCAAACACAAAGTCTGCTCTCTGCAAATGAAGTGAATCTCTTTTCTGATACTCTAATTAATATTGAAGAGAACGCTGCTCTAAGTTCTGTTGAATCATTCACGGCCTCTTCACCAGAATGTACATTTGAAAATACAACTCTTACAGGTTCTGGGAATTGTTTTGATCCATCAAGACCGGTCGTTAAGGTTTCAACAACAAAGACAAATCTTGAAATTGGTGAGACATTAAGCTTTTCAACTTCTGAGTCTATTGTTCCAAATGGTATTTCAACTGTTGAATACTTTATAAATGAACTGAAGCAAGAAAACTCAGCTAATAGTTTTAATCATACTTTTAATGAGGAAGGAATCTTCTATGTTAAGGCGAAGATCACTGACTCAAATGGATATATCTCAAGTAGTAAGATTAAAATTAATGTTTCCGCACCAATTATTAATACTCGAGAAGCTTTCTTTAAATATGCAGTTGAAGATGAGATGCTTGAGCTTATATTTGTTCAAAGTATACCGCGTGATCAAATTAAAACGGCCAAGTTTATCGTTGATGGCCAGGATTACGTTCTTCCAAATTATTATCACTTAGATTCAATTTATATAAATGATATCTCTCTTGGAAATCATGACGTAATTTTAGAAGTTACTGATAGCTATGACCAAGTATTTAAGTATCAAAGAAGTGTTTTTGTAGGAACAAATGAAGAGATGGCCCAACTACCACCTGTTATGGAATTTGAAGTTGTTCCATCTGCTCCACGAAAAGTCTTTATTGAATTTAGAGATGTTTTTGACCCTGCAAAGCTATTTGATGGACTAGTTATTGACTGGGGAGATGGACAAAAGTCTGAACACTGGATTCCAGATGAAGGTGGAGTTAAGCATCAGTATGCAAGTGCTGGTACTTATGAAGTAAGTGTAGAGTTTGTAAAGTACGGAGATGAAGAACTTGTGACTACTCTTGCAAAAGAGGTCATTGTGACAGATGATGAAGTTTCTCCTGCTCCTCCAATTGTTAATTTTAGATATGAAAAGCAATACTTTGCTCCACATGTAACCTTTAATGTCGATCTTTCAATGTCTCCAACTGGTGAGATCGTAAGTCGCACTTTTGATTATGGTGATGGAACTGTTTATACCGGAAATGAGCCAATCCACACGCATTTCTATGAACCAGGTACATATTATCCAACTCTAACAATTGTTGATGAATATGGAATGACAACGTCACAAACTGCACGAGTATTTATTACAGAAGAAGGTGAAGACTTTATTTCACATCTTGAGTGTTTTGATGAAGGTGGCCTCTATGTGGGGTGTGATGTAGTCGCGCTTTCAAAAGATGAAGAAATTCAATCTATTGAGATTGACTGGGGTGATGGTAATACTGAAACATTCGATCCTGCATTTTCTAGTTGGACATGGGACTTTTTTGAGCATGAATATGAAGAAAGGGATAATTACGTTGTAAAGTATATTGTATACTCAGGGTATGGTGAAAAAGAGATTTCTCTACCAATTTATTTAAAAGGTGAAAAGTTGTCACCTGAAATATTCTGTGTAAATAAATCTCTTAATATAGAATGTAGAATATCAGACTTGTCAGATGTTAATGCTACTGACTTTCAGTGGAAACTTAATGGTGATTACATCTCTAACCTAAAAGATTTCACTCAATCACTAAGTGAACATGGTTCTCATAAGTTAGATGTATCATTTATTGTTGATGGAATACTATATTCTTTAACTAAAAGAATTGTCGTTAGTGATGAAGATACTCAATTGTTTAACGCAAGCCTTATTTGTATAAATTCAACTAGCTTTAAGTTCAAATGTTCTATTTCAGGTGATACGGATATTATTGAATCATATAAATGGTACCTGAATGATGAGTTAGTTGAATCAAGTGATAGATACATAATTTTGAGCTTGAATGAAGGAAGCTATGATATTGAAGTTGAAGCCATTTCAAGTAATTATAGGTTTTACGATTCAGCGAAACTTTTTGTTGATTATGTAAAACCTGAAGTTGAACTTGTCGCTACACTGAATAATGATGGTAATGTTGATGTTCATGCAAGAAAAACGGCTGATGGAATAATAACAAAATATGCATGGACAATCGATGATAAGCCTAAGGTCTATACTGTTAGTAATCAAGTTACTTTTGGATACGATTATTTAAATCAAAAAACTCTTAAGTTAACATTTACAGACGACCTTGGGATTGAGTATGAGGAAGAGCTGTATGTAGACTTTTCTTCAATAAATCGTAAGCCTGTAATAGATGTAGAAGTATTTCGCCCTAATGGTAAAGCAGGACGTCTTGTTGAATTTGATGGTTCTGGAACTCATGATCCTAATAATGACGAGTTTTCATTTAATTGGATGGTGGATGGAGTCACATATAGTAATAGTCGTTTCTCTCATCTCTTTAGCTCTAGAGGGAGAAAGGATGTTGTTTTAAAAGTTGAAGATTCGAAAGGGCTTGTTTCAATAAAAAGATTTTCACTTGTTATTGAAGATATAAATATTTACGAAAGCCCAAGGAAGCTTAGTTTTATTTCTCCAATAGCTTTAACATTCAAAAATTTTAAGCTTGAAGATGAAGGTTATGCTGTTTATTTGAATGATGTAGAGTTAGATAGTTATAAAGTGAGTGCGGATACTGTTGGATTCATTCCTGCTTATACAAAAGCTGAGGACTCTGTTTTAACTATTGTTGTCGACAACAGCACTCTCAGTTACGATGTTTCATTGAATGAGATCATAAACTTAGAAAGACCGTCTGTTGCGGCAGATATTGCCTTTAAGAAGTACAGAAATTCTATTATAAGTCAGTTGCCTGATGATGATGATACAGAAAAGTTCTTTGAAATGTTTTTAGCAAAGATTGATACTGCTATGTCTGACTTAAGTGATGATGATTTAAAGATGTTTGCAATTGTTTTCAATGGTTATGCAGATAGTTTTAATAGATTAGCTCCAGAGAATAATAAAGTAACTTCTTTGTTTCATGATGTTATAAATATTGCTTTACCGCAGAATGTTTATGCTCTTACCGATGTTGATGTATATAATGAAGCACAGTCGTGCAGCCGATGGCTTGTGTTAAATGGAGGATTCGGCGCTCTTGTAGGAGGAGTGAGTAAAGGTATTTCAATTGCAACTTTATTTACTGTTTTAAATGCACCGTCAACAGCGTCTGTTACAGGGAAGTTTTTGGCAATTGCCGGAGTAGCTGCCTCTATTTCAAAAATAGTACAAATGATCTCTTTAAAGTATTTAGTAAAGAAGTGTATTGTAAATGTAAAATATCCAAATGTGATTAATGATGAATATCTTGATTTGAGAGTAAATAACATCGATGCTAGTAGAAATGAAGTAGGTGCTTACGAGGTTTATAATGGCAGGGGGCTTCGTGTCGATATTATAATGGAGGTGCAAGGGTATCATGATTACAAAGAAGATGTTTTAAGGGGACGAGTTGAAAATCCTCATACCATCTTTAAACAAGTTGATGGTAGTGTAGATTATGGTGAAGGGTTTGTTGAAGAATATTTAGGGTCGTTAAATATTGTTATGGATTCAATAGGTATGATGGATGCAAGTCTTGTTGGTTTAGTAACAAACATTATAGAGTTTTTAATGGCGCAAAGCTTTATTACACAGCTAGAGACTGAGGTTGCGCATATACGAGGGGATAAGTCATTGTCGGAATCTACTATGATAGATGTGCTCAGTGATAAATTGCTTACGATAGGTGTTGAAGGAAGACTACGTAGTGAAATAAAAGTTGAGCACTCCGCAGGGAATATCATTTTTAATCTTGCTAATGATGAAGAAGTACCTGAAAACTTTTCATTGAAAACACAATCTCGATTCACTGATCTTTTCAATTTTGAGGAAACTAAGTCAATTTCAGAGTACCGTTTCCAGTTTAAGTCGGAATGTGGTGATAAGCCAGTATATGGAAACAAGTATGGAGGCTATTTTGAATCCTTAGAAAATGTTGAGTATACAGAGCTTATTACTAATGGGGGAATCGTTTGTGACGGAGCCAAGGTCAAAGGCGGAGTCAAAGTCACAAATGGGGCAAGAGTTTTTGGCGACAATACGAAGATTACTAACTTATATCCATTTTCAGACTTCTCTTTACACCAGAATGTAATGATAATTGCTGGTGAAGGGGTATCAATCGGTAATGCTACAGATGAGACAGTAGATATTGTTCAATGGGTAGGGAGTCCTGGAGTTGTGATGGGATATGAAATACCCGAGTATATAGGTGGGTATACACCGAATATCGTTATTTCTGGAAACACTGATATTAGTTTTACTAAAGCACTTTCTATGTCGCACCTTACATCTACATATATGTTTGATGGTAACATGGAGCTTGTAAATGCAAAGATTAAGGATAGTAGTATTCTTGCTTACAATGAAGCTAAAACAATAATAAATAGAGGGCAAGTAGTTGACAGTCTCTTAGGAGATGTTAGTTTTAATATCGATGGTAGTTCTAGTATTATTGGCTGCTCTTTTCCTTCTAGATATTCACCTTTAGAACCTGAAAGTTCTGTCTTCAATTTGGAATCAAGTAATTTGAACTGTTCATCTATGAATAATAATATGATTATTTCTGGCCCTGCTTCAATTAAGCTAAAAAATTCAACATTAAATATGAATGATGTTTTACATGCTCAGGCCAGTCATCCTTTTAGGGTGTATGTTGAGCATGGAGCAAGTCATGGAACCTTCGAAATTTCTGATTCTGTTCTAGAAGGACCTAATATTGAAGTACAATTTAGAGAGGGTGATAGTTTAGATTCTTTGAAAATTAAAAGTTGTACTTCATGCGTCAATCCGTTTTTTTTATATAGCTCTAGATCAGATGATTTAGCAATTAAGAGTATTAAAAACTATGTAATAGAAAATACAATCATATTTAATTCATTAATCCAAAATTCAAGTGTAAAGGGATCAAGTATAATTGAAAGTAATATATCAAATGCTTTAGTGACAAATTTGAATTCGAATACTTCTCAAGTTATTACTTATCTTAATAAAGAAGTGGATTTTTCAGGAGCATCTATTAAAAATAATTCATTAGTATTACTACTAGATGGAGAATTTAGTTCTAGTTCAGTTATCGATAATTCAACTGTACATGTTAACAAGTTAACTATGGGCAGCAACGCATCCATTATAAATCAAAGTTCTCTAGCAGGAGATTCTAGTTTGAGCTCCCCTGCCGTTGACTCGATTGTTCTCCCATACAATACTATGATCGACAATTCTGCGGTAAGCTTAAAAGCTGATATTAATACTAACGTTACAATACTTAGAAGTACAGTAAAAGACAATGCAGTTATCGGTGAGAAAGCGAATCTTGAAGATTCTTTTGTTGATAAAGATGCTAAAATAGGGAGTAATGTTAAGGGGATTAAGACAGGCTTTGGTAAAGGTGTCGAAATAAAGAATAACAATAGTTTTGTCAAATCTGTAATCGAAGATGGGGCGATCGTTGAGACTGGTGGTAATTTCTTGAGCTCTGGAATTGGTGAAAATAGCAATGTCGGTGATAGTGCAGAATTTCAAGCTACTTACATTGAGAATAATGTAAAAGTTAGATCCGGAAGCCATTTTGTATTAAGTACTGTTGGTGAAGATTCAATTATAGGTTCAGGTGTAACTCTTGATGAGTCTGACTTGGGGAAAGATGTGACTGTCGAAGTAGGTGCAGATATTAAGAGATCTGGAGTAGGTAATAATGGTTTTGTAGGAGCTGGTGCTACTTTGCTTGATTCTGTAATCGGTGAAAACTCTGGAGTTAATGCTGGTTCAAATGTAGTTTCCACTACTGTATATGGAGGTGCATTTGTTGATGATAAGGACAGTAAGGTTTGTGATAATTTTGAAGACACATTACCAGATGATCCATGTATGAGTAACGAGTAGAGGGTAGATTTGATCTTTATTGATGGTTTTATAATTTATATGTTTATTTATGCTTATTCTAAATGGAAGGGGAAGCCTTTAAGTAATAAGTCGCAATGGATATGGGCATCTCTTCTTACATTTGGAAAGTTATTCGTATGGTTAATCCTTTCATTTAGTATGCTGAGGTATGATAGTGGTTATCGGGAAATGCTAACTAATGACGAGAAGAAAAACTTAGTCCCATTAATGAATAACTTCACTTTATTCTTTCCAGTGTGGTCAATTTATTATTCTCAATTAGCAAACTATAGAAGAAATTACGATGATAGTTATTTAAAGAAGAGAAATGCAGAAGACTATTTAAATGAAAATTTGGCATATTGTCTGAGCTTAGATCAAACAAAAAAAAGAAATTTTAATCGGTGTTATAACTTGCTTGTTTTTATATTAGATAATAAGAAGCATATAAGCTTGGATAATAAAACACTTCAAAGATTACTGAAGTCAGAAGAGGAGTTTTCGTCACGTGATAATAAGAAAGTTGTTGTCGATAATATAATGACAAAAAATGGAAGTCGATTAATTGAGATACCGCGAAACTGTGGCCCTGTTTTGTACACTTATCATTTCTATGAACTAACTAATCCTGATATGTACAGAGTCCAATTTTTACACTATCTTTCTGATGTTTATTCTTCTAAAGAAAGTTGTCGACCAATAAAGTATTTAATGTTGTCTTCTTTGTTCTCGTTATATGCGCAGAAAGGCTCAAATGAATTTCCATTAGAAACTATTCAGCCTATATTAAAAGATTTAATGAATGATGAGATGTCTGAGGTAGAAATTAATCATCTTCTTTATTCTTCAACAGCTAGATCAAATGGAGTCTTTGCTCAAAAGGTAATTTGTCCTTTAGATTATAGTAATAAATTTGATAAATATTGTAAGTAAGATAACTTTGAAGTGTGGTTCCTATAACGAATCCGTCCATTACGTAAGCTCTATATGAAAGGTCTTGGATACTGATGGCCTTTTGCTATACTTTCAGTCTTCAGGTTTAGCATAGAGTTTCTTAATGATTTGATTTTTTACGAGAGCTTTTCAAAGCAAGCTTCAATCTTCGCATTAAGGTCAGATTTCTTCTGGTTTAATCCTGCAATTAATTGATTCTTTTCTTCATCCATATTGGCATAGTCAAATTTAGAGAGAAGCTCATCGATCTTTTCAATCTGGCCTTCAAGCTCCATAATTTCTTCTTCAATCTTTTCGACTTGAACGTCATTAAGCTTTGGTGTCTCCTTAATAGAAGGTGCAGCTATTTCTTCTTTATTTGAAGAAGGCCCTTGCGATTGTTTTTCTAGGTCGCGCTCCATTTGTCTAGCTTCAAGATATGGGCGAACAAATGTGAATCCACTTGAGAACTTTGTGACGGCCTTGTCTTCAATGAGCCAAACACGATTGGTGATATTTTCTAAGAACGATCTGTCGTGAGAGATGATGATGACCGTTCCTTGGAATTCGGCGAGTTTTTGCTCTAAGATTTCAATCGACTCAATATCGAGGTCATTTGTCGGTTCATCAAAAATCCAAATATCAGCTTCACTCTTAAGGTTTAGTGCGAGTTGCAGACGATTTAATTCTCCACCTGAGAAACTTGAAAGAGGCCTATGAAGTTCTCCGCGATCAAAGAGGAAGTTTTGAAAGTAGGTCGCAACGTGTATCGAGCGTCCACTTTTAAAGTGAATAAAGTCTTCACCTTCACCAAGTAGATCATAAGGTGACTTTGAAAGATCAAATTCATCTCGTTTCTGAGAAAAGAGACAAACCTTTAGATCATCTGCTCTTTTTATATATCCTGCGCTCGGGTTAAGTTTTTCGGCAACTAATTTCATGAGAGTTGATTTCCCAACCCCGTTTTCACCTAGGACTCCGACCTTGTCGCCTTTAAAGATTGAAAGGTTTACCCCTTTAAATAGCACTTCTTTATTATCGTAACCAAAATCCACATCTTTGAATTGTACAAGCTGCTTTGTTTTTCGATTACTGTCATTCATTGCTAGATCAAGCTTTGAGCGGGCCTGATCTTTTAGTTTTTGAACTTGCTTTGAAAGATCATTGAAGTCTTCAACACGTTTTTTTGAGCGAGTTCGACGGGCTTTTACTCCTTGTCGCATCCAAGCGGTCTCTCGTCTGAGTGAGTTCTTAAGCTTTGTTAGAGAGTTAAGACGTAGCTCTTCTTGAGTCTTTGTATATTCAAGATACTCTGCATATGTTCCTTTAAAAGGAGAAACCACTCCAGAGTGGATATTAAAGATCTTTGTAGTAACTTTTGAGAGCAGGTAGCGGTCGTGGGAGATGATCACGTGAGTTTTATTGGACTTCATGATCTCATCTTCAAATTGTTCAATTGTTTCAAAGTCTAAGTGGTTTGTAGGCTCATCCCATAGAATGAGGTTCTCTCTTGCAGTTAGGCCCAGGCTAAGTTGAACTTTCTTTTGCTCTCCACCTGAGAGACCTTTAACTTTCATGGAAAGATCAGTAAGGCCAAAGGCCTTGATATAACTTTCGTAATTATTTTTGAGATCCCAATACTTCTTGTGTTCAAGCTCTTCCATAATTTTGTTCTGCTCTGCAAGTCCTTTCTCTGTTGAAAGATCAAGTGAAGCAAGTTTATTATTTAGAACTTCAAAGTCGCGATACTGAAAGTAAAAATAGTCTTCAATAGTGATGTCTTCATTTGGAAGAGTGAAATTTTGGTCGACTTTAAAGACACTGAATTCCATCGTTGGACCTTGTGAAGCCGTGGCCTTCTCAAAGGTAAATGGGGGAGTCGATGTATCTGGCGCGATCTCTTCATTTATAATTTTTAATAGAGAAGACTTACCCATTCCATTTAGGCCAATGAGTCCGATTTTATCACCGTGCTCAATATAGAATTGTGCGTTATTGAAAATGACTTTCTGCCCAAAGGCGAGATTTATATTTTTTAAGTTACATAGTATCGACATTTCATAAATCTATCCTATTTTTAACTGTTTGGCCCAAAAAATTCCCGTCAATTCCTAGCCGAAATGTGGCCGTTTAGGTATGATATCGCCTCTTACAACACACATATCCAACGACTACAACAGTTCGTGAAGGGGAAAGATATGAGAAAATTATTTAAATTGGCCATAGCATCTCTAACTTTACTGAGTGCACAAGCAAATTATGAACTTTTAGCTAGTTCAGGTGAATATAATTATAACCTACCTCAGCAAACTTTTTGGATCAGTACATCACTTCGTATGATGAATACTGGTGAAGTATGTTTCTCAATGGGGGGAGCTGCTGGTGGAATTTCTGGTTACGCTTTTCTTTGTGGCGACAATGGTGACAATATGAAGCGCTATCTCGTTCCACAAAATGAAGCAGTAAGTGATTTCTACTTATTTGATGATGGAAATACTGGTGATAAGCATATTGTTTTTGCTCCAAATAACGGTTCAGAGCACCTTGGAATATATACATTTAATTTAAGAACGGGTAAGCGTCTTGAGCATGAGAACTTCGAAGGACAATTCACAGGTCTTTCTGGCGTTGCCATGAATGAAGAGGATGTACTTGTTTATCGTCAATCATTTGGTGGTAAAAGAGCAAGAATTGTTATGCGCAACTTAGATGGAGAAAATGATCTTTTCTCAAGTTTCTCTAAGGATATTGGATACGTATTTACGCCTCAAACAAGCGGGAATTACGTATTAACTAAAATTAGAATGGGAAGAGGAATTGCAGAGAATCAACCAGATCGTCTCTACCTATACAATATGAAAAAGGGTGCAAAGCAAATCGTTATGCAAGATAAGGATGGTCAACCTTCTTCAAAAATTACAAAGATCATGAATACTTATACAGTAAACCACAATGGTGATGTTGCTGTATGGACAGAAACTGAAAATGGAACGCAATTATATGCTTCTAATAAAGGTATCTTAAAATCAGTTCTTACTATTGGTGATGAAATTACAAAGTATGATGCTTTCTCTCCATCAATGAATAATCTTGGTGATATTTTAATTCGTGGTTACGACAAAAAGAACAATGCTGCGATATTTGCTTATGTCGATGGCCAGTGGTCAAAAGTTATTGGTGAAGGTGATGTGATTGAGATGAATGGTGTTAGCTATGAAGTCGCAGATGCTACAACTTCTCCATTTGTTCACGCTCCAAGAATTAATGATAATCGCGTTGTTGCATTTATTGTTTATGTTGTGAATAAGAAGACAAACAAACTAACAACAATGGTTTTAAAGAAAAAATTATAACAAAAAAGAAAGTATAGAGAAAAATGGCATTACTTAAGAAAAAAGATCCGATTACTAAGTTTTATGACGTTATTATCGTAGGCTCAGGCCTTGCGGGAATGACGGCAGCAAATAAATTAGCAAAAGATGGAAGAAGTGTTCTTCTTCTTGAGGCACATAATAAACTAGGTGGCTTTGCTACATGGTTTAGACGCCCAACAAATGAAGGTGAAAGACATATCTTTGATATTTCTCTTCATGGTTTTCCTGCTGGGATGATCAAAACTTGTCGTCGTTATTGGTCAAAAGATATTGCAAATTGTATTGAGCGAGTTGATAAGATTCGCTTTATTAATCCGCAATTTGAAATCGACACTGATTTTACAAAAGAAGATTATATCAACATCTTAGTTGAGAAATTTAATCTCTCTCGCGAGCATGTTGTGGGATTCTTTGATGAATTACGTGCCATGAACTTCTATGATGATGAGGCCATGACTAATGGGCAATTATTTGAGAAGTATTTTCCAGGGAGAAACGATGTAGTTCGTTTCTTACTAGAGCCAATTGCCTATGCTAATGGATCAACTCTTGAGGATGAGGCCATCACTTTTGGAATCGTTTTTTCTAACTTCATGAATAAGGGTGCCTATATCTTTAGAGGTGGAACGGATAAACTCATTGGTATGATGAAAGATGAACTTCTTTCTAATGGCGTTGATATTAAACTTCATACTAAGGTTGATGAGATTCTTGTTGAAGATAATCAGGCCAAGGGAATCCGTGTTGGAGACGAAAAGGTTCTATCTCGATCAGTTATCTCAAACTCTGCGCTTTTTAATACAATCTTTAAAATGACTCCTAATGCAAAATATTCTCAAGAATTTGCTAAAGATGCCAAGGCCGTAAGAGTAAATTCTTCTTCTTGCCAGGTATTTATGGGACTTAAAGAAGGTGAGTCAATTCCAAATATTGGTGAGCTAATTTTCTATTCACGCTCTGATCATTTTGATACTGACTTACTTCTTTCACCGAAGGCGCACTCTCAAACTTTTTCAATTTACTATCCAGATATGAGAAAGCATATGAAACAAAAATATGCTGTTGTTTCGAGTATCAATGCTCGTTATGAAGACTGGATGAATCTGAGCGAAGAAGAGTATAAAGAGCGTAAGGAATACTTAAAGAATAATGCTCTTGATACGATGGAGACTCTTGTTCCTGGGTTTAAGGATAAGGTTGAGCATGTGAATGTATCAACTCCAAAAACAGTTGAAAAATACACTCATCATCACTTTGGTTCTTCATTTGGAACAAAGTTTGAAGGGCTTGGTGTATCAAAAGAGCTTCCAAATCAGGTGAAAGGTCTCTTTCATGCAGGCTCTGTTGGAATCATTATGTCAGGTTGGCTAGGTGCTGCTAACTACGGTGTTATCGTAGGACATGACTTAAATACTTACTTAGATAATACAGAAGAATAAAATTTTAAAAGGAATAAATATGTTTGATTTTAAAGATCAAGTTGCAATTGTTACAGGTGGAACGCGCGGAATTGGACGCGGGATTACGGAATCTTTTTTAAAAAGCGGTGCTCGTGTTGTTGCTACCTATGCTGGAAACCACGATGCTGCCAATGCTTTTAAGGCAGAACTAGGTGAGTTAGGTGAAAACCTCTATCTGGAAGCCTTTGATGTTTCAGATGCTAGTGCTGTTGAAGAGTTTTGGAATCGTATGAATGAGCAATTCGAACAAATCCATATTCTTGTTAATAACTCTGGAATAAGAAAGGATAATCTTTCACCTATTATGCCAGATGAGGATTGGGCAAGAGTTCTTGATATCAATCTAACGGGAACTTTCCTAATGACTAAAAGAGCAGTTAATCATTTCCTATCAAAAAGATATGGAAGAATTATTAACATGAGCTCTGTTGGTGGAAGCCTAGGACTTCCTGGACAAGCAAATTATGCTGCTTCAAAAGCTGGCCAAGTTGCCATGAGTAAGTCGATTTCTAAAGAAGTTGGTAAGCGTGGAATTACAATTAATAACGTTTGCCCAGGTTTTATTGAAACTGAATTAATTGCTGATCTTCCAGCTGAACAAGTGAAAGAATATAAGAAACAAGTTCCTTTAAAGAGATTTGGTAAGGTTGAAGAAGTTGCTCACGCTGTGCAATTTCTAGCATCAAAAGAAGCCGCCTATATCACAGGTGCATCACTTGAAGTAACAGGTGGCCTATAATGAGTATTGATGTAAAAGAACTTATCCCACAAAGGGAGCCATTCTTATTTGTTGATAAGATCATTGAGCGCCAAGAAGATGAAGTTGATAAGATAATTACAAGCTATCAAGTAACTGGTGAAGAGGACTTCTTTAAAGGTCACTTCCCAGGAAATCCTGTTATGCCTGGTGTTCTTCTTCAAGAAGCAATCTTTCAAAGTGGTGCATGCTTAATGGCATCAGGAAGTGAAAGTGGTCTTGGAGTTGTTGCGAAAGTCTCAAATGCTAAGTTTAAGAATATGGTTCGTCCAGGAGATGAGCTTATTATGGAAGTTGAGCTTCTAGATCAACTTGCTAATGGTTATTTCTTTAAAGGAAGAACTAAAGTAAATGGTAAGACCGTTCTTGCTATTGAATTTACATGTGCAAAGGTTTAAATGAGTTTTTTAAATTTTGAAAATAAATTATTTCTAATAACTGGTGTTGCTAATAAGAAGTCTGTTGCATACTTTAGTGCAAAGACAATCATTGAAAATGGTGGAAATTGTGTCTTTACTGTTCAAAGTGAAGAGCATCAAGCAAAGCTAAAGAAGCTCTTTCCAGATTCTAAAAGCTATATCGTTGATGTGACAAAAGAAGAGCAAATTAAAGAATTAGCAATTAATCTAAAAAATGATGAAGTTAAACTCGATGGTATGCTTCATTCAATTGCCTTTGCAAATCTTGCAAACCCTAGGCCTTTTCATGAAACATCTTGGGAAGACTTTGCTCAGGCGACACAGATCTCTTCATTTTCACTTGTACAATTATCAAATGAATTGGCAGCGCTATTTGAACAGGAAGCTTCTGTTGTAACGATTTCAATCTCGGATACGAAGGCCACTTCATATGGTTATATGGGGCCAATTAAGTCGATGCTTGAAACAACGTGCTCATATCTTGCAAAGAGCTTTAGTGAGTTTTCACAAGTTCGCTTTAATAGTGTTTGCTCAGGGCCTTTAAAAACATCGGCTTCAGCGGGAATACCTGGCTATATTGATAATTATATCTTTGCTGAAAAACTTACCATGAGAAAGCAAGCCTTAAAAACTCAAGAAGTTGCCAATACAGTTGCCTTCTTACTTTCAAATGCTTCAAGTGGTATCAATGCCACTGGTGTTCTTGTTGATTGTGGAATGAAGTCGAATCACTTTGACCAAGAAGTGGTTTCAGGAAAATAGTTCTAATATATATTTAATTCTATAGGGGTTATAATTAAGTTATGAAAAACTTTTTTATGGCCCTTTTTACTTTTTGTATAATCCCTACAACCTACGCTAACGATGCTGTGAAGTCATATTGCAAGAGCGTCTCTTTTTCTAAAGATGACTCCATCTACAATGAAATAGCAAAGTTTAAGGCCGATATGGCAAATGCTAAAGAAGTTGCCGCGGTAGCAGATGAAGCGCTAAGTAATCTCATTGCTAAAAAAAGTCCAGTTGTGACAAGTTGGATTAAACGCCGAAAGCTTGATGTTAATGATCCTGTTAATGTCGCAAGACAATGGCGTCTTTACTATGTTGATAATATCGTCCTATCTTCTGGGACATTTAGTGAAAGGCCAAAGGTTATTCAAAAACTTGTGGATTCTGAAATGAGTGAAGTCTTTTCTAATCTATATACAAAAGAGAAGAAATCATTGCTTAAGAAGTCATTTGACATAGCAAAACGTGATGCCATAAATGTTTTAAAACTTCTCATAGGTAAAGATGAAGCTTTTAAAGAAATCAAAGAGCGCATCGAGAAGATTAGCATATTTACCCCTGAAAAAGTTATCGGTACAAAGGTTGAAAAGGCCCCTCGTGACTTTCTTGAGTGGGGTTTTGCTTATGATCCAAATTCAAACCAAATTAATGTTGGTTTAGATGGACTAAATTTTGCTTATCCTAAGTATCAGGCAAGCCTTGTTAGTCTTATGGCCCATGAGATAGCGCACTCATTTGATAGCTGTCGCTTTTCAGGTTTTTATAAGAATAAGAATCCATTTACTAGTATACAAAGTTGCTTAAGGAATACTTCGAGTGTTGGTGCTAAAAAACGTGATGACTCGCAATTGGCCTTTCTTGTGCAAAATAATATTATTAAGAAGGAAGTTGCCCAGAATCTCTTAGCTAATCCAACTTGTAATCGTTCACTATACCCACTTCCAGGAAAACAACGTGATCAATTAGATGAGATCTTTGCTGATTGGTTTAGTGCTGAGGTTGTTGCCTTAAGTGGAATAGATTTAAAAAACCTTAGAAGTGAACTTTGTTTAGAAAAAGATCTAAGTAAGGGCTCATCATATATTTCAAACGAAAAACGTTTAGCAGGAATTTACTTAACTCAACCAACTATCGCCAAGAAAACATCTGGCTTCTTAGGTCTTCTTGGAGGAAAAGATACAGGTTTTAAGTATTGTTCTAATTAGCCGGCTTTTGCAGATACTTTTCAAAAACTTGAATGCGGTTGAGAATCTTATTTGATAAATCTAGTAATGATTGATCGATATTTTGTTGGAGATTTCTAAAGTCTGCCTGCATTTTCTTTGTATCTTCATTATGCTTTAGTTCTAGTTTATTTAGTCGATCTTCTATAATGGCAATTCCATCTAAATTTGTTTCTTTTTTCTTTAATTGCTCAATTTCTTTCTTCAGTGACTCAATCTCTTTTTTCATCTTATCATCCATGCCGGTTTTAAGGTCAGAGATTTCTGAGCGAATTTTCTTCACATATTCCTCTAATGCAGTAATGCGAAAAATCTTTGCATTTCCTGGCCCAGAGTCAAATTCTTCAAGCTCAGCAAAAGCAATTTGATTGATAGAAAATATTAAAAATAAAACAATAGTAAACCTCATATTAAAATCATATAATCTTTGCAATGAGTACGCATTATAAAATTTGGCTGAATTACCTTAATCGAAAAAAATCAATCTATCTCCTAGGTGTTATCTCAATAATTGTCTGCAACATTTGTCAGGTATTTTATTCAAGGGCCATGGGCGACGTTGTAGACTTCTTAACACATAAGACTATGCCTGCCTGGACGATTGATTCATTTATTTATGGTAACGACCTGAAACATAAATTCTTCTTCATCTTTAGCGCAGTGGCACTGTCACGCATCATGCTATATTTTGGCCGTGTAGGGTGGCGTATCTTTTTAGGTCGACAAACTCATCATGCTGGTGGTTTTTTAAAAGATGATATTTGGCAAAATGCACAATACTTTTCAATGGATACTCTTGTAAATAAATACCCGAAAGGAATTTTAATGAGTGCTGCAAATAGCGATGTTGGACAAGCTCGCTTTGTTTTTGGCTTCACAATTGTTGGTATTGCAGATGTTTTATTCCTAGGCCTATTTACAATCATTTCACTATTTCTCATTAATGTGAAAATTACAATTATCTCATTCTTAGCATTGTTAATTGTTCCAATTTTTGTTCGCTATATTTCTTCAATGGAAATGAAGCGATATGATGTTGCTCAAGACTATCTTTCATACTTTAACGATGAAACTTCTAAGGCAATTTCCACTGTAAGATTACAGAAATTAGGAAATACGGCATCTTTTTGGTTTAAGAGATTATATGCTGGTGCTCAAAAGTATCGAAAAATGAGACTACTCGCAAATCATACTTCAATGCTTTATATTCCGTCATCTGGCTCAGCCTCTATGGCCACTTATATAATTCTTTTCACTTACGGTATAACTCTTTTAATGGATGGAACGATTACTGTTGGTGAGTTTGTTGCCATACAAGGATTAGTTTATCTCTTACAAGATCCACTTGCTGAACTTGGTTATATTATTTCAGATTGGAGAAAGTCATTCACTTCTCTAAAAAGACTTGCTGAAATTTATACTCATTTAAAAGAAGATTACCTACTTGCTGAAAAAGAAGGTGAGGAGATTTCTGGTGAAGAGGTCTTTTCGATAAAGAATCTAAATTTTAGCTATGAGGAAAATACACCTATTCTTACTGATATCAATCTCGAAGTTAGAAAAGGGATGCGTATTGGGATTATTGGCCAGATTGGTACTGGTAAAACAACTCTCTTAAATATTCTAAGTGGATTAGAAAGAGACTTTAGTGGGCAAGTGTATTTCTTTGGAAAACCTTTTAAAGAATATAGTCATAAGTTTCTTAGGTCTCATATAACAATGGTTCACCAAAAATCATTTCTCTTTGCTGATTCTATTAGAAATAATATTTTGATGGATCAGGATTTATCAGATGAGATTCTTTGGGAAGTTCTCGAAGTTGCAGGACTTAAAAATGACGTTGAAAACTTTGATGATGGGCTTGATACTCAATTAGGAGAGTGGGGAGTCAATTTGTCAGGTGGACAAAAACAGCGTCTTACTCTAGCAAGAGGTCTTGTACGTAAGCCTGAGATTCTCCTTCTCGACGATTGTTTATCGGCCGTTGATACCGTTACTGAAGAGAAGATTTTATCAAATATTGATAAGTTCCTACCGAATTCCACATTAGTTTGGGTTGCCCATCGTGAGTCGACTTTAAAATATTGTGAAAAAGTGATTAATCTTGATCGTGAGGTGAGTGATGAGTAAGGCGAAACAATTTCTTGCACAAGATGATCAGGAAGAATCAAATTATAAGAAACAAGGTCATTCGGCCTTTAAGACTTCTGTATTTCTTTTTAAGTATGCAAAAGGTCATCGTATACAAATTGCATTTGCTATAACTCTTCTGACTTCATTTACTGTATTGTCGATGGTTTCAGGTCATGCCATGGGTGTTCTTGTCGGTGAGGGGCTTGCAAAAGAAAATTGGAAATTAGCTAAAGAATGGGCCATATATATTCTGGCCTTAGAATTTATCAGTATCCTTTTACAATTTAGTGGAAGAAGATATCTAATCACTCAAACTAGTCTTGTTATTTTAAAGATTAGAGAGAGATTATTTGAAAAGCTATCTCACTTACCCCTTAAGTTTTTTGATTCTTGGCCACAAGGGCGAATCGTAACTCGTATGACTCACGATGTAGAAGGGATTGAAAAATTCTTTACTAGCTCATTAGGGCGTATCGTTACTTCTGTTCTTATGATTGTCTCTTCTGCTACGGCGATGCTTTTAACTGACTTTAAGCTTGGTGTATATGTAATTATAGGGATGTTGCCAGCGATGGCCTTTCTTCTATTAACAAGAAATAAAACAGGAGCACTAAATCGCTCTATTAGTAAGCACTCATCACATATCAATTCAAAACTTTCTGAATATATTGATGGGATTCACGTTATTCGATCTTTTGGTGTTGAAGATTGGTCTTATGCAAATTTTAAATCAGCAGTTGATGATCAACAAACAGTCCAGCTTGGTGCCAATTCTTTCTATGCTTTTACTATGCCAATGCTTTCGTTTCTTTGCGGGCTTCCACTGTTAATCTTAGTTTGGTTAGGGGGGAGTGCAGTCGTTGATGGAACACTAACGCTTGCATTATTTGTGGCCTTCTTGCGTTATTGTGAAAGATTCTTTTGGCCTGTTCTGTCTTTGTTTAGGGAAGTTGCCAATATTATTACAGCATTCACTAGTACAAATCGTGTCGCTAATTTTATTGAAGTCCAAACAGAAAAAGAAGTCTTTGATCAACGAGATGAGAGGCGACATAAAGTTATTGGAGAGATTGAATTCTCTCACGTCACTATGGGATATAATGATATTTCCAATGCTCTAAATGATGTATCATTTAAAGTCACAAAGGGTGAAAAAATTGGAATTGTCGGTCCAACAGGTTCTGGTAAAACCACTGCTGTGGCAGTTTTATCTCGTCTGTATGACTATCAAAAAGGTGATGTTCTAATTGATGGGCAAAACCTAAAAGAGCTTGATATCGATAATTATCGCGATCAAATCGGAATTGTTTCTCAAGATGTGATTATCTTTGATGGAAGTCTTCGTGAAAACCTCTCAGTTAATCCTGATCTTACAGATAAGGATATTTTATCAATATGTGATAAGACTGGAATGAGTAAGGTTATGAGCTATTCAAATTTAACTCTTGATAGTGTCATTAAAGATGGAGGCTCAAACTTATCGGCAGGTGAGAAACAGGTTATTTCGCTTACTCGAGTTTGCCTGCAAAACCCTAGCATTCTTATCCTTGATGAAGCAACAGCACACGTGGACCCATACTTTGAAAAGATTCTTCATGATGGAATTCATAACGTAATGGATGGGAAAACTTCTTTTTTCATTGCTCACAGGCTTGATACAATTAAAGAATGTGATCGAATCTTAGTATTTAAAGATGGAAAACTTGTGGAATTTGATACACCAGAAAATTTAATCTCTGCTCGAGGTATTTTCTATGATCTTTCTCAGGCTTCTCTGCATTGATTTAAGATGATAATATGAACTTATGAAAAATACTCTTCCAGTATTTAATATAAGTTTTAGGCCATTTTTTCTTTTAGCGGCCATTATTGCTATTATTAATGTAACATTTTGGGTTAGTGCTTTTGTTAAGGGAACTGATCTTGGTCTAGTTAACTTTGATCCATTATTCTGGCATGGCCATGAAATGTTATTTGGATTCACTTCTGCACTTATTATTGGCTTTCTTTTTACAGCAAGCTCACATTGGACGCAAACAACTCCATATCGTGGATGTTTTTTAATCTTTCTTGTCGCCTTATGGTTGATGGAGAGATTTTCTTATTTCCTAAATATTAGTCATAATTGGTCTATTATATTGCTCAATATCTTTTATCCTGCTTCAATTATTCTTCTTTTCTTAAAACTAAGAAAGAATAAGCAAGTCTATATTTTTATTCCTCTACTTAGCACCTTATGGATACTATCTATTCTTCACACCTATGGATATATGAGTGATAGCTTAAGTCTCCAAAATATTTCAAAGAACTCTTCTAGTGCCATTATTCGATTGTTAATTTTATTAATTCTTGGTCGGGTCATTCCATTTTTTACAAAGTCTCGTTTTAAAGATTTAGATTTGAAAATTAATGTTCCAAAATTCGTACAACGTTTTTCTATCTTAACATTAATTATATTAGCATTGCCTCTTTCTCTCTTTTTAAGTCCTTCGGCGATAATTATTGTCTATCTAATTTGTATTATATTTAATACTTTACGAGTTCTATACTGGAAGCCTCTTATCGGTATGAAAGAGCCAATGATTGCAATCTTATATACTGGCTCATTTGCACTTGTTTTCGGACTAGTTATGGAGCTAATTGGATTCTTTAATGGCTCCATTGGATTCTCTCAAGCACCACTGCATATGCTATTGGCCTTCGGTTTAGGTAGTGTTGCTATTGGAATGATGACTCGTGTTTCTCTTGGTCATACAGGGCGAATTATTAAGGCAGATAAGTATATAATTATCTCTTTTGTCTTCGTTATAATTGGGGCATTGATACGAGTATTTGTGCCGATTATATGGAATGAGTTTTATGAGACTTCACTGCATTATGCTAGTGGGTTTTGGACATTAGGCTTTATCATTTATCTTATAAAGTTTTTCTGGCCACTTGTAACAAAGCGACCAGACGGTAAGTTTGGTTAATTCCAAAAGTCTTTATTAATGAGAAGTCCGTGGGCCATATTGATCTTTAGTGGCCTAACTTGATCGACTTTTAGTGTTTGCATGAAGCCAAGAACAAGTGCGAGATTCGTCACATCTGTTACAGCGTATTTACTGTCGATTTCTTTATCACTGAGCTTTGATCTTTCAAGTAGTTTTGATAGGAGAGTCGATTGGTTATAAATTCGATTCGTCTTTTTAAATTGTCCACCAATACTATAGTAATGAACACCACCAACACCAATGACTTGATATCCTTTTAAATTACCAAAACGACTAAATTCTTGTTTTGAAATAAATCGTGCTAGATCCATTGAGCGAAGTGCTCTTTCCTCTGTTAGTGGATTAGGTGTTTTCGTACCATCTGGATATAACTCTTTTAAAACAAGATTTTTAAATGGAACAGAAGCGACTTTTAAAAGGGCAACCTTTGTACTTCCATCTGCAAGTGGCTTTGTTATTTGCATGCTTCCGCCACCAATATCCCAAACAGCAACTGGAGACTTCTTAGAAAGTTTCATTGTTTTAGTTTTTGATAAGGCCGCATAATATGCAAAACGAGCTTCATCTTTTTGAGAGATAATTGTAAGAGGTATGCCACTGTTATCGGTAATTATCTCAGCTGCTTCTTCACCATTATCGGCCGTTCGAAATGCAGATGTTGCTACTGCCTTGATGTCACTTGCACCCTGATGATCGGCCATGTATTTAAACTCTTCAAAAACTGCACTTAGTTTTTGAATCATTGAAGGAGTGATTTCATTTTCTTTTGATGCTTGTAGGGCCTCTTTAAGAGGAACTGCTCTTTGTGCTTCAAAAAGAATTCCTTCAACAAGTCCTTTACAAGTATTAACGAGACCTACCACAAGTTTTGTGGAACCTGAGCCTAGATCAATTGCAGCTCTCTTAGTATGACATTTAGAGCTCTCGGCAATGTCATGATATTTTTCACTACTTCTTTGAAAGCTTCCACAGGATACGATGACAAGAAGTAGAGTACTAAATAGGATGTTCTTAGCGGTAAACAAATGCTCCTCCTCGAACATCATTAATGATACTTTTAACTTTTGTCTTCTTATTTACTTTACCGTCATGCTTGGCCTTTAGGTGGGCCTTATGCATTTTCTTAATGGCAGTACCAATGGCCTTACCCATAAGAGGTGGAACAGCATTTCCAATTTGTCTCCACTGAGCAGAGATTGGGCCACTAAAAACAAAGTGATTAGGGAAGCTTTGAATTTTTGCAGCTTCTCTTTGTGTTAGGTAGCGGTGTTCAGTTGGATGATAGTAGCTATGACGATGAGTCATTATCGTTGGAGAAACACTTTTTGAATCAAGTCTTTGATACTTCGTTTGTCTAAAGCGACCTTCGCGCATATTCTTCCAATCAACTCCCAGTTTCGTTGCTGGTGTTAAATATGCTTTCTCATCTTTTTCATAACGAATTCCTTTTCCTTCAGGAATTCTCTTAATTCTTTTTAAATCTAATTTTGATTTTATTTTTGCACTGTCTAGATCATGATTATGAATTTCACCATTTTTATCGGTAAGGTCACTTAAGGCCTCTCCTACTGTAACTGGTGGACGATATGTTTTTGCAACAACTGTGTCATGTGTAATTTTTGGAAACTCAACCTTTTCATTAATTCGAGATCCTATGAAAATTGTACGACGACGCTTTTCTGGGACTCCGTAATGCTGAGAGCTTAGAACTTTTACGTCGAGATTATAACCGAGACGATTAAATCTTCTAAAGATTGCCTGTAAAGTCATCTCGTTTTTCTTTGCCAGAAGACCAGTTACGTTTTCAATAACAATAAATTCTGGTTTGGCCAACTTCACAATTCTTACGAATTCTAAAAAAAGTTTATTACGAATATCATCAGGGTTTCCTGGGCCAACAGTTGAAAAACCTTGGCAAGGAGGGCCACCAACAACTAGGTTTACATCAGTATCACCTAGAATTTCTTTAATTCTCTTGTTTGTAAGTTTTGATATATCACCACAATATGGATAGGCCTTCTTGTGATTTAGGGCAAATGTATCCATTGCGTGTTTATTGAAGTCAATTCCAAGTACACATTCGAGTCCGGCCATTTCTAGTCCGCAGCTAAAGCCACCGGCACCTGAGAAAATATCAATAAACTTAAGCTTTTTATTCTTCCTTGATTTGTTATTAGTGCTCATAACTACTTTTTTAATTCCTTGTGTGTTGTTGTATCCCTTAGAGAAATATTATCCGTTTTTGCGCTGAGTTATGTCAATGAAATATATGAGCTTTTTGGTTTGGAATGATGCCTTGAAAATACATCCACACTACATAAATTTTCAAAATCACATATAATATAAGTATGCAAAAATCCAAACGTGAAAGAGTTATCATCGGTATGGATGGTGGAATCGATTCTGCTGTCACGGCCTTATTATTAAAGAAACAAGGATACGATTGTATCGGTGTTAATATCTCATTCTTTGAGCGTGTGACGCAGGAAGATGAAGACTTCGTTACTAATTTTAAAACGAAACTTACTCCCGAAGGGCGCATTCCTGATGAACTAGCTGATGATGAAGAAATGAAAGAAGGACTTCGTCGTTTTGAAAAGATTAAATGGGTCAGAAGAATTAATCATATTTTTAAGGATTGGTTTTGTGCACCTCAAGAGCAGATAAAGGATATTTGTCGCTTAATTGGGATTCCTTTCTATGTAACAAATGCTAGTTCTGAATTTGAAGATCGAGTCATCTCATTGATGTTAAAATCACGATTTGCTGGGATTTGGCAAAATCCAAGTCTCGATCGCGCGACATTGATTTTTGATATTCTAAATTCAAAGCTTGAGGCCCTAAAAGCAACTAAGATTGCTACTGGCCATTACTGCAAGGTAATTGCAAATCATGGGCAATTTGGACTTGTGCGACCAAATGATCCAAATGAAAATGATTGCCATCTCTTAAGTAATCTATCTCAAGAGAGTCTTTCAAGATTACTTCTGCCTATTGCTGATCTTAATACTTCAGAAGTAGATCGAATTGGAGCACTGGTAAGTGCTAATTCGTTTACTCGCGAAAAACTTAAGGCCAAGAAAAAAGCTCGTGCACAGACATACCAGTCAGATGAGCTATGTGATTTATATCCTCGTTACGTGGCCCCTAAGTTTATTAGGGAAAGTAATATCTATGATCATTCAAATGATAATGTTGTTGGCGCACACGATGCTCACTTCAGATATCATCTCGGCCAGACTCATTATAAAACAAAAGAGGGAAATCCCCGAGTTCCCGACTCACAAATTGTCGTTATCAGTATGTCTAGAGGACATATTTTTATTGCTAAGAATAAAGAATTAGAGTTTGAAAGAATAATCTGTCATCATTTTGAAAATTTCAATGTTGTCGATACAGCAAAGCCTTTAGAATGTTATGGAAGTCTCCTATCAAATGGAAATACATTCAAAGGGACTTTATATCTTTTAAACAATGGAAATATCTTCTTTGATTTAGAAGATAAAAAGAATGGCATTGTATTTAGAGGAGATACGATTATGTTCTTCTTAAAAGATGCTCCTTCTGCAAAGGCCATCGGCCATGCCAAAGTTTATCAAAGCGGTCATTTTGTTGATGGCCAATTCTATATGTTACCACTTTCAAAAAGAGAAAAAGAAGAGCTTGAGGAAACTCAGGCACTACCAAAGAAAAGAGAAATAGGGTTTTAATGAAGTATTTTATTTTATCGATTATTTTTATCATTACATCAAATAGTTATTCACAAAGCTATAAGCTTAATAAGTCAAAACGCTCACCAGAGCGTGCAAGAAAGCTATATTATTCTGTATCTAAATTTAAAGAAGATTATATCGAAAACATTCTTACAAGCTTTGTTAAGCAAACAAGACCTAATCGCTACGTGGGAACTGAGGGAAATAAAAAAGCACAGAAGTTTATTCTAGACTACATTAATAAGAATGTTCGTAAAAAGAATACTAGCGTTAAGAGTATAAAATTTGTTCCAGATATCGAATATGCCAAGAAGATGTATCAGAGTGATCTTGATGCAACAAAGGGGAAGTTAACAAAATCTCAGCTTGTAAAGTGGGAGAGGTTTACTAAAGAACGTGAGGCCCATCTTGATAAATTAAAATCAACAAATGGCCATAATATTGTATGGGAGAAGAAGGGCATAAAAAAGCCTAATGAAGTCATTGTCGTGGGTGCTCACTTCGATACCGCTGCATATAATAAGAAGAAATTAGAAATGATTGAGGGGGGTGTACAGCCTGGAGCTGACAATAATGCTTCTGGTGTTGTGGCCGCTCTTGCTCTTATTGATATTCTATCTGAATTAGAACTAGAGAAAACAGTAAGGGTAGTCTTCTTTGATTTTGGAGAACTTGGATTTCTTGGCTCGTACGATTATGCAAAGAATCTTACCTTAGAAAAAGGAATAAGAGTTTATTCATATGTTGAATTATTAATGCTTGGATACGATACAAAAACTCTTGATAAGGAAGAGAAGCTTGGCAATATGAAACTCTATTATTCTACACCTTCTTCAAGTCTACATAATCTTGAAAAGTCTATCGCACAAAGTTTTTATGCCGCCTCTTCTGAGGGAACTTTTCGTGTAACCTTTCAAACTCATTCAAAGAATTTCCTTAATGGTGATAATGTCTCATTTCAAAAAATGGAGATCCCAAGTGTTGTCTACACTCAAAATTGGGAGAGTGATTTCAATGGAAACCGCATCCATTCGAGGGCCGATCATGTCTCCTCAATAAATATAAAGACTTTACATCACTCAACTACCAATATTGCCATGGCCATTGCTTCATGGGCACTAGACCTCTAGGCGCTAAATGTGCTAAAAGAGGCACATGACAAGTATCGGAAATGGAAAAACAGTAATCGTTGGTATGTCTGGAGGCGTTGACTCTTCAGTGTGTGCAGCTTTGCTTAAAGAGCAAGGCTACAACGTTATTGGCATGTTCATGAAAAACTGGGAAGAGCAGGACGAAAATGGGAATTGTAAGGCATCTCTAGAATTTGAAGATGTTATCAAGGTTTGTGAAAAATTAGATATTCCATATTACTCAGTCGATTTTGTAAAAGAGTATCGTGATAATGTATTCGCAAATTTTCTCGAAGAATATGAACAAGGTTACACTCCTAATCCAGATATCCTTTGTAATCGTGAAATTAAATTTAAGGTCTTCTTCAATAAAGCAATGGAGCTAGGTGCAGACTATCTTGCAACTGGCCACTACTGTCAAACGAAGAAAATTGACGGCCAATCACGCTTAATTAAGGGCCTAGATAATAATAAGGATCAGACTTATTTTCTTTATACTATCAAGTCAGATGTTCTTGATAAGGTTCTCTTTCCTGTTGGAAATATTGAAAAGCCACAGGTTCGTGAAATTGCTAAGAAATATGACCTCATAACTCATGATAAGAAGGATTCAACAGGGATCTGCTTCATTGGTGAGCGTAACTTCAAGAACTTCCTTTCAAATTATATTCAAATCAAAGAAGGTGACTTCGAGCTTCTTGATGGAACGAAAGTTGGGCGCCACTCTGGATCAGCATTTTACACAATTGGACAAAGAAAGGGATTAGGCCTTGGTGGACCTGGTGAGCCTTGGTTTGTCGTTGGTAAAGACACTCAAAGAAATGTTGTATTAGTTGAGCGTGGTGAAAAGCACGGTGCTTTATATGCTGATTACTTAACTGCAACAGAGCTTTCTTGGGTTGATAAAGACTTCGCTCCAAGCGTTGGCCAAAGAGTTAAGGCCAAGATTCGCTACCGTCAAAAAGATCAAGCCTGTACAATCACTGAGGTCGCTGATGATTTTGTAAAAGTTGAGTTCGATGAGCCTCAACGCGCAATTGCTCAGAGACAGTCGATTGTTTTCTATACTCAAATGGATGGGGAAGAGGTCTGTCTTGGCGGTGGAATGATTAAAGAAGCTGGCCCAAGTTACTTTGAGCAAAATAAAGAATTACCATAGTTTAGGGTCATTCAAATTATCTAACTTTCCTTTTTTTCCACGATTTTTAAAATGGTCTTTTTGTTCATAGAATTGGCAGTCGTTACCGCTTTCTTGTTTTACGAGTATTGAAGGCATAGTAGTGGATTTCATGTCGAATTTTCGGCATCCACGAGGGGCGTATTTGTCCCAAGTACTATAGTAATGTTTGCATTGCATACAATTGACTCTTTTCACTCTTTAATTTTACCATGCTCCTTATTTAGGTAAAATTAGAGGAAGTTCTTTCGCCCTAGAGATTGATCACTATTTTAACTAAATAAAAAACGCTTAAGTATTTGGAATTATTCATTTATAATTGTCTATCTAAAGCACTATTGACCAAAAAGTTGACGTTCATTTTTAACAACCTACCAATATTACATGGGGCATCCCAAAATATCTTGGCCTGAGTTATGCTTTATATATAGTGACTTATTAATAAGCACTATGCTTAATTTACCGAGGATTATAAATTAATGAAACTTACAGATTCAAATTCAACACCTAATAATGACGTCTTAGTGATGTTTCCTGCTTCTAAGCATTTTCCAATTGGCGATGATGTGAAGCAAGAGCAGAGTGCTTCAAAAGAAGTGAAGCCACTTTCTGAACTCGTTAATGAATTTGAAGCTGAGGTAGCAAAGGTAAAAGAAGAGAGACGTCCAGTTATGGCCATTCCATCTAAGGAAAGTATCAAGGCCATTAGATCAACACGTTCATGCCAAACAGCAATGGAAATCCGTCTTGCTGCTCTTGAAGAAATTGAAAAACGCCTAAAATTCTATCTTGAAGATATGGGTACATCCAAGCGTAGTATTTAGAATTAAATATACGATCGAACTTGAATGTATGCTTAAATAAAAGAAGGTGCCCTAGAGCACCTTTTTCTTTTTATATAATGATAAAGAATTGAATAAGGATTTAGAAAGGAATTTAAAGATGAGCAGCTTAACTCCAGAGGAATTTTGGGACTTATATGAAGAAACACTCGATGAGAAGTTAGATCATCCCCATATTGAGATATCAATTGCAGGTAATGCTGAAATTGCAGATGAGCTTCTTGCTTTGTATTTATCAGGTAAGAAAAGTGCCGGAAGTGGTCTTGTTAAGGACTATGAGCTAGCAGGAGATCCTTTACCTGAAGTTGATAATTTCTGGATAATACTAGATTCTAAGAACAATCCTCGCTGTATTGTTAAGACTATTGCTGTTGAAATTAATAAGTTTAGTGATATATCTAAGAAGATAGCTGAGGCCGAAGGAGAAGGGGATCTGTCAGTGGAGCACTGGAAAAAGGCCCATCGTGACTTCTTTACACCATATTTAAATGATTGGGGTATTGTTGATTTAGACGATGAAGATGTTGTTACAGAATTTTATGAGGTTGTATTTCAGAAATAAAAAAGGCCCTTAACTAAGGGCCTTCATGCTTTTTATATTTTGTTATTCCAATAATCTTGCGCCCAAGTTTTCAAGTTCTTCTTTGGAACTTCTGTATTTCTTCTTGCACCTTTGATCTCAACTTTTGTTTCTTTGTTTCCAAAGTCGATACCGCCAGTCTTTGTTAGACAACGATTTCCACCGCTGTTATCTGAGTGTATTTCTTCCTTACAAGATAGTGTGATGCTTTTAACATCTTTAAGGTTTTTTGCTGTTAGTGAGATTCCACCTCTTGAAAAGCTTCTTGTACCTTCAATTTTCACATGATCAGCTTTCTTGGTCATGTCTTCAAATAGGCCATCAATTTGATCATTGTGAGTCTTATCTAACTTGATGATGACAGGTCTTCCAGTAGCATATGTCGTATAATATAAACGATATGAATCACCGTGCTTAGAAAACGTTAGGTCACTATATGCTGTTACATCTGTTCCAAAGCGCTTCATCTTATCTTTGTTATGAGCACCGATATATGTTTCACTATGCTCCTTAAAACGAGCAATAAATAGCCCATATTCACTATGAATATCTTGTACGAATTCTGTTAGAGCGTCTGAGCGTGAGTCATTATAGAAGTGATGTGCTGAGCCTTTGATAACTTTATCTTTAGTTGAAAAGAAGTCTGTAATTCCGGCAGTTGCTGTTGTTGACGAAACTAAGAGCAATGCTAATGAGGTCATTTTAATCTTATTCATCTCTAATCTCCCTAAGTTTTATTTGTTTGTTTGATTAACAATTTAACATTGGTTGTCGATAATTTATGTTTTATTGAAGTGATTACAGGGCCGTATAATATCGGAACAGATTTTAATTATTTCGGTCAGTTGTCGGGTGTTTGGTAGGTATTTAGTGGGGAGTTTGCAGGTCGTTTGCAGGTACGCGATGGACTTGGCCGACTTTCGGTTAGTTTGCAGGTACGCGATGGACTTGGCCGACTCTCGGCTCCTGCCTTCGTCGGCATACACGCCATCCTGGCGATAAACCAGCACGCCTACGGCTTGCTTTTAATTAAAAAGCTCTATACTTCGAAAATAATTATGGGATTTGAATGAATGGTGCCTAGAACTGGACTTGAACCAGCAAGCCTTGCGGCACACGGCCCTCAACCGTGCGTGTTTACCAATTTCACCACCTAGGCACATTGAAATCACTTGATTTGCCAAGATATATTAATCATTTATGAATTAGATGGCAATGGTAAATTTATATAGTCTCTTGTCGTGTGCGTCGTGTCGAGATACGTTATGCAAATGATAAAGTATATTCTCCTCATTATCTTATCGTTCAGTATAGCTGCCTCTGAGTATACAAGGCCAAGTGATTATGCAGAGTTTACTGTTGTGATTGACGCGTCTATTGATGATGTATGGGCATATAATTCAAAAAATGAGAATGCAAGAAAGTGGTCAACCTACTTTTACAAGATAGTCAGCTGCCCAATTAGTGAATGCCCTTGGAATGCCAATCTTAAACAAAGTGATATCGGTTTTACTAGGAGATGTTTTAGACGTGCAGATGAAAAAGGGACTTTCTGGGACGAAACAACGACCAAAATAGAAAAGAATAAGGATCAGTATTATAAGCAAATCAGGGCCTATAACTTCAACGAATTCATGGAT
The DNA here is from genome assembly GCF_047084945.1 of Halobacteriovorax sp. YZS-3-1. Taxonomy (NCBI): domain Bacteria; kingdom Pseudomonadati; phylum Bdellovibrionota; class Bacteriovoracia; order Bacteriovoracales; family Halobacteriovoraceae; genus Halobacteriovorax; species Halobacteriovorax sp. YZS-3-1. The sequence continues at coordinate 1,988,881 of NZ_JBKIYI010000001.1, read as the reverse complement.
ATTTTCAACTATAACGAAAAGGGAGAGTTTCTTGTGGAGCAAATCTATAAGAAGCTTGGCGAAAATAAGACTTCTCTGACATTTAGGTCTGGCTATATAGAGCGCGATGAATTAGAGAAAGAAACATCAAGTTTCAATTACTTTATGTGGAAGCAGATATTTCGTTTTATTACAAAAAGAAGTGTGACAAATACTTTTAAGTGGAATCTTCAAAATATAAAGGCCCATATTGAACAAGGAAGCAATTACAAACAAGTCCATCCATATAGCGATGATGATTCAGACTTCTATTAAACTTCCACTTGATAAAACTTAAGTAGCTTATCGTAAACTGCTGGATGATCAGTTTGTAGCTTGTTTGGAGATTCAAAAAATAGCTCAGAATAGTAGGAGAAATTTCCTCGCAATTCTTTTAAGGCCATCTTTCCAAAGTCGATTTCGAATTGTTTCTCGTTTTGAGAGAGCCATTCTTGAAAGCTCCACATTGAATTTATCTCTTTAATATTTGGATAGTAATTAGTTTTTCTTTTAAAGATTGGTAGGCATGCATAATATGAAGTTTTTAAACATTCATTTTCACTTAGCTCTGTTGACCATTTTTTTTCACTATAGAAAATAAGAATAGAGTCTAGGAGTCTTTCTTGTTCCTGTTGTGATAATTGAGAAAATAACTTCGTTTCATCTCTTAAGAATTCTTTCCAGGCAGGCTTTTTTTCAGATAACTTCTTTAATGCCAAATTACGAGCAAGTTTTTGTGAATAATGCTTATAGAAGAAATAACCAAATAATAGAGCAAAGAAAATAATAAATGGAATAAAAATCATAAATGGAGTTTAACTTATAATTGAAAAAGGCGACCAAAGGTCGCCTTTTTCAATTAGATAACTTTGAATACTTCATCAAAACTAAATCGAACCTTTTCAAGGTCTTTGTACTTATCTTCATCAGAGCGGTAACCAAGGGCCACTGTACCTAGAGTTTTGTACTTAGTTCCTTCTAGACCTAAAATTTTATCATATTCTTCAGGTACGATTCCTTCAATTGCACAAGTATCAATGCCTTGTATCGCAGCTGTCATAGGTAGTTGTCCCATTGCGATATAAGTCTGTCTCTGTGCCCATTCTGAAATAGTTTTTGATCGTGGCCCGTCAATAAGTGCCGCTTTCATTACATCGTAGTAACCTTGTAGTCCTTCGCGCTCAACTTTTCTTTGATCAGCAATTGATTGAACAAATTTTTCAATATACTCTTCATTAAGTTCTGTCATATATGCAAGAACTACATAATGAGAAGCATCTGTAACTTGAGCTTGTCCCCAAGAATATTCTCTTAGTTTCTCACGTGTTTCTTTGTCATTAACAAGTATGAACTTCCATGGTTGTAGACCGAACGAGCTCGCAGCGAGTCTCAAGGATTCATTTAATACGTGTAAATCTTCGTCTGATATCTTCTTGTCTTTATCAAAGACCTTTGTAGCGTATCGCCAATTAAGTGCTTTTAAAATTTCTTCATTATTCATGTGTGCTCCATAGGTTATATACTTTATCTGCTTCGGCTTTTAGCTTTTGTATTTCATTAATATCTATTTCTTTTGAACAAAGTAGCTTTTGAGGTATTGATTTTGCCTTTTTCTTTAACTTCTTTCCCTGTGTCGTTGTTGTTATATAGACAATTCTCTCGTCATCCTCACATCTTTTCTTCTCAACAAGTTTCTTTTCAATAAGTCTTTTTACAAGAGGGGAGAGTGTTCCAGTATCAAGTGATAACTTATCTCCCAGCTCTGACATATTAACTCTTTCATCTTCCCAAAGAACAAGCATGACAAGATATTGAGGATAAGTAAGATTTATCTCTTCAAGATAAGGCCTGTACTGACTTGTTATCAATTTACTTAAGCGATATAGGCTAAAGCAAACTTGATTATCAATGTAGAGAATTTCATCACTCATTATTTAAAACTCTTTTTTATATCATTTTCAATGCTCTCAGGTTTATCAATAGGAGCATATCTTTTTACTGGATTGCCTTCGCTGTCGATAAGAAATTTTGTAAAATTCCATTTGATCTTCTTGCTACCTAGAAGGCCTGGAAGTTCTGATTTTAAATATTGGAATAGTGGATGAGTATTTTCACCATTGACCTCAACTTTTTCAAAAAGTGGAAATGATGTTTTAAAAGTTAAATCACAAAAAGACTGAATGTCTTCAGAATTACCAGGTTCTTGCTTTCCAAATTGATTACAAGGAAATGCTAAGACTTCTAATTTGTCTTTGTATTTATCATAGATCTTTTGAAGACCTTCATATTGAGGAGTAAAACCACACTTACTTGCAGTGTTTACAATAAGTAAACTCTTTCCTTTAAATTCACTTAAAGAGCGCTCATTCCCTTTGATATCGATTGCTTTGTAATCATAAATACTCATAATGGTCTCCTTAGTTTATATCCTAAGGAGACATTATCATGGATTTAAGTTGTGCACAATCTAATTTTGCACTACTTATATTTTCTATCATATAAGTACTCTTTATCGTGATACTCCATATTTCTTTCTATCTTCTGTTCTTTTTCATCATATGAAGCAGGGGTACGCTTTGAGTCTTCCTGAGGCATGCTTTTTTGGTCTGCATAATCCTTTTCTTTAGACATATTCTTATTTTCTTCAGAAAATGTGACATCTTCTACTGCACCACTATCTTGACTTACAACAGCACCTTGAACACGACTAACGCCAGCTATGATCAGAAGAATAATAATTGCACCAATACCAGCATAGATAATGGCCTTAGGGTTGAATGTATTTTTCTGTTTAATGCTCATAGTCTCCAGTTCCTAGTTTTTGTTACTAAAAAATTATTCATATATTAAGTAATGCTTCTCCGTTAAACTCACTTCTTTTCCACTTATACTTGCAGGATCGCGATCACTTGTTTTCTTTTTGTCTACTTTTGATTTTTGTGATTTCGATTGTTTATCTTTCATTTCTTTCTTTTCTTGTTCACCTTGTGCACCATATGCAGGGTTTGAAGTAAGTATAAAGATAAAAGTTGCAGCTAAAATTCGTTTCATATTTATCACCTCTGTTGAATCTGTTTAGGTTAATTATTGCGGTGTAATAACAGATTATTATGAAATTTCTGTTGAAATAAATTCATACTGTTTTAGTCGGAAAATATGAGCTGAAGTATCTTTAATTATCAGGCGTTTATTTATATACTTAGCAGGCTTTACTATTATGAACTTAATAAGATTTAACTATGAATGAAACAATACGTGACTTTCTAACAACAAAGAGACTTGCATCTATGCAAGCTTTCTTTGATGCTGGAATAAAGCGATTTTCAAAAATTACTCTCGAAGAATTACGTCGCGCTATGGCCATTGTAGAAAAAGAGAACACTCAATATGTAGAAGACGAGTTTTCTTTTGATGATCGACGCATACTTGTATGGACAAAAGATAAGAATAAAATCGAACAAGAGTGTATTTTACACTTTCATTCTGGTGGATATGTAACAGGTGATGAGTTAACTGGGGCCCAATTTTGTCAGGCCCTCTATAATGAATCTGGAAGAACAATCCTGTGTCCTGATTATCCTCTTTGTCCAGAAGTGACGATCCCAGAGATTGTGGATTGGTCCTTGAAGCTACTATTAGACTTAAAAAAACGCGGAGTTAAAAGGTTTATCTTAACTGGAACTTCTGCCGGTGCAAATCTCGTTACACTTTGTGCTCTTGAAAATGCAAAACGTAGCGATCAATTAGATATTAAAGAGATTCATCTTATTACCGGTCATTATCAAAGTGATTTTGACTCGGACTCTGCACATCGCTTTGAAAGTGGTGAGGAGTCAGGCCTATCGAAATCAATGCTTTTAAAGTTACTTGATTATGCAATTTCTGATCGCGATATTCATCTTCAAGATCCTGATATTTTCCCTCTCTACTCAGATGATTTATCTCTACTTCCAAGGACAAATATCTATGTCGCAAAGTATGATGTTCTCTATGACGATAGTATTATGTTTTATGAGAAACTTATGCGTGAAGGTGTACAAGTAAGCTTTAAGGAATTTTCATCAGGTTTCCATGCTTGGACAAATTACGTGTTAGAATGTGATGAACTACTCAATTACGCAAAAAATAATATATTCAACGAAATATTAAAGGATAATAAATGATTAATAGGTCTATATCTTCTACTTTCTTTTTAAGTGCACTTTTATTGCTTTCTAGTTGTATGAATAGCTCATCAAATAAAGGGCCAAAAAATCTTATTTTAATGATAGGTGATGGAATGGGGCCAGGTCAGATCTCATTATTAAATTACTACTTAAAATATAATTCAAATCCGAAGATGAAGAATGTTCGTTATGCCTTTGCAAATATGAACACTAATCAATTAGGTGTTTCTGCAACTCAGCCGTATGGGAGCATTGTTGTAGACTCTGCTTGTTCTGCTACACAATTAGCAACTGGTACACCTTCAAGGTCTGAAATGATTGGATTGGATAAAGAAGGAGAGATTGCAAAAACTATTTTAGAAAAGGCACAAAAGAAAGGACTCAAAACTGGACTGGTATCAGATACAAGACTTACTCATGCGACACCGGCCTCTTTTGCTGCTCATGTTGCAAATCGATGGTCTGAAGATAGAATTGCTCAAAGTATGATTGAAGTTGCTCCTGATCTTATGTTTTCTGGTGGGGCCAACCGCTTTGTACCTAAGGGAACGAAGAGTGCAATAGAAGGTCATTTCACACTTAAGTCTAAACGAAAAGATGATCGCAATCTATTACAAGAGGCAAAAGATAAAGACTTTCAAGTAATTCATAAAAGAAGTGAGCTTACTAATATCGATCCAACTAAGAAAGTCTTAGGTCTTTTCACGAATCACAATATGCCAGAAGCTTTATGGTTTCGTGATAAAAAAGAAGATGAGTCACGTGAGATTCCAACTCTTCTTGAGATGTCAAAGAGTGCTGTTGAAACTCTTTCTAAAAATGATGATGGCTTCTTTCTTATGATTGAAGGTGGCCAAATTGATTGGGCCGGTCACCAAAATGATGCTGGAAGTATGCTCCATGAGATGCTTTCATTTAATGAAACTGTTAATTGGATCAGTGATTGGGTTAGTAAGAACCCTGATACACTTTTAGTTATTACAGCGGATCATGAAACAGGTGGATTTGGATTTGGTTATAATATTGGAAAAATAGAGGATGAGATTGAATTGTCTGGTTCAGTTTTTAAAGACCGTAAGTTTAAAACATCTATCAACTATGGCCCATATCGAGTCTTAGATCTTCTATATTCTCAAAAGACAAATTTAATTAAGCTTTGGGATGACTTCTTAGATTTAGAAAAGTCACAGCAAACTTCTTCAACGCTATGTGATCTTATTGAAGAGACAACTTCAGTTCGTTTAAGTGTTAGTAAGTGTAGCGAAATCTTAGCTAAGGCAATTGAAGAAAAACGCAGGAGAAAGAATTTAAAATTATACAAAGGTGAGGTGCCTAAGTTTAGAGGATATCATGATCATTATTATTATGATCTTAAAAATATCAGAACATCACTAATTGCTAAGGCCATCGCAAGTGAGCAGAATGTTGTTTGGGCAACAAGTGGGCACACTGCTGCACCAGTACATGTTTATACAAAAGGGCATGTTGATTGGGCCAAAGAGTTTTCTGGCCAGTTAACTCATCCTCAAATTGGTGATCGTTTACAAAAAGTATTAGGGCTATAAAGTAATGTATGCGCCAGTAAAACCACTCGAATTTAAAGAGGAGCTATTTCCTTTAAGAAAAGGTAAGTATGAAGTCTCTCCTGGCCTTTCTCCACTTGATAGCGATGTCTTTTTAAAAGACCAAAACTTTAATGATTATATTGAGCAAAAAAGTATTTGTTTTAATGAGAATAAAGATAAGTATCTTTGCTTAGATGAAGAATTTTTAAGTAACGAAAGTGTTTATCAAAACTTTTTAAATCAATGCGCAAGTAAAGACTATTCTTCTATTGCGCAGATGACACTTAATACACAGGAAGACTTCGCTCTTATGAAAGGTGAGAAGGCCATTGCTATTTCTCTATGCTTTCCAAATCACTGGGACCCTAGAGAGAAGATCTCTCAAGACTTCAATCATATCCACATACCTGTTGCAGACTTTGGCCAAATTGCTAAGAATGCAACAAGGCTTTCCCGCTCGCTAATCGAGCGAGGGCCATTTAAGAGGTTTGCATGGGGACTCTCAACTGATACGAGACTAAACCATCATCCTGAATCTCCTAAGGGTGTTTCTGATGAGTTATGGTATGGCCGAAGCTTTAAAAATGACGGCAATCACAAGCTCTATATGAGAATTGAACGCCAGCATATGGTAGGTCTAGCAGAAGAGAATATTTGCTTATTTACAATTCGAACATACTTTCTTGATGTTGCGCAGATTCCTGCAAGAGAACTTAAACTCTTAAAAGAGGCCATTGTCTCAATGACTGACGATACTCTCTCTTACAAGGGAATTAAGAAGAACCTTGATGATGTCATTTCTTATATTGATGAATTGATAGGTTAGGGCCGCCTCAAATAATTGCACCAGTCTTTATTTAGTCGACACATAAGACTCTGATTTTTGGATATTTTTATACTGCTGTTATGATTGCTGTTTAAAGTTAATCATATATTCATTAAGGCAGTTCTTATGAGTTCAAATTGTATCCTCGATATCAGAAACCTTGCTTATACTTATCCCAGTGGTGAAGTTATTTTCAAAAATCTAAATCTTCAAATCAATAAAGGAGAATTTGTTATTCTTCTTGGAAAGAACGGTTCAGGTAAGAGTACTCTTGTTAACTTACTTCTTGGTCTTCGCCATCCTCTAGACGGATCTGTTAGTGTTTTAGGGCTGTCACCATATAATAATAAAAGGCATGAGTTATTTAAGTCTTTATTTTTAAACTCACATGATCTCACTTTTGATGAGAATTCTCGTGTTGGATACATTCTTGATAATTATAAGATCTTGTATCCAAATTATAACTCTCAAAGAGAAGAAGAGTTATTGATTAAATTTGGCCTAGATCGAGATAAGTATGTTTATGAACTTTCTACTGGTATGAAGGCCAGAATACAATTTATTGCAGCGATAAGCTCTGAAGTTGAGTTTATTTTAATGGATGAAATTACTGCTGTCCTAGATAGAGCTGCTAGGAAGTTACTAGGTGAAGAACTAGCAAAAGAGTGTAAACGCGGTAGAAGTGTTTTGATGGCAACAAATATTCCTGAAGACACTACTTTTAATAGTAATCGTGTTGTGATGATTCAAGATATGGAGCTTTGTGATGAAGCAGCCTAGTATTGTAAAAAGAATTATCCTTTCTCACTTTGCTGAAAATAAGAAATTATTTCTCATTAAAACACTGTGTGCTGTCTTACTGGCATTTGTCATCTATGGCGTAAATCTATTCTTCGATATTTATGCATTACCAACATATTTCATAAGTCTTTTAGGTTTCTGCCTTTATTTAAATAAGTCAAAGTCGAGATTCTTTTTTTGGAAAGGCCCCCAGGGAGTCGATTTCTATAGCTTTGCGCTTCCTCTGAGTTACAAAGAAAAAGTTGTAATTAATATTGCTCAAAAACTTTTAGGAAATCCTTATACTTCTATAAGTCTTCTGTATCTAGCGAGCTATATCTTTGACGATATTTTTATCGGCTATTCTTTAACAGAACGTATTCTGTTTTATGCTTTAGCTTTGGCTCAAATTCCGTTTCTGTATTCAATACTACCTACAGTGAACTTTATTGATAAGGTCGCAATTTTTAAAACAAAAGGTGATATAAGAATATTGTTAATTAATATCCCCTCATTTCTTTTGATAATAACTCTTGTTGGTGCAAATCTTTTACTAGTTGTAACTATTCTTGAATCGATCTTTGATAATAGTAAGGCCCCTGATTTTCCAATCGTTCTCTTTGTTCTCTTTTTTGACTTGATGTTTGTTAGAAGAATATTGATTGGGGATAAGACTGAAAATGAACACGAAATTACAAGATTAATTAAACTTAACTTCAGAGATCAATTGTTTCAGAATTTAAAGTTTATAGGAACTTTAGCAACAATACATATTGTTATTTTATTTTTTGTTTTTCAAATCTCCCATGAAAATGAGTCTGCTTATGGAATAATGAGACTTTATCACTTGCAGGAATCACCAAAGGCCTTAACTCTAATTAAAAACAAGGATAAATCCGAGTTTGTTTCATATTATAAAACTGGCATGAGAGAAGATTCAAAATTAGAATGGTTAAATGATAAGTTTATATATAAAAATATTATTAAATATGACCGTTTAGAAGTACTAAAAGACATTATCAGCGTTAGTGAATCAAAGTATGATAAAAAAGTCTGTCAGGTATTTGATTATAAAGAATGTCCTGATAATTCTCTCTTGATTCATGCAATTGCTAATAATTCGAAAAAGATATTAGGATATCTATTAAATAATAAAAATTATAAGATTGATGGTTTTGATTTTAATGACGCCGTAGTTAAAGCTGCCAAGGAATGTAATGGACGTTCAATTGCTGCAATTATGGATTCTAATGTAATATCAAAAGATACAGAAGCGATTAAGACAGAGGTTGTTGATATTCTTACTTATAATTCTACAGGAAAGTGCAAGGTTGCCATGCGAGATCTTTTAAAGCAACACTTGAAGAATTAGAACTTCTGTCATTTAATACTTGTATGGCAAGAATCAAATTAAGTGTTCCAAATAGGGAACCAGACTATAGAACTCAAATTGAATTAACTGTTAATTTCATCAACTATGGTAACCATATGGGAAATGATGCAGTGGCAACTCTTTGTCACGAAGGTCGTCTACGTTTCCTAAAGTCTATTGGACATACAGAACTTGATTGCTTTGGGAAGTCTCTTATCCAGGCCGATGCTGCCTATATGTATCGTGGTGAGGCTTTTTACGGTGATCTCCTCGAGGTGGAAATGTATGTCGAAGATATCAATGAGTACGGATATGATCTCTTATATAAGTTTAGCTGTGGAAGTAAAACCATTGCCTTTGCTAAGAATGGAATTGTATTCTTTGATTATGAAACCCGTAAATTAAGTAAGGCGCCGCAAGAGTTTTTAGATCATTTTAAGAAATAAAAAAGGCCTCTTAAATGAGGCCTTCTTTCATATTTATATATAGCTATATTACATCTTTTGAAATTGTTCTAGGTATCCATGATACTTTTGAACCTCGCCATCACTTTCTTGCTCATAAGTAAGCTCTGGAAGAATAACGTTATCAAGAATATTTTTTACACGCTTGTCAATTTCTGGTCTCTCACCGATCTCTAACATGAAGTCATACGTTGACAGGGCCTCTTCGTATTTTTCATTTGTTTTCTGCTTGTTTGTCAGTGTCGATTTTTCAAGAATCGATGGGAAGGCAAGCTTTCCAAGCTTTCCTGTCATTAGGTATAGGCCTGCTGACATTATCTTTACATCAGAGCTATCCATTGAGTCTTTAATTGCAAGTGCTAAGATCATATCAATTCTTGCATTAAGAAGTGCGATAATCATTTTACGATTTGAGTATGTCATAAGCTCTCTTTCAGCTTCTGTTAGGTTTGCTCCCGCATATTCTCTTTTTAAAGTTGACTTTAAAATATCGTAGAATGAAACTGCAGTGAATTTGTTCTTACTTGCATTCTTTTCTTGTAAGAAGTGTTTCTCATGCATTGCTACGGCCATTGCATAAAAGGCCTTGTCATAATTGTATTTTTCGAATTTCTTAGGTTTGCTCCAATCTAGATGTATAGGGGTAAGCTTTCCATCTTCAATCTTATCTTCAACTTGTGAGTAGATATCTGTTAAGTTTCTAATAAATTCTTTTGAAGCATCAAGAAGCATCTCTCTTCTTGAAAAGCTATCATCATATGATGTTCCTGGGTTCCAAGAGTTGAATTCTAGTGCTTTATAAAATTTTGCTGCTGCTGTGATCTTTCCAGCAATATCAATTTTAGGGTCTCTTACTTTTTCCATCTGGTTATCTCTAGCACCAGATGCCATACCAGAGCGTGCTCCTTGGGCCGTTGTCTCAAGGTTATTTTCAATTTGTTTGATTTTATCTTTAACTTTTGAACATGACACAAAACACATCGTCATCGCGCACATAAGTAGCAGCTTCTTCATATTCTCTCCCTAACTTTCTCTAATCAATTGTTCTATAAAATATGTTTTTCTATGATAGCTAGAAGGAAATTGAAAGCCTTTGAATTAACGTATGAAATAAGTAACGTGTCTAAGTAACTGATTTAACATTCAGTGACATTAACAGCTAAACCACCACGACTAGTTTCTTTATACTTGGTTTGCATATCAGCACCTGTATCTTTCATGGTTTTGATAACTTTATCGAGGCTAACGTAGTGACTTCCGTCTCCACGCATTGCCATTCTTGCAGCATTTATTGCTTTTACTGCACCCATTGCATTTCTTTCAATACATGGGATTTGCACAAGGCCACCAATTGGATCACAAGTTAGCCCTAGGTTATGCTCCATTGCTATCTCTGCTGCGTTTTCTATCTGTTCGTTAGTTCCACCAAGAACTTGGGCAAGACCTGCTGCTGCCATTGAGCAAGCAACGCCAACTTCACCTTGGCAACCCACTTCAGCGCCAGAAATTGATGCATTCTTCTTGTAGAGAACGCCGATTGCTCCTGCAACGAGTAAGAAGTCGATAACCTTATCAATTGTAGCGTCTTTAACAAACTTTAAATAATACTTCACAACGGCGGGGATAATTCCTGCTGCACCATTTGTTGGAGCTGTCACAACTTTTCCGCCTGATGCATTTTCTTCGTTAACTGAGATTGCAAATAGGTTTACCCAGTCCATAATAGTAAGAGGATCAAGGTTTTTCTGGCAGTCTTTCTTTAGTAGAGCTGCATGGAGCTTCTTTGCTCTTTTGTTTACCTTTAGACCGCCTGGAAGTTGGCCTTCTGCTTTTAGGCCCCTTTTAATACAACTATTCATTGCATCCCAAATAGCAAGCATTCCTGTGTTGATTTCATCTTCAGTGCGCCAGCTTTTTTCATTGGCCTTAATGAGTTCGCAAATCGTAAGATTATTCTTCTTTGCTTGAGATAGTAATTCATCTCCACAAGTGAATGGATATTTAACTTTGCTTTCGTGTTGTGAGAATATGTCGCCTTTATTATTTTCACCCTCAGCGATTATAAATCCACCACCGATTGAGTAATAAATTTTCTTAAAAAGTTCTTTTCCATTTTCATCAATTGCTTGAAAGCACATTCCGTTCGAATGAAAATCTAGTGTTTGACTGCGATGAAATAAGATATGCTCACGAGGATTAAAGTCGACAATTTTGGCGTGCTTATGATCTTCATAAAATTCTAGTTTATGTGCCTTATTAGCGCGTTCAAGGATTCCATCGACACGATCTGGACAAATTTCTTCTGGAGTGTGTCCACTTAGGCCTAGAATTATTGCCGTATCTGTTCCATGGCCTTTACCTGTAAGAGCTAAAGAGCCATAGAGTGCTGTTGATACAAGTTGAGTTTGCTCATAGAGTCCATGTTCCATGAGACGATCCATAAAGTCCTTAGCGGCCTTCATTGGTCCAACTGTATGTGAGCTACTTGGCCCAATTCCAACTGAGTAAATATCAAAAACACTTAAATTCATGAGGGATTTATAGCAGATGATTACTAATCTCGCTAGATTAGTTCCACTTATCTTCAAGGTATGTATGAATAGTGTTCACAGTAGTGGCATCAGGTGGATCATTAAAGAGCATAAGCTCCATAATATCAGCGTTTAAATAGCCTCCGTCACCACTGAGAGTGCCGTTGTGGTCGTTTGTATCACCTGAGTAAGAACCAAGGGATATTGTCCCTGAATGGGCGTAGAGAAGTGACGTTGAGGTTGTCGATCCTATTGAACTTCCGTTGACGTAGCAAGTAAGGTCGCCGTCAGGCCCCGCTGGCCCAGTGTAATTTGTGTAATCAAAGACCCAAGTTACGTGGTAGATGGTATTTGTTGAGATTGGCGCTGAGACAAAGGTAAATGGTTGGATACCATCGCCATCGTCAGTCAAATTCCAGAACCCACAATAGAGATTATTGCCACTAATATAAATATTCATTCCTCGTGATGAGCCACCTTCTTCATAGATAACTTGGAACGTATTTGTATCGGCCGAAGTCTCAAAAGAAGCGGTGATATTTCGTTGATTTGTCGTGGCCGTATTTAGGTCAGCATGGTTTGCTACAGATAGGTTTTGAGTACTACCATTAAAGACAACGTGGTTATCAAGATTATCAAATGAAGGGGATGCATTGCCTGTATAGAAATTATGAACATTAGCTGAGCCAGATGTATCAAGCCAATCCTGAACAAACCCGTTGAAAGCACCATTGGCCGCATTCTTTCCAGTGTTATCTAGCATAGAAGATAAGTCATTAGCATCCAGTCTAACGACCATATTTGGAAGAGAAGTTGCTGGATTAAAAACCTGAAAAGCTACAGAGTCCTGACTTATGCTAAAACCAGCACCATCATAAGCAGTTAATGTAATATAGTAATTAGAGCCCTCTGTTAGTGTAAAGCTTGCTCCGTCCACACCGTCACGTAATTTATAACTTGTAACATTTCCGATATCGATCCAGCCTTGGACATTTGTAAGACCTGGGTTTGTTCCAATAGCAATTTCGTAATGATCGATTTGGCAATTATCAACTGCAGCGCTCCAGGTTGTTGTCGTTGATGAACTTACTGTTGCATCATCTGCTGAAACATCGGGAACGCCAAGAGAAGTGGGTGCAGTATTATCCCAATAAAAGCTAGGTGTTGTAACTGTTGCTGATTCAACTGCTGTAGTGCCAACTGCTTTAACAGATGGATAATAAGGAGTGCATTCAGTTAGGCCAGTTAGAGAGACTTCTGTATGTGATGTTGCTGTGGCGATATTTTTCCATGGCACAAGTTCAGCTCCACCAGCTGTTGTTCCTATTGCGTATTCGATATGACTAAAAGATGCTGGGTTAGTCCAAGTTACTTGAGGGGCATCTTGTGGAAGGCCCCCTGTAATGACTGTGCTGGCAATTGCAGCACCAGTTGGTGCTTCTTGTGTAACCGGAGTCACTGAGATTCCAGACGCTCCATCAACCCCTCCTGAACAAGAGGTAAAAAAGAGTATAAATATAGGTAAAATGGCGTATTTAAACATAATTTGTTCTACAAAAATTATAGAACAATGTTCAAAAATATGATTTAGGAAATTTTTTTCCTAATCTAAGTTGTTGAAATTAGTTTCCTCTTGAGTCAGGATAGATACATCGGTCCCCGCAGTGCTCTTCTATGTCCTGCCACTTCGGTCTCTGCTCTAATTCATACTTAAATTTATACTCTTCTTCAGATGATGGCCTTCTGATTTTCTTATCGTCATCCTTGGCCGCCTCTTCGTAAGGATTATCCATTTCAAAACTATTAAATTGATAAGGACCGGGTTGATTGCTTGGGGCCCCTAAGACGTCAATGGCTGCCAATGTGAGAAGAATTGCAAAAATATACTTTAAATACTTCATATCCATAAGCATATTTTTGATAAAGAATGTTGGGATTTAATGAATAAAGTTTACGATTCTTTCAACTTTAGGGCCTGATAAAGCTTTAGTGAAATCCAAGCATCTGTGGCCGCATAACGAATCTGTGGTGGCGTCAACTTTGGATTTTCCCAGTTAGTAAGCTTTGCTGCCTTGGAGATCTTGCGATTCATTAGAAGTCCCGTTAGTGACCTCAGCCCAAGTGTGACATACCCAGCTTTCTTGGCCAGATCCTGAACATCAATCACGCCTTTAGCCGTTATCTGAAAGTGTTTCTTTAAATCACGACAGTCATCTTTAATGGCAACACCTGTCTTAATAATATCTGGATTTTCGAGATATTCTCTTAAGTAATCTGGGCATTGAATTAGATTAAGGCGAAAAAGATAGCACTCATCTTCAAAAGAAACCTGAACAAGGCTGATTTGAAAATTATCGCTCTTTTTAAAAGAAGGCCTTGATTCTGTATCAAGGCCTGTAATTGAATTATCTTCTAAATGTTTTTGAAAGCTCTCTTGCGCTTGTTGCGACTTCTCTTCCGTATCAATTAAGTGGATCTTTCCATCAAAATCAATAAGCTCAAGCTTATTAATTTCTTCTTTACTAATACGTCCATTTTGGACTTTCTTTGTTTTAGAATCCTGCATTTAAGATCTCTTCAACTTCTTCAACGACTTCTTCTTCATCTTCTTCTTCACTGATAAGTACATTTTGGTTTATGAAAAGTGGACCTAAAACCTTCTTTAAAACATAGTCGTGGTTTGCTGCTGCGATTTTCGTTACAGTTTCACCCATTGCACCTTTTGATGGATAAGACATACGGTCACATTTCTTACCTTGTCCTTCACACTTATTTACGCGGTAACACATTTTATCGTAGTCAAAAACATAGTCGATTTCACCTGCAACAAGAATTCCTACAACTTCATCTTTCGAATTTAGAACAGGAGAACCTGAATTTCCTGCAAATGTATCAAGATCAGTTGTTACATCATTTCGATATGGTTTATTTGTTACAATTTTTGCATCACCAGATACCTTAAGTGGTAGTCCAGTAGGGTGGCCAGCAACATAAATATCAGTACCTTCTTTTACTGCAGTTGATTTAAGATTTAGCTTTAGTGGCTTCTTATCTGCTGCGCGACGATCCAGTTCAACGACTGCATAATCTAGAAGACCAGTGTAAGATGCTGCAACAACTCTCTTACATCCATATACTTCATTCTTTTCAATGACTAATTTTCCATCTGAGTTTACAGAAGTTGCCTTGTAGTTAAAGACCCATTTATTTTTCTTACAGCTATCTGATACTGTGTCTGCTACTTGAGTCCCGCCCTTAATCATGCAGTGACCTGCAGTCATAAGAAGGTTTTCACCAATTAAAAAACCAGTACAGCTAGATATTGTTGGTTCAGATCTGAATTTCATATCTGAACACGTTGGGTAACCTCTATGAGATTTTAGAGTAGGAAAACTCTTAAAAATCGAGTCCAGAACTTCACCTGATTCTGATCTCGCAAAAATATAACTTGGTACCATTGCTGCAACACTATCAACAAGAAATCCTTTGTCAGATTCTTCAATACTAACGCGATTATCCTGGCCGTAGATTACTTTATTCATGGCCATAGCATTTGTTGAAATAACTAATGAAAGTGCAGCGATTTTAAATAATTTGTGCTTCAAGATTCCCTCTCTTTTAATTTTTGTAAGTTTTTGCAGTTTTCTCTAATATTGAACATAAGAAAGTTGTAATTTGAAAAACTTACATGATGACGATTACCTAATTTCACGCTACTATCCGCCCTATGGATAAGCCTATAAATAAAGAAGATTTGCAACTGTCTGCATATGACTACGATTTGCCTAAGGAGCTAATTGCGACTAGGCCAGTTGAGGGACGTCATCATTCGCGTCTTCTCGTCTATAACTGTCAGACTGATACAGTTTCTCATCACACTTTTAATGAGTTAGTTAATTTTCTACCGCAGGAGACAACTCTTGTATTAAATCAGAGTAAGGTGTTTCCATGTCGTCTAAAAGGTAAGAAAGAAACTGGTGGAAGTATTGAGGTCTTTTTTCTAACTGTTGAGCCAAATAAAGATGGCCTATATCGCGCTCTTGTTAAGGCCAATGGGAAAAAGAAAGCTGGTGATATCTATCATTTTGAAGACGGTCTTAAGATTGAAATCAATGGAAATATAGAAGGGGAGTTTTTGATTCGACCTTCTCTCATTGGTAATGATCTTATTAATTATTTAAACGCACATGCTCTTGTTCCAATTCCTCCTTATATTCGAGGAGGAGAGTCTGATGAGCAAGATAAGAAAGATTATCAAACAGTTTTTGCTAATGAGTTGGGAAGTGTTGCTGCACCAACTGCTGGCCTACACTTCACAGATGAACTTCTATCAAAAATAAAAGAAGAAGGTCACGATATTGCCAAGGTAACATTACATGTTGGGCTTGGAACATTTGCTCCTGTTAAAGTCGATAATCTAGAAGATCATAAAATGCATAGTGAAAATTATTGCGTTGATAAGAATGATTTTGAAAAGATTAAAAATGCAAAAAAACGATTTGCTGTTGGGACAACAAGTTTAAGAACACTTGAGACGATATGGCAGGCAGGAGTTGAAAACTATACTCCTGGTGAACTTAAAGACACAGATATTTTTCTTCATCCAGGTGTGGATGTGAAAAGTATTGATGGTTTAATAACGAATTTTCATCTACCAAAATCGACACTACTTATGCTTGTTAGTGCGTTAATCGGTCGTGAAAAGACTCTTGAATTATATGACATTGCTGTGAAAGAGAAGTACCGCTTTTTCTCTTATGGTGATGCGATGTTGATATTGAGGTAATTGAATATGATTAAAGTTGAAGGATATAGCGGTAAGGCCCGCGCAACAACAATTACAACTGAGCACGGTGAGATTAAAACACCTATCTTTATGCCTGTTGGAACTCGTGCATCTGTTAAGTGTATGTGGCAAGAAGATTTGTATGAAATGAATGCACAAATTATTCTTGGAAATACTTATCACTTATACTTAAGGCCAGGGCATGAGCTCATTGAAAAAGTTGGTGGTGGCCTTCATGGCTTCATGAATTGGGATAAACCAATCCTTACTGACTCAGGTGGATTCCAAGTATTCTCACTTTCAGATATCAATAAAATTACAGAAGAAGGGGTGACTTTCTCTTCACATATCGATGGGTCAAAGCATCTCATCTCTCCAGAAAAAAGTATGGAGATTCAAAAGGGCCTAGGCTCAGATATTGTTATGGCATTTGATGAATGCCCAAAACTTCCTGCTACAAAAGATACTCTTCGTGAAAGTATGGAGCTAACTTTAAGATGGGCCAAGCGTTGTATTGATTATAAGCTTCGCGACTATCAAAAACTTTTTGGAATTGTTCAAGGAGGACTCCATAAAGACCTTCGTACGGAATGTATGCAACGACTTGAAGAGATGGACTTTCCAGGCCTTGCTCTTGGGGGACTTTCTGTTGGAGAAAAGAATGAAGAGATGGTGGATTTCCTAAATGACTTTGTTCACACGATGCCTGATCAAAAACCAAGATACCTAATGGGAGTTGGTAAGCCTCTTGATATTCTTAACGGGATTCGCGCTGGAATTGATATGTTTGATTGCGTTCTTCCCACAAGAAACGCTCGCAACGGCCAGTTCTTAACACATGATGGGCCACTTAATATTAAAAATCTTCGCTTTAGAGAAGACACTCTTCCAGCTGATCCTAGTTGTGATTGTAAGGTTTGTAAGACTTATTCACGCTCATATATTCGTCATCTTTATACAACTGGAGAGTTTCTAGCGGGGAACCTTATTACTTATCATAATCTCTATTTCATGATTAAGATGACTCAAGATGCACGACAAGCGATTCTTGATGATAGGTTTGACGATTATTATAAAGAATTTTATAACAGATACACTTCACGAAAATGGGCCGCAGGCCAATAATTTAAAACTCTATTAGGAGAAATTAATGTTAGATTTATTTATCTCAAACGCATATGCACAAGGTGCAGCTGCTGGACAGCCAAGTACTGCTATGAATTTTGTTCCAATCATTGCTGTTGTCGCTATTTTTTATTTTCTAGTTTTTAGACCTCAGAAAAAACAGATCGAAGCAGAAAAGAAAATGCTTGATACTCTTGAAAAAGGTAATCGTGTTTACACAAAGTCTGGAATTTTTGGTACAATTGTTGGGATGACTGAAAAGATTGTTGACCTTGAAATTGCAGAAGGTGTTAAAATTAAGGTTCTTCGTTCACAACTTGGTGGATTAGAAGAAGCAATCCTTTCTAATAAACAAGACAAATAGTCTTATTCTTAAAGAGAGTTAAGTATGTTTGGTGGCTTTGGAGCTGGAGAGTTACTCATTGTTTTAGTTTTTGCCCTGATTTTTATCGGGCCTAAGAAACTACCTGAACTTGCAAAAGGTTTAGGAAAAGGACTAAGAGAGTTCCAAAAGGCCAAAGATGACTTAATGGATCACGTAAATGATGCTGCTGAGCAAAACTCAGCAGCAACTGAAAAAGTCGCCGATCAATCAACACAAAACGATGCGCAGCTCGAGTCTGGGCAGGATGAAGTCGTTGATGCATCACAAGATAAAGTTGAAGCAGAAAACCCAAAATCAAAAGACTCGTAAGTTTCTGAAATTAATCTATTCTTCATATTGTTTTTAAGTAGTTATTCTCATATAATTTTTGTAGTTTATTTAACTCAGATATTGAGAAAATCTAAGAAAACCCAAGGATTAGGAGAATCTAATGAGAAGAGGCTGGTGGTATCGCTTCGTATTTTTACTTATCGTAGCGATCATTTCAGGTATTTCAATAGTACCTACTGCATTTAATTTTAAAGAAACAGATAACTTTCCTGTAAAGTCCAAGATTAACCTAGGTCTAGACCTTCAAGGTGGTCTTTATATGATCCTAGGGATCGACTTTAAGAAAGTTTATAAAGATGAAGTAAAGGGTTATGCACGTCGTGTAGAATTTAGCTTTAAAGATGAAACGGGAAGTGGATTCAAGCTAGGTGATATCGATGCATCAGATCCTCTTGATCCAAAGCTTGAGATTCTTCTGAATTCAGCTGCTGATAATGAAGCTGTAAAAAGTGTTATTCATGACACTTATAATGGTTTAATCAGAATCACAGGTGATACAGGAAGTACGATTTCAATCGCTCTAACTAAGAAAGTTAAAACTGATATCGAAGAACAGTCAGTAAAAAGATCGATTGAAGTTATCCGTAACCGTATTGACGAATTTGGTGTAACAGAGCCAGAAATCGTTTCACAGGGGACAGATCGTATCGTTGTTCAACTTCCTGGTGTTAAGGATATTGAAAGAGCAAAAGAGCTTATTGGTAAAACAGCTAAGCTTGAGTTCAAAATGGTAAATTCTGAAATTGCTCCTGCAACTATCCAAGGTTGGGTATCAAAGGCAAAAGAAGAAGGGCTTGAGTACAAAAAAGGTGAGCGTTTCTCAACTTATGTATCAAAGGTTAATGAATTAGTAAGACAAGACCTACCTAAGGGACATGTTCTTGCTTTTGAGCGTGTGACTAATGCTAAGGGTGATATTTTACAACTTGTACCATACCTTATTGAAGCAACTCCACGTCTTACAGGTGAAGACCTTGAAGATGCAAGAGTTCAATTTAATCCACAACAAAATAATCAACCAGAAGTTGGTCTAAACTTTAAGTCTCGTGGAGCAAAGATCTTTGCTGAAGTTACGGGAGAAAATGTTGGCCGTTTAATGGCAATTACACTTGATGGAAATGTTTACTCAGCTCCGCGTATCAACGGTAAAATTGCTGGTGGACGTGCAACGATTTCGCTTGGTGGAAAGAGTTACAACGAGCAACTGAAAGAAGCAAGAGACCTTGCTTTAGTTCTTAGAGCTGGTGCTCTTCCTGTTCAACTTGATTTCTTAGAGCAAAGAACAGTTGGTCCATCTCTTGGAGCTGACTCAATTGATAAGGCAAGATTTGCTGCCATCATCGGGTGTGTTCTTGTATTTGG
The DNA here is from genome assembly GCF_047084945.1 of Halobacteriovorax sp. YZS-3-1. Taxonomy (NCBI): domain Bacteria; kingdom Pseudomonadati; phylum Bdellovibrionota; class Bacteriovoracia; order Bacteriovoracales; family Halobacteriovoraceae; genus Halobacteriovorax; species Halobacteriovorax sp. YZS-3-1. The sequence goes on along the minus strand of NZ_JBKIYI010000001.1, from coordinate 1,969,171 downwards.
ATTTATCTTAGTTTACTACAGAGTTTCTGGGATGTTTGCTATTACAACTCTTGCACTAAACGTTCTAATTATCCTTGCGATGTTAGTTGGGCTAGGTGCTACTCTTACTCTTCCTGGTATTGCTGGGATCGCTCTTACTGTTGGTATGGCAATTGATGCTAATATCATTATCTACGAGCGTATTCGAGAGGAGATACGTAAGAATGTAGGCTTCTATAAAGCCGTTGAAAATGGTTTTAATTCAGCATTTTGGACAATTATTGATGCCAATATCACAACTGCACTTGCAGGTATCTGTCTACTAAACTTTGGTACAGGTCCAATTAGAGGTTTTGCGGTAACACTACTTATCGGTATTTTTGCAACAGTTTATACATCTTACTTTGTTTCTAAAATCTTCTTCGAATTCTATATGAATAAAGTTGAAGGTCAGGATTTAAGTATTTAAGGTTGGAGTAATTAATGTTTGAAATAATTAGAAGTAATACAAATATCAATTTTGTAAAAAAGTTTGGGATAACATCAATTATCTCAGCAATATTAGTAATCGGATCTATCTTCCTTATCGCAACTAAAATGAAGTATGGGGTTGATTTCCGTGGTGGTGCTGAAATTCAAGTTAAGTTTCAAAAATCTGAAAACTTAAATGAATTAAGAAAGTCCATGAAGGATGCAGGATTCTCTGGAATCACAATGCAGACAATTGGTGAAGCATCTGAAAATGAATACCTACTTAAGGTTTCGGCAAATGAAGAAAACCTTAATGAAGTAACAGATAAGGTTTCAAAGACTTTAACGTCTAAGTATGCAGCTGACGGTGTTGAGATTAGAAAGGTTGATATCGTTGGTCCAAAGGCCGGTGCGGAGCTTAGAAAGTCTGGTTTCTTAGCAATGCTTTGGGCACTTCTAGCGATTATGGTCTATGTAGGTCTTCGCTTTGACTTTAAATACTCACCAGGTGCAATTGTTGCTCTATTCCACGATGTTTCAATTATCCTAGGTGTTTTTGCTCTTACTGGAACTGAATTCACACTTCAAACTGTTGCTGCCATTCTTGCGGTTATTGGTTACTCAGTAAACGATACGGTTATTGTTTATGATCGTGTTCGTGAGCACGAGGCAAAGTTTGTCGGCCGTGATATTAAAGAGCATATCAACAATGCAATTAACGAAACACTTTCAAGAACAATTCTAACTTCTGGTACAACGTTATTTGTATCAGCAACTATGTTCTTTATCGGTGGTCTTGCTATCCGTGATTTCTTTATGGCAATCACTCTTGGTGTTGTTGTTGGTACTTACTCATCTGTTTTCGTTGCAGCTCCTGTTGTTTTATTATTTGATCGTCTAAGAGATGGAAAGAGTTCAAATACAGTAAATGCACAAGCTTAAGACATTAATTAATTTTAATTTTCTTATATTATCCCTATGCGTTCTTTTTTGGACGCATGGGGTTTTTGCTTATGGTGAGGACTACGATCGTGGCCAGCATCACCAATCAAATGAAGATAAAATAGAGGAGCTACAAGAGTCGATTAATACTCTTTCAAAGCAAATCGAAAATAGTAACCAAGACGAAAGTGGTGATACACCAAATCTAAAAGATTTGAGTGAGAAATTAAAGGCCAGTGAGCTATCGACAAATGGTTCTAAGGCTTTACCCCAAGGACTAGGCACGACAGGTATTTCTAAAACAAATCCTGCTCAAATGCGTATGGCCATCAAAATGATTAATTCTCAATTCAAATACATGCCTGATGATGAAATCGCTCAAATGATTCATTCATCTCTTGAAGGCAAGCCTATGGCCGGCTTTCTTATCAACTCAGAGAGGCTTACAAGCTTTCTCATTGGAATGGTAAAGGATGAAAAGGCCTTACTATACCTTTTTGAATTAACTCAAGATAAGAAGGTTATGAAGCTGGCATTCTTTACGATTATAGGCTTAATTATTATTAACTTCTTTCTAAGACGTAAGATCATTAAAAAAGATGACTTTATCCTCACTCGTTTTGTTAAAGGACTCTTATTCTTTGTAATCTCAACAGGTCTAAAAGTAGGGATTCTTTATTTCTTATATAAAGACTACTTAGGTCCAACGGTGGACATTTTTGTCGAACGTGTTCTCTAAATTTCTTTAAGGCTTTCTAAGATTACTGTTGGGTAATTGGTATACAGGCCATTTTTCTATCAAGTGGTTTGATCGTTGTAGGAATAGATGTTGTGTATCCACTACTTGTTAACTCACTTGAGTGCATAACTTGATATAGCTTCTGATATCCACGTTTTTGAACGTATGGTGCATCTTCATCTGCTGGCCAATAGAAATACGTTGGCTGCGATACAGTATCTGCTGTTGGTTTATAGTGAACACCATTACTTGTTAGGTGGAACCAAATCTTTTTAAGTTGTGACTCACGAATGAACATAACGTCTGCTGGTTTTACTTCTTGTTTATTTCCGTCACCAAGATCGATAACTTCTCTCGGACCTTTGGCAAAGTAGAGACCCTCTGTTGGGACACCAACGATCTCTCCAATAGCTCTAAATTCAATTGTGCTTGAATTATATTCAGCTTCACCAGGACAGATTGCATTTCCAGAATTGTCAGTAAAGAATGGAATCATTGCTAATCCTGAAGAAATTAAGCCTGAGTCTGCTGAAGTACAGGCCTCTGGCATGCCACCATCTTCAACACTTACGTTTGGAGCGACACATGTTTCAAGCGGAGCAAAGTATTCTTTATTTCCACTAACATTAGCACCCATGTCAATCATTCTCTGTTTGATTAAGTAATCAACAGTTCTAATCTCACCATCTTTTATAAAACGCACATCATTTACATCCCATAATGAGAAGTGACCTGGCGTAAGCTCAAGTCTTGAAAACTGTGGAGCATCATCAGTTTGACCTTCTTTAATATAGTCATGACAAAAGATTGTATCACTCACACCTGGTGGTAAGTAAGGTGTAGGGTAGTCAATTGGCATATAGAAGTGCTTTCTAATTGTATCAAGATAAATTGATTGTGATGCATCGTAATTTGGGCTTGTGGCCGTTGCACGGATCATACAAGTGTATTGAGAAACGAGTTTAATCTTTAAATTTCCTTCGTACTCATCATCATCACCTGGTTCAAATAATTTAAATTGTTCGTAATCACTTTGTGCGTTTTCAATTCCAGAGCCTGTCTCTTCGATATGAAAAGTATAAGCTTCCCCAAAACGCGCACCAGTTGATTCTAAATTCGCTTCAAAGAGGTTTGTTCCTTGATAAGTTTTAAGGTTCGTTGCAAATCGTCTTCCATCAATATCTGTAGCTATGAGCTCACATGATGGTGGGTTCGCATCTTGTCCATCTGGAGTATTATCTAAAGCATTATTACAAAAACCAAATAGGTTCTGTAGCTGTTCATCATCTTTTACTTTTGCACCTGGAGTAACACTTCCAAAAATCGTTGCAACAGTAACTTCTTTTTCAAGACATGTCGCTGCACAATCTGGTCCACTTGTTACTGAGGCCACTTTTTGATTCTTACAAATACAAAAGTCATCATCGATAAAAATTGAATCACTTGGTCTTTCAATAACCTCAGGAGGAGTAATACAAACACCTTCAGAAATTTCGATATTATCTAGGATAAATTCTTCAAAATCATTATCGACAAGTATTTTTTCTAATTGTTCTTCATCAGCAACAACTTCACCGTCATTACATGAAGAAGCACAGACATTTCCTTCGTTTAGGAGAAAGTATAGTCCTTCACATGTATCTGAGAATTCCACATCGTCAAAGAATCCGTCTGGACGTGCAACCTGTGGAACACATGAACTAGTTATAAACATGAATAGAATTAGATAAATTACCTTCATTGGCTTAAATCCCTCAAATATCTAAGTACTTAATCGCCATTTTTCTATTACTTCTTTAATTTTAGGTTAATTTCTTACATTTCCTCGTGTTTTTGTCCGTTTTTATGTAATTTCAATGTGTTATAATATGTGGAAGTTTTAGCAGGCACTAAGTAGCAGTAAATATTTTGTGGCATTATAAATATATCTAATGTTTTTAGAGACTTGGACGATAAGTAGGTAACTAAATATCGTGGAATTAAGTTTAGAAGTAAAATAAGTTCTCGTAACGTTAGAGAGGAGATAAAAATGACAAAAGCAGATTTGATCGCAGCAATTGAAAAGCAGGCCAATGTAACTCACAAGCAGGCCGAAACAGTTGTAAATATTTGTTTTGATGACATGATCAATGCTTTATTTAACGACGAAAGAATCGAAATCAGAGGTTTTGGTTCATTTGCTAATCGTAATTACAAAGCTTATGAAGGGCGTAACCCTAAGACTGGTAAGGTTGTTAAGGTTCCACCTAAGAAAGTACCTTTCTTCAAAGTTGGAAAGCAGCTACGTGAAATGGTTGATGAAGGTAAGGACAAATACGTAATTCGCGAAGCTTAATTACGTCTTCCAAGTTAATTTTCAATACTTAATATAGGCCTGCTGCATTAGTGGCAGGTCAATATTCTTAAGTATTTAGATTGACTTATCAAAAAATATCCATATTATAGAAAATCTAAAATCATTCATGCGGACGGGTGCTAGAGTGGTCTAATAGGGCAGTTTGCAAAACTGTTTTTCACCGGTTCAAATCCGGTCTCGTCCTCCAAAATAAAAAAGCCTCCCAATGGGAGGCTTTTTTATTTTCTGAGTCCGAGTCTCGAATTTAAACATGTCTTCCCGAGTTTTGGAGGCGGCATCTGCAGGAGCAGATGAAGCCGAACAATCCAGCGAGTCCCACGATGGGACGAGTCGGACACCATGCGCGCCAGAGATTTTTCTTTATGACTTGTTTGAATGGGAGAGGGCAAATCCATCGCATACCACCTAACCATAATCCTCTTTTTTAAGTCATTTAAAATTTAATGATCGTATTCATTATTAGGTTATAATTTAATAATAATCACTTAGGATTGTACGCATTAAATGAATTTAAAATATAGATAATCGTTCCAGGTGCTTTTTCTTTTCGCGTGGTCAATGAAAAGGCACCTGGAACAGATTTTCAAACAGGCTTAAATGTAATGAAAGATAGTAATGGAAAGTTTATAAGTGGATGGAAACTAAGTAAGGCACAATTAAAGAATTTACTAGAACGAGGAAATATACAATGAAAGACAAAGTAATAATTGAATTTAGTAAAGAAGAAGCATTGGTTTTATTTGAGTACTTAGCACGGGTGAATAATGATGATGCACTTGAAAACACATTTTTAGATGAATCTGAAAAAAGAGTGATTTGGAATTTAGAAGCTAGTTTTGAAGAAAAATTAGTTGAACCATTCAAAAGTGATTACAATATGATTTTAAAAAGAGCTAGAAGTAAAATTCTATCAAAAATAAGTAATGATTAACACGCTAATTTTACATCGAAATGTAAATTTAATTAGGCTGTGCTTACATGTGCTTACATGTGCTTAATTGAATACTTAACTTGTTGAAATATTGGAGAATCTATCGAATCCTCCATAAAAAAGCCAGCTTGATAGCTGGCTTTTTTATTTTCTCTTTTTGCGAGTACGCGACACCTTTATGCAAAATAAGTAACTTAGTAGTTTAAAAAAGGCCGTATGCGCATAAAGCTACGTCACTTCATTCCTTTTTGCTATTTTTTTTATCTTCAAGCAAGATTCTTCGAGCTTTCTTTCAAATATTAACGGTATTGGTTTTAAGTAATTAGTGTAACTTGTGAGAATTGTATAAAGGTGCCGCGTACTTTAGATACATAAAATAAAATCTAGTGAATGATTTCAGATATGAGTTATAATTCATTGATGTCATTTACTTCTTCAATTTTTAAAAAATCTATATTCAGATATAAGATTTTGACGCTTATTCTTTTACGCCTATCTTTACCAGGTTATGCTGGTGTTAATGAAGCTTTCAATGTTTTAGATTTTGGATTGAAGTTGTTAACAACTCCTAGCGTAGGTCCAGATACAAATTATGTGGAACAGTTAAACAATAGAAGAAAGAAGCTAAGAGGGGATGTTGATATTACATTTAATTCTGAAACTATAAAGAATTGTAAAAGATTGAAGATGATAAGAATTAAGTCTTCTTATTCAAATAAGCCGTTAGTTAGTAATTCTGTTTATTGTGATATTGATTATAAAGTACTTACAGATGAGGTTTTATTCGCCGGAGGCAATGTTCTTTTTATCAATATGTTTTCAGACAAATGTGATATTTCAACATATCAAAGCTTTGCATATCGATGTTCGGAGTCATTGTGAAAAAGAGATTTATAGTACTTCTATCTCCACGATTTGATAAAGAAGTTCATTGTCCTGTTGGTTTTAATAGTGAACTTTTCTTTAAAGGGCCATTTTCTTCTTATTTCAATAATAGAATAGAAATAACATTATTTCTTCTCTTAACGATAGGATCGCTTGGTGTTTATACGTATTACTTAGCTAAGAATGGAAATAATATAAGAATTAGAAAGTTACTTACAGCAGGGTATCGGCTTAGAGATAAGTCTGATGAGGACTTTGTTGAGAGATATGTCGGTTATAAGGCAATATTCTCTAAAGAAGGTGAGAAGGCGCGCTTTGCTAGAACTGGCAGTGCGGATGATACTTTAAAAATTAAATAACATAGGATTATTGAAATATGGCTTCGAAATATTCATCTTATTTAATATACTTTCTCAAACCTGTTGAGTTTATAAAAAAGTACTCTAAAAACAATTATAAATATTCTCAGTATATTTTAAATTATTTGATTTGTGTTTCACTTGTTTTCTATGGTTATATTCATAATTTACGCGAGTTAGAAATACCATTTGGCTTAGCAAAGGATAGTGCTTTATATAACTATTATATAGACCCTACTTGGCAGAGCTTTTTAATTTATATTTCGATATGGGGCCTTTTTACTTATTTTATTTTTTGGTTTTTAGTTACTTGGTGGACTAAGAAGTGCTTACAATGGTCTGGGGTTTCTAATATTACGTCTAAAGACATAAGACCTGTACTAATCTTATCTTTCTCTTATTTTAGCTTACCTCTATTAGCTACATTACTTCTTTATATATTTCTCTTTAATGGTCCAATAGAGGCTACAGGTAGTCTAAATATTATTAAGTCTGTTTTTATTATTTTTTCTCTTATAGAGGCCAGTATCTTCTTTGTTTCAGTAAAATCAATATATAAAGAGTTAAACAACTGGAGCTGGTTTTGGTTTGTATTGCTTCCACTTATTTCTGCTGTTTTAGAATTCACTAATTGATTTTTCATTTTTATTTTAGCTTTAAAAGGTGATCCAAAGCTTCTCCTGTTGCAGCTGCTTCAGCGTCACTCTTATACTCTTCGAAATATTGATATGAACTTGAAGAGTAAGCATAGTGATTTTTACCTTTTTGAATCTCATTGTAGCCTTCCGCTATTTTTTCAATTCTTTCATGTTCCATTAAGTTCTCATCTTTAGCGATATTTCTCAACTCCATTAATTCTTTAAAGTCTGTTGGTTCAACATACGGTGTCTTATCAATTTCCCTATACTCATTCAAAACTCTATAAAGTGAGTCAATATGATATTTTAAAAGGATGTAGATTTGATCTAATGTACTCTCATCTTTTAAATCTAAGATTTCTGGTAGCTTATGGTAATCAAGTTCGTAAGAATTTGTAGGTGAATTCTTCAGTGATACAAGATCAAATGAAACTGCGTTTAGTATCTTGAGATACCTTTCTTGTTCTTTATCTTTAATACCACTTTCGATAAATTCTCTGTATAGTCTAAGTGCATTCATTTGATTGATTACTTGTCTGTTAACTACATGTTGTAGAGCTTTTTCATTGTATTCAATTCGTGCTGAAATATTGTATTGTGCTTTAGACACGTTTTCTAATTCTTTCGTTAGTTCAATGGCCTTACTTATGTCTTCTATTTGTGTCGCGAAACAGTAATTTGAAGCTAGAATTAAAATTGGTAATAAAATCGTCTTAAACTAGAACTCCCTTGAGTTTCATTGTGTATTAAGTAGTATTTATCTTAAAATTTGTATTCGCCTTTAAAGTTATACGTGCTCTCTGTATTCTTCTTTTTAATGTATTGAACACTCAGTTCAAAATTCTCATCTAAGATCTTAGTCTTTGCTGTGGCATAGGCCGAAGGTTCATTTCCTTTTACCCAAAAACCAACTTTTCCAGCGATAGGTTTTTTGATTCCAACTTCAAAGGCATACTTGCCATCTTGAGAATAAACAGAGACTTTTAGATCTGTTGTTGCGCCGTTTTGCTTGATATAGACAATATTGTGAATACCTACACCATATTGTTCAAATACTTGTTTCTTGATAACGTTTTCGATCTTCCCACCAAGGATGGCAACAGTGTATTTACCTTCGTCTCGTACGTCGGCCTTCATGATTGAGGCGTGGACAGAAACGATACTCTTCCAATTTGCTCCTAGGAAGTTTGCATCAGCGTAGAGAGATGACCTTATTGAATTCAAGTTGTCGCTATACATATCTTCTGTTTCATAATTTTTTAATGTGGCGCTTCCGTGACCAACATCAAGGCTTATATTTCCTTGAATATCTGCATAGAGGTTTCTTACAGGGCCAATATCGACCTTTCCAGTTTTAAGCTTTACGTCCATTCCCATAAAAGCGCTTGTGGATTCTTTATAGAATTCTCTTTCTTGAATTTCCTTTCTTGAAGTCTGCATTCCAACACCTAATACAGTGTCGATATACTTTGAGTAATTTTCATATTTAAATACGCCACCCATTGCTTCGATGCCGCTGTCAGTTGTTGCGTAAAATGCTCTTGTGGAAATATTTCCGGTTTTATAGTCGAGATTGATCATATTGATGCCATCGTATTGAATACCGTTTGATGAAACTTCGATATCAAGGCCTGCCGCCTGATTTAGAATATAGCCCATTTCACTAGGGACTCGATCAACAGGATTTCCTTCACTATCGAAAATACGGTAATTGATACCAAATTCTGGAATATAATTATCTTGAGAAAGGCCTGCTGCTCCTGTTCTATTATTAATTCTAGTTTCACCGTAATTAAAGTTTACAATACGATCTGGATTTTCAGGGTCTTGTGCAATTACTGTGGCATGGCCAACGCGTCTTGAGTTATAGGCAACTACATAAACATCTTCTACATCAAGACGTTTTAAGATATTTGTTTGAACAACCGCAATGTCACGACAGATTCCAGCTCTGGAATTACTTTTTATGGCATTAAAAATATCTTGTTCTGTAACTATTCCAGATTCACCAATTGTGGCACGAGTGAAGTCGTAGTGGTTATTCATTATATGGCCCATGATGTGGGCAAGATAGATCTTTTGTTCAAAACTCATCATAAGCTTTGAAGCAGATAGAATTTCATTTCTTTTAATCTCAGGTGAGCCAATCATGAGACCTGCTACAACGTTAGCAAAATAAATATCACCGTCTTTTTTACCGAACTTCTTAACAGACTCACTATAGATATCTTGAATATCCATAGAGCCAAATCGAGCGCATTTATTATCCAAACATTTAACAATAGATTTAATGACTGCTTCTCTTTTAACAGTGTCTCGCCAGTATGAGTTTGACGCAAATTCGTCTGTTTTAATTAAGTCACTAGTGTTGTATTGGTTTAGGTCTTGATTAAGATAAGCGCCTTCTACATTTATTGCTATTCTCCCAGAGACAGCAGACGTCGTTAATAGCATTGTACTTACAATAAATGATTTTATCTTCAAGATAAGCTCCAAAATAATTCTAACGTTTCGTGATTAAATGCACATCAGATGCCAATTCTAATTTTGAAATATTAAGCTCTTATAATCTTGAAAGTATTTTTGTTGTTTAGGATTTTAGGAAATGTCCAATCTTTAGTCAGATTTAAAGGTTCAAATTGATATTTTGAATATTAAGCTTTGTATAAAACTTTAACATGCAAATAGTACATGAATTCTCTTGTATAGGCCTTTTCGTATTCAATATTATGATACTTTTTATTTAAGTTAGAACTTTAATCAAAATAAGGATAATTATGAAGAAAACAACTTTCGCTCTGCTGTTAGGAGCTCAGGTTTTAGCTAATGACTATAATATTGAGCATTCGCATCTTAACGAATTAGTGAGAAATAATGATGCTATTTTTGAGCCAGTTGAAGTTGAGGAAGGTAAGGTCGATGAAGAAGATATTCTTGATGGGATTCGCAAACGCTTTGTCATCACTTATTCCCAGATAAATTATTCAGCTGTGGACTCTTCTTATAATGTTGGACACGATGAAGATGATATTTATAACTTTGGTGGTGAAGACTTTAATAAGATGTTTGATGAAAATATTGAATTTAAAGAAGGACACAAAATTTCGATTGAGTATCTTGTCACAGATAATTTTAGTATCGAATTAGCAGATACATATAGAAAGTATCAAATGAATGGCCGTCATGTTGGGTATACACAAGGAGATCTTTTTAATGACGATCGCTATGATGTATACGAGGCCGATAATATAACCGTTTTAAATGATATTCAACTTGGAATGAAATATGCAATCCGTCTAGTTAATACACCTGAACTTAAGTTAGATTTAAGTCCTGGTGTAAGTGCTGGGCTTGTCCATGTTAAATCAGGTACTAATACATACTATAATGGTCAAAAATATGAGGATAATCACTATGATGATATTGGTGGTTATTCTTATGGTGTCTCTCTTGAGGCCAAGGCAATCTTTTGGGATCGCTTCTTTGTTTCGGTTGGAGCAGAACAGCGTAACTATGTTTTGGCCCCAATGGAGCATGAAAGTGGATTTAATCAACAAATTGATCAAAGTGGTATGAACTTCTATATTGGTGCAGGTATAAGATTTTAATCTTTATTGCTTAAATTTTGTTTTACCTGATATAAGTCATATTTAACTCACATAAATAAACAGATACTCTATAGTGAAGTAAAGATCCACAAGGGGATAGCTATGAGTAAATTAATGATTTGTGTCGATGTCACTAATGAATCAATTAATTCTTTTAAAGGACAATTAAAAAATTATGACTGGAGTCGTTGGGATGAAGTTCACTTCGTTCATGGGTTTGAGACACAGGTCTATGCTGATACTTTTTACTTTGCTTCTTATCCTTTAGAAAGCCAAATGGATGATATTGAAAAGTCTGTTGCTACTTTACTTCAGGGCCTATCTAAAGAGCTTATTCCTTCTGATTACAAGGGGAAAGTTATTGGTAAATGCCTTTTTGCCAACTCTTCTAAAATTGCACTAAAAGAATATGCACAAGAGAACTCAATTGATGAAATGATAATTGAGACTCGAGGTAAGCACGGTTTTAGCGGATTATTTTCAAGCTCATTTGCTGAATATATGGTCGGGCATGCTCCATGTCGTTTAATGATACTTAGAGAAAATGACTAATGAAGTATATCTATATTTGTTTGTTACTTGTATTTGTAAGTTCATGTTCTAGTATAAACACTGACTCACGTGAGTACTATCATGGACAAAAGATGAGACATGGTATCATTCCAAAAGATACGACTCGAACTTCAGAGAATATTAAAAGAGTGCTTGATGCAAATTCTGTAGTACGCGGTAAAAAGATTTATTCAAAGAATTGTATGAGTTGTCATGGCCAAGATGGAAATATGATTGATAATGTTGACTTATCTAATCTCTCAAAAGAAGTACCTAATTTTAATTTCTATCTTCTTGTTTCGCGTTCTAAGGAATCAATGCCAGGATGGAAAAGTCCTCTGTCAAAACAAGATATTAAGGATTTAGAGAGCTATCTTTATTCATTATAATGTAAGTTTTTCAAATTAATATGACTTCCTACTAAATATGATTTATTCAAATGAAATAATCTAATTTAATATTAGGGAGTCTCATGAAAAAGTTACTTATTACTATTGTTGCGATAACGTCTTTATCTAGTCTTGCTAGCGTAGCGATTGATACACCAGAGCGATTAATTACTATTGTTGATGAAAGTGGTAGGCCAGTAAAAGGAGCTATAGTAGAAGTACAAGCTTCTTATAGTAAATGTATGAGAATTTACTGGAGCGTTGGTAATCCTTGTCAGTTTAAGAGTCTATTTTATAAGTCTATTGTGACTGACGAGAATGGAGAGGCCATAATTCCTGCTATTAAAGAATATATTCCAAATGGAATTAATACTAAGAATAGAGATATTTCTTTCTCGATAAATGTTGATAATTATACTAGCAAAGAATTATCTTCTAAGTATTCAACATGCGGGTATCAGCTTAGTCAGTACTTAAAATCAAAACCACTTTCTACTAACTTAAAAGATTTTCTCGAGAATAGAGGTTATGCATCTTCATGTTTTTATGATCTACGTGATGAAGATAGTATCAATGATGAAATGACAGGAAAAATAGAATGTATGCTTTTTGGTACACGTGATCTAGGTTTTGTTAATGGGAAAAGAACGCATATTGATATATCGTTGGTAGAAGGTATTAATGATTACAAAAAAACTTGTGATGAGTGAGATATATGATTTAATGTATATATTCTAATGGCCGGTCTATGACCGGCTTTTTTATTTTAAAGCGGGCAAAAATGAATGAGATTTTAAACATAGGTAAAGAGATTGAAGACTTAAAGCTTAATAATGAGAACTTTTCTCATGCTTGTTATGAATATCTTAAAAATAAGTCAATTAAAGTGGATATCCATGAATTAGAGGATTTTATTGCAAAATGGAGTCTTGAAACAAAAGTTCTTCCAGAACAGGTAAATGTTTATAATGGTTTTGGCCAGCCTCCAATTACTTTGTTTAATAACGGGCACTTTGTTGTTGATCTCTATTTTTGGCAAACATTAGATACTTCGATTCATTCACATTCTTTTAGTGGCGCTTTTCAAGTCCTATATGGAGAGTCAAGACATGAAGTTTTTAAAGTAACTAAAGATGAAGAGTTCTTTGATGATATTTTCTTATCTAATTTAGAGTGTATTGTAGATGAGACGCTTGTTACAAATGATATTAGAGAAATTAAGAGGGGACTTGAGTTTTCACATCGTGTCCTCCATGAACATAATCCTACAGTCACTCTTTGTATTAGAACTGTTAATGATAAGTCACCACAGTGGCATCATTTTGATAATGGATTAAGTATTCAAAAAAGATCCCCTGAAGCAAGTGATATAAAACGTCTATCTATTTTCGATTATCTTATCACTAGAAATCCAAAGCAGGGCCGTGATTACTTAGATCGCCTTATGAATGAATTCTCCCCAAGTCTTATTATGAATTTATATGAGGAGTTGTCCTACGATCAGATGGGACTTCAAGAGTCCTCTGTTGAAATATTCTTTGAAGCTGTTGTCGATCGTTTTGGAGATACAAAATGGTTTAAAAGATATATGGACTTCTTTAACTAAAATTTTACCAATAATAAAAAAGACCTCTTCAAAAAAGAGGCCTTCCTATCGCCATTGTTGAAGGGTTTTTGGCCATATACTTGATAATCGAGAGAACTATTTTAGCTGATTAACTAGTTTTATTTCTATCTGATTTTACTGACAATATTGTATGTTCTTTAGTTGTTTTTGTACTATAATTACTTATTATTTATCTTAATAATTTTCTAAACACGGTACGAAAATATGGGTGATTTCAATATATTCATTGCTGCAACTTCCAGTGTTATCTTATTTATTTTTGGACTAGAAAATTTTTCAAAAGAGGTTCAAAAAGTTACTGGAGACCAGTTCAGAAAATTTATCGGAAAGGTAACGAATTATACAAGTATTGGTGTTCTCATTGGTGCATTTGTTACAGCAGTTGTTCAATCAAGTTCAGCAACATCTGTCATAGCTATCAGTTTAGTTAATGCTGGTGTTCTGTCTTTTAAAAACTCTGTGGGTATTATCTTTGGTTCAAATGTTGGTACGACTATTACAGCACAATTGGTTGCTTTTAAATTAACAGCTTTTGGTCCTGTATTTATTATATTGAGTTTCTTTTTATCATTAATAAAGACGAAGTACTCTGTATTTGCTAAATCATTATTTTATTTTGGTTTTGTTTTCTTTGCCCTACATCTTATTTCTTCAACTCTTGTACCTCTACAAAGTGATGAAAGACTAATTTCATTTTTATCAAAACCTCATAATCCATTCTTAGGAGTTCTTGTCGGTATGATTATAACTGCAGTCGTTCAATCTTCATCTGTTACGACTGGTTTGGCCATCATTCTAACTCAGCAGGGAATTCTATCAGTAGGCAATGCGGTCCCAATTCTATTGGGGGCCAATATCGGAACAACTGTAACGGCCCTTATTTCAATTGTGAATATGGATATCGCTGCAAAGAAAACTGCTTTATCTCATTTCTTATTTAATTTTGGTGGTGTCGTACTTTTCTTGCCCATCGTTTTTATCTGGGGGGATAAGTTTAAATTATTAGCTGATGATCCGGCCATAGCCTTAGCAAACTTTCATCTCATCTTTAATGTAACAACAACCATCATCTTCATTATTGCCATTGATCCTTTTATCCGTTTTGTTGATAAAGTCCTAGGTGAGGGGAAGATGGATTTTGAGCGTTTTGATCTGAGTATGTTTTCTCCTGATAATGACTTTAGTGAAATTGAAAGAAATCTCTATTTAAACATCCCCAAAACATATGACTTTGTCCAAGAAAACTATAATCTTATTACCTTGAGTATTGAAACAAATTATAAAGGCGTATTCAATGCGGCCAAGAGAAGAATGGATTATATTGATTATGTAGAAGATGAATTGATAAGCTTCTTTTCTAACTACATTGCCACATGTACTAGTGAAAAAGAGATTAATACTATTATTCATATTATGTCCATATATGAATATATTTTCCAAATACATGACTCTGTAAAAGACTTATCAGACTTGAAAGACTCTATGGATAAGAATTATATTGAATTAAAAAGTGATCTCATTATTATCATTCGCTCACTGGCAACTCGAACTTTAAGTTTTTTTGAAACAATGTCTAATCCCCATTTGGATGAAGAACAAAAGCGAGAGCTAAAAAAAGAAGTAAATGAATTTCAATTTAATATCATTGAATATAATAAGAGGATTCTAAAACTTATGGCCGCACCTGATCGACGTGATGCTAGTGTTATTATGCATATGATAACTTATAGTCAGCGTTTAAAGGATAAACTAGTCCATTATCATAATCTTATTAGTGATCATGCAGTATCAAGCTCTGATATTAACGACTCTTTATCCACCCACTAAGATTTATGATAAATCCATAAGTGATGATAATTGAAAATGCGATTAGTATACAAAAGACTGTCACATCATCATTTTTTCCAAGCTCGTCTATAATTGGATGATAATTATTAAAGTCATTTAGGAAGTTGGTGAATAAGACTTTATCTCGACTATGAAGTTTAGTGTGATAAACGTGTTTAATTAAGTAGTACAGGCCACAACCGAATATCGTAGTGAGAACAATTCCATAGAAATGAGTATTAGAAACTTTTTTATTAAACCTTGCTGCTGATTTAATATACTCGTCACTAGTTTCAAAATCTTTGATGTCAATAATTGACTTATTTTTTAAAAAGCTTTCTTGTATTACTTGTATTAGGCTTCTGTTATCTCCACTTTCTTTTAAGTTTTTAATCATTTTTTTTCTAATGCCTATTGCTGGAGGTAAAAGAAGTAGAATACCAAAGAATGGAATAACCACTTTATAGATCAAATCGACATCCATAGTAGAGATGATTAGAATTGGAGCTAGAATGAAGGCCAATGAAGCTAGCGAGAATATTTTGTACACATTCTCTTTTTGAAGAACGTAATCCTCTTTTCCTTCAATAATGTATACATCAACACTTTTTCCTATTCGATTCTTTAAAAAACTTTGATTGGTTCCTAAGAAGAGCTTTCTTTGTCCATCTTGATAATATTCAATAACAGGACAAATTGTAGTGGTTCTTGTTGTTCTTCTATTGCTTCGATAAGTTTTAGACTCTTCTTTGAAAGCAATAATTTTACCTTTGATTAATTTAGCGTATTTTTTGTAATAGATATTAATTGAATTGATGAAATAGAAAAATATGATTCCAAAAAATGTCATTGCACCTAAAAAGAAGAGGGGCACTAGCTGTGTAATTAATTTTATGTCCATAAATACATTATATGGATAAATTCTATATAAAAAAAGGGATCAAAATGATCCCTTTATATCTTACTCTTCTTCTTCTTCAAGATTATGATAAACAGTGACGACATCATCGTCTTCTTCTAATAAATCAATAAGTCTTTCAAATTGCTTTAATGTATCTTCGTCATCAATAGCTTTATGGTTAAGTGGAACTCTCTCAAGTCTTGCTTCTTCTGGAGTGATATTAATTTCTTGTAATTTCTTTTGAATATCACCAAATGATTCAACAGGAGCGATAATTTCATAAACTCCATCTTCTAAAGTTATATCTTCTGCACCAGCATCAATAACTTCTAATTCGAATTCATCTTGATCACTTACATTTTCTTCATTTACTAGAAAGTTTGCTTCTCTTTTAAAAACGAATTCTAGTGAGCCAGTTTGCCCTAGTGATCCTTGAACTTTATTGAAATAGCTACGTACATTTGCAACTGTTCTCGTATTATTATCTGTTGAAGCTTCAACGAATACGGCAACTCCGCCTGGGCCATATCCTTCATAATTTATATCTGTGTAGCCAACACCATCTCCACCTTGGCCTTTTTTAATGGCCCGGTCGATATTGTCTTTTGGTACGTTAAACTTCTTACAACGGTCAATAGCTACTTTTAGTAAAAAGTTTGTGTCAGGGTCACCACTTCCACTTTTTGAAGCTAAGAATACGTCTTTTAGAGCTCTAGTGAAGACTTGGCCTCGGGCCTTGTCTGCTGCACCTTTTTTTGCCGCGATTTTTGCTGATTTTCTTCCCATAAAATCCTTCTTAAGTAGTTAATTTTTATTACCCTATAGTTTTAGTCAAAAGGCCACGATTCGTCTAGTTTTTGGCCTCCATCAAATAAGATTGTCGATTCTCTATGCAGGCCTAGTAGATCTTTCAAACTCACTGAAATATTTGATAAGTACTGGTAATTTGGAACATACATAGGGGAAATCAATGAATAAATATCTATTATTAATGGCGTTAAATCTTTCAACATTTGCTAGCTTTGGTAATTTTGGTGGCCTTGGAGGTTTCGGTGGACCAGATTTGGACCACGATCCGCGATATCGCCATCGTCCACAGGATAATAAGGTTGATGTGGCCAAATGTGAGATAAAACGCAATGCCCAAGTTTTTCATTTAAATAAGAGAAATTATTCTTTAGATGAGCTTTTTGCACTCGTTGCAACAACTCAAAAAGGTAAGAGCGTTATTGATCAATTAATGCCTTTGTTAGATCAAGGTAAATTAAAAATTTCAAATCTTACAAGTTTTGAAAGACAAAGAAGGGGATTAGGTTCTAGAACATCTGCACTTTTTGATTTCACAACAACAGTACCTACAATCTATATCGGATTTGAAGATGAACTTGGCCTAGTGGCCCATTTCTTCGTACATGAAGCAACTCATGCTCTTGATAAATTAATTCCACAAGAATACGAGGTGGATATGATTTATTATAACGCTTTTAAGGACTTTCAAAAACTATTTGGATTAGATGTAGAGCCAATGAAAGAGTTAAGTGAATATGAAACTCAAAAGATGTATGAGATATATGAAATCAAAGAAAAGAATCGTAATCAGCATATATATCGTGCTGAACGATATGCTTTTGATGAGCAAGGTATTTTTACGAATGAAGTACTAAAAGTAAGTGATTGTTATGAGGATTATGTGCAGGAGCATGTTGATAAGAATAAATTAAAACTTTATCGCGACACTCCTGATGAGCATATTATTAATGCTTATGGTATTAACACAGATTATCTAAAATAATATTAATACTTATCTACTTTGACTGGGTCTGAGTAGGTACTAAATCGGCCATCAATATCAAAGGTGGCCATTTTTATTTCATATGTTCCAGTTGAAAGATCTTTTATTTCGTATTTGTCTAAAACCCAACTTTGGTCGTCGTAGATAACAATTGAGTTCCAATCAGGATTACTATTCTTGCGATAAAGAATCTCATATCCACCAATTTCATATGGATAAAGACGTGAACCATCGGCTCGCTCTGATGGAGGAGTCCAATTCAACTTTAGTGATATCCGCTTTGTGCCAGTATTTTCCTGCTCACTGCCGCTACCACCACCTCCATTACATGAGGCAATCATAGTTGATAGTAGTACTAAAAATGTCATATTCATTAAAATCTTGAAGTTTTTCATAATGAACTATTCGGCTGATATTACAATAAACTTTATTAAAGTTATTAATAAAATTTAACGATACGTTAACTATGGAAAGAAAAACAATAAAATACACGAGACATTTCTTATTAACCGCAGCTTTATTTGTTGGAAGTAGTTCCTATGCATCAAACTTTGATTCTTATAAAGCGGCCTTCTCAAAACTTAATAGTTACAAAAAAGTTTGTAATTATAGCTCACTATCAAAAAAGGAAAAGAACGAGGTTATGGCCACTGCCTTTTCTATGATGACTGATCATGATAAGAAGCAGCTTTCTAGTGGAGTGAGTAATTATATTGTATTTTTAAAGGATACAAGAAAGCACTTTGCTGAAAAATGTGGACCAGGTCAAAGAAGTAATCAGGAATGTCAGAGCTTATCAAGAAGAGCAAAAACTTTTTATAAGTACGATGTTCAGCTTGGCCTTGATAAGGTTGACTCTTACGTTAGTCAATTTCACTCTCAAATAAAACTAGGTCTTTCACATTGTAAAGATAGTGATAAAGTTATTGCAGATGTAATGGATGATATTCATAATCGAGTGGATATTAATGATAGTTTGAATAATTCAGAATTTGATACTGCTATTGCTAAAATGGCCCAAGTAGCAAAGGACTTTTCTATCGAATTAAAGGATGAGAGAGTTCCTTTCCCAATTAAGAAAAAGGATACGGATAAGGCCGAATCTATTTATGATTCAGCTTCTGTTGATAATACTGTTTGTTACGATAAGGTTAAAAAGGCCACATTTGTGGACAATATTGAGTCGTTTGCAGGTGAGGTTCTTAATAAGTTTCTCGGGATTTTCAATCCAAAAAAAGTTAAAAGTGTTTCTTTAAAATAATAATAAAAGCGCACTAGCTACTAGTGCGCTTCTTTGTCTATAGTTTAATCTTGTATTCTTTTACAATAATGCTATCTTTTTTAAGGCGTGATTTTACAGTTAGAGTAAAATCTCTTTCACCTTCACAGCGATACCTTAGCTTAAACCAAATAAGTCCTCTTGAAGCCTTATCTTCTAATGCAACACAAGTTGAACGATGTCCTTGTTCTACTTTAGAAACTACAGAAGCGACTTCTTTGCTTTCAATAAGTGTTTCAACTGCTTCTTGAAATATTCTTTGTGACTCTTCAATATCTCTCATATCAGGGAAACTAATATCTCCAGGGAAGCCAATACTAATTCCTGCATTTGCGTTTAGTGAGAATGCGCAAACTAATGCCATAACTAAGTTTTTCATATATTACCTCGTTGTTTTTAATTTAATTAGACTCAAATATTCTAGTTTGTTTGATGTGTCAAACAGGTGTAAATACCTGATAAAATAACTGTATAACTCATTGATAATATTAAGTTGATAATTGCTGTAATCAATGGATAGAATAAGTTATGAAATTATTTACTCTCATCTCTTTTCTTTTTTTAGTCTCATGTAGTTCAACAACATATAACAAGACTGTTGATTACGTGGATATTAATCGTTTTATGGGAAAATGGTATGTTCTAAGTGCCCGTGCCACATTTCTTGAAGAAGGGGCCCATAACTCTCTTGAGATTTATACATGGAATAAAGAGAAGCAACGTATTGATATCGATTTCTCATTTAATGAAGATTCATTTGAAGGTGAGTTAAAAGAGATTCCTCAAAAAGCTTGGATTATTAATAAGGAAACGAATGCTCATTGGGAAGTCTCTCCATTTTGGCCACTTTATTTTGATTATCTTGTGATTGCAATGGATCCTGATTATCAGTGGGTTGCTATTGGTGTACCTGATGAGAAGTATCTTTGGATAATGGCCAGAGATTGGCGTAATCCTGAACCTATTATCAAGAAAGTCACGAGAAAGGTAAGTGAGCTAGGTTACTCAGTTAAAGACTTAGTTGATGTAAATCATAAGTGGGACTAGTCTAGGAAGTATTCAGCAACTCCATATAATCCATTCTGTTCAAATGGGAAGATGACTGAATCATTCACTGGGTTATAGTCAAACTGAACACCACGACAATTAAACCCTGTCATTGTCCAAGGTAGCGCTCCGAGGTCTGTATTTGTCGTTAGGTTGTGAGCATATAGACGTGAGCCATAGCAGTAGTACATATAGTCTACACCTGATCTTCTTGCGTATGTGAATCCATCATCGATATTTCTAGGTGTGTAGGCAATCTGCTCAACTGTTCCATTACTGTTAAGTGCAATAACACGACGTTGGGCACCACGATACATTTTTGCCATGATATAGCGGTTGGCATTGCTATCGTAGAAAATATTTCTAAAGTCATCCCAGTATTCATAGAAACATGTTGATCCATCTACTGGCCCTGATTGTAATGCCGAACAACTTTCACCTGAATTCTCATATCCAATTTTACCCATGATATGAGACTGGCGGTAGCTGTCAGTTGAATCATATTTCTTAAGCATGAAGTCTTCATAGCGTTGAGTTGTCGGGTTGTAACTCATACGGTTCATAAAGAGTTGTCCATTAGCAAAACCGAGTGGAAGACCGCGGTTGTTACTACCACCAGTATCAATATTTGCCCCAATCATACCATCAGCTGTTGGATCGTAATAAGGAGTTCCGCTAGTATTATTTAAGATGTCTTCCCATAAGCCAGTGCTTCGATTAAGCATGGCCATACGTCCATAGTGAGTATCTCTATCTGAATAGATATTTCCAGTAGCACGATCAACCATCATCCAGTATGCGTTTCTAACTGGCTGAACATCGGCTTGAGTCGTCGTATCTTGTGAAGCAATTGTACCGTTACCAGCAACAATATTGATATTTCCATCTGGTGTGAATTGTTTAATATAATAAGATCTTGTATCGTTAACGACAATATCACCAGTATTAAGTCTTACGACTCTTGATATGTCTGCAAATCGTGCGTTAACGGCATTGACTCCATCTCCGTATCCATAACCTTGACCAAAGATTGTGACAACATTTCCGTCACCATCAAGTGTTCTAATTCTACCACGATCGTTAAAGTATATTTTTCCAGTTTTAGTTATAAAGACAGAATAGATATCCATGTCACAAGAAGTGGCCGGCGTTCCATCAGCACATTCTCCTCGTGTACCAGAACCAAGAATTCTAGTATAAGTTCCATCAAAGTTATTTCTATTCATATAACTTCTTGCAACTGTTACATAAGAATTCCCATCCATACCTGTAAATTGATAGTAGTGATACCAACGGTATGAGTTATCAAGAGGCGTAATTGCTTGTCCAGTTGATGGGTCAAAGTAGACTCTTGCATAAGTATAGTCAGATGTTGAAGTGTACATTCCACAGTCTGGAAAGTTCTTATGGTGGTATGAGTGACCTGTAATTCCTTCAAGGTTTGACGTATTCATATCAAACTTAACACTCATGTAACCAATACGACATTTAGTAAGGTCCTGTGACGCTTGCCACCCATCCCCAGTACCTGTTAGGTAATGAGAGACGACTTCTCCAGTTGAGGCTTTGTATCTTCTATAGCGATAGTCTGTCGTTTCAGTACTTTCTGAATGTTCAGAGTTAAATAGAATGTCTCCATTTGGTAGTGGCGTAAACATCATCGAGCTTGTTCTATAATTCCAAGTACCCCAATGTGTTAAGTGGACATCTAAAGGATTCGCGACAGTATCAGATTTATCGCTACCACCACCTATAATTGTTTCAATTGTCGGATTTTCCATATTTAGATCGACTCGTCTAATTCGATCATAGTCATAAATAAGAAGGCGACCTTGATAATCAAGCGTTATCTTTAAAGGATACCTAAGTGTAGCACTTTCAGCTGGCCCACCATCTCCTGTAGATGTTCCTGTCATTTGGATGAATAATTTCTGTTTCCCATCTGCAGGGTCTACTGTAATAATACCTCGTTTATAGTCAGCAAAATAAATATTCCCATCATCAGTAAATGCAAGGCTATGTATATCTGTTGTGTCTCCAACAGTTTTATTGAAGAAAAGTGCTGTACGAGCATCACCACCAAGACCGGCCTCAGTGTTACCAGCGATAATTTTGATCTTATCAGCATTAAGAGGTGTTGAAATTAGTTGAGTACTAATTGCTGAAGTATTTGTTACTTTAACACGTATTTTATAAGACGTTGCTAGTGGTGAACCACCTGTCCATTTATAACAACCTTCATTTGTGTCTAATGTAATTCCTGGGCATCCATGATTTGTATGTGGTGCGATCCCTTGGGCCCCTGCAATAGCTGTGAAGCTTTGCTCATCTTGAGTATAGTATAAGTTTATTGCTGTTGAATCTAGTCCAAGAATATCATCAACTTTCCATCTAATATAAACGTCAGAACCTGTTGGA
Organism: Halobacteriovorax sp. YZS-3-1; assembly: GCF_047084945.1. NCBI lineage: Bacteria > Pseudomonadati > Bdellovibrionota > Bacteriovoracia > Bacteriovoracales > Halobacteriovoraceae > Halobacteriovorax > Halobacteriovorax sp. YZS-3-1. Next base: position 1,946,431 of record NZ_JBKIYI010000001.1, on the reverse strand, counting down.
ACTGATGAGTCTAAACGCGTAGGAGGTATTGATGTTGTATCTGAATTTGCGGCTGCAACGTCCCAGATTGATGGTGGATCAAATTTTGTATATCCAATCGCATTATAATCAGTATTTAATGTTGTTGTGTTTGTTGAAATATTTCCAGCTTCATCTTTTACCCATGCATAGACATTATAATTTGCTGGTTGCCATCCAAGTAAATGTGAAAAATCTACGATCGTTACATTTGCAGCAGGTGACATACCTATTGATGGAGAGTTAAGTCCTAGCCAACATTCATCTCCAGCAGCTGGTGCTGTTGTATCATTTGTCTTTAGACATAATTCTGTGATGTAGACGTTTGAATTCTGTGAGTTCGCATTAATAGTATAAGGAATAAAGTTAGTTGGTGAAGGATCTGGCTCCGTCGTTGAGATTGATGTTACAACTGGAAGGCCAGTTTCTCTAATCCAAGTACCACTTACATTAGTAGTATTACTTGATGCGTTTGTTTGTGCAAAGTTATAGTTATTTGATAAGTCAGCAGCTGTCGTTGCTGTCGTCCAAGACCATACTCCTGAAGAACAAGTTGTTGTCGTCGTTTGTGCTCCAGAGATATTTATTGTTAGGCCATTTTCACATGTACCTGTGAAAGTTGCTGTTGATCCGTTATTTTTGATTGTAGCAGTATCAATTGCAAGAGCAGGGAAGTTAGAGTCTCTTGTCCAAGTATAAGAAAGAGTTGATGTATTTCCTGCCGAATCAGATTGTGTAAATGTAAATGTTCTTGTTGCATCTGTCGTATACGTTTGAGAAGTCCAGCTCCAGTTCGCAGCAGAACAACTGATCGTATCTGTTTCTTGATTTGATATTGCAATAGTATTATTTCCTTCACATGAACCTGAAACAGTAATGCTATCAGTATATCTAATTTCAGTTGGGTTCTGACCAATATTGATTTCAAAAGGTACAGTCGCTTGAAATGCTGGTGGCGTCGCATCTCTTTCCCACGCTAGAGATAGTGCAGGCGATGATGTGTTACCTGCGGCATCTGTTTGAACAAGGTTATATACATACGTACCATCTGCTGTTTTTGGAGACGGTGTCCATGACCATGTTCCAGATGAACAATTAAATGATGTTGTTTCATCACCTGTAACATAGATTGTATAATTACCTTCACATGTACCAGACCATGCATTAGGTGTGTTCTGATTAGTGAAGTCTGGTGATATACCAGCTGTTTTTGTCATAACTGGTGCAACTTCATCTCTAATGAAAGTACGTGAAATAGTTGTTGAGTTTCCAGCAGCATCAACTTGATTTAGTGTTACAACCTTTGAACCGTCTCCATCAGAGAAGTTAACAGTTTGTGAAAACGTTCCAGCTGAACATGCTATTGTAAAGTTGGCTTGAATATCTCCTGATATATTAATATCTCTACCTGCCTCACAATTACCAGTGATCGTTGTACTTGATAGGTGATAAGAGTTATTTGCTGGAGAGCTATAACTTAGAGCAGGGGCAATAGAGTCAATTGTAAAGACATTCGATTGCACAGTAGATGAATTTCCTGCTAGGTCAGTAAAGCTAACTCTAAAGCGTGCAGTGGTCGTGTTAATTGATGGAACTGTCCAAGCCTTTGTAAAAGTTTGACTTGATATTGGGCCATTAATAGCTGCAGTTGTCCCAAGGCTAGACCAAGTTGATCCATTGTAAAAATCAACGCTAAAGTTTTGACTTGAAGATGTACTTGCATCTGTCGCATCCCAAGTTAAATTTATTGAATTACCACCTTTTTGAATAGTAGGTGTTGTTAATGCTAAAGTTGGATTAATTGTATCGTAATAAACATAGAGATCATTTGATGACGTTGAAACGTTACCATTAGGATCTTTAGACCATGCTTTTAAGATGTGTAAACCTTGTGTTGTAGAGGCTAGAGTGTAAGTAGTTGCACTTGCTGTTGTTGTACAACTTACCCAGCCAGCATCACCAACAGTAGGTTGAGTACCTTCATTTATTAGAACTTGTGAAATATCACTACAGCTACTTACTGTCATGGTATTAGCAGTTGAATTTGTATATGTAGCTGATGTTAGAGCAATAGCTGGAGGCGCTGATGGAGTTTTGTCATTTACTGTGATTGTAACAGTTTCCGGTGTAACTGCATCAAGTGATCCATCATTTGCAATAAAAGTAAATGTATCTGTCCCGTTAAAATTCACATTACTTGTATAAGTACAAGTAAGGTCTGTTCCATATGATCCTGTCGTAATACAGTTTGTCAGAGTTCCATTACTTGGTGATGAAACAATTTTATATGTAAGAGGATCTCCGTCTACATCACTTGCGTTACTTAAAGTGATTGATAGAGCAGTATTATCATCTGTTGTAAACGATTGATTAGCGGCCATTACAGGAGCATCGTTAATTGAGTTTATCGTAATATTAACTGTTGCCGTTGTTGAATCAAGAGCTCCATCATTTACTTTATATGTAAATGAAGTCGTACCATTAAAGTTTAATGCAGGAGTATATGTACATGATCTTGATGTTCCACCTACACAGCTTACTGTTCCAGAGGCAGGGTTTGTTACTTTGATATAACTTAAAGTATCACCATCAATATCTGCACCAGCTGTTAAATCAAATGTCAGAGGAGTATCTTCGTTTGTTGATACTGATTGCGAAGCCGCTAATGTTGGAGCATCATTAACTGGATTGATTGTTAGGTTTACTGTAGCGTTTGTGACAGCTGTTCCTGTACCGTCTGTTGCGATATATGTAAACGAATCACTTCCGTTGTAGTTAGCATTAGGAGTATATGTACATGTTAAGTCAGTTCCATAAGTTGTCGTAATACAATTTGTTAGGCTTCCATTTGTTGGAGCTGTTACTAATTTATAAGTTAATGCATCACCATCTACATCGGTTGCATTATTTAGAGTGAAATTAACTGCTGTATCTTCATTTGTTGAAATACTTTGATTAGCTCCCATTACTGGGACATCATTTACAGCTGTTACATTTACAGTAACTGTTGCAATATTTGAATCTAGTGCCCCGTCATTTACTTTATATGTAAATGTAGTCGAGCCGTTATAGTTTAAATCTGGTGTATATGTACAGGCCGTTGAATTTCCTCCGGTACAAGAAAGTGTACCATCAGCAGGATTTGAAACGATGATATATGAAAGTGTCGAACCTTCAATGTCTGATCCTGTATTCAGGTTAAAATTGAGTGGTGTATCTTCGGCCGTTGTAACAGATTGAGTTGATGCAAGAGTTGGAGCATCGTTTACAGGTGTTACATTTATTGTCACTGTAGAATCTGTTGATGAATCTGTTAATGTGTCATTACCACGATATGTAAAGGTATCAACTCCATTGAAATTTAGATTTGGAGTGTAAGTACAAGTCACATCAGTCGAGTATGAGCCAGTTGCAATACAATTTGTAAGTGTTCCATTAGCTGGTGCGGTAATTAACTTATACTGTAGAGTTTGTGCCGGAAGATCGACATCTGTTGCACCATTAAGAGTTAATGTTAGAACGTTATCTTCTGCAATTGTTTCTGATTGGTCACCAACCATTACAGGAGCATCATTTTCAGATGTAACATTTATTGTTACTGTTGCTGTTGTTGAATCAAGTGCTCCATCATTTACCTTGTAAGTAAATGTAGTGGAACCATTGAAATTCAAGTCTGGAGTATATGTACAATCACGTGATGTCCCACCAGTACAAGAAAGTGTTCCATCAGTTGGGCCACTAACAATAATATAGTCAAGTGGATCAGATTCAATATCGGCTCCAGCATTTAAAGTGAAGTTAAGTGGTGTGTCTTCATTAGTACTTACTGTCTGTGTTAATGCTAGTGTTGGAGCATCATTAATCGGATTTATTGTTAACGAAATTGTTGCAGTAGTCGTTGCATCTGTGATGCTATCATATGCGATGTAAGTAAATGACTCACTGCCATTATAGTTTGCATTTGGCGTGTATGTACAATCAATATCACTTGCGTAACTACCTGTTGTAATACAATTAGAAAGTACTCCATTTGCTGGAGGTGTTACAACCTTATAAGTTAATGTGTCACCATCAACATCAGTTGCTCCATTTAAAATAAAATTAATGGCCGTATCTTCATCTGTTGTAATACTCTGATCAGCTGCCATAACAGGTGCATCATTAATTGAGTTTACTGTGATTGTTACTGTTGCAGTTGTCGAGTCTAGCTCACCATCATCTACTTTATAGGTGAAAGAATCCGTTCCGTTGAAGTTAGTGTTTGGATCGTATGTACAATCTCTTAATGTCCCTTGAGAACAGCTAAGGACTCCGTTAGATGTCGAAGAAAGAATTGTATAATTTAATGTCGTTCCTTCAATGTCGCTTCCTGCATTTAGGTTGAAGCTTAATTGTGTATCTTCATCAGTTGATTCGGCCTGAGTTGCAACAAGTGTTGGGGCATCGTTAACTGGAGTGATTGTGAATGAAACCGTTGCACTTGTAGCAGAATCAAGAGCTCCATCATTTGCCACATATGTGAAGCTGTCGCTACCATTGAAATTAGCATTTGGCGTATAGTCACATGTTAGATCTTGGCCATATGTTCCAGTTGTAATACAATTTGTTATTGTTCCATTTGTTGTTGAATTTGTTATCTTATAAGATAGGCTAGCTTGAGTATTATCAATGTCGCTTGCCTGACTAATGGTAAAAGATATTGGATTGTCTTCTGGTGTAGTAAATGACTGGTTTGCAGCAACCACTGGAGCATCGTTTACATTTAAAACTGTAAGATCAACCGTTGCTTCAGTAGAATCTAGTTCACCATCGTTAACTTTGTAAGTAAATGAATCAGGGCCAACATAATCGGCGTTAGGAGTGTAAGTACAGTTATTAGTGTCCGTTACACAACTAAGTGATCCATTTGTCGGTGTCGAAGTCAGAATATAGTTTATGCTAGGTGAATCTACATCATAACCTTCAGTTAGTGTAAAATTATGGACTGTATCTTCTGTAACATTTACTGCCTGGTTTGCAGCAAGTGTTGGAGCATCATTATATAAGACAACATCTAAAGAATAACTGAACTCATGGTGAGGTATCGTTGTATCAACATTAGCATCACCAGCATTCTTTCTACCGATTCTTAGTGTTACTGTAACATTTGGAGCAGAATCAGCAGGTGGGATATAGAGCCATGTATTCGAGTTTGAAACAGTTTGTGTTGTTGTTCCATCGTTAAGAATCCATTGATAGGCCAATGTATAATCAGTATCCCAGTGAACTGCACTTGTTGTAAATGTATTTGGATTTAATCCCGCATTTCTTTCATCATTAGCTAGATCTGAATTTAGATCTTCGTGAAGAATTTCAGGAATTGTTAATGATTGGATCTTCGGGGCTGCTTCTTTTAGAATTTGTACATTTTCACCTTCTGTAATCTCTGCAAAAACAGTTGCTACATCAGTACTATTTTCTAATTCTGAATAAACAGTTGCATAGTCTAGAGTAGACTGATCGATTTTATTTGTAATAATATCTTCTGCTTCTTCAAGATAAAGAGCAAATTCCTCTGTTGGATTATAAGTAATATCTGTATTAGTAATTTTTGCTAATAGACTTGATACGGCCGTAATATTTTGTGGACGATAATAACTTGTAACAACCTTTTCTAATTCTTCACTACATCCAGTTATTTTTACCTTGTATCTAGCCGGTGTTGAACTTTCTAGTCCTAGTTCTCTAACATCAAAAGTAAAAGCTGTTGATTGATCAACTCCATTGAAAGTAATTGGGTTATCTTCTAGTGGAGTCATTGTTACTAAGTCGAATAATTCAATACGTGGATCGATACATGTTACTGCAGCATAGACGTTACTGTTAAAGAGGCCATTGTTTGTTTTTGTGATTAGTCCATTTAGGGGAGGTATCTCACCTTGAATCTTTGGAATAACGACAACGTTATTATTAGAGCCTGAAGATTGAGAAGCGTCATTTTCACTTTCAGTTGATGATTCTTCTTCAGTGCTTTGAACAGACTTTGCATAAGTATAAGTTTTTTCTTCTTCGTCTTTTGAAGGACTTTTTTTGTCTTTTATTTGTTCATTGATTGCTTGCGCATAATTTGGATCAAAGTAATCAGCTTGTGGTGCATAAGAAGATCCAGTGTATGTAGATGGATTACGTTTTTTTATTTTAGTCTTTTTCTTTTTAGGGGCAAGCTTTGAAATATTGCTACTACCAAGATCGGCTTCTAATGTACTTGCACCATCTGTATTTGAATATAGTGAAGGTATTGAGGAAGGTCCTCTTTTTCCAATACTATTATAAAGTTTCTTTTTTACTTTAGGTTTAACGAGTTCATACTTTAGCCCTGTCCTCTTTGCGAGGTCACTATAATTCCCTGCGCTTTTTTCATTTGATGAAAAAATCCAATAAGAAAAAGTAAATATTAAAGCGAGGATAACTCCTACACCAAGACTAAGTTTCTTCAATTATCTTTCCTTTTTTCCGCCAACGTACTGATTTTGTTTGTTTAGTTAACGATAATTGTTGCTCAATACTTTTCGTCTCTTTTTACTGATTTCTTAACATTTTATACATAATCTATCTGTTTACGTGTAAACAGGTACTTAGTGGCGCTTTCTGTAGTTGTTGTTAATTTTTGTGGCAATAATCTGTGTTGTTTAGGTTAGATTTTATGAATATTCAGATACTTGCTAATTAGCAAATTCATATATGTGATTTATTTAGTATGAGGATTTATTTATATTTTAAATAAGAATTAGCGTTTTTGAGGAAATATTATTGACCTAGTCTCAAAAATGTCTTGAAACTAGGTCATATTGTCATTTTATTCAGCTGCGAAGTAACCAATATAATCGATTTCGCATGTTTTTGGGTTAACTGCAACGGCAGCATTAAACCACCCTGAATGGAAACTTCCAATTGCAGAATAGATTAACTTGTCTTCTTTAAATGAGTTTAGTTCATGGCCTCGATCATTAAGTAATTTTTTTCCGGCCTCTAATGTCGTCTCTAACGTCACTTCTAAGGGTCTATCAGATCTTAATTCATAATTAAGTTCATTGCTCACTTCGTTTAAGCATGCATTTGTCATAAATGAAGAGAGGATCGTAGTTGTGATAAGTGTTGCTTTTAAGATGTGCGCCATTATTAGCTCCTATTGTGGGAAAGTGAAGTAATGGCCGCATCCTAACTTTAGGTTTTTTACTCGTCAATATTGTATGTAAACTATCTACTCTCATAATGAGTAACTTAACAAAAAACTAATAATTTTCTACTGCAAATTGTATTAATTTAGCTTCATCTGGTATTTCAATTCTTCTCCCGTCTCTATGTATGAGCTGTTGCTCCTCTAGTTCTGTTAAGACGCGGGCAACACTTTCAAATGTGCTCATGGCAAAGTCTGCGATTTCTTTTCTTGTCCATGTATGATCGGGATTTTTTAACTTGAGATAGGTTAATGCTTCTACAATCCTGCGCTTAACTGACTTATCTGCCATTCCCGCAAGCCTTGTTTCAGCTGCTCCTAATTCTTCGGCCATAAGCTTTGTCATCTGCTTTAAAAGCGCTGGGCTTGTTAAGCAAATATTGTCACATTGTTCACGGCTTATAATGAGAACTTTTCCCTTCTTCAAGCAAACAGCATTTGCATGATAGGGAGAATTACTAAAGTATGAGCGATGACCAAATATATCACCTTTGGTGAATACTCTTAAGAAACTCTCTTTTCCACTCGGTGTATTAAAGTAAAGACCAAAGATACCTTCTTGTACAATATAGAGAAGGTCTGCTGCTTCACCTTCGCTATAGACAGGATCTCCTTTAGAGTAGTCTTTGATTAATTTATTTGGAAGTTGTTTTAATATTTCTTCAAGCATCATATTCCTAAATTTCTGCACTTATTAATTTAAGTGTTATTTGATGGTCATCAAAGTATGTATTCATTTATTATATATAATTAAGGTGTTGAAATGAAGTAGATTTCAAAAATATAAAGGTGGTTTATGGATACTTTTTTATGGCCCTTAGTAGGGGGGATACTAATTGGACTCTCTGCGGCAATGTTGTTGTTATTTAATGGACGTGTCGCTGGAATATCAGGGATTCTCTTTAACTGTCATAAGGCATTTGTAGGAGAGGGATGGCGAGCCTTCTTTATTGTGGGGCTTATTGTAGGCGGAGTTCTAATTAAGTTTATTAGTCCAGAATTCTTTAGTTTTGATATTAATCTTAGTTTTCCTAGGGCCATTATTGCTGGGCTATTGGTAGGAGTGGGTACAAAACTAGGCTCTGGTTGTACTTCAGGTCATGGAGTTTGTGGGCTAGCAAGACTATCAAAGAGATCTTTTATTGCCACAATTACATTTATGTTAACTGGAGCAATAACAGTATTTATTATGGGACAATTAGGAGCAACGATATGAAAAATATAATGGCCTTATTATCTGGTGCTGTTTTTGGAATCGGACTATCTGTTTCTGGGATGGTGGATCCTAAAAAGGTTATCGGCTTCCTTGATATAGCAGGGTCCCAAACTCCTTGGGATGCAGCTCTTGTTTTTGTTATGGGAGGAGCAGTTGTAATAGGACTTGCAGCAACTCACCTTATTAGAATGAGACAGAATCCAGTATGTGATTCACAATTTCATATGCCTACTAATAAGTTAGTGGATAAGAAGCTTTTAAGTGGTGCAGCTTTATTTGGAATTGGTTGGGGAGTAGCTGGGATTTGCCCAGGTCCTGCTCTTGTGAATATTGTGCAATTAAATTCACAAATCTTCGCATTTATTGCCTCAATGCTTATTGGGCAATTTTTAGTGACAAAAATAGTTAAATAGAAAATATCAATAATGATAGTTGACTAGTTTTACTCGTCGCATATATTCTATAGTGTATGTACGAGTATTTAAATACATTCTTAGCGGGAACCGGTATTAGTGTTCCCGAACTTTGGTCAGCTATCATTTATATTTGCATCACAGTAGGTGCTTCTTTCTATCTTATATCGATGGGTATCTCTGGCCTATCATTACAAAATCTATCGAATAAAGAACCAGAAAAAAAGATACAAACATCTACCATGTGTTTTGCTCAAGCTGTTGTTTGCTTCTTTATAATTGCTCACTTTTTTATGCCTATCTATTCAAAAGCTAAAGTTGCAACGACACTTTTGATGTTTATTTGCACATACACAGCTCGCTATTATTACTGGGAAAATTTATCAAAAGTATTTAATGAACCAAAAGCGATGCGATGGGTATATAAGTCAATTGTCTTTGGTGCAATTTCTCTGTGTCTTATCCATTTGTTGTGGATGGCCTTTTATGATGTGCATACGTGCTGCTTAGGACCTAAGCTTATTAAAAGTAATGCAAGTAACTTTATCTTAAAAGTACAGATCCCCTTTGTTCTTAATAAGTCCTTTAGTGGCCTAGTTGCTTTTTTCACATTGGCAGTTTCAGTCGTTTATATAAGGTTTTTCTTAATCTCACTAAAGCAAGGTGATCGTCTGATGATTTTTGGCCTGCTCTTAAGTGTCCTTAATATTTTATATACGACAAGTTTTCATGCTTTTGGCTTTCAGTATTGGATTCCTCTTTATTTTATCGTCGATCTTATTGAGTATACAAGACTACAACAGCTAGAGCTCTCTCAGTCACGAGAGAAATATCGCTCGCATGATGAATCATATCGAATGGTTATTCATGATATTGCAAATCCTATACAATTTTCTTCTTTGAAGTTGAATCGATTGAAGAGAAATACCCTTATATCTTTAGATGATGCTAATGATATATCAACGCAAAACAGCCGCATCATAGAAGCTTTAAATAATCATAAAAAGAAAGATTAGTTTAAATACTAAACCTTCAAAAGATATTGTTTAATTGCTTGGCAAATAGTAATATCCAACAGATGTTTGGTTATTTAGATATTTTAGATTCACAGTTTTGGAGTAATATAGGCTTTGCTTTTTTGGCAATGGCCGCCGGTTGTTACTATCTATCTCTTGCGATCACAGGTCTTCATTTAAAACGTATAGGCCAAGGCCAATCAAAACATCGAGTGAAAACTTACCTTATGGCGTTTTCTCAGTCCGTTGTATGTTTTTTAGTTTTAGCGAAGTATTTCTTTCCAATATATTCTGATAAGAAAGTTCTTGTTAGCCTACTTCTTTTTACTTTTGGCTGTTTTTCGAAGTTACTTTATTGGAATAATTTAAGTTATTATTTTAAAGAATCTAGTGGCCCTCGTATTTTTTATAAAATAGTGATTTTCTCTGCTATTTTTGTATCAGTTATTCACATCATATTTTATTTTATTGAAGGAGGAGGAAGCTGCTGCTTGGCCCCTAATGTTATCAATGAGACGACTTCAGAAATTTTAAAAATACAGGTTCCTTTCAAAGTAAGTAGTCTTCTTCAAGGTTTTCAAAGTGGTTATATTATTGTCGTTTGGTTGATTTACTTTAGTTTTTTCTATAAAGCCTTAAAGACCAACGACTTGGCAATGAAGATTGGACTAGGACTAAGTGTTGCTAATGTATTCTATACTTTAAGTTATTTTGTTTTTGATTTCCAATATTGGATTCCACTATTTTTCCTCACAGATATTGTAGAATACACAAGACTTCAAAGAGTTGAAATTAATCAAATAAATAATGACTTCAAAGAGCAAAGAGAAAAAGAAGCGAAACTTCTTCATGATATATCAAATCCTTTACAGCATACTTGGACGCGTCTACGAAGGATTATAAAAGACAAGTCAAATCAAAGAAACTTGGATATTGATAAAGATGTAAACTCATTATATATGGCAACAACTAACGCCATTGATATTCTAAATAAGTATCGACAAGAAGACGAAAAATTCTGTCCCATTTCTTTGGCCATTAATGATGTTATAAAGATGTATGATGACGTAAATATTGATTATATACCACCACAACATGAAGTCGATGTTAATTGCCAGGTAATAAAGAATACTCTCATCAATCTTATTAAGAACTCAATTGAAGCCTTAGGTGAAGACTTGAAGTGGATTAAAATAGAAGTAAATAGCTCTTCTAATGAACTTCATCTCAAATATATTGATAGTGGGCTATATAGTGATTTTAAAAAACCACAAAATGCTTTTAAATATGGTTATAGTTCTAAAGAGGGACGAGACCGAGGAATTGGTCTGGCATCAGTGAAAGCAGATATTGAAAAGATTGGAGGACGAATTAAATTAGGTCCTTTCCAAGACAATACCTGCTTTGATATTTATCTTTAATTATTACAATTACTCATCTCTAGCCAAAAACTACCGCTTGTTGATGCACAGGCAGAACAGTTAAATGAAATAACAAGTTGATCTCCTGGGTGAATCTCTCTTCCTATATAATCACCTGGATTGTATGTCATGGCATCAGTGTTTCCATTAATGTATATTTCCCAAGGAGAGCTGGGTGTAAATGGCCCAGAATCTATCTTGTAATTGATTCTCTCCAAACACCAATGTTGCTTTGATGTAAAAGGAGTAACGCTATTAGAGGGGCTAGATACTTCGTTATTAATTCCAAAATAATAAACATTAGCGTTTATATTGCTAAAGCGTAAAGTTAATTGGGCAAAGTTATCATTTTCAAAAAGAAAAACATTTCCATCTGTATCAGTTTTAAAGCATGACGTGAGTGAGATTAATGCCGCTAAGATTAGTATATATTTCATTTTAAAACTCCATTTCATAGTTTACATTTAGATCAAGATTTTTAACTTTAATATCTTGAGCTAGGAATTCTCTATGGATCAGATTAAAGAGTAGAGCTGTCGTAGAAGAAAGTTTTCTTCTTGCTCCAATTTCAAATCCTTTACCTGTATAGACATTAATATTTGGTCTATCAGAGCTTGGCATATAAGATCGATAGTCAATAAGATACGTCCAATTGTCACTATAGTCGTATGCAACTCCAAAAGTCATATAAGGAATAAATTGTGTACGTTGATCTAATACTGGAGTTAAGCTTGTTTCGAAACGTCCTGTTAGGAAAAATTCATCTTGTAGATGGTATCCTATTTTAAATCTTAACTCAGAATTTAGACGATAGTAGATATCAGCAGCAAGTTCAGGTGAAATAAAGTCATCATCTTTATTCTCTGGTCTTTGATCATCACGAAACATATAGATTGAATCAACGCCAATCTTATATCGAGCATAAAGACGTTTATTAAATACTTGTTGATAGTAAACAGCGGCCGTTATTCCTGCACCGACGTAGTTACTTTTGCTGTCGTTATTATCCATTGAATAATAGCCTATTCGGCGAGCACCCATGCCAAAGCTTGCAGACCAGCTATTGTGCATATTCGTTAAATAAGACGTTCTTGATAGAGGAGTGCCATGATCCACAACTTCGTGACCTTTAACTTCTCTATATTCAATCTTTTCATTAAGTTTTTTCGCTACTTCTTTTGCTTGTTCATCTTTTTCACTTACAGCAACAAAACCTTTCTTCTCATCTAGCTTTACATTATTGGCCGCAATGAATTGTCCTGTGTTCTTGTCAATATCACCAACTTTCAAAGACTCATCTTTAATTTCAGGAATAAAGATGGCAGAGTCGAGATCCACGATGGCACCATTATTTGGAATCTCATCTACTTTTGTATCCTTACCATAAAGATATGAAACTTGTGTTTCATTTAGCTTTGCTTCTGGAGCTTTTTGAATCTCTTTTGCAGATACTGTCTCAAGTGTTTCGTTTTTCTCTAAGGCAATAAGCTGATTAGGGTTAACTTTTTGAGCTGGAGTCTCATCGTAGAGGTGATCATAAGTTGTGGATGCGCTACCTTTTTTAACAAGTGTAACATCATCACGATCAAGACTTTCTTTGACTGTTTCTTCGATATCAACTCTTTCTTCGTTGATTTTTTTTACAGCAACTTCACCTTCTAATGTAATAACTGATGTCGCTTTATTTTTTTGACTAGCAACAGTGATAAACTCAGTACCTCGAACACCTAATGCCATTGTTTTCGTCTTTATATAGACTTTATTAAATGCCTTATGTCCTTTTACTTTCTTATCCTGTGGCCTAATCTTTGCTCTCATCTTACCGTTTAAGAGCTGGATGATACTTCCACTTTTCTTTTCAATCTTTGCAATTTTAATTTTTGTATTTGGGCCAACAGTAATATAACTTCCATCTTCTAGAATTTGGACTTTCACAAAGGAGCGTACTCTTGTAACAATCGAGGTATCTTCTTTGATTAATTGTCCTTTTTTGACCCAAGAAGCTTGAATCGCTCCAGGAGGAAGTTGAGAGACTTTTCCTCTGATAGAGACAACTTTTGCAAATTTAGCGTAACTGTTGAAGTGAACTCCCAATAGGAGAGTTAAGATAAGTAGATAATTAAATTTCATAAAACATCCGTGTTCTTTAAATTGTTTTCATAATTATAAGTAAAAAAACAACGAATGTTTAATGTTTTTTAATATTTCTTAAACGGATTCACTAGCTGTTTGTAGATAATTCTCAATTCCGACTTTTTCAATCAGAGAAAGTTGAGTTTCAAGCCAATCAATATGATCGTTTTCAGTATCTGATAATAGCTCTAAAAGGATATCGCGAGATACGAAGTCACTATATTTCTCACAAAGTGCGATGGCCTCTTTTAGCTTTTTGCTATTAGCAAGCTCATACTCAAGTTCATCACTAATAAGCTTTTTAACGTCACGAGATGGCCTATACGGAAGTCTTGTTCCTAGCTCTGGCATCCCTTCTAAAAAGATAATTCTCTCGATTAGCTTTGTTGCATGAATAGTTTCATCATCTTTTTCATGATCAATTCTTTCATAGAGCTTTGTAAGTCCCATATCTTGGAAAAGACGAGAATGGAGAAAGTACAGATCAATTGCCGATAGCTCTTGCGTTAGTAACTCATTAAAAATATCGATAACTTCTTGATTTCCTTTCATTTTTTCTCCTTTTTAGTAGCATACACGATTCGTCGAAATTTTAAAATACAATAATATTTGACTCATTTACTAAAGTTAAGAAGTTGAATAACCGATAAAAATAGTACGTGAAAATGTACGTAGGAGGATAATAATGAAAAGAATTTTAGCAATTGTAACTTTGGGAGTTACGCTAGTGTCTTGTGGTAGTTCGCCGAGCAGGGGAGTTGCTTCAGTAGAAGGTAGCTGTGCTCTTCAAAAGCACCCATCAAAGAATCATTATCGTATCTTGATTCATGAAAAGCCGCATAGCCAATATTGGTATACGAAAGGTGATGCCATGAAAATTAAGGACTCTTTTGTAAAGAAAGGAATGTGTGAATAGATATAAATTCGAATAATTAAAGGAAATTAATATGAAAAAAATTATAACAATAGCAATTCTAGGATTAACTTTAGTATCTTGTAGTAGTACTCCTGATAGAGGACCTTCTTCTAAGAAACAATTCGACTCATATAAATTTCAAGATTCATATGAAAACGTTTATAAAAACGGTAAATATTAACCAATAAAAAAGGCCCTCATTTCGAGGGCCTTTTTCTTATATAAAGCTTTTATTTTAATGATCGCGCCTTTGGCGAACCGAATGATCTGAAGATCTTTCTCTCGAATAGCTTGTGCCTTAAATAGGTGCGCATAGACAAAATAAAAGGACACTCAGTCCTTTTTTTTGTCTATTTAATAGCCTCACGGATATTAGAAGATAGCCAGTCCATTACCCATACAATCGTTGCAATTACGATTACAAGAAGACCAACTTCATTCCACTTTGCTAGACCTTGGTATTGCATTAGCATAGTACCAATACCACCACCACCAACTAGACCAATTACTGTGGCCATACGAACGTTGATGTCCCAACGGTAGATAGTGAATGATAGGTATGGAAGAACGATTTGTGGAACAACACCAAACCAAATAACTTGGATAGGGTGAGCACCTGTTGCCATCATTGCTTCAATTGGCCCATTAGATACGTTTTCAATTTGCTCTGAGTAAAGCTTTGATAGAGATGATACAGAGTGAAGACAAAGTGCCATCATACCAGCAAATGGCCCGATACCAACCCATACAGAGAAGATAATCGCCCATACTAGAGGCTCAATTGAACGTGATACGTTTAAGAAGAAACGTACAATAGTATAAATAGTCATTGTGAAACGTGAACCATTCATTAGGTTTCTTGCTGCAAAGAATGCTAGTAAGAATGCAATTGGTAGCGCTACCGCTGTTGCAATGAAGGCCATATAGATTGTTTCAATTGCTGCAAATAGTGCTTCTTCAAAAATTGCAAAGTTTGGAGTTAAAAGAGCTGTAAAGATTCTCTTTGCTCCTGTCATTCCCGATTCAGATAAGAATTCGTAAATTGAAATTTGAGAAATATAAATACTAGCAATGAATGTTAAAACTACTGTCGCAATAAGAACGAAAGAAAATGGCTCTTTCATGAAAGGAGTATTCTCATCTCTTTTCATGATACCTGTAATTCCACGTCCTAGTGACATTTTAGTTTTATAAAGGATTGCTGAAATAGCAAAACCAATAGCAAGTGCTATTAGTGGTTGATTCCAAGTAAAATCTGGGTAGCGAAGACCTAGGATTAGCTTCTCCCATACGATTTTCCATGAAACTAGTGCAAGGTATGACCATACTAGGAAGTCGATTACAAATGAGTAAAAATTCATTTTCATCTTCCAAGTAGTTTTATCTTCCTTACGCTTTGGTAAGTTATTAACTTGATTGTCTGCAGTTTGAGTTGTCGTTGTCATTATATATTGTCCTATTTAATCAAAGTAATTAGTTAATTGTTACTTCAACGGCATCTTCACCGTAAATTGTTTGGAACCATTCTTCGTTGATATCTAGAGGTTGACCTTCATAGATAAGCTTTCCACCTTTAAGAGCTACAACACGTGAAGCGTACTCTCTTACAAGTGAAAGGAAGTGTAGGTTACAAATTACAGTTACTCCAAGTTCTTCATTTACCTTTTTCAGGTATTGCATAACCGAGTGTGAAGTTGCAGGGTCAAGAGACGCAACAGGCTCATCAGCAAGAAGTACCTTTGGGTTTTGCATAAGTGCACGTGCAATCGCAACACGTTGCTGTTGACCACCTGAAAGGTTGTCTGCTCTTACGTTTTCTTTACCTTCAAGGCCTACGATCTTGATGTAATCTTGTGCTTTTTTCTTATCTTCTTCTGAGTAGATACCAAAAATTGACTTGATAACACCTGTTTTAGATAGAGTTCCTGAAAGAACGTTTGTCATAACAGTTCTTCTTGGGATTAAGTTAAAATGTTGAAAGATCATTCCAATGTTTGAACGCGCTTCTCTCATTGAGGCACCCTTTAACTTTGTAATGTCTTTACCTTCGAAGTTGATTTCTCCACTTGTTACATCGTGAAGACGGTTCATACATCTTAGCATTGTCGATTTACCAGAACCTGATAGACCAATAATTACTAGGAATTCACCTTTATCAACGTTGAAACTTACGTTGTTTAGGGCGTGGCATCCATTTGGATAGACTTTATTAACATTTTTGACTTCTAAAATCATGTTTGTTCTCACTTTATAGATTTTTGTAAATTATTTCTTTTGAAGTTGCTCTTCTAAGTTAATATTTAGTGTTTTAATTACGTTTCTTAATCCATCATAATCTGCATCAGTTGTATCAACTAGGCCACCAACACTGTAAATATTTTCGAATACATCCTTACCTTCTGGTGTAGCTATGTATTTTTTTACCGCTGTGATGAATTTATCAGTAACTTCTTGTGGAAGTCCTTTTCTGAATACGAATGGGTCATTTGGGATCTTCTCAGTAATTTGAACGATTTTTACCTTATCTTCAACATCTGGGAATTGAGTTTTTACACGTGAACGAGCATCACGGATTGTTCCGTCTTCAGAAGGTGCTGAGTAGTAAGTTGCACCAGCATCTACTTGTCTTTGATATACCATTGTTACAACGTTGTCGTGCTTAATTGCAAAAGTTGTATTTCCTGGTTTTACATCATTTTCCATCATAATCTTTAAAGGGAACATATAACCTGAAGTTGACGATGGGTCAGTGTAAGCAAACTTCTTACCTTCTAAGTCTTTAATTGAGTTAATACCACTATCTACATGAGCAATGATTTGTCCTTGGTAGTAATCATGTCCATAACGAAGAACTTTAAGTTTTGCACTTGCACCATATTTTTCATTGGCCATTAAATAACCAAATGAGTTCATAACTGCAATGTCAGCTCTCTTTGAACCAAATGATTCAACAACAGAGATATAGTTAGTAGGGATACCTGTCTTAAAGAAGTATCCAGTTTCTTTTTCTAGGAATTTAATGAAGTGAACAGAGTTCGATGCAATTGTGTCTGCGTCTACAGATGGAGTGAAGTAAAGTTTTACAGGATTGTCTTTGCTTCCTAGTTTCATATCTCTTTTACATGAGATACCTGTTGTGATCGCTAGAGCAATACTCATAATAGCAACGATTGTGTGTTTCATTTGTTGTTCTCCTCTATTAAAGCATGTTGCTAATGCATGCATATATAAACGTAATATTTGCGTTCTAAAAAAATCTAACATTTTGAAATTACGCTCTTTTAACATGAATGAGACAGATTTTTAATGTCAACCTAATCACATTTATAATTATCTTTAAAAAGTGAGTAATTACAGTAACTTAATTGCAGTAGTTTTTATAATATTTAAATATTGTTTAAAAGAATAAGGGTTATAATATATGCATGGCATTAAACATCAAAAGACTTGAACGATTGCCACATCCAACAGAGCAGGTAAACAATGATCAGGTACCTGTTGAAGAGCCTGGTCGTGGTGCTGAAGGGTCTAAAAACTATGAAGACAATATAAACGATAGCAAGCGATTCTCACTTGTTAGAGGATATGTTGAGGCTATTTATAGAGACCAAAAAAATCCAAAAAAGAAACGTAAGGAAAAGCGTAAAAAATTTTTTGAATCAATCTCAGAAAAACATCAGCATGCAAAAGAGAAAGCAAAAGAGAAGAAAAAGAAATTTGCTGATGCAATTAGACGCTTAAATATCTTGTAATTTTATTTACATTGTAAACAAGCTTACAGGCCAGAGATTGGCCTAAAATCGAGGTGATTAGGCCTAAGAAGAGTCGTTTTCTTTAGTGCCAAGTGCGCTACTTTTCCAAGCTGTGATTCATTAAAAAATATTCTCTTTAGCAGCTTATTTGCTGTTGGTGTTTGCTTCTTAAGGTTTGCAAGAATTTGTATTCTTTGAATTAGAATATTTGCTAATTCTTGATGCTCTATAGGAAGTCTTGGGTGTATTTTTAAAATATTTGATAATATAAATTGATAGGTTTCAGGATGAGATTCATAGATATATTGGCAAGTACAAAAGATAAGCTCAAGCTTTGCTATTAACTCTTTATCATTTGAAAAGTTCTTCTTTGAGTGATCAATTGCTAATTGTAAATAATGGTAGCATCTTTCTTCATCATTCTCGTTAAAGGCCAATTGGGCATCATTTAAAAGTCTTTTTAATTTTAGAATTGATTCTAATTTCTTAGTTGGCCTCGAGCCTTTGGAAACTTTTATTGTATCTTGCGTGAAGACATTTTTCTTAAAGTAGTGATGAATAGAGAGATTTTTTGAATCAAATAGTGTTAGGGCCAAGCTATTTGCATCAAAGCTTAAACAAGCATGACTAATAGGTAGGAAGCTCTTTTGGTATATATTTATATGCCTCTTTAGTTCACTCTTACTTTCAAGAGTTACAAATTCACCACCATCTAAAACCTTTGTATTCTTACCATCTATTTTTACAATTTTATAATTTCCACTTTCATCTTTTAAATGAAATTCCCAATGAAAGACTAATTGTCTTTGCTTTAAAAAATCACAGGCCGACTCAATAGTGTCACAACCTAAGAGAGTGACAAGTGCAAGGTAAGAAGCATTTTCTCCTTCATAGTTTAGAGTAAGGGCCTCTCTTTGAACAAGGCCAATACTTAGGCCTGCTTCATTTATGCCACCATAAGGTGCAAATGGAGATAGAAGGTCTTGTAAAACATAGGCCTCAAGACTTCCTTCACATTTAAAATGAACAAATCGAAGTTTATCAAAGAATGAGTCTTGAATAGGAGAGTTGATAAATTCTTTATACTTATCATCTCTTAAATGAAAGTCATCAATCTCATCAAAGATAGCACCAGGATTGTTTAAGAATTCGTTCATGTAAACAAGGTATAAGGCATTTTCCTGTGAAGTCCCCAGGCCTTGTGCATATTGATTTATTAGTTCATTAAAACTTGATCGATAATAGTCATCTTCTATTAATTCTTTGCTCGACTTTTCGAGTCTTCTTTTTAATAGGAGACTGAAGAACTTGTGTATTGGGGTTTTCAATGCTTTGGGGCCAAAAAATGAACTTTCTTGAATTTGTTTCCAGGCAAGATTTACGTCTTCTTTATCGATTGAAGCCAATTGGTAAATACCATCTGTGACCTCTCCGAAGAGTTCAATGTCCATTAATTCATGGTGGGCATTTTTACGTTTTTTTGAAGTCATAGGAGTATTCATGTCTAATATTTTAAGTTCACTTGTTAATCCTAGCAATCAAACTTTTATTGCCGTATGTGTTGCTCTATCAGGATTAAGAGTTGCTGTTGAGTTAACACGTTTTTCACCTGCAAATTGGCCAATCTCAAAAAAAATATCAAAGGCCTTTGGCCAGGACTTTACAGAGAGGTTCCATCGAGTTGGGCTCTATATTTGTATTGGTCAAATCATTCTTTGGGCACCAGAGCTACTCTTTGCCTAAGTGTCCCTCATATAGGCTAATCTTACCTGAGTAACTATCAAAAGGGGCCTTGACTCTTAATTCTTTTTCTTGGGCCTTTTTTCTAATGTAGATTTTAATTTCTTTATCTAGACCATGTTGTTTTACACTATCTTTTATTTGAAAGATTTTATTTAAGAATAGGCCATTTTGCCTTGCCGTTACCTTAAAGTCTTCAACTCGTTTTAATTCATTCCATAATTGACGTGGTTCAACTCTACCGGTTAGTAGCTCAGAAAATGTTAAGTAAATAAGAGGGTCAGACTCAAAATTATCACCCATTAAGACTAATGATGATGGGATATCAGTCATATTTATAATATCTAGTAGGTGGCCAAGTTTATAGATCCCCTGAGTTTTAATATCTTTTGGTGATAAATCATTTTCTAAAATTGATAGAATTCGACGATAATCTTTTAAGAAAATACCAGCAGTAAAGATCTCATTAGCATATAACCAATCTCTAATTGCTTCTTCGTAGAAGTGAGGAGAGGCCGAGAGGATAAACGGATGGTAGCCATCATTTATATACTCTTTTAAGATTTTAACTGAGTTTTCTAAAGTCGGATAATTTTTAAGTGGACTTGTTAAAGAGTCATAAATCTCACTCGGTTTTGAATACTTGGTTTCAACAAGAGTCTTATCAAAGTCACAAATAATGATCTTTCTATTATCTGTAATTTTTAGAGGTATATATGTTCCTAGCAGTAATTCTAGGCCTGGATATTTTGAAGTTTCATAGATTTCGATCTTTGATATCGATTCTTTGCTATCTTTAGGCAGAGGTATTTTAGCTAAAAGGCCACCATATGAGTCCGTTTCAAGAGTTTTTGTAAATAGCGTTTCGTTATTCTTTCCTAAAACAACTACTTTGATCTCAAATTCATATGCCCTTAGTAGCTTATATGCTTGAATAGGGAAGCGGGCCTCAAACTTCTCGAAGTCTTTATTCACAGAGTATAGATTTTCACTCATTGTGAAGTCAGCTTTGAGATTTAGGTAGTGATTTGTTTGGATGGCCAAAAAATTTACGGCCTTGGCCCTTTTCAACTTATAATTCCTTGTTAAAATAGACTTTACGTTATTTTATTCTAATAGAGGTTATATGTATATTGAATTCCTGGGTGAGCAGCCGGTTTATATTTCCATGGGTATTAAAGTAGTTAGTTCTATTCTTTTAGGTGGATTTATAGGCTATGACCGTGAGCAAAAGATGAAATCGGCCGGAATTAAGACAAATATGCTGATCTGCCTGGGAGCAGCTACATATACTGCCTTAAGTGTTTTAACGATGACAGAGCATATGGGAACCGTAGCAGATCCAAATCGTATGGCCGCTCAGATTGTAAGTGGGATTGGTTTCTTAGGTGCTGGTGCTATTATTCAAGGTCGAGGCAATGTTGTTGGAATGACGACAGCAGCTACAGTTTGGGTTGTTGCCGCCATTGGAATGACAGTTGGTTTTGGATATCCAGTAATTGCCAGCTTAATCTCAATTTCTCTATTTGCAGTCTTAAGATTAATTAATCCACTGTATAAAATTCTCGAATCAGATCGTGCCAAGCAAAACTTCTATATTGAAGTCTTATCAAATGGACGAATTCGCGGTCACGTTAAAGAAATTCTTTACTCAAGAGTAGAAGATATAGAAATTGTGAGCGAAGAGGTTTTAGATGCTGTTTCTGATGAAAGGCTTTTAACTCTAAATGTTCACCTTCATCCGAGATGGATCCCGCAAATTAGACGTGAGATTAAAACTCTTATTCGTGTTAATAAAGTCGAGATTCACCAAAGAGATCACGATCATTAAGAAAATTATCTCTTAGCGATTCGATATGTTAGTAGAGAAGCCTCTTTATCGTACTTACGTGTGACTTCTGTTCCGTCAAGAATATCAGGAACTTTAAATTGCTTTACAAGGCTTTCAGATCTCTTAGATTTAAAGACGTTGTCACCTTCTTCGACACGTTGATCAAACTTACGGTTTTGAGTAACAGTAATATCTCTTTCTTGTGCATTGATATGAATTGTTGATTCCTCATGCTCTGGTACTTCAATAGAGAAATAATAGAAATTCTCATCTGATCTCACTTGTGGAGAAAGCTTAGAGATATTGTAGAATTTATCAGAGGCCTTCTCCGTAATATTGGTCTTTGCCTTTGTATAGTATTCTTTTAGGCTATTAAGCTCTTGATCGATCTTTTCTTTTAAGCGGCCCATTAACCCATTATGCTCTTTTTGCAGCTCTTTATATCTTTTTTCAAAATTTTCTTGTTTGGATTTTATATTGTCTTTATGAAAAGCTTCCTGACTTATCACTTCATTTTTTTGAAAAGCGTCTGTCTGAGACATCTTGTGAAAGTGATCACTTCTTAATTTACTAAACTCACGTCTTTGATCTTTTTCAAGTTGATGAATTTCGTTCTTATTTTCTTTGGATAGGCTTTCAAGTCTTTGATCGTATTTCTTATTGATACCCATAATGAAGTTATCATTTCTGACTTCAATTTCGTTTGCACGATTTTTTGCTTTAGCAGTTTCTTCAATGATAAAATCTTCATTGTCATATTTTATCTTTTTGGCCAATTCATTTACATTTTGTGATGTATCCTCGAGTTCTTCTTGACCTCTTTGATGTACATATTCCATTTGTTCTTGGTAATTGTCTCTAATCGCATCAATATTGGCGTCAAATTGGGCCTTGTTGAATTTTTCTTGCTTATTAAATTGTTGCGTCGTCTTATCTAGACTCTCTTTTATATTATTAAGACGATTTTCTTTTTGGCCAAGTGACTCGATAATAGCAACTTGGTTTTGATCTCGTACGGCATCGAGTTTTTCTTCACCAATTATACGTTGATCTTGAACTTGTTTATTGTAATTCTTTTTTATATTTTCTATCTCAAGCTTCTTTTGCTTGATGACGCGATCCCTTTGGTCTTTAAGACGTAGGTTGGCCTTTGTGAATTGGGTAGAGTCTTCTAACTTCATAAGTTTTGAGCACCTGGCCTTTCTTGTTCAGCACTTTCCAAAATTGGAGCTGTTAGTGCAAGAGGTGACTTACATGGCATTTTGTTGCCAGTATGTCCTTTACACATCCATGTTTTTAATAAGTTTACACGAATTGAACGATTTCCGCCGTTATATTTTACATATGAATTTGGATCAAGAGTTGAAGTGACGATAACACTTGCTGGCCCTTGAGGCTGTAGGCGTGAAGAAACCATATACTGATAGACTCGATATTCTGCTTGAATACTGAGTGTTAGCAGTGATGCGAGAAGAATTTTATTGAAGCTGCGGATTAGCATCTAAAATCTTTCCTTCCACCATTTCCATCAGTGCACGAGCAACAATGTACTTATCCATTTCCTCAAAAGATGAAAATAGAACTCTTTGTTTCTCTAGGTTATTATGAGTTGAAATCTTCTTGAGAAGACTTTTAGCTTTCAGGCGCTGTGCCTTTGTCATTCTTACTTCTTCGAAACGCTCCTGAATTGAAATGTCCTCGAATAATGGGTAATAACCATTTGCCCCAAAATCGATTAACCTTTTAATTGAATCATAGCGTTTTAAAAATCCTAATTCGATCAACTCATCCTCCTTAATTCGTCTCCATTATTTTATAAACTTTAGGGCCAAGATGGCAGACGGAATACATTTCCAGAAGCCTCGCAGCAATTTTAGGTTTTTTCGAACAGGATCTGAGTAACTCATTGTATTTATAGAATAGTTGAGTCGCTAGGTAAGATATGCGGCCATTGTATTTAAGAAATAATAAAGATAAAATTAAGAGAATGCCATGATGGCAAAACTAAAATACAAGGAATGTTATCAAAATGAACGGATTAAAATCTATTGCTGCAATTTCATTTTTATCATTAACTTTAAATGCCAACGCTTTAGTTGATTATTCTGGTGGCTCAAGTGCTACTAAGTATGATCCAACGACAACAAGTCCAGCTCCTGTGGTTAGACAATCAAGAGCTAAGACTTCTGCTCCTGCTAGTTCTGGATTTGATTGGGGATTTCTTCCACAGGCCGTGGATTTTTCTCTAGGCTATACATCAGCAAAAGCCTTTTATACTGATGAGAATATAAATATGCTTAATATGAAGATCAAGGGAACTTTTTCTCATGGTATCTTTGTTGAGCTTGGAATGAATGGTGCTCAGTCTCTTGAGACATCTGAATATGAACAAGGTAATTCTAGCGCTAAACTAGGCTTTAATTGGCTTGATATTGGAAACGATTATAATAAGCTAATTTTTGATATCTTTGTCGGTACGAATTTTAGTGGCAAGAGTGAATTTTCAACTAAGAGAAGTGATCGCTTTGTGGGTGTGACGACTGAGAAGAGATTTGGTGCGGCGGCCTTGGGCCTGACATATGAACGTACTTTTACTGAAGGTCTCGTTGATGATGAAGAAATGAGCATTGGTGATATTAGTCAATGGAGTGCAGACTTAGGAATAATGGTTTCTTCAGAAATTCAATTTCTCTTAACTTATGGTGAGGTTAAAGTCGGTGCTAGTGATTTCTTAAGTGCCAATTACCTTTCTAGTGATTTAAAATATAGTTATATTAAACCTCAAATGTTTTTAAAGATGGCCAATGCCGTTCGCTTAAACCTTGGGGCAGTTTTCCAAGCATCTCGTCCAGATTCATCTTTAATGAGCTCATCACTAAAGATTTGGGGACTGCCAGCAGCTTATGGGAATACATTATTTGCTGGCCTAAATATTGCGATCTAAATAGATCATAAAAAAATAACGAAGGATTGATCATTGTTAATATCAGATAATATTTACTACTGTAAGAACTGTAAGAAAGTCGTCAAGGATATCGAGGATCTACTCTTTGTAGAAGACGGTTCTAGTTTAAGCTTTTGCAGTGAAGTCTGTATTGAAAAATTCTATTCTCCGTTAATCGATTACTTTACGGGAAAAATTGATAAGAAAAGAAAAGATCTAAATATTGAAGAAGAGGCCTGTTTATCATTATTAGATAATCCAACATATGTGGATAGAGTTCTTCATCGTCCAGATGAAATATGGCGCCTTGAAAATGATCTAAAAGAAGAGATTTTCAGCTTTATTTCTAAAGTAGAGTTTGAAGGTGAAGAGGCTTATCTTGTGGCCTTGTGCTTTGTTTTTGATCATACTCCTTCATTTGTTCTGGCCTTAACGGCCTCATCTAATGAATACTTCATTCAAAACTTTCAAATAGGTGAAGAAGTCGATTCTTTAGAAGATTATCATCAGAAAGAGCTTCCTGGAGAGTCATTAATTGATAATGACGATATGGAAGAAATTGAATTAAAAAAATCAAAGCTTTTGGCAGAGATGATGACTCAAAGAAAAGAGTTCGATATTCCTTTTGAAGACTTTGCCCTTTATATGGAATATTTGCAAAAGACAGTTGAAAGTTATGATGAACTCTATGAGTTTGATGATGAAGATGGAGATCAGGCACTGGCCTATTTTAAGGCCTTTGAACGCTCTGGAGTAAGCTTCTTTTATATTGCACTTTGTATGAGACTTGAAAAAGAAGATCAGACACTGATCATTCCAGTGCTTTCATTTCCAACTATTGATGGGGATTTATCTAATGCGTATAAGCAAGGCAAGCTTCTTGATGGAAATAAGCTTGCCCATTAAATTCTAATTATTAAAAAGATTTGTAGTAGTACTCGCCAAGCTGCTTAAAAGCGTCACAATAAGTTCGATCATTATAGAGATCGATATTAATTGAACACATAAAATAAGCATCATAAGAAATTAGCTCACGATCAAAAGGTGAAGGGAAGTCATAAGTTTTCTCCTTCATGATCATAACACTATTGATTCTAAAGTTCTGGTAGCGACCGTAGTCTCGGTTTTTAGATAGGACAAATTTTGAGATTGTTCCGGAACTACTAATATACTTACATTGAGCTGCTCCAAGGAAAATAGCATTTCCTGAAACTTCTGAAGTAGGGATAACACAGACACGTGAATTTGAGTCTGGGTTCTTAACTTGTATGTAAATATTTGTTTCATTAGTTCTAGACTGACATACCGTACTTGGGCCGAGGTGTTGATTATTTGAGTTTTCAAAGCCTGTCTGGCCATCTAGGGACCATTTACAATGAGCAATTTCACTTGGGATATTTGCTCCGTTGTTTGAGCTTGATGAAGAGTCATCAATATCAATTGTTCCGCCTGTCGAATTTGAAGTGCTCCCTGTTGCCGCTGTGCCATTGTCATAGATTGAGCGTGTCTCTCGTGGTGCTACACAAGAGGTTAGAGCTAAAACTGTTGTGATAAAAATAAAGTTTTTCATTTATTACTCCGTATTCTTACAGTCTCCTTATCGGCAAATCTGAAAAAATATTAATTTTTCATGTAGTTTCTTAACTTTTTAGCCGATAAGTTGATTGATGAAGAAGATTATTTTCACCTTCACCATTTTTGGCCTTGTAATTTTGAGTGCTTATCTCGTTATTACAATGCCTTACCGTTTCTATTATACCTTCCAGAGTGAAGGGGTACAATCGGATTACTTTATTGCCACTGATAGACGCAATATTCTTTATTCAGGTCTGCTTCCTTCTAAAATTAAACGTGGAAAGACTGCGTTTTGGAAGAAGATTCACTTCTCTAATTACTCTTTTGATGTACCTTTCCAAGATGTTACGTTTCAGGTTTTTCCTAGGCCTAAGATTATTAAAGGTAGAACTTATCCATACTTTGATATTCTTGACCATAAAGGTTTGTTAGTGGCATCGGTTTCTGGCTTTCAGGTCTCAAAGTTTAATCCATCTATTCCAATAGATGAAATTTTCAACTTACCAATTATTACTCAATTCATTAAGCCTGCGACCAATCAACAAGTTTGGTTAGATATGCTTAATTTAAATATTAAAATTAAAAATTATAATCTCTATAGTTATAAAGATGTAAAAAGCCTTTTAGAAGATTATCCAATTTCTAAATTAGGTTATTATCTTTATATTTATAAGCTTAGGCAGAAATACTTTGCACATAATGCAAAACGAATTGTTCAAAATGGCCCATTTCATATTATTGAAGAGTATAAAAAAGATGATTTAAAAGGTCTTGCTCGCAGCTATTTCTATGAAAAGGGAAGGCTTTATCAATTTGATATTCACTACAATGAAAAACATCCAGATCATAATGTTGTTAAAGATAAAATGATGAAGAATCTAAAGCTTGAACTCTCACGAGATCAGGAAAGTTCTCTAGCAATGTATAATGAATTTAGAAAGTTAAAGTATCAAAAACGCTTTGATTATCAAGGTATGCTACTAATTTATTCCGCGTGGTCACATGAGCTTGAAAATCAATCATTTTATAAAGAGATGATCTATTATTTAGAAAAAGGTGATTATAAAACATCTCAACTTTTTGGTTTATATGATTTTGCCAAACAAAAATACGGTAAGACTTTCTCAGGCCGTGATGAGATCTTAAAGAATGACCTTAAGTCAAAGATAGAGATGGAAAAGGCCCAAGAGCTGAAAAAACAAGAGCGAGATCTTGCTGATTATAATATTGATGGCGAGACTGAGTTTAAGGATGAAGACTCAAAAATTGATTACATCTTAAAAAATGTCGATGTCAAAGAGGACAAAGACGATCTCACTGAATACTAAACTAAATCTACAAAACTTTCTGGATGATGAAAATTCGGCTTCGAATCAGGGTGCTTATTTGAGTAGTATAGTGTCTGATTTTCACTTGTTTTTATTACACACGTAGGAGTTACTTTTATATTTGCTAGATCTTCAAATTGATGGCCGAGTACTCTTAGTGGAAAGCGACAGTCTAGATTAAATGAATTATCATGATGATCTATGTTAATATTATCTATATCGATCTCTTCATATTCTGTTAGTTCTGATCGGTAAGAGTTAAAGACAAAACAATTCCAACTTGAGTCTGTTCCAAAGTTAAATTCGTAGTACTCACCATCTAACTTATTTAAGATAAAGAATTCAAAACAAGTTTGAGTCCAAAGGCCAATAACACGATTACATTTTTCATTATTCTTACTGAAGTAGACAGTGTCGATATTACCTTTCATCGTAAAATGAAAGTACATATAATCTTCAACGACCTTAACCTCTGCCAGAAGCCTAAGCTCTGGTAGGTTAGGGTCGCCTTGATTAAAAGGTATTAGCTCAAATTGTTTTGAAATCATTTTTTATATCTTGGTTACTCTT
This sequence comes from Halobacteriovorax sp. YZS-3-1, assembly GCF_047084945.1. Classification (NCBI taxonomy): domain Bacteria; kingdom Pseudomonadati; phylum Bdellovibrionota; class Bacteriovoracia; order Bacteriovoracales; family Halobacteriovoraceae; genus Halobacteriovorax; species Halobacteriovorax sp. YZS-3-1. Next base: position 1,918,342 of record NZ_JBKIYI010000001.1, on the reverse strand, counting down.
ACTTATTATTACCCATAATATTCGTTAGGAAGTCTACTGGTAAAGGGAAGAACGTCGTTGATTTTCCTTCTCCACTAGAGATTTCCTTCATTGTATCAAGGTAGCGTAGTGTGATTGCATTAGGGCTTTCATTTAAAACCTTAGCTGCTTCTGATAGCTTAAGTGCCGCATCAAATTCACCTTGAGCAGAAATTACTTTTGCTCTTTTATCACGTTCAGCTTCGGCCTGTTTTGCCATCGCTCTTTGCATCTCTATTGGTAAGTCAATGGCCTTAACTTCAACAGTTGATACCTTGATTCCCCATGGCTCAGTATGCTCATCTAAAATAGATTGAAGACGTGCATTGATTTGATCTCGCATAGAAAGAATTTCATCAAGTTCAAATTGTCCAATTACTGATCGAAGTGTCGTTTGTGCAATTTGCGCAGTTGCTGCTAAGTAGTTTTCTACTGCAACTACTGACTTTTCTGGATCTTCTACTCGAAAGTAGACAACTCCATTTACTTTAAGAGTTACGTTATCCTTAGAGATAATATCTTGTGATGGAATATCCATCGTTACTGTACGCAAATCGACTTTATGCATTTTTTCAAGCCCTGGGATTAGCAGGATAAGTCCTGGCCCGCGAACTGCTGTAAAGCGTCCTAGAAAGAAGATAACTCCACGTTCATATTCCTTAAGGATCTTGATCGTATTAAATAATAATATTAGTAATAAAATGACAAATGGTAGAAAAGGGGCGATGTGCATCATATAGATCCTCCGTGAATTGACAAAAACTTTACAATTAGATGACTCTTAAAAAATAGCTAAAGCTATTATATATTCAAGAACTAAGGGGTGATTAACAAAAACTCTCTCTTCCTTGTCAAAATCAATCGTCCCTCAACGATACCCCTTAGTTTTTTTTCTTATAACCAAAAAAACTTTCTAATCTCTCTTCTTACCCAGTTAATATCGCTCTTTGTTGGCAGATCATTTGTACTCATTGACATCATTAAGCTTATTAATTGGCGAAAAGACTTTCTTTGACTCATATTAAACCTCATATATTTATTAGTAATTTTACATTATCTTTCTTTATAATGGTAACTTTATCTCCAACCTTTAGCTGAGACATATCTCCATTGGCCGTCAGTTGCCAAAGCTCCCCATTAAATTGAGTGTAATACTTATCGCCATCAATTGCACTGATGGCAACAGTGCTTCCTGAATATGGATCATCAGGCTCTGAGAATATACGTTTGCGTGACTTATAGAAAATATAAGCAATCAGTCCAATAAAGGATAAGATAGCACCAATGCTAGAAAATAGCACTGTCGCTGATATTTGTAAGTAAGACTCTTCTGTTTGAAAAAGATAGAGTGAGCCAATAATTAAACTCGCAATTCCCGCTATGGTAAGAATACCAAAACTGGTGATATAAATTTCAAGAATAAAAAGAACGAATGAAGCGATAACAAGTAGAAGTGCTCCAACATTTAATGATAGAACTCCAAAAGAAATACCGGCCACTAGTATTAAAACAGCACCAACACTTCCTGCAATAAAGCCGCCTGGTGCTTGAAACTCAAGATAAATTAAAGCAGCACCTATTAAGAAGAGAATATAGGCCATATCGGGTGAAGCAAAGAAGGCCATTACTTTTTGTCCGATGGTTTTTTCAAAAGTTACAACAACGTGATTGCTTTCAACGCTAATTTTATATTTCTCATGATGCTTTTGATATTCTTTGCCGTTAATAAGTTCGATTAAACCATCTTCACCCTGGATTTTATCGACGATTCCATTGTGAGCATTTTCTTCTAAAGCTTCTTGGGCCGTAAGGCTAGTTGCTTCAGTTATCATTTTTGTGTAAATCTTTGGATTCTTTCCTGTTCCATCTGCTTGCGATTTAACAAGGGCAACAAGATCGTTGATAATCTTGTTTTTCATATCTCCCTCTTTAATATCTGAGGAACCTGAAATCGGTGTTGCTGCTCCAATTCGTGTACCGTCGGCCATATATAAAGTAGGAATACTGCTTGAAATAATTGCACCAGCACTTGTGGCCGATGCTGAAGATGGGCCAATCCATCCGATAACGAGATTTTCACTATTGGCGATCAAATGCATAATGTCTTTAGTAATACTGACCAGTCCTCCTGGTGTATTCATTTTTATTAGAAGAGCTGAGCCTGGCTCATTCTTTATTGATTCTTGTGCTTTCTTTAGATGATTTAGAGTCACCGGTGTGATGGCCTCATTTACTTCTACTATCAGAAATTTATTGATTTTATATTCTTTTGTTTGAGCAACTGCATCGTTACCAAAAAAGTGCATTGATAAAAATGTAATGATTGTTACAAAACTTGTAATGATAGTATTTCTCATATATCTTGACCTGCTTATTTTAGAAGGAGATTTCATGTCATCAAATAATATTACTTATAAAGTAATTATCGCTCATTTTTTTAATCCTATAAATGATAAAATATGTGAATTTTTAGAAGATTACGCTATTGTTGCTAAGCGCAACGCTAAAGGTGACTATAAAATCGTACATCGCTGCCACAAGTCAAAATTAAATGAATATATTAAAAGAAAAAAGTCTGTGGAAATTATTGATAAGTCTGGTCAATATGTCATTCCTGGTATGTATGATACACATTTTCACTGGGTACAAGATGATGTAAGAACGATGCCAAAAGCAAACCTATTATCTTGGCTTGAAAATTATACGTGGCCATATGAGGCTAATTTTAAAAAAGTTTCTTATGCAAAAAAGAAGGCCCGTGAGTTCGCTAAGAAGATCGCTAATAATGGAACAATTGGTGGTGCTTGTTATGGATCTATTCACTCTCATTCTGTATCTGAGGCATTAGAAAAATTTGAAGGTGATTATATTCTTGGTAATGTTCAAATGACAATGAACTCGCCTGAGTATCTCACAATGGGAATCGAAGATACGATTGCTCAAACAGAAGAGCTTGCAAGTAAGTATAAAAATAAATATGCCGTAACACCACGCTTTGCAATTACTACTGATCCTAAGACAATGAGTGCAGGAGCAAAAACGGCAAAGAAGCATCGCTCATTTATTCAAACACACTTAAGTGAAACACAAAATGAAATCGACTTTGTTCTTAGTATTTATAAAAATATCGAAGGCTTTGAAAAAGTAAAAACGTATACAGAAATTTACGATAAAGTAGGTCTATTAACACCAAAGACAATCATGGGCCATGGTATCTATTTATCACCAAAAGAATTAAAGCTCTTATCACAAAAGCAAACAATGATTGCACATTGTCCTACAAGTAATGCTCCTATTAAGGAGTTAGGCCTTGGCTCTGGCCTTTTCGATTATAAAAGGGCCAATCGTTATAAAGTGCATTGGGCCTTAGCTAGTGATATTGGTGGTGGGCCATTCTTATCAATGCTTGATGTGATGAATTCATTTGTTTGTCAAAATCATAAGAAAGGACATCGTGATGCTTCATACACTCAGGCCTTGTATCGCGCAACCCTTGCAGGTGCAAAATCACTTAAGTTGGACAAGGAGAGTGGGAACTTCGAATTAGGAAAGAAACTCAATTTTGTTTCACTTGGAAGCAAAAACTTCCGCGGCAACTTAACAGTTGAAGACAAATTAAAAAAGTTGATTAAGAGACCTAACAAATTACGTGAACTTTATTCTGATTTAATTGAATCGACATATTACAACGCTCACATGATTTCAGGTAGATAACAAGCAATATGATTAATTGAGTTAACGATGTTTGGTTAAACCAAAAAAAAGTTATATTAATTAAACTTTTTTACTAACAATTTAGTAAATGTATTTACAAAAATATTTTGTTGCTTTAGAATATATTTAGATATGAATCGTAAGTGCTTGAATATATAGTTAGGAGTAAATACATGAGAAGTTTTAGTCACATCGCAAAATTAATTAAAGACAAGAGAACAGCACACCCAAAAGGCTATTCTCAATCAGAGCTGTCTCACCTTTTAGGTTACAAAAACGGACAATTCATTTCAAACGTTGAGCGTGCATTATGTAACATTCCTTTAAAGATGTTACGTCGTGTTTGTGAAATTCTTGATATTGATGAAGCTGAATTAAAGACAGCAATTATTAAAGATCACGAAGAAACACTTGATAATTATCTTAAAGATGGTTCTGGTGTAGTAGGTGCTACAACAGAAACAACAGAAGCTGCGCAATCTTCTAACTTTGTTTACTAAGATATAGTTAAGTTATTTAGACAAAAATGTTGATAAAGAAAAAGGGAGCTAATTTAGCTCCCTTTTTTTATGTTTAGATTAAATTTAAATTTAAATTATAAACCTTTATAGGCCTTGTAATCTTCCAAGCTCCCCATAGATTCTTCAGTATCTTCAGAGTAGTCGGCTTGAATTTGAGTTTGTAGATAATGTGGATCTTCAATCTCTTCAACACTCACTTCAGGTGCAACTTCACCAAGTGGGAGCTCGTGATTTTTTGCATAAGTTGTATCCATCTTTAGGGATTCAAACTTCTTTTCAAATATTTCTAGTTCCTCTGGCTTTAGTCTACCTTTGAAGTCTAAGAAAGTTTTTTGAGTGTCGATAAAATTTTTCTCAAGTTTTTCTTTTTGTTTTTCACCAACACGATTAAAGTTTTCAAAATATTTCTTTCTGGCCATGATGTGTTGTTCGAGAAGATTTAAATACTTCACAATAACAAAGTCTTCACCTTTTAAGTGACTTGTTCCACTGCGACGATTGCGTCCCTGAGGGCGCCTTCTACGGTTGCGATTATTTGAGCGACTTCCACTTTTCTTAGGGGCCGCTTTTTGTCCCTTGTTTGGACCTTGAGACTTTGTTTGTTTTTGTTCTTGGCCTTTTGCGCCCTTGGCCTGCTGCTTATTATTTGGGCGACGACGGTTATTGCGTCTTCTCTTATTATTTGGACGTGGCTTATTTGCATCACCCTTATTGTTGCTGGCCTCTTTTTTGCCTTGCTCCATTAATGATTCCTTCTTCTATTAATTTAAATTTAATTATAGCCCCTAATATTGCGAAGTAAAGCTACAACTTGTCTAACTCCTATGTTAAAATTGGCCAATTTCAATTCGAACAACTCTCTATTAACTTAAAAGGGGAATTTATATGACTAACAGAGTTAAAGTTGCCGTAACAGGAGCTGCAGGACAAATTGGTTATGCAATTCTTTTTAGAATTGCTTCTGGACAAATGTTTGGTCCAGATACAGAAGTTGAATTACAACTTCTTGAACTACCTCAAGCACTAGGTGCTCTTGAAGGTGTAAAGATGGAATTAGATGACTGTGCTTTTCCATTACTAAAGAATATTGTTTGTACAGATAAGATGGAAGTTGCATTTAAAGATGCTAACTGGATTCTAGCAATTGGTGCTGTTCCAAGAAAAGACGGAATGGAAAGAGCGGATCTATTAAAAGTTAATGGTGGAATCTTTGGTCCACTTGGAAAAGCTATGGCAGAGCACTCTGCACCAGATTCAAAACTATTTGTTGTTGGTAACCCATGTAATACAAATTGTTATATCGCAATGGAAGCTTCAGGACTTGATAAGTCACGTTTCTTTGCTATGACTACTCTTGATGAGAAGAGAGCAAAAACTCAACTAGCTCAAAAAGCTGGAGTTGATGTAACTGAAGTTACAAATATGACAATCTGGGGGAATCACTCAGCAACTCAATACCCAGACTTCTACAATGCAAAAATTGGTGGAAAATCAGCTGCTGAAGTTATTGGCGATGAAACATATTTAAAAGATGAGTTCATCACAACTGTTCAAAAGCGTGGAGCTGCAATTATTAAAGCACGTGGTGCTTCATCTGCTGCTTCTGCTGCTAATGCTTGTGTAAATGGTGTTTACGCACTTACACACGACACACCAGCAGGTGAGACATTCTCTATGTGTCTTGCTTCAAAAGGTGAGTACGGAGTTGATGAAGGTCTAATCTTCTCTTTCCCATGTCGTGTTGAAAACGGTGAACTAAAAGTTGTTGAAGGACAAGAGCATAATGAATTTGGTCAAGAAAAATTCAATGCAACACTTGAAGAACTTCGCACTGAAAGAAATACTGTAAAAGAACTAGGTCTAGTTTAGGTGCCATGCTCCTTTTGTTTCGCAAATGCTAAATAAAAGGAGCACACCTTTTCAATTCTTCTTTTGCCAGGTTATTTAAAATTTAATAAAACGATCATTTAGCACATGCGAAACAAAAGGAGCATGGCACCCTCTTAAATTCTAATTCCCAATCTAAATTTTGATAATATTTGAATGATAATAAGCGGTGCAAGAGATGAATATCCTACGATAAGCCAGCTCTGTTTATCGATTAATTTCAAGCTTAAAATACTTCTAAGGCCAGGTATGAAGACAGCGGCCAGTAGTATAATCGTACAAAGTACAACTGCTCCCCAGACATGAATATTTCTAGTAATTTCATTAATAAATAAATTCGATTTTTCAAGTCTCATATTAAAGACATGGAAGACCTGTCCAAATGCTAAACTTAAAAATGATACTGTTAGTGCGGCCTTGTCATCATTTGTTGTTTTTAAAGTATAGAGAAAGCCTGTTAGAACACATGCTGTGAGAATAGCACCATATAGTGATATCAATCCCCACTTTCTCTTTGTTATAATTTGTTCATCTCGAGGCCTTGGTCTTTCTTCAAGATAGGTGTGATCGCCTTCACCCATACCCAGAGCAAGGGCCGGAAAAACATCTGTGACAAGATTTAGAAATAGAATTTGTAAAGGTAGTAGGGGAAGAGGAGCATTGATAAAGGATGCAAATGATACAATTAAGATCTCACTTATATTACAAGAAAGCAGATAGACCACAAAACGTTGAATATTGCTATATATGATTCGGCCCTGTTTGATGGCCAAGATTATTGTGTTAAATCGGTCATCTTGCAATACCATATCAGAGGCCTCTTTTGCGATTTGAGTACCTCTTTGTCCCATGGCGATACCTATATCTGCATTCTTAAGCGCTGGTGCATCATTTACACCATCGCCTGTCATTGCAACGACTGCGTTCTTAGCTTGAAAATATTCGATTAAGTCTAGTTTTTGAGCAGGACTTACACGGCTAAATACTTGTGTTTGATTAACTTTATCCCTTAGGCTTTCATTCCATTCTTCTTTAGGTCCAAGTACTTTGCCATTAATTGAAAGATTATTACTTTCTTCAATAAGTCCTATTTCTTTTGCAATTTTTAAAGCAGTGCCTTCTTGGTCTCCAGTAACCATAATCGTTCTAATTCCAGCTTCTTTTGATTTTGTGATAGCATCTTTTACGTCTGAACGTGCTGGATCAAGTAGCCCTACAAGCCCTAAAAAGCTTAGACCTTCATATGGTGGCTCATTTATAGAGGAGACTGTCTTAGTTGCTAAGGCCAGAATTCGCAATCCATCTGCTGCCAATAAATCATTTTCTGTCTTCCATTTTAATTTTAAATCATCAGAAAAATCTAGCGCTCCATCATCTGTTTCAATATTAGTACAGGCTGCAATTACGGCCTCAGGAGCCCCTTTTACGGCCACTATAATTTGCTTATCACTTTGGTGATAAGTGGCCATCATAAGTGTTGAACTATCAAAGGGGACTTCTTTTAGCTCTGGTGTTGTTTTTAATACTTCATCTCTTCTTATATCAAACTTATTAGCGGCATTCAGTAATGCAATCTCCATAGGATCGCCAATGTTTTTGTCACTATTTTCATGATTGATTTTAGAATTATTACAGAGAAGACCAACCTTTATTAATTTCTTTAATTCAGTATTTTCTTGAAGATTGTGATGATCGTCCAAATTATATGTATCACCATGGCCTTTCATAAGCCTTACTTTCATTCTATTTTCAGTTAATGTCCCTGTCTTGTCTGTAAAGATGATTGATGTCGCACCTAGAGTTTCTACAGCGGCAAGTTTATTAATTAATGCATTATTTTCTGCCATCCTCCACATGCCCTTTGCAAGGGCCAATGTTGCAACAATGGGAAGGCCTTCTGGAATTGTTGCAATTGCTAGCGCAATAGCAGTCTCTAGCATGAGTATAAAACTTTTCCCGGCCATAACACCAGAAATTGCAATTAAGATAGCAATGGCCAAAGAAAACCAAACGATTTGACCACCAAGTTTATCAAGCCTTTTTTCTAAAGGAGTTACTTCTTCTTTTTCTTGTTGAGTTGCTTTTGCAATTTGTCCAACTTCAGTCATCATTGCTGTGGCTATAACAATACCTTTACCAGAGCCTCTTGTTATTGAAGTACCTTTGTAGAGTATATTATTTCTTTCAGCTATAATTGTATCTTTAGAAAGTGTTTCATGAGTTTTATCTACTGGTGCTGATTCCCCAGTAAGTATCGACTCATTCACATTTATATTATTAGCTTCAATAATTCTAATATCTGCACCAACAACATCTCCTGCTTCAAATATGACAATATCCCCAGGTACTAGTTCTTTAGTATCGAGATTGATTGCTTGTGCATTTCGTATAGCTCCTGTTTTTGAAACTCCTATCTTCTTTAATGCCTCCATTGATCGAACAGCCTTAAGTTCTGTAAAGAAACCAAGTGCTGTATTAATAATCAGAACGGCCACAACTGTTAGGCCTTCTATTGTATGGCCCATAAAAAAAGAGGTTGCACAGGCCAGTGCTAAAAGTAAAACGATGATACTTTTTAATTGTCGAATTAGGATTGTAAGTTTTGAGATAGGTGGCTTAATCGTTAAAATATTTTTGCCATATTTTGAAGTCTTCTTTATGACTTCTTCTTGAGAGAGTCCGCTTTTAATATCACTTTCTAATTCGTTTAGGATGTCTTCAATTGATTTTTTAGAATAAGGTAAACTTTTAGATGTTGTCATGTTTTTTGGCCCTCTAAATCAAATTAAATCCAGAATACTTCTTTGTTCTTCAATTGAAAGTGGCTTTACTGAGTCGACTTTCTTTCTTTTTATTCCACTTTTTGCGATAACCTTATCGAGGTGATGAATACGATCGACCACGTTCTTAGTCATTTTAAACAACCAGTCAGGAATTTGATCCTTTATTGTTTCACTGTCGATCTCCATAAGAGTTGTCGGTGTTTTTGTCATAACGTAGGCTGCGCGATGAGTTCCAGCAAAGAACGCCATTTCACCTATCATTTCTCCTGGACCTATTGTTGCAACTGGACTTACCTTGCTTCCATCTACAACAAAAACAAGTAATTCTCCTTCTTCAACTAGATAGATTGTATCTGACTGATCGCCTTGTTTAATGATGATTTTATTTGCTTCGTGAGTAAGTCTCATAAGGCCTCTCTATTGTAGTTGAGTAAGTTGTTTAAGTTTAATAACAAGTTCATTAACAAGTTTTGGATAATAGATATCCTGTGGCGTCTTCTTAGTAACAAAAAGTGGATTACGCATATAATTTTCTTTTATGATTTGTTGAAAGTCGACTATATCAATATTTTGATTAATAGCTGTTCTTTCTAAAATTTTAGTGAAAACTGGATGAGAAGATTCCACTTCACACGCAAAGGCGAGTTTTAGTAGAGCTTGCTCGTAAGATTTTGTTATCTGACCTTGTTTTCGGTAGAGCTCTTGTTTTAACTGATGATATTTTGTATTGGCCACAATCTTCTTATCAAGACTTTCCACCAGTAACTGACCTTCCTTTGTTTTACCTTGCTCTAGTAGGTTATCAAGTTTTTGGAGTGCTTTTTCTATTTTATCATTTGTCGTATCTTCACAAACTTTAAGATTACTTATTTCTATATTAATTGGCGGTAAAACCATTAGTACATTTACGCCTTTTTTCCTTAGTTCTCGAAGAAAGCTCTCTAATCGATGTTGATAGAGTAGAACTTCTTTATCAAAAATTGAGCGAAAGGCCTTAGCGCTTAGTTTAGAATAATCTAATGGCGTTACTTGTTTTTCTAGCTCTTTTATATTTTCGTTGAGATAGAATAACTTAGATAAATTGGGATATAATTTAATGAAACTTTGAATATAGAGATTTCGATATATCTTAAAGTTAATATTATTAATATTTAATTCTTTGTTTGACTTTGGATAGAGTTCTTCTTGCATCTCAGAAAAACCAGTGGCCAATATAATTATTTTAGGAACCTTAGTAAGCTTTGAGACCTTCTCAATTGTACGAAACAAACTTTCGTTCTTTGCTGATATATTATAAATAGCTAGAGGCCTGGCCAATTTCTGAGAGAGCTTTGTTGTGATTTCTCCAATATATGGGTTTAAGGTCTTGCCCAGATCATCACCAATTACAAGAACATCTGTGTTTGATGCGATATCATCTGGCCCATAAACAGAATCACTTAACTTATAGGGGGCCGGGTCATCGCGAAGAGGCATCTCGTAATAATGGTAAGTTAGCCCTCCTAGAATTGCGATAATTAGAACACAGGCCAAATAAAATAAAATGTTGAATACTTTTTTCATAAAATCTATATAAGTTTTGTCTATGCCTTTATTATATACGTAATTTCTGGTACATAGAAGACCTTATGAAAGATGCAAAAAACACCAGATGGGTACCTGAGCTTTTAGCTCCAGCAGGAAGCCTTGAGAAATTAAAAGTCGCCATTAGTTATGGTGCAGATGCTGTCTACTTAGGGGGGCAGAAATATGGACTACGCCAAGCCGCGGATAATTTTACGATTGAAGAAATCCGAGAAGGTGTTGAGTTTGCTCATGCGCATGGCTCATGTGTTTATGTCGTTCTAAATTCTTTCTTTCACGATAAAGACTTTGACGGGCTATTGGATTTTATTCAAGAGCTTGACGCTGTTAAAATTGATGCCGTTATCGTATCTGATCCTGGTGTTATTAATTATATCGCAGAAAATACTAATCTAGAGATTCATTTATCAACACAGGCCAGTTGCTTAAATGTTGAAAGTGCTAAGCTTTGGAAGAAGCTTGGTGTTACGAGAATTGTTCTCGGACGTGAAGTCTCAATTGCTGATGCAAAGATGATCAAAGAAGAGGCCGGTGTTGAAATTGAAATGTTCGTACACGGATCAATGTGTATGGCCTACTCTGGAAATTGTGTTATCTCAAATTATACGCAAGGCCGTGATTCAAATCGTGGTGGTTGTGCCCATAGTTGTCGCTTTGAATATAAGATTGATGATGGGAAGAAAGAGCTTAATAGCTATTTTATGAGCTCAAAAGATTTGGAAGGGATTAGACTTCTTCAAGACTTTATTGATGCTGGAATCGACTCTCTGAAAGTCGAAGGTCGTATGAAATCACCAATGTATGCTGGTACCATTTCAATGGTCTACTCTCAGGCACTTGCTTACTATAAAGAGCATGGAAACTTCTTAAGTGAAGACCTTTTAAAATGGGAAGAGGAGCTAACTAAAGTTACTCACCGAGCATATACTCAAGCATCTTTAGTTGAAGAAGCTGATGAGAGCTCTATTTATAATGATCGTGAACACGAAGAGAAGACATATCGAGCAATTGGAAAAGTTGCTCAAGTTGTAAAAGATGAATTTATCGTTGTTGATGTAAAGAGTGCATTTGAAATAGGGGAGTCCTTAGAGATTCTTCCGTTTAATGATTCTCATGTCGAAGTAAATATTGATCACATTAAAAATCTCGCAGGACAGGACTTTAGTCGCACTCGCCCAGGTGCCTTATTTAAGATCCCATATGTTGATGGGGTTGATATTAATAATCTCGTACGTGCAAGGGTTACTAATTAATGAAGGCCATTACTTATATTTCACATATTGATGAACTTGAATCACTGGATACTAGTAAATTCAGTGAGGTTATTCTTGCCACGCGACTATTCTCTCAGGTTGGAAAGCTAACAATAGATGAAATGCTTGAGATTATAGAAAAGTGTAAGGCCCAAAAAGTTAAGTACACTCTAGAGTGGGATATTCTTATGACGGAGAGCCGTTTTAAGATGTATCGTGAACAATTCAAAAAATATGCTGATTTAGGTTTTTCGAGTATTCGCTTAAGAGATCCTGGGGCCATTAATTTTATCCTAAATTCTTATGAGAACTTAAGTATTGATCTTTTACTTGATACTGGTGGCCATCACAATATTAAGGCCATAAAAGTTTGGAAGAATCTAGTTGGTGATCGTTTAAGAAAGATTATTCTTTCTATTGAATTATCAAGCAATGTCGTAAAAGAATTTTGTCAGGAAATTAAGAGTTGGGGTGTGAAAACGGAACTTCTTGTTCTCGGGCGCATCCTACTATTTTATACACCACGAAATCTTGTTTCTCCTTTATACACTGATGAAGATTTAGAAGAATTTGAAAATAATGGTAAATATATAGAAGTCGCTGGCTCTAGTGAAGAATCTCCCCATAAAGGTTTTCCAATTATTGAAAATCAGCATGGGACTTTTATGTTTAACACGAAAGACCAGTACCTACTTGAATACTTAGATGAAATTGAAGAGTGTGGCGTTGATGATATTAGAATTGACGTAAGACACCTCGACAAGGAGTCTAAGTCCGTTGTCGATAAAACGATATCTCTTTGTGAGAACTTTAATAAGGAAGAAGCAAAAGAATTTAAGAATCAATATCCTAACAGTACAACTCGTGGCTTCTTTCATGTGAATAAATCAGATGTACTTTTTAAAAAGCTTAAGAATAAGAGAGTCCAACGTGAGGATCAAGGCTTCATTGGTGAAGTTGTGGATGTTGTTAAGAAATCTCATATTGCTATTCTTGTAAAAGGTATGAGAAATGAGGATATTGCTCTAAAAGTAGGTGATGAACTTAGACTTTCTACTCCAGATGGGAAAGAGAAGTTTACTAAAATTCATAAACTTACACAGACTAATGGCAAAGAAGTTCAGGACGTTAAAACAGGTGAGTTAATTCTTATACCCCATGTAAGTGGTATAAGCGTTAAGACAATGGCCTACTTAAAATAGAACCTTAATAAATTGCACCCAAATACCACCGTTATTAATTCTCTCACTTCTTGTGACTTGGTATTTCTTTTGATTGATTTTAAATGTTTCAGGCATAACAAAGAAGGCTGCCTTCGTATTAAGTGATTCTGCTTTTTTGAGAAACCGCTCTATAAAAAGATGGATATCTTTCTCTTTTGTTTTTATTCTTTTTCCATAAGGTAGATTGCAGGTAATTATCGAATTTTCAGGTAGAGATTCTGATTTGAAGAAGTCCATTTTCTCTATTGTTAGCCATTCATTTTCAATGAATTCGAGATTATTTTCTTTGATTGCCGCTAAGTTCTTACCATCAATGTCCCGGGCAAAGGCCTTTCTTGGAGTTACTTGTGGCCTCTCTATTTTCTGGGCCGCAAATTTTCGATAAAGAGGAAAGTTTCTAAAGTTAAACTCTCTTTGTTCATTTCTTTGATCTTGTCTGAAGAACTCGCTTATGATTGTTCCACTTCCAGCCATTGGATCGATGAGTACATCATAATTTACATCAGATGAATTTATATATCTAATAAGAGCTGCTCCAATTGACTCTCTCATTGGTGCCTTTGCCGATAGAGTTTTTATGCCTCGTTTGTCGAGTCTTTCTCCTGAGCAATCAATTGATAGGCTACAATTATCTTCTTCAAACCTTAAGTGAATTGTCGCTGGGACACTCCAGTTTAGTTCATCGTACTTCTTCTTATATGGTTGAGCAGTTTGATAGCTAGAAATTGCATCCTTAACTGTCTTTATTATCTTGCGATCATCAAAGAGACGTGAGTTATGAGAGCTAACTTTCACTTCAAATTCTTTCGTTGGTATATAATCGTTCCAATTAATCTTGGATAATTTCTTATATAGTTTTGGAAGGTCTCTTGCGATAAAGTAATCGATTCGAAGAAGTGCTTTTGTTGGAATTCTTAATTCGAGGATAAACTCTAGTAGAATAAAGAGATTCTTTGATTTTAAGCTTAATCCATCATTTGAAATCTCTTGAAAGGCCTCTATTCGACAAAGCTTCTCCTTAATCTCTAAAAGGGCACTCTTTTCAAGTCCAGGTATCACTACCAGGTAGATTTCATATATTTTATCCATATCAAATATATACATGAACTTGTGTTTATAACCAATCGGATTTATATAAAAGTCATGAAATATGGAACTCTATACTTAATTGCAACACCGATTGATGAAGTTAATCCCCTTGAGTCAGAGGCGAAGGCATTAATGCTTAAGGCCTGTGATGATGCTGATAATAGTCTTTTTTTAATTGAAGACCTAAAGCCATGTCGAAGACGATGGATTCGCTTTGGCTTAGATCGCTCTTTCATTGATGATTTTATCCTTTTTAATGAACATACCCAACGTGATATTGAGCAAGATATTATTACACAAATTCAAAATGGAAAGAACGCATACCTGATGAGTGATGGAGGACTTCCGGCCTTTTGTGATCCAGGTCAAAAGCTTGTGAAGAAGTGTCACGAACTCGGCATTCGCGTTACTTGTACCCCTCATAGTAATTCTATTTCTTTGGCCGTTGCTCTAAGTGGCATTGATTGTTCTAATTTTACGTTTGCTGGCTTTCCTCCACGTAAACCTGATGAGCGAAAGAATTATTTAACTAATCTGAAAAAGGTGAAAATGCCTAAAGTTTTGATGGATACTCCATATCGTCTCACAAGATTAATCGAGGAGAGTTTAGAGGTCTTTGGGGATACAACGGCCTTTATTGGGATGGAGCTTAACGGTGAAGAGGAAGAATTGCTCTATGGTAAGTTGTCGAAATTACTTAAGAAAGTGAACGGTTTAAAGAAAGAGTTCATTCTTATCATTAAATAAATGTTAAATTTGCGCACAAATCAGATAGTTTTTTCTTTTGATAAAAACCTTTCTTGTTGCTCTGGATAAAATCTGCTAAATTGCCAGAATTACTAGTATGAATAACACAAAATCGGCCACTCAAGACCGTAAGCTTGAGCACATTCAATTAACTGCAAAATCACAAACTCTAGCGGCAACAAGTGATAAGAGATTCTATTATGAGCCTCTTTTCAGCGGTAATGCTCAGGAGCTTGATCTAGGAATTGAATTTGCAGGATTTAGTTTAAAGCTTCCACTGTGGATTTCTTCCATGACTGGCGGAACTGGGATTGCAGGTAAGATCAATGAGAATCTGGCCCGTGCATGTGGAGAGTTCGGTATTGGGATGGGCCTTGGTTCTTGTCGTAAGTTACTCGATAGCGATGAATTCCTTGATGATTTTCACGTTAAGTCCTTGGCCAATAATTCACCTGTTTTTGCAAATCTAGGTATTGCTCAATTAGAAGAGTTAATTGATAAGAAAGAACTTTCAAAAGTGGATCGTCTCGTCACTAAATTAAATGCAGATGGATTGATCATTCATATAAACCCTTCCCAAGAATGGTTTCAACCTGAAGGGGATATCATTAAAAGAGCTCCTCTTGAAACAATTGAAACTTGTGTTGAATATTTTAAGTTTCCAATAATTGTAAAAGAAGTTGGACAGGGAATGGGGCCACGTACTCTAAAGGCCCTAATGATGATGGACCTATGTGCGATAGAGTTTGCTTCATTTGGTGGGACAAACTTCTCAAAATTAGAATATCTTAGAAATTCTAACAACTTAACAGTTCATGAACCATTGTGTCATGTTGGCCATACTGCCCTTGAAATGGTACATATGACCAACGATTTAATTGACGAGTTAGGTAGTGCTGCTAAGTGTAAGAATTTTATAATCTCTGGTGGGATTAAGTCATATTTAGATGGCCATTATTTATGTAAGTTATCCAAAGGATGCGCTATTTTTGCCATGGCAAGTGAGTTTTTAAAAACTGCTATGGTAGATTATGAGAGTGTTCAGCAACAAGTTGGGGAAATTAAAAAAGGCCTTAACTTTGCTAATTCATTTCTTAGTGTGAGGAGAGAACATTGAAATTGATTCAAGGTTTTTCAAAACTATCAAAAGAACAAAAGGTCCAGTTTATTGCAAACCGCTTATCAAATGATGGCCAAGATCAGAATATCGATGCACAAAAAGTGAAAGAACAATTACTTTCATTTTGGCATTCTGATAAGAAGCTACAATCTACTTTTGATGAGTTCTCAGAAAATACAATTACAAATTTCTATCTACCGTATGGCCTAGTTCCAAATTTCGTTCTTAATAACGAAGTATATACAGTTCCAATGGTTATTGAAGAGAGTTCTGTTGTTGCAGCATTATCAAAGGCCGCAAAGTTTTGGTCAACTCGCGGTGGTTTTAAGGCCGAAGTTATTGCAAGCGAAAAGATTGGCCAGGTCCACTTTATCTACGAAGGAGATAAAGAGAGCTTAAAGTCTTTTTTTGAAGATAAGAAAATCGATATCCTAAATTCACTTGCACCAATCACTGTAAATATGGATAAGCGTGGTGGTGGAGTACGATCTATTGAGTTAGTTGATCTAACAGATAAAGAAGAAAATTATTATCAAATAAAAATGTCGTTTGAAACATGCGATGCCATGGGTGCTAATTTCATTAATTCAGTTCTAGAAGCTGTAGGTAAGTACCTTGAAGACTCGCTTGGTGAAGATGTACAGGTCGTCATGTGTATACTTTCAAATTATACGCCTGATTGTCGTGTGAGAGCATGGGTTGAATGTCCAATTGAGGATCTTGCTGAAAAATCGATTGGTATGGATACTGCTACTTTCGCATCAAAGTTTGCACGAGCAGTAAGAATTGCTCATATTGATCCACACCGTGCCACAACTCACAATAAAGGAATCTTTAATGGGATTGATGGAGTTGTTATAGCAACTGGTAATGACTTCAGAGCAGTTGAAGCATGTGGACATACATATGCAGCTCGTGATGGACAATACCGATCACTAACAAATTGCAAAGTAGAAAACGGGAACTTCTATTTTGAAATTGATATTCCAATGGCCCTTGGAACGGTTGGAGGACTGACAAAACTCCATCCTCTAGCAAAGATGTCTCTTGATATCTTAGAGCGACCAAGTGCTAATAAGCTAATGATGATTGCTGCAACAGTTGGCCTTGCCCAAAATTTTGCGGCCCTTAAAAGTCTTGTTACAAGTGGAATTCAAAAAGGGCATATGAAAATGCACCTAATGAATATTCTGGGACAACTTGAAGCAACAACAACTGAAAAAGAGCAAATTGTTAATCATTTTGCTGATAAGGTTGTTTCATTTAGCGCAGTAAGAGAAGAGTTAAATAATTTAAGAAGTTAGGGGACTATGAACACAACACACACTAGTAATAATATCCTTAAGTATTTGGAAGGGGAGCAATTTCTTGAGCTTCCTAAAAACGGCCAATTATATTTTGGCCACGGAAAGCTTCTGCTTTCTGGGGAGTACTTTGTTTTAGATGGTGCTAAGGCACTGGGCCTACCTACTACAGTAGGGCAGTCTTTAAGAGTTCAATACTCTTCTTCATTTGATCCTAAATTATATTGGAAGTCCTATGATCCAGCTGGAAAGCTTTGGTTTGAAGTAACTTTTGAATTTTGGCATTTCAATATTCTAAATGATAACCCTACAAAAGAGATGATTGTCTTACAACAAATGTTAAGACAAGCAAGAAGACAGAATAAGCACTTCTTAAGAGATGGTGTTGATGTACATGTTGTAACACAACTTGGTTTCCCACTCGAATGGGGACTAGGGTCTTCTTCTACTTTAATTCATAATATTGCTGATTGGGCCATGATTTCGCCATTTGAACTTGCCTTTAATACTTTAGGTGGTTCTGGGTATGATATTGCATGTGCACAAAGTGAAGAGCCAATTATTTATCAAAAAGGTGGAGAAGGACCAAATTGGTCTCCTATCGAATTTAATCCAAGTTTTAAAAATAACCTCTACTTCATTTATCTTGGACACAAGAAGAATTCTCGTGATGCTATTGAGTATTACAACGAGCTACGTCCACATTCGCCAGAGATTATTAATACAATCAGTGAACTATCTATGCAGATGGCCACTGCAAATACTCAAGAAGAATTTAATTTCTTAATTCGTGCTCATGAAGATATCGTGAGCTCTCATCTAAAGCTTAGCCCAATTAAGAAAGAGGCCTTTAGTGATTTTGATGGAGAAATTAAATCTCTAGGTGCATGGGGTGGGGACTTTATTCTTGCATCAAGTAATGGACCACGCAAGTATGTGAAAAACTACTTCGATCAAAAAGGTCTGAAAGTCTGTATTCCATATCGTGAATTAATTGTTGAAACTCAAACACCAAGTGAAATTAAAAATGTCCACTAATTTTACTCTGATTGATTTTGATATTGATAAATTAGATAATGGACTTGAATTTACAGTTAAGAGTCCATCAAATATTGCCTTGATAAAGTATTGGGGAAAGTACGGTGAGCAATTACCTTCAAACCCTTCTTTAAGTGTAACTTTAAATAATGCTTATACTCAAACGACATATACAATTCAAAGATCCTCAGAATTTGAACTTGATTTTAAATTTGAATCAAAACCAAATGATAAATTTAAGCAAAGGGTAGAGAAGTTCTTTAAAAGGGCCGCTGTTGTTTTTCCTTTTATTGAAAATATCAAAGTTGAAATGGATTCTCATAACTCATTTCCTCACTCTTCTGGTATCGCTTCTTCGGCCGCATCAATGGCCAACTTTGCAAGTGCTCTTTGTGAAATAGAAAAAGTCGTTACAAATGAAGACCATGATGAAGAATATTATTTAATGAAGGCCTCATTCATGGCCCGTCTTGGTTCAGGAAGTGCGAGCCGATCAATATACCCAAAGATGGCAATCTGGGGAAAGTCAGTTCTTGGTAGCTCTCAAGACTACGCTATCGTTCACGATCAATTTGATGAAATCTTTGAAGGAATTTGTGATTCAATCGCAATTGTAAGTAGCAAGGAAAAGTCAGTAAGTTCAACTGCTGGTCATGCTCTTATGAATGAGCATCCTTTTGCTAAGACACGTTTTATGAATGCTAGTAATAACTTTAATAAGTTACTATTTGCTCTTAAAACAGGTGACTTTAATACTTTTGCAAAAATTGTTGAAAGTGAGGCCCTAGAGCTTCATGGGCTTATGATGAATTCTGATCCATCTTTTATTTTAATGGAGCCTAATACTTTAGAAATTATAAATCGTATTAGAGAGTTTCGAGCTCAAACAAATTGTGCAATCTGCTTCACTTTAGATGCTGGCCCTAATGTACATATTATGTATCTTAAAAAAGATGAGAAGCAGGCCAAAGAGTTCATCGAGCAAGAAGTTAAGTCTCTATGTGCCGACTCTCTTGTTATCCATGATCATATGGGTAATGGTGTGATCGTAGAAAGATAAGTAGGGATCAGTTATGGAAGGTGGAAATTCTTTTAACGCTAAAATCCTACTCTTTGGAGAATATAGTATCATTAGATCTTCAAAGGCCTTGGCAATGCCTTATTCTCTTTTTGATGGAAAACTAAACTTTCCTGATGAGCAAGGCGCTGGAATTGATTCTGAGCTAACTGCTTTTTCGCAATATCTTAAACAACAACATGACAAAGGTAATCTTAGCTTTGATTTTGATCATCAGTCTTTCTCATTTGATATTTCAAGTGGACTACGTTTTAAAAGTACAATTCCACAAGGCTATGGAGTTGGGAGCTCAGGTGCTCTTTGTGCTGCTGTATTTGATCGCTATGCTAAAATTCAGGACGATCAAAAGAATGATATTTCTTTTCTAAAAGAATGTTTTAAGGAAATGGAATCTCACTTTCATGGTTCATCTTCAGGAGTTGACCCACTCATTAGTTATTTAAATGTAGCACTGTTAATTGATAGTCAGAAACAACTTACAGAAGTATTTCTTGATAAGAAAACAGATGGGCCAGGAGTATTTCTACTAAATACAGGACGTGCTCGAAGAACAGAGCCTCTTGTTAATCTCTTTATGGAGAAATGCTCGTCAAAAGATTTTGCTTATCTATGTGATCGCGTATTAACGCCAATTTCAGATGAGTGTATCCAACACTATATTAATAATGATAAAGAGGCACTTTGGAAGAAGTTTAAGGAATTGTCAGCATTTCAATTTGAACATTTTAATCCAATGATTCCTGCTCTCTATCGTGACCTATGGACTAAAGGCCTAGAAACTGATCGTTTCTATTTAAAACTTTGTGGAGCTGGTGGCGGTGGCTTCTTATTAGGACTTGCCCCCAATTTAAATGATCTTCCACAAGAGCTCAAAGGCAATGAAGTTCGTCCTGTTTAAGACAATTTATTAAGATTTAATTGCAGCAGAAGCCTTACATGGCCTCTGCAACTGTAGGAGAGTCTCTTAATACTCTAGCAAACTCTCTAGGATTAGTGAATTTCTTGTCATTTGCATAATTTTTGAAGTCGCCAGTAGCTATTGTTGAATTAGCAAAAGTGATTTCTTCAAGAAGTACTTCTTCCATCTTTTTGATCAGTTCATTATTAAATGAACGCTTTGTTTGAATTCTTGCCATTGGAGATTGTTTCGCAATTCTTGAGACAATATCTTCAATTTCGTTTTCATCAAAAAGTGTTTTTCCGATTAGGCCTGCACTAATTAGGGCGTCTGCACCAACGTTTTGAGATGAAAGAAGAAATTGCATAATCTTTGCACTATTACCTTTTTCATTTGTTAATGTGTTCATACCACCCATCGGTGTGATGCCTTTGTTTAATTGATCAAATGCTACACTAAATGATGGGGCACAGTAGCGAATATCTCCACCCATTGCTAGCTCAAGGCTAAACGGACAAGCAGACTTTTGAAATGACCACAATACTGTTTGCGGTAGAAGAACTTGGGCCCAGCTTAAGCGGGCCAGAAGTTGTAAAGTATTACCAAGAGTTTTTTCATCAAAAAACCTTAATTCTTCTTTTTTAAATAATTCAATATCTTCACTCGCAAATTTAAAAACGACTGAGTTGATTTCTACTTTATTAGAAAGCCAGTCAAATAAGTCTTCGAGTTCTTTTAGGTATGTCGATGTATTAAAAAACTTTTGGTCATTAGCAATTGTTACAAAACATGTTCTCGTTTGTCTTGTTAGTGAAACATTTAGGGTGTTGTAATTGAGAATACTTTGATTTGAATTAGAGTTATTCATTTCGTCACCTTCCTTGGTCTTTTGCTAAATTTAAAATACATCGCTAATCTTTTAGCTCTCAGATCGATCCGTGATCTGATAATAAAATTATTTCAAGACTGCAGTCGGTCTGTCAAATTCAATTCCAAATTAAGATGCTTTTTTTGTCATTAAACTTTCAACAAATATCTTTTCGGTTTTGCTATAAGCTACGGATTTATCACAAGAATTTAAGGTATTTAGAATATATTCTTGTAGTTGACTATTTTTGTCGCTGTCAACGATAGTGTCACTTTGTCTCTCTTTAATAGGTATTTGAAGTACTTGCTCGCTGTTGTCGGCCTTTTTGTTTAACTTTAATATGGCCTTTACTATTAGTGCATGAAGTTCTTGATTATTTATATCCCACTTGGCAGATTCTAATTTATTAATTGTCTCTTGAGATATTTTCTTATTTTCCATATCTCTTTTCTTGCATTCAAATTGAATATAGTATTGAGCAATCTCAACAATTTCGGCCCTTCTTAATCTTAGGGGAGGAATATTTAATTTCACCGTTGTAATATGATTATATAAGTCTGTAAGGATGTAATCATTCTTCTCCAAGGCCTTTAGATCATTTGATGCAATGGTTATGATTCTAAGTTTTAATGAACTTATAAGATTATAAAAAATCGCCTGATTTTCTAAAGAGAGCTTTTCTATATTTTTTACTATTAAGTCGTTAATTCCATTATTTGATACTTGCTCAATAAATTCAAAGCTTTGATTCTCTGATTCTTCAAAATCAATTATCAAAGAGTTCTCACTACAAACATATTTTGCATATTCAAGTTTTCCAACTCCGGCCTCGCCGTGAATATAGAGATTCTCCCTTGTGTTCTTTATCGTGTTTAAAGTGTTTATAATCGCAAGTCCTGTATGGCTACGATCTGAGAAAATATAATGATTAGGTAATTTGTTCTTTACTGTTTCAAGACCTGAGTTATTTTTTGAATTATAAAAGTATGAAATCAAACCAGAGACAATCTTGATATTTTCAAGCATTGTAATATTGAACTTATCACCTGAAAGTGTGTTTGAAAGGCAAAGAGCTCCAATACTTTCGCCATTATAATTCACTAGCGGTGCCAGTAGGATATTTTTAATATCAAAATCAACGCCAGTTGCACTTTGATCATTGAATGATTTATTAATGATAACTTTGTTGAAATATGCCTCATTCAATAGTCCATTGAATGTTTTTCCAAGTAGTGTGTGATCACTATTTGTATGATCAACCTCAAAGTCTTTTGTTTTAGAGTTAAATAAATAGATATGATAATTTTCACAATGAAAAATCGTTGGTAGCTCAGACAGAATTGTTGTTAGTTTTCCCTTAAAGGCCCTTTCAATTAAGCTTTGAAAAAGCGAGAAGAGTTCAACGCCATCATCTTTTGAGATCTTGATTTTATTTTGGCATATTTGAAATAATTTATCTTTTAACTTTGCAGTCTTGTAGTGTGATAAGAAATCTTTTAAAAAATATTTTAATACCGTTGTTTGTGAATCAGGTGAAATCGAAATCCCATATATTGTTTTTGTTACATCTTCACAATAGATAAATGATCGAATAATTCTACCTGTTAGCTCAAAGTCCCAGTTATTAAATATTCTATTTGTTTGAATTTTAATTTTTACATTTTCACCTATTGAGTACTTTTGAGTGCTGATGAAGTTTAGGCCTGAAAGATTGATGGAGTCTATTTGTACGTTATTAGTCTTTACATTCTCTCTTTCAAAAGTAATTACTTCAGCATTAACTTTATCCCCTTCATGGATAGGGAAGCGATAAGACTTAAAAAACTTATAGTTTTGGATGTTGTAACGCAATTTTTCCTCAAATAGATAGTAATGTAATATCTTTCTTATCGGGCATATTAGTAGAGAGTTTATAGCTTTAATGAGTAAAGCTTATTAAATATTTATAAATTTCGATATTTCCTCATTCAGTCGTTAAAGTTGGCCACTTTGTAGGTCGATAATATTTGTACAAGAGGTCAGAAATTGAAGAAATTACGTAATTATCGAATAAAACTAAAAGAGTCAGATAAGGTAAAGTGTATCTTATATGAAATGGTAGGAGACTCTACCTCTAATGCATTTAGGGTAAAGCTAGATAATATTTCAACAACTGGAATTGGTATTCTAATAGGTGAATACGTTGATAGCACTGTCTTTAAGGTTGAAATTATTTATAAAAATATTAGATTATTACAAACTGTAAAGCTTAGACGTTACCGTCCTAACTTTAATAATCGTGGTGATAATTATTTAGGCCTTGAGTTTGTTGAATACGAAGTTGAAAATATCATGGACTTAATGACTAAATTAGTTGCATCCATGAGTCGTTTACGTCTTAGAGACCTTATGTATGATATGGTACTAAACGAGGCCGTTGCAGGAAATTTTGATTCCAGTACGATACCAGATAGTGAAGCAGATAAAGATCAGCAAGTTTCAACTTCTATGATTTTAGACCTTTTTCAAATCTTTAAAAACTATAATAATAAAATTGAATTGATAAAACTCTTTGTTATTGAAGTTCAAAGAATAGTAAAGGCCAAAGATGCTCGTATTTTTATTGTTGGCCATGATGAACAGACTTTTAGTGAGTTTGATTTTGAAACAAGTGACGTGATGGAGCTTGAGTATCCAATCGTTGGAATCCTAGAGGAACTTTACAATAACCCACGTGGTATAAAATCGAAGTTTTCTCAAAGTTTATCAAGTGATGAGTTTTTTAATATGTATGAAGTTGTAAATAATACGACAATTTCTACTTATATGATGTGTCCTATTTTTGATCATAACGAAAATATCTTTGGAATTTTAAATTTTTCAAATAAAGAAAAAGGTGAGTTATTTACTGACAATGATTTAAAGCAGGCAATGTTTTTGGCCAGAGTTATGGGGCTTTTATATTTCTATGATAATGCAGAGGTAACCAATCAGCTGGATTATGAAAGTGAAAACCTTGATACAAATGTCGCTTTTCATACTTCTTTAGGCGTTAGTTTATTTGCTAAAAAAGCACAAGCATTTCTAGAGCAATATTCTGGGCATGATGTAAAAACACCTGTCTATGTGTACGGTGATGAAGGAAGTGGGAAATTTCACCTTTGTAAGAAGATTGCAAAAAGTTCAAGTAGTGAAAATCAGCATGTTGAGATTATCAATTGCTTTAGTAAAATGGATAAGAAGGCCGTTGATCTTAGGATTGCAAGAATTCGAGATAAGGTTGTAAATGGTAATGTTATCTTTAAAGGCCTTGATAAAGTTTCTATAGTAACAGCAAAATATATTATCAATGAAGTTGGTAATAATGAGAGTTTTCGTCTTCTTTTTACAGGTAGTGAATATATTGAAGAAATTGATATTCCTTCTTTCAAAACAATTTCATTAAATGAAAGAAAAGAGGATATTATCTTCTTTGCTAATTACTTTATCTCACAATATAGTCTTAAAAATCATACAACGAAAAAAAGATTATCTCATGAAGTTGCTCAAATGCTCATTGACTACGATTGGCCAGGAAATATCGCTGAGCTTAAGGCATGTATTGCAAGACTTATGATTTTTAATAAAGGTAGTGGAAGCTTATCCATTAGAACTAGCGACATTACACCTTTGTTTGAAAATGAAGGACAACCTCAAATTTCAATAGATGCAAATGATCTCAATATAAAGGCATTTGATGAGCATGATCTAAGTAATCAAGAATGTGCGGATCTCTATCTTTACTTCTATGTTGCTAAAAAACTTAAGGATGGTGCTGTTGGGCTTAAATCAGTAGCAAGTGAAATGCTGATTGATTATGATGATGTTGTAAATCGATTAGAAAATGGAAGTGTCGTTGTTAAGAGGTTATTTAATGAAACAGTTGACCGAGTTGAATTATATCTATCAAATAATGTGGCCTAGTTTAAACTAGGCCACTTTATATATTTATTCGTTTTCTTCTAGAAATCTTTCTGCGCGAATTGCAGCTTCACAACCTGAACCGGCCGCTGAAATTGCTTGGCGGTAGTAAGAGTCTTGAACATCTCCACAAGCATAAATACCTTCAACATCTGTATCAGGGTGCTTTCCTGCAGTAATAATAAAGCCATGATCATCAAGCTTTACTTTTCCTTTTAAGAAATCAGTATTTGGCTTGTGTCCAATCCCCATAAATAGGCCATCAGTTTCACGCTCTGTAACTTCACCAGTTTTAAGGTTTTCAACCTTAATCGCTTTTACGCCAGAATCATCAGCGATAATTTCTTTAACAGCGCTATCCCATACGAATTCAATTTTTTCGTTATCGAATGCTCTTTGCTGCATTGGCTTAGAAGCTCTAAGCTCATCTCTTCTATGGACAACATATACCTTCTTAGCAAATTTCGTTAAGAATGTAGCTTCTTCCATAGCAGTGTCTCCACCACCAACTACGTGAACAATTTGATCACGATAGAAGAATCCATCACAAGTTGCACATGCAGAAACACCTTTACCAATAAGTTCTTTCTCATTTGGAAGACCTAGGTACTTTGCAGATGCTCCTGTTGCTACGATAACAGCATCAGCAGTGTATTCCTTGTCGCTATCAACAGTAAGCTTGAATGGTCGCTTAGTTGTATCAATATCTGTGACAAAACCGCTCAGGTATTCAGTTCCAAAGCGTTGTGTTTGTTTTTTCATATTTGCCATTAGATCTGGCCCCATGATTCCCTCTGGAAATCCTGGAAAGTTGTCGACATCAGTAGTTGTCGTTAGTTGACCACCTGGCTCATGTCCTTCGATGACAAGTGGGCCTAGGTTTGCGCGAGATGCGTAAAGGGCCGCAGTATAACCTGCTGGACCTGATCCTATGATAATGACTTTGTGGTGTGCCATTGCTTAAACTCCGTTTTAATCTGTATTATTCTATTCCAAGTTCTTTTTTGATCTCTTCAGGGCGATCATCTTCTTCTGGATGCATGTCGTAATATGCATTTACGCTAACTAAATCATCTGGATTATCTGCTTTTTTAGTCGTTTTATAGATTTCGCCAGTCATTTGACATTCATATTTGAAAATTTGAAGCTTTTTCTTTCTTCTGGCCATGTTTTCCTCCGAAATGCATGATGCATTGTGGCATTTTTTGTAAAAATATACATACTCTACCATATTGTTTCAAATACTTCCATTCGTTATAATTAAATATATGCAGAAATCTAAACAATTTTTTATCATTACCGTGCTTGCTTTTTTTCAGCTCAATTCACTCGCCATGATGGGGGCCAAAGTTATTGCACTTAGTAAGAGTGGCCGAAGCGTTAAGCTTGATGTGGGAAAAGTAGCGGGCCTAAAGACTGGTGATGTTGCTGATGTTTCTATAAAGCTTGGAACGCTTGAGAAACCAAAGTTCATCTATCTTGGTAGTATTGAATTGCTTAAGCTTTCTGATCGCTCATCAAGTTGGTATTTCAAAACTATTTCTGGTGATAAATTAAATCGATCTAATTTCAAAAAAGATGATTTTATTCGCCTACAAATTCGCTCTAGAAGTGAAGCTGGACGAAGTAAAAAGAAGCCTGTTTATAATGTTAAAGCATTTGAGTCTAAAAATGTTAAACGAAATAATCGTTATGCAATAGATGGCGTTGTTCCTGCAAATCTTGTCCAAGAAAAAGAAGTTCCAAATGAGGAGAACTACGACTCTGACTATACTGATAATACAACCTATAAAGTTACAGAAAAATCGATATTAAAAGACGGTAATGAAGTTATCGTAGAAGATGGCCGCTTAAAGTATAAGTATATTAACTCAAAGTTAAGTCCTGTTGATGTTTCACGTTTATCAGATGAAGACTTAGATACTACATTAGGATCACAGCACCAGAATCAATTATCAAAGATCTCATCTAAGCAAGATGGATACGAAGAAATGTATTATAACGGAAGGGGAAGTCTTACTGGCCCAACATCATCGCTTTCGATTCAAAATACAATGGATGAAACTCTAGCTAGAGAGCGAGCTAAAAATAGTGTTACTCCTTCAGCTAAAGCAGCTCTTAATAAAGAAGGGCCTTTGTGGTCTGCGGATATGGACTCAGAACAATTAAGTAATTATCTCAAGGCTTCAGGTATTGCTCGTGAAAAATTTAGAAGAGAGAACGTTTTAGCGATTGAAAGTGGTAATGAGGTACAATTTAGTTTTATTTCAAACTTGCTTGCTAACTACTCTGATTCTGATAGTAATCATCAAAATCTTGGTTACGGGCTAGCAATAGGTTATGAATTTCATTTAATTCGCGCCCACAAAGCACTAGGTAAGTGGAGTGTTGACTTTGGCCTTGATGCTACAAATTTAAATGTCGATATTGGTGGTGTAAACGCCAGAATGACATTTACAAATATTGGCGCTCATATCAATTATTACTTCTATAATACCCCATATATCAGAAATAAGCTTCAAGCCTATGTTGGCCTTGGTATTAAACGAGGCGTAGGTGAGGCAACTTCTGGCTTTTTAAATGGGTATAGTTATGATTATGAATCGGTGGCCTTACCTTCTATTACATTAGGGGTAAAGACACGACTATCTTCTTTTAGAGACTATGAACAAGGAAATATGTTCGGATGGGGAATTGGAGCTAAGTTAAATTATGAGCTTTTAAGTTTAAACCCGATTAGTGAGTTAGATAGTAGTGATGATAGTAATTACACATTAAATCAAACAGTAAATAATATAAAATTAATAGCAAGTTTAAGTATGTTTTTTTAAGGGATAAGTATGACAGGACGTTTTAGTAAATTAATTATTTCTCTGATATGCCTTCTTGGCCTATTCAGCGCAAGTGCATTAGATATTGATGAGAAATTAACTTTTAGAATTCTTCAAACTTCAGATACTAAGAAAACAATTCTAGTGAATCGAGGCCTAGAAGATGGCCTTGTTGTAGGTGATCATGCAAAACTCTTCATTACTACTGGTGTCTTTGCTAGAGGTGTGGTTATTCGTGCAACACCATCACGCTCAGTATGGAGTATTTATCGAATTGTGAAACCAAATGAGATTCACGTTGATAAGGTCGCTAATCTAAAAATCTCTTCTCCTGTTAAGTTAACTGAAGACCGTACAAAATCTCTTCAGGCCGCAACTTCTGGAAGACAAATGGGAGAGCCTGTTGATGTTCAAAGACAGAGAAATTCATCTCGAACTCAAGTTGTACAAGATACACCAAGAACATCTTATGATGAACAAAGTGAACTCGATGCAATTAAGACAACTGGTTTTGCAAGTGATCAAAGTATCGAGCGTCGCACTCCTAGTAAGATTTTATCTGATAAGAATATGGCCTTCAATATCTCGGCCGGCCTAAATATGTTGTCTGGAACATATGATAATGTTGGTGATGCTACTGATGCTGAAATTAGTGCAATCGGACTTAATGGAGAGTTTGAGTATTTCTTTGCTAAGTCTGACTCATTCCTTCAAAAGTTCTCACTTAAGGCAACTTTAGGTTACTATTCTGGTGAGACTGGAATTGCAGGCTCAACTGCAACTTCTATAGACTTTGGTGGTGCAGTGGATTTCCATTTTATAAATCCACTTGCAACAAATCGTATAACACCTTATTTAGAGGCCGGATTTGGACTATCTTTAGCAACTCTTGATGCGATTCCACAATCGTCAGGATCTTCTGTAACTGAAAGCTTATCTGGTTCTGGTACGTATATGTTTGCAGGAGCAGGTGCTAAATACACAATGGATTCTGGTTTTGGTTTCTATGCAAAAGGTGATTACTTTTCAACGTCTTCTACATTTAGTATTGAAACTGGTGGATCAACTGTGGACAACACTATCGACTTCAGTGGTTTTAGAGCAATTGCTGGAGCATATTTAAGATTCTAAAATATATACAGGCGCTATCTTCTTAGTAGCGATAGCGCCTTTTAAGGTCTTCTTCACACCTAACAAATTCATACTTTTTCATCTCTTCAATTTGTTCTTGTGTTGCTTTATCCTTAAAGGGATTGTAGCGCATTTTAAATCGAAATGGCGCTACAGTCTTGCTATGGTCATAGGCCTTTTTGTGATTATGAACTATGATTCTGGTTACATCTTGTGCCATTGTTCTAAATGTTGTGTATTTCCCACCAACTAGAACATGGCAATTATGTAATGGTTGATAATGTTTGTGTACTCTTGCCGTTTTTCCTAGAGCTGCTGTTGAGTCATCTTTTACAAGAGGTCTTATTCCTGCAAATGAAGAAAGTATGTCTTCTTTTTCAACGTTTGCCTTTGGAAAGTATTGATTTAGGTTTGCTAAGAGATAAGTTATCTCTTCATCACTTGGAGATAAGTCAAAGTAATCTTCTTCTACTTTTGATTCTGTTGTTCCAACAAGAATACGATCCCCTTGTGGTATAACAAATATAACTCGTCCGTCATTAGGTGTTAGTAAGATGGCCGTTTCAATATTTAATCGATCCTTATCAAGCCATATATGACTTCCCCTTGATGGAAGAAGCTTTGGATCCCAGTGAATATCCTTGTTCATAGACATAATCTGGTCAGTGAATGGCCCTGTTGCAAAAACGATATCCTTACAATAGATTTTCTTCGATTCACCGGTGATTTCATCTTTTAAAGTAACAGCAACTTTTTTACTTTCTAAAAACTCATACTTCTCAAGTGATGTATGGTTTAGAGCATGACATCTTGGATTTAGTGCGCCATCTCGTAGGACTTCAATTGTAAGCCTAGCATCGTCAACAACAGCGTCGTGATAAACACCACTTCCTCTAAGGTCTTGTCCTTTTAGGTCTTTATTTATTGCAACTGATTCTTCTTTTGATTTCATCTCATAAGGAGAGTTTTCAAAACTAGACAATAAATCATAAAGAAAAAGTCCAATTCTAATCATCCACTTAGGTCTGATGGAGTCAGAGTATATAGGAAGATAGAACTTTTCTTCAAAGCATAGATGTGGAGCTATTTTTAACCATAGGTTTTTTTCATGTAAAGCTTCCCAAACAAGAGGGAAGTCAAAGTTCTCAAGATAGCGAATACCACCATGTAGCATCTTAGAGCTCTTGGAACTTGTTTGTGATGAAAAGTCTTTCTTGTCGATAATGAGACAATCGATATCATGAAGACTAAGGTCTCTAAAGACTCCTGCGCCTACAATCCCTCCACCTATGATTATTGTGCTATATGTATCTTTTGTTTCACCTAAGTTTTTAATCATTATATCTACATCTTTTATTTTTTATTCACTAGCTTCTAGGTAGACGAAGTCTCCATGGGCCATGATGATATTATAATTTTTTCCGTTAATTTCTTTTTGTCCTATATTAAAATGAATAGAAATAACGGCGTTTGCACCTTTTTTATATGCTTCTTTTCTTATGTTTTCACCAAAGTATTCAACGAGGTTGATGGAAGAGAAATCGTCAAATTCACTACGGTCAATTTGTTCGTTAATTTGCATTGGTCCCAAGCTATGTATGATTTTATAACCAGGGATGTATGGTGATGTACTTAAGGCCACATCTTCTTCATTAAATTCTTTTTTTACGAAATGTTTTGATTTATTTTGTAAAATTGAGCGTGGGCCCGTTAGTCCTCTTTGATCAGTGTGATCATAACTGTCGCTCTTGTGAATTTCATGAGCTAGAGCAACTTTTATATTACGACAATATCGTCTAAGCTTTCCTGCAAGAGTGATGGCACTAAATTCGCCTATTTGAGCGATTAATAGCTGTCCACTCTCAAGTGACTTTCGGTAAAGATCTTCATTTCCTTCCAGGAGGCCAAATTCATTTAGAGTCGCAAGAATACTATCTTCAAATTCCTCTGTATTAATACCTTGTAGAAGAATTGAAAAAGGAGGGTTGCCTCCGATTGCGGCCTTTCCATAAGTTGAATTTGTTGCAAAATCTCTTACATCGCTTAAGTCTTCTTGAATCTTAGTACTCAAGTCTGGAAGGGGAGTTGTCTCTTCGTAATTAACTTCTTCCATTGAAATCTCTTGATCTGGAGTGTCTTCAATATCTTGGTTATCGTCATTAGAGAGTTCTATTTCTGCTATATCATTAGTGTCGTCTTCTTCAGTAAGAATATCTTGATCAGTAATTTCATCTGATGGGTCATCTTCATTACTAAAGGATACTTCGTGGTCGTCTTCGAAATTTTCGAAATTTTCGGAATCTTTAGAATCTTCAAAGTCGTTTTGAGAGCTTTCTTCTTGTGAGTTCTGATCTTGTAAGTCATCTTCTGGCCAAGCATTGTTTTGGTCTTCTTCGTATCCATCTTGGTGTTCATTTTGGTCGTCGTCTTGAAATCCCTCTTGAAGTCCCTCTGGGTCTTCTTCATTATCATACGACTCAAAACTATCATCGAAGTTATTATCAAATCCTTCGTTTGAATTATCGTCTGCTTGGTCTTCAAAGCTTGCTTCAAAATTATCATCAAAACTTTCTTCAAAGTTATTTTCTTCAATCGCCTCGTCAGGATTTTCAGGAGTGCTATAGTCAAATGATGATAACTCAACTTCTGCTTCATCGCTCTTTTGATCTGAGTCGTCTTCAGCTTCAATATCGGCCAGGACCTTATCGAGATCGTCATCACCTTGGTGAAGGAACTCTGATAGAT
This sequence comes from Halobacteriovorax sp. YZS-3-1, assembly GCF_047084945.1. Lineage (NCBI taxonomy): Bacteria > Pseudomonadati > Bdellovibrionota > Bacteriovoracia > Bacteriovoracales > Halobacteriovoraceae > Halobacteriovorax > Halobacteriovorax sp. YZS-3-1. The sequence goes on along the minus strand of NZ_JBKIYI010000001.1, from coordinate 1,886,571 downwards.
CTTCGATTCGAGTTAGGTCGTTTTTGTTATCACCATCTGACATTGTTTTTTACGCCTTAATTAATGCTTTATGAGCCGTGACAGTGCTTATACTTCTTACCAGAACCACATGGGCAAGGATCGTTTCGACCTACTTTAACTTGTCCACGTGAGCGTGGAGCTTGCTGTTTCGGTTCTTCGCGACCTTCTTCCTCTGCTATTCTCTTGGCCTTTAGAGCATCAAGTTGTCTTTGTAATTCTTCTTCTTGCTCGCGTCTTAGTACTTCAATCTCTTCTTGAGTATAAAGCTTAACAGTGAACATATTTCTAACAACACTCTTTTTTACTTCGATACGCATTTGTTCAAAAAGACCAAAAGCTTCACGCTTGTACTCATTTAAAGGATCTTTTTGAGCGTATGCCTTAAGATTGATACCTTCTTTTAGATGGTCCATATTTCTTAAGTGATCTTTCCAGTGTTGATCAAAAGTTGAAAGAAGAATCTCTCTAAGAGCAAGTGTCACTTGTTGTTCATCATATCCCGCAAGTTTACTTTTTAAGATTTCTTTTGCCGTCTCCTCAAAGTACTTACTTACGTCCCCTGAGAACTTATTTGAACATTCAACAGCTGATACTTCGTAGTCAGTATTAAATGTCGTGCTAAAACCACTTTTCATATCTTCCCAAGGAAGATCTTCTAGAGGAACTTTCTTTTGTGGGCGATAAGTATTAAATAGGTCATCTGCCACATCTTCTGTCATTTCATCTACAAAGCCGCGATTGTCATTGTCTGAGAGAATGTCACGACGAATACGATATATAACTCGACGTTGCTCATTCATAACATTATCAAAATCAAGAAGGTGCTTTCTTATTTCAAAGTTATGTGTTTCTACTTTCTTTTGGGCCTTGGCAATAGCATTTGTGATCATGCTGTGCTCGATTGGCTCATCTTCTTCCATTCCAAGAGTGTTCATCACTTTTGCAATACGATCACTACCAAAGATTCTCATTAGATCATCTTCTAGTGATAAGAAGAATTTAGAATGTCCAGGGTCTCCTTGACGACCAGAACGACCACGAAGCTGATTATCGATTCGACGAGATTCGTGTCTTTCAGTACAAAGAATATAGAGACCACCAAGTGACTTTACTTCATCATTAATTTTGATGTCTGTACCACGACCGGCCATATTTGTTGCAATTGTAACAGTACCTTTAACACCTGCATTTTCAATAATACCGGCTTCTTTTCCGTGCTGTTTTGCATTTAGAACATTATGCTTAATTCCTGCCTTTTCTAGTTCGGCAGATAGTAAGTTAGATGATTCAACTGTAATCGTACCAACAAGTACTGGTTGACCTTTTTCATTTAACTCTTTGATTAAGTTAATGATGGCCTTATGCTTTGCTTTCTTATTCTTATAGATAACATCAGCTTCATCAATACGTGCAATTGGAAGATTTGTTGGGATAACAATTACATCTAAGTTGTAGATCTTTTTAAATTCTTCTGCTTCTGTGTCTGCAGTACCAGTCATACCTGCAAGGTTTGCATACATTTTGAAGTAGTTTTGAAATGTAATCGATGCAAGAGTTTGGTTTTCTTGCTTAATTTCTACACCTTCTTTTGCTTCAATTGCCTGGTGTAGACCGTCTGACCAACGAGAACCTGTTTTAAGACGACCTGTGAATTCATCGACGATAATAATCTCACCGTCTTTGATGATATAGTTTGCATCTTTCTTAAATAGGTGATGAGCACGAAGAGCTTGATTTAGGTGGTGAAGAAGTGAAGAGTGTTCAACATCAAATAGGTTGTCAACCTTAAGCATTTCTTGAACTTTTAAAATCCCTTCTTCCGTAAAGATCGCACTCATTGCTTTTTCATCAATAGTGAAATGCTTCTCAATCGTAAGCTTTGGAATAATTTGGTTTGCTACACCATATAGATCTGAACTTCCTTCCGATGGCCCAGAGATAAGTAGTGGAGTTCTTGCTTCATCAATAAGGATTGAGTCAACCTCATCCACAATACAGTAGTGAAAGTCTCTTTGAACATATTCTTCAAGAGAGAACTTCATATTATCTCTTAAATAATCAAAGGCAAATTCATTATTTGTTCCGTATGTAATGTCAGCGCCATATGCTTTTTGGCGATCTTCGTCTTCCATATCAGCAATAATGCAACCAACACTTAAACCAAGCCAATTATAAAGTTCACCCATCTCCTTAGCATCACGTTGAGCTAGGTAGTCGTTAACAGTAACGAGGTGAGCACCTTTTCCTTCAAGTGCCTTTAAGTATAGTGGAAGGGCCGCTGTTAGTGTCTTACCTTCACCGGTCTTCATTTCTGCAATGATTCCCTTGTAAAGAACAATACCACCGATGATTTGTACATCATAAGGTCTCATGCCGAGAACTCTTTTTGATGCCTCTCTTACCGTTGCAAAAACTTCTGGGAGAATGTCATCAAGCTTTGCACCATCTTCAATTAATTTCTTAAACTTTGGTGTTTGGGCCTTGAGCTCATCATCGCTCATCTTTTCCATCTGAGCTTCAAGAGAGTTGATTTCATTAACAATTGGCATAAGCTTTTTGATATCGCGATCGTGCTTAGTACCAAATAGTGATTTAAGCGGATTAAACATTTAAATTTCTCCTAATTAATCCAGTACATAATACAAAGGGTCCACCGGCGTGCCATTAACACGAATTTCGTAATGGAGGTGAGGACCTGTTGATAAACCTGAGTTTCCGATTCTTCCAATCGGATCCCCCCGTTTTACTTTTTGGCCTTTCACGACGAGGTTTTTTGAATTATGTCCGTAAAGTGTAGTTATACCGTATCCATGATCGATTTCTATATGATTTCCGAATCCGTAGTTTTTCTTGGATGTTTTTACAACACCATCAGCTGGTGCAAGAATTAAAGTACCAATTGGTCCACCGACATCAAGACCTTCATGCATCTTTACTCTTTTTGAGTAGTGACTCATACGAGGTCCGTAATATGAAGTGATCCAGCCTCTGGCAGGTAATAGTGTAGGTGTTGATTTAAGAAAAGATTCGCGGTCTAAAAGATACTGGTCTAGTTCATTGACACGAATTTCTAAATCACCTGAAATCTTACGTAAAATTGAATAACGATAATCAAAGTACGCAAAGTTTTCAGCTAACTTAAAACTTTGTTTAATTAAACTACTCCATTCTTTTGTGAAGCTGTAACCAGAGGTAAGACCAAAGTTTGTCGCAATCTTACGTTCATAGAGGTCATTGATGTCGCTGAACTCCTGATTCGTTTTTAAGACGCTTAATTCCGACTTAACTTTATTTAAAAGCTCTCGGTCCTTTTCTGGCACAAGGACCGATTGCGGATTTCTACCTGAAGAGTGATCGTGGCTTCCTGAATGACCTTCACTTGGTTCGCGATCATCTTTCATCAATGGCTTTGTTAGATCAAATTCCTTGAAGCCTGAGATGACTCTCAGTTTACTTTCAATTTTTTGAATTCTTTCAATATCATCAGTTAATGTATTCAGTTTCATATTAAAGAGCTGGATTTGCTCTTTAAGTTGACGGTTCTCAATACTGAGGTGACGGTTTTCGTAAACTTGTTTTAAAATCTTAACGTAGTCAAACGTTAGGATACCGATAACAGCGATAATAATTACTACTAAGAAAATGGCCGAGTTAAAAATGACTTTTGGTATACGAAAAGACTTAACTCCCTTTTCCTTCTCGGGAATAACCATTATTGTATAAAAGCGACTCAAAATTACATCCTTGAATTTTTCAATAATTTCTGATGTTTATTGTAGGTTTCTTGATTTCAGTTTGCAAGACTTTAATCCATGACACATAGAGACAGTGAGCTAAAACATTTTCGAAGTTAAATTAATTAACTACCGTAAGAATTATCGATATATTGTCTTGTCCACCGTGTTCGTTGGCCTGGCGAATTAAAGTTTGCACACAGTCATGAAGTTTTTGATGAGTTACGTCATCGGTGTTGTCAATCATATCTTTGATAATAAAAAGAATATCCTCGTCACTTAATTTACCGTGAAGGCCATCTGAGCACAGAAGAAAGATATCACCCTTTTGCGGTCGGTAATCATAAATATCAACTTCAATATCTTCTTCAAAGCCCACCGTACGTGATAGGTAGTTTTTATTTGGATCTTTTGCTGCTTGGTCACGTGTATAGATTCCGTAGTTAATCTTTTCTTGTATTACAGAATGATCTTTTGTTAATTGAAAAATCTGTCCATTTGAAATGACGTAAGCTCTTGAGTCACCAACATTTGCAATCTTTGCACTTTCGTCATCAAAGAGAAGGCTGACGACAGTCGTTCCCATTCCTTTAAGAGCAGGTTCACTATCGGCATATGCTTTTATCTTATTATTGGCATATAGAACAGATTCTTGAAGAACTTGACCTAATTCTTCTTGTGGTTGGGAGTTGATTTTATCTTTGACTTTTTCTGCAAGGTATTTGATGGCCATCGTTGAAGCGAGTTCTCCACCTGAGTGTCCACCCATGCCATCAGCAACAATATAAAGTTTTGTGTTATTGCTAATGTAAATAGAATCTTGATTTGTCTCTCTCTTGCGCCCAATATCTGAAACGCCAGCACAGATCGTATTCATATTTTCCCTTGTCTGAAGTCATTTAATATCAATTCTTCTTTATTTTCAGTTGGATAGGAATTTTAGTCAAATACTTTTGTTGGTCATTTATTTTTGCCCATTTTCTTAGAAATACTTGAGTGTTTTATGGTGTCAAAATGCACTTTGAATAAATTAAACTAATGGAATTTTTTTTAATAGTTTCTTTGCTTTAAGTGAAATTATCACGTTATAATATATTTAGGACTTTAGCTTGCTAATATGCAACTCATGGATGGAGATAATATGACTAAAATGAATATGAATGAATTTATGAGTGAGAATTACAGGGTCGAAGACTTTGCTCACTTACATTGGACGGGTAGTTTTCAAGACTATATCGATCTTGTTTCAGAAGATCCAAGAATTGCTCGTAATTCCTTTCAACGAATTTATGACATGATCATGTCATTTGAAACAAGTACATATCTTGAATATAAAAAAGAAATCACACGTTATCATTTTTTCGATGATCCAATCGGTGGTGGTAAGGATGCTGTTTTTGGTATCGATGTTCACTTAATGAAACTTGTGAACTTTTTCAAGGCCGCAGCTCTTGGTTATGGTACAGAGAAAAGGGTTCTTCTACTTCATGGGCCTGTTGGTTCGGCCAAGTCTTCAATTGCAAGAAATCTTAAAAAAGGTCTTGAGCACTATTCAAGAACTGACGAAGGTGCACTATACACGTTTGAATGGTATGACGAAGAAGAGTCAGATATTTTAGGCGGACAAAAAGTTTTTCCATCGCCAATGCATGAAGACCCATTAAAGCTTATTCCACATGAAGTTAGAAAAGAATTTCTTGATAATATCAATAAAGGTAATAAGGGTCATAAAGTTAAAATTCGCGGAGAAGTTTGTCCGGCCGACCGTTATATTCTAAAAGAGTATATGGTTAAGTATGACGGTGACTTCATGAAGGTTATGGAAAACCATATCCGTGTTAAAAGACTTATTCTTTCTGAAAAAGATCGTCTAGGTATTGGTACTTTCCAACCTAAAGATGAGAAAAACCAAGACTCGACAGAGTTAACAGGTGATATCAATTATAGAAAAATTGCTCAATATGGTTCTGATTCAGATCCACGTGCATTTAACTTTGATGGTGAGTTCAATATCGCTAACCGCGGTGTTATCGAATTTATCGAGATGCTTAAGCTTGATGTAGCTTTCCTTTATGATCTACTTGGTGCTTCTCAAGAGCAATCAATTAAGCCTAAGAAATTTGCTCAAACAGATATCGACCTAGTTATTCTTGGTCACACAAATGAGCCAGAATTTAGAAAACTTCAAAATAACGAATTTATGGAAGCACTTCGTGACCGTACGGTTAAGATCGATGTTCCATATATTTCTCGTTTAGATAATGAGGTAAGAATCTATCAACGTGACTTTAACGCTGAAAAAATTCCTCATGTTCATATCGCTCCTCATACGCTTGAGATGGCAGCTATGTGGGCCGTGCTAACAAGACTTGAAGAGCCAAAGAAAGCTGATCTAACTCTTGTTCAAAAGTTAAAACTTTATAACGGAAAAACTCTAACTGGTTATAATGAAGATAACGTAAAAGAACTACGTAAAGAGGCCGTAAGAGAAGGACTTGAAGGTATTTCTCCTCGTTATATTCAAGATAAAATTTCTAACGCTCTAGTTAAGTATGGACACACTGGTTCTCTAAATCCATTTATGGTTTTCAATGAACTAGAAAGTGGACTTAAGCATTCAATGGCCAATAATCAAGATGCCGCTGAAAAGTACCGTGAGATGTTAGCGATTGTTCGTCAAGAGTATACTGATATCGTTAAAAACGATGTTCAAAAAGCAATCTCACTTGATGAATCTGCAATTGAAACTCTATGTGCAAATTATATTGATAACGTTAAGGCCTACACTCAAAAAGAGAAAGTTCGTAACAAGTACACTGGTAAACTTGAAGAATCTGATGAGCGTTTCATGAGAAGTATCGAAGAGAAAATCGATATTGCTGAGTCTCGTAAAGATGACTTTAGACGTGAAATTATGAACTACATCGGAGCTCTTGCAATCGAAGGAAAACAATTTGATTACAAGATGAATGAAAGACTTCACCGTGCACTTGAACTGAAGCTTTTTGAAGATCAAAAAGATGCGATCAAGCTTACAACAATTATTTCAAATGTTGTTGATAAGGAAACTCAAGAGAAGATCGATGTTATCAAGTCACGCTTAATTAAGAATTATGGTTACTGTGAAATTTCAGCAACAGATGCTCTTAATTATGTGGCAAGTATTTTTGCAAAAGGAGACAGTGCTAAGTCATAGACTTAGTACGCTCCAATTACCGGAGACCAAATGGATCATCCAATTAAAAGAGATCACGCACGCTTTCGAAAAATTATTAAAGGGAAGGTGCGTGATAACCTAAGAAAGTATATCGCTGGTGGCGAGATGCCGATTCCAAAAGGAAATGGGCAATTCAAAGTTCCAATGCCTTCAATTAATACTCCAAGGTTTCGTTTCGGTGATAAGAGCCAAGGTGGAACTGGACAAGGTGACGGGCAACCTGGAGATCCAGTCGATGGACAAGGGGAGCCAGGAGAAGGTCAAGGTGAGCCTGGTGAAGCTGGAGAGCAAGAAGGTGAGAAGGCCCTTGATGTTGAAATGAGTTTAGATGAACTTGCTTCAATCCTAGGAGATGAACTCGCACTTCCAAAAATTGAGCCAAAGGGTAAGAAGAATATGGAGTCAACAGTGGATCGATACACTAGTATTGGTACTGTTGGGCCAGACTCTCTTAAGCACTATAAGAGATCATTTAAAGAGGCCTTAAAGCGTCAGATCGCAATGGGGACTTATGATCCAAATAATCCCGTTGTTGTTCCAATTAAATCAGACATGAGATACCGAGCAAGTAATTCAAAGATTGAATTTGAAAACTCTGCTGTGGTTATTTATATGATGGACGTTTCGGGTTCAATGGGTGATGAGCAAAAAGAAATCGTTAGAACAGAGTCTTTTTGGATCAACTTGTGGCTTAAGTCTCAATATAAAGATATTGAAATTCGTTATATCATTCACGATGCAACAGCTAAGGAAGTTGATGAGGATACTTTCTTTAGAACTCGTGAAAGTGGTGGAACACTAATTTCTTCTGCATTTAAGTTATGTAAAGAAATTATCGATGCTGATTACAATGCAGATGAATGGAATATTTACCCATTTCATTTCTCTGATGGTGATAATTGGTCAGCGGAGGATACAAAGGTCTGTGTCGATCTTTTAAAAAGCTCTATTATTCCAAACTCTAATGCTTTCTTTTACGGGCAAGTTGAATCTCGTTACGGTTCAGGCCAGTTTTATAAAGATTTATCCAAAGAATTTGGTGAAAAGCATGAGGATGTTATTTTAAGTAAAATTAAAAACAAGGATGCAATCCTTGATTCCATCAAAGAATTCTTAGGGCCAGGAAAGTAATTTTAAAAAGGTAATAAATATATGAGTAGTATGGAAAGAACAAAACCATTATCAGGAGAGTTAGCAAAACTAAGAGATGAAGTACTTGGTTATGCACTCGATTACGGCCTAGACTTCTATCCAGTCGTTTTTGAGGTTTGTGACTACGATACAGTATGTATTTTAGCTGCCAACGGTGGATTCCCAACACGCTACCCTCACTGGCGTTTTGGCCTTGAGTATGATCGCCTTGCAAAGGGGAATACTTATGGATTCCAAAAAATATACGAACTCGTTATTAATACTGACCCTTGTTATGCTTATCTTTTAAGCTCAAATCGTTATGTGGACCAAAAGTTAGTTATGGCCCATGTTTATGGCCATGCTGATTTCTTTAAAAATAACGCTTGGTTTCGCCATACAGATCGTCGCATGATGGATGTTATGGCCAATCATGGCACTAAAATTCGTCGTTATATGGATCGCTATGGCCAAGATACTGTCGAAGAGTTTATCGATACGATCCTCTCTTTTGAAAATCTTCTTGATGTTAACGTTCTCTTCCAAGGTGAAGTGAAGCAAGCAACTTCAGCAGATGAAGAGTATGAACATAAAGATGAGAGATCTCAAGTTCTTCGCTCTTTTATGAACTCCAAAATGGCAAGAGGCGAAGCTGATGAGGATGTTGTAGAAAGAAAGAAGACACCTCTAGAGTTACTTGATGATGAAGTTCGTGGTACACGTGATATTATGAGCTTCCTAATGCAGCATGCTCCAATTGAAGAGTGGCAGGCCGATGTTATCGGTATTTTAAGAGAAGAAGCTTATTACTTTCTTCCACAAAGAATGACAAAGATTATGAATGAGGGGTGGGCCTCTTATTGGCACTCTAAGATTCTGACAAAGAAGGCGTTAAATAGCTCTGAAATTATTGATTTCGCAGATATTCACTCTGGTGTTATGGCCATGAGTAAGCAAAATATTAATCCTTATAAGATAGGGATTGAGCTAATGCGTGATATTGAATACCGCTGGGATACTGGTAAATTCGGAAAGGAATATCAAGAATGTACAAATCTCCAAGAAAAAGAGAATTGGCATATTGAAACAAATCAAGGACGCGAAAAGATCTTTGAAGTTCGCCGTACTCATAATGACATCACTTTTATCGATGAATTCTTCACTGAAGAGTTTTGTAACCGCATGCAGCTTTTTACATATAAGTACAATTCTCGAACAGGAAGAAATGAGATTGAAACTCGTGACTTTAAAGAAATTAAGTCAAAGCTACTAAATCAACTAACAAATTTCGGCTCACCAATCATTGAAGTAGAGTCTGCTAATCATAAGAATCGTGGAGAGTTACTTCTTCGCCATGTCCACCAAGGTGTTGATCTCGACTTAACTCAGGCAAGTGATACAATGGCCAATATTTATAAAGTATGGAAAAGGCCAGTATCAATTGAAACTGTCGTTGAAGATAAGCGTATTCGCTATATCTTTGATGGATTAGAGTTTAAAGAAGATAAATAAGACAAGATTCTTTGTTGATTACTTTGTACTTTCTAGTAAAATTATATTGAATTAATTTTTCTAGGAATTTCAATGCTTTCTACTTTTAAGTACTCTTTTATATTCTTATTCATATCGCTTTTAATTACTAGCGTTGAAGCTTTTGAATTAGTTTCAGGCCGAGGTGATATTAACTTATTTCATAAAGATCAAATGAAGAAAATTGATGGAAATAGTATCAATGGTGCTATTGATATCAATCAAGATACTCTTATTATGACTGCAAGCAATAGCTATGCACGCTTTATTAATGACCGTGGTGATATTCTTATCATTGGGCCTAATTCAAAGGTTACGATTGAATTAAAGTCTACCTTTGCTGGAGATTTAATCGCACTTCATGATGGAAATATTCGTGTTATTGCTAAGAAGCAAAGAAAGGTTACGAAAGGTAAATTTGATCGTATTTTTATTCGCACAAATAGTGCTATTGCCGCGGCCGAGACAGCTGATTTTTTATTGAGCTATAACTTATTTAATAATGTAACTGGCCTACTCTCTTTTAATGGTGAATCCGCATTTAAAAGAATTGATAAGACTCATGATCTAAGTGCTGGCCAACGCTTAATCTATCGACGCTCATCTAAAGGTAGTCAGCTTAAGTACAAATTTCATAAAGATACTGGACTTAGTGAAAAGCTAAAATTAGCAAATGATACTTTATTTGGAGATGAGAGAAAGAATGTTTCAACTCTCTATCGTGGGCAATATAGTGCAACATTTCATGATGCTAGGCCCGCTTCAATGCCTGTTAAGATTAACCCTATCCAATTAACACTGCTATATCGTAATACCAATCTTGATATGACACTTTATTCAGACTCGATGGACTATGGACAGGGTGATGATGCAACTGTTGCTGCATTTCCATTAAAAGGCGACCTCTTAAGGCCTGCGGAGCAAGTTACATCATATCGAGGGCAATATTCTACATACCAAAAGAAGTATGCACCAAAGGCCGGAGGTCTTGTTGATATAAGAACAGGGATATATATCCCGCCTGAAAACGATGCTATTTTTGATGAATCATTTCGTGTTTATATTCCAAGAAAAATAGGTCGCATTAATGCAGTAAATGGAAATTTTGTTTCACCAAAGAATTTAAAAATTGATCCAAATAAAGGGTTTGTAACAGTAAATAACACTCATGAATCGCTAAAGAATCAACAGATGTTAAATAACTTATTAAAATCAAATCTGCTATTAGCAAGTTATCAAAATGTATCGCGTAAGAAAATGTCCATGGCCGAAAGGTACTCTGCAAATATTGTTGGGGTCTCAATTGTCAATCAAGGCCTAACTCATACTTATAATAATGATGAATTTGATTTTTCTTCACGTGGTATTGAGTTGAGCTTAATACTTATTGGAAATGGTGTTATTAGGCCATTTGCAAAATTTAAATTACTAAATGAGAACTTTGAACAACTTACTTCTTCAAAAGAAGTCGAAAGATTCTATCATATGAATTTAGGTTTAGATTATCTATTAAATGAGAACTTCTATTTAAGTGGCCAAATTTCAATTGATGAGGCCCCTATCTATTTAAGTTCTACAGATACAATAACATTGGCCACTATAAATAGCTTAATAGGGGAAGTAGGAGCTAAAGTTATAAGATCTAAACGATACGATATATTTGTATTTGGTGGAGCTAAATATAGCCATTCAAATGAGGATGATGAATTTGATATGGAGTCTGGTTTTGGCTTTTATGCAGGAGCGAAGGCAGAGTATTGGATTAATCGTAGAAGTTATTTCTATGGAGATTTAAGCTATATTAATCATTCTCTATCTATTGTTGGAAACTCTAATGATAGTGATATTGATATGAGTGGTACTATTTTAAACCTAGGCTACCGTTACTCGTTCTAATTAGCGATATTCTTTTCCTAAATTTGGATAAGACTTAAGATCTAATTCATAAACATCTTTTTGATATATTAAGACTGGCTCTTTCTTGTCTTCGATATCTACTTTAGAGATCATTGAATTAAGACGATCTTGAATGTCTTTAGATTCCATTTTTCTCTCAGAGGCCAAGACATCTTTACTAAAATTCTGCCAGATTTTTGATTGTAGATGCATCCAACAGCTAATGACATTCTTATTTAGACACGATTTATCGCTAAGGCGTACCCATTGTGGATCATCATTGATTAATTTTATATATGAACTTAAAATTGCTGCTTCATATGGAAGTTTTCGATTGTATTTAATATCGAGGTTGTCCATGAGATATCTTGCTTCTTTATTTTTGTTTTCTTTTAGTAATAAATTGATTTTTAATAATTCTTTTTCTCTTGAATTACCTTCGCTAACTGGAATTTTAGAAAGAGCAACTCTTGCATTCTTATAATTTCTACTTAACCAAGCTGAAGCAAGGATGAGCTTATTATTAGCAATAGAATATGGTTTACTAAGTAGGTTAGAGATGAAGTGGGAGTAGGCGGTTTTATAATTTTCTTTTTTTACTTCTTCAAATCCTTTTAGCTTATTAGTATTAGAGTTATTAATGGCCTCTGCTAATTTTAATGCTTGTTCATGTTGGCCATTATTATATAGGTTTGCTGCAACTAGCGTACGGATTGTCGCATCTGCATAAAACTCAACTGGTATAGTCTCGTAATATTTCAGAATTTGTTTGTGACGAGAAAAGTATAGGCCATACTTTAAGACTGCTTCAATATCGTCCATATTATTAGTTAAGAAGTAATCTCTAATTTTTGTGCTTCTAACGTAACCATTTAACTTATGCTCAAGCACAAGTCTTAACCAAGTTTCATTCTTGTAAGAGCCAATTAGCCTTGAATGGTTCATACAACCTTGAAAGATTTCTTCTATATCATCCTTCTTTTCTTCAGGCATTGACATAGCACTGACAATTCTTAATGCACAATTTTGGTAATACCAGGAAGCATTATTAGAAAGACTCTGTAGAATCTCTGATGATTTCTTAGGGTCTGTATCTGCAAAGTAAGCAAGGGCCAAGAAACGATTAATTAAAAGAAGTTTTGAATAATTCTTTGTCTTTAAAGCCTGACGATTTAAAACGAGTATCGCATCATCAGTGTGCCCATCTATTAATAGTGATTTTGCGATGACCAATTGATCGAGAAAGTCTTTTCTCTCATCAATTTGTAGCCCTCGTTCAAAGTAGCGGGCCTCAATCTCGTTATAGATATTATATGGCGGGTCTAATTCTTTCTTTGCCTGGCGTCTTGCGATGTGTTCAGCTGTACGGTCGATTGCCATAAGATCTAACTGAAGACCAATTAAAATGATCAGGAATGGTAAAAACTTTCTAGCTTTGTTCATATCGTTACCTTATTAAACCTTTCGGGAATAATTCCGATAACTTAAAGGAAATCTATATAAATCTTTTGGATAGAAGAATGCGAGCTTTATGCCTTAAAAAATTTATCGTCATAACTCTTCCTATTTTGGCAGCGTTAATTTTTTGCCTTGAGGTTAATGCTCGCACAAATTCGACATTAGAAAATCAAGGTGATCTGATTTTCTCAAATTTGAAAGAATCAAAAGAGAAGTCTCGTGTTAAAAATTCAGATTATAATTTTGCACTCATTGATAATTATCGAAAATTCTATCTTGAAGATGAAAAATTAGAATACTTTTGTCGTGAAAATTCATCAAAGCTAAGATTTAAAAATATCTTTGAAAGAGATGAGTTCTATCGCAGTATCGTTGCAACTCTTCAGTATAAGATGATCAATTATTCAATGCAGGCCATTGCTCACTATGCAAAAAAACTACAATTTGAATCTGATCAATATGATAATTTAATTAATGGCCTTATTGGTAGTTGTTCTAAGAACTTGACTCTATTTAGTCACAGGCTTTTAAAGCATTTATTTACTAAGTACTATAGTGATAGCTCTATTGATAAATTACGTCTTCCTTATTCTCAAAGAGAAAATCTATTTGCATCTAATGTTAATGAAATTCAAAGTGAGAATGAAGTCGTAGTTAATGAATTATATTATACAACAGGTGTATTTTCTTATGCTTGTTCATGGGGTGGCCAAGAAAAATATCTTCGTAACTTAGCTCCTTTTCTTTCTTCTTCACTTGTCATGAGCTACATCGTTCGCGAAATTAGCGCTCTTGATAGTCATGTTTATAAAGATCAGTTAAATGATGGCAAAGTCGCAAATTGTCGAAATCAAATTTGTCGTCCATATAAAAAAGCAAAAGTTCAAAAAGAAATTGTTAGGCCAATTGGATCTTCAAATTTAAACTTTGATCTAAAAGTCGCTTATTGTGATAATTTTAAATTTGCTTCTAAGAAATTCTCTCCAAGTGCTAATGATTCACTTAAAAATCAATTAAAGAAATTTGAAAAAGATGAAAATATCGTAATCGCTCAATTCGTTTCTTTATTAACTCGTGTTCCAGAGTTTAATGTTTGGACTCAAGATTCTAAAACGATTAAGCGTTATGTTTCTGTTTCTAATGACAGCCTTTGGGATTACTGGGCAAAAGACTTACTTGAAAAGAATTCTAATAAGCTTCCTTACGAAGAAGCCTTAAGTATGAAACTTGATGTTAAAACTAGTAATGATTCAATTTTGCGTCATGGTTATCCAGAGGTTAATTTCGTTGTTTTAAATGGTGAATTTGATAAAGCGACAAATATAGACAATATGGTTTCTTTAAAATTTGAAATTGAGATTCCACATAACGATTTTATGTGGCTATATCGAAATATTCGATCGGCCAAAACGTTTGATGATAAGGAGAAATCAAAGGAACTAAAGGAGCGCTTATCTCTTTATGTTGCAAATGATTATAATAAGATTAAAGAGACTCTCAATCAATTCTCTGTTGATGCAGACCTGACAACGGTAATCACTGATGAATTGATAAGGCAATTTAACTATATTGAATTTTTAAGGCCAAAATCATCACATGGGACGAGGGAAAAGATTGATGTAAGAGTTAATATAGCCCCTTTTGCTCTTGTGGCAATTCGTAACAAGCGTATTATTAGTGAGTTATCTGAACGTGATCTTAAAAATATTAAGTCATTAGAAGTTTTAAATAATATTGAATCTATGGCCGAGAAAGCAAAATAATGTTAAATTTCATCCACTCATGAGTGATTCAAAGAAAAATAAAAACAAATATTTAGAAGATAGTGATAAGTTCGAAAAAAAGGACTTTGACTACGAGATTCTACCTTCTATCGATGAGAAGAAGCTTAAAGAATCTTCGGATTCTGAAGAAGATATCGATGATATTATCGATATTAGTAATTTGCCTGATTCAGGTCTTACTCTTGAGGAAGAAATTGAGGTTATAAAGGAGACACTACCTGCCTTAACTTCAAAACTACCTGTTCCTTCACGAGTTGATAATAAGCTCAATCAATACCTAAAAGAAATTTCTCGCTACGAACTTCTCTCTCCAGAGCAAGAGAAGACTCTCATACGACAATTTCGTGAAACCGGTGATATTGCATTAGCAAAGAAGCTGGTTGTCTCTAATTTAAGGCTAGTTGTAAAAATTGCCATGGATTATAAGAGTGCCCACGCAAATGTAATGGATCTCATCCAAGAAGGTAATATTGGTCTTATGAAGGCCGTCTCATTATTTGAGCCAGATAAAGGAGCAAAGCTTTCTTATTACGCATCCTGGTGGATTAAGTCATATATCTTGAAATTCATCCTAGATAACTTTAAGTTAGTAAAATTAGGTACGACAAATGAGCAAAAGAAGCTCTTTTATAATCTAATGCGTGAAAAAGAACGTCTTGAGGCCCAAGGGATCAAGCCTGATCATAAGACAATCGCGCAGAATCTAGATGTAAGTGAAAAAGCAGTGGCTCTCATGGATATGCGCTTAGGTGATGCTGGCTCCGAAGTTAGTCTTGATATCCCAGTAGGAGAGAATTCTAGTGCGACAATGGGGGATTTACTTCCTGACTCAACTGATGTTGCGCAAGATGTTGAATTTAAACAGTCACTTCAACTTCTCCAAGAAAACCTCGATCAATTTATTCAGGGGCTAAAGCCTCGTGATCAAGAAATCTTTAAAGAAAGATTATTGAATGATGCTCCGCGCTCTCTACAGTCCATCGCTGACGATTATGGGGTCTCTCGAGAGCGTATTCGCCAGATCGAGGCCCGTCTTCTCGATAACTTAAAGGTTTACATGAGTGAAATTATAAGATAGTATGCACAAAATATTGCGCCCTATACTTGGCCTGGAAAATAACTTCCTTGCTCGGTATTTGGTAAGTTTAGGAGAAATTATGATTACAAAAGAAAAAACAGCATCAATCGTAGCTGAATTTGGTAAAGAGTTTGGAGCATCTGAAAAAGATAGCGGTTGTGCAGCGGTTCAAGTTGCAATTCTTACAGAAAGAATTAACAACCTTAAAGAGCACTTTGGTTCACACAAGCACGATTATTCTTCAAACCGTGGTCTTCTTAAGATGATTGGACGTCGTCGTCGTCTTCTTAAGTATGTATCTACTGAAAATGAAGATAACTACAAGTCACTAATTAAGAAACTTGGTCTAAGAAAATAAGCCAAGATAAAAAGAAAGGAAGCTTTATGCTTCCTTTTTTTTATTTAAAAAGCTAAAATTAAGTAACGAATTTTTTTGATAAGCAGACAAGGACAGTCTAGGGATTTAAGGGATATTAAAATTTAAGAACTCGCGATTTGGATGAGGTTTTTAAGTTTTCATATTCTTTGGATTTCTCAAGATCATCCTCAATTCTTAAAGAAAAAATTCATCATACATTCAAAAATATAAAATGGAGTTTTTATGTTAAACAACAAACGTGAGTTTACTTACAACTTCGGTGGTAAAGACATTACGATCGAAACTGGCCGTATGGCAAAACAAGCAGATGCTTCTGTAATCGTAACTAGTGGTGGTACACAAGTTCTTGTTACTGCAACTTCTGCAACTCAAGTAAAAGATGGGCAAGACTTTTTCCCACTTTTAGTTGAGTACACTGAGAAATTTTATTCAGCAGGGAAATTCCTTGGTGGATTCCTTAAAAGAGAAGGTCGTCCTTCAGTAGGTGAGACTTTAAATGCTCGTCTAATTGATAGACCTCTTAGACCTCTATTCCCAGAAGGGTATATGTTTGACACTGTTATCTCTTGTACTGTTATCTCTTACTCACCAGAAGGTGACCCTGAGGTTCTAGCTGCAATTGGTGCTTCAGCTGCTCTTACTATCTCTGATATTCCATTTGCGGGTCCAATTGGTACTTGTAAGGTTGGTCGTATTGACGGTCAATTTGTTATCAACCCTGACCACGACAAGTGGGAAGAGTCTGATATGGAAATCGTTGTTGCAGCAAGTGATAACGCAATCCTTATGGTTGAAGGTGAGGCGAAAGTTGCTCCAGAGCAAGATGTACTTGACGCTATCTTCTATGGTCAAAAGGAAATTGAAGGATTTGTTTCATTCCTTTCTGATATTCAAAAAGAAGTTGGTAAAGAAAAGCGTGAATTTGTTTCAGCAGCTGCTAACAAAACAATGCTTGAAAAAATTAGAACAGACTACACAGCAACTGCTCGTGAAGCTCTAAAAATTACTGATAAGTTAGAGAGACAAAAAGCTGTAAAAGCAATTGAAGCTCAAGTTAAAGAAGCAATGGCAGCTGATCCAGCGGCATTTGGTCTAACTGAAGACGATGCATTTGGAAAAGAAGCATACAAAGGTGTAGATGAGCTAATGTATGAAATGCTACGTGGTGATATTCTTGATGAAGAAAAGCGTATTGCTGGACGTGGACTTGCTGAAGTTCGAGAAATCGAAACTGAAACAGATGTACTTAAAGTACCACACGGATCATCTCTATTTACTCGTGGTGAAACACAAGTAATGGCAGCTGTAACTCTTGGTGGTAGTAAAGGTGCTCAAATGAGTGACCGTATTATTGGTACAAAAGAAGACCAATTCTACCTACACTATAACTTCCCTCCATATTCAGTAGGTGAGGCACGTGGTGTTCGCGGTGTAGGACGTCGTGAGCAAGGTCACGGAAACCTAGCTGAGCGTGCTCTTAAGGCCGTTATCCCAACTGATTTCCCATATACAACTCGTCTTGTATGTGAAGTTTTAGAATCAAATGGTTCTTCTTCAATGGGTTCTGTATGTTCAGGGTCAATGGCACTAATGGATGCTGGTGTTCCTCTTAAAGCACCTGTTGCTGGGATTGCTATGGGTCTAGTAACTGATGGTGAAAGATTTAAAATTCTAACAGATATCCTTGGTGACGAAGATCACCTTGGTGATATGGACTTTAAAGTTGCTGGTACAACAGAAGGTATCACAGCGATTCAAATGGATATTAAGATCACTGGTCTTACAAAAGAGATCGTTGAAAAAGCAATGGCACAAGCAAGAGAAGGTCGTCTTCATATTCTAGAAGAGATGGCAAAAACAATCTCTGTTGAAAGAAAGACTCTTAAAGAGGGTGTACCTGTAATGAAATCAATGCAGATCAAGCAAGATCAAATTGGTGGACTTATCGGGCCTGGTGGAAAGAATATTAAGAAGCTTCAAGAAGATTTCGATCTTGTTATCGAAATTGATGAAGATGGAACAACTAAGTTCATCTCAACTAACCAAGAAGCAATTGATGAATGTATGGCACTAGTTGGTCTACAGATGAATGGACCAGAAGTTGGTAAGACTTATACTGCTAAAGTAGCTAGCCTTAAAGATTATGGTGCATTCGTTGACATCGCTTCAGGAGTTGGTGGACTAGTTCATATTTCTGAAATTGCAGATGAGAGAATTACTGATGCTGGTGACTACTTAGACGAAGGTCAAGAAGTTCAAATCAAGGTTCTTGAAATTGATAAAATGGGACGTGCTAAGCTTTCTATCAAGGCCGTTGAAGCTCTAAAGAGAAAAGACGGTAAGACTGAAGAAGAAGCTCAAAAAGACGCTCCAAAGCGTGAACCACGTGAGTCTCGTGACGGTGATCGTAAACCAAGAGGTGATAGAAAGCCTCGCGGTGACAGAAAGCCTCGTGGTGACAAGAAGTAATAAGTAGGAATTACTCTTATGATCGATCGAGTTGTTGATTTAAAAGTAAAGAAGCTAGAGCATTTTGACTCTAGCTTCGATCTTCCTAAATATGAAACGACTGGAGCAGCAGGAGCTGATCTTCGTGCTCATTTAGAGAATAAAGACTCTCTTGTGATTGCTCCAGGAGCTCGTGTTCTAGTGCCAACAGGACTTAGCTTTGAGATCCCTCATGGATATGAGGTTCAAATTCGTCCTCGTTCTGGCCTTTCATTTAAGACAGATCTTCTCGTTGTAAACTCACCTGGGACTATCGATTGCGATTACCGCGGTGAAGTCAAAATTATCCTAGGTAATTTTGGAAATGAGGACTTTGTTATTAAGCACGGTGAGCGTATTGCCCAAATGGTTCTAGCACCAGTTTGGCAGGCCCGTGTAAGTGAAGTAAGTGAATTAAGTGATACTGAGCGTGGAGCTGGTGGATTTGGTTCAACTGGGACGAAATAAGGATTAAGTATGAGTTTAAAAGTAAATTACAATAAAGCATCTTCTCAAGAAGAAGCATATAATCTAGGAAAGGCCGCTGTTACTCCAGAATATGTGGCAAAATTCAATGTTAAAGCGGATGTTACGACAGATGATGGTAATTTTTCCATGCTAGCTAAAGGAAAAGGGTTTGAATTGAAGCTAAAGTTTGAAGATTCTTACTGCTTAGTTGATCTTGACCTCTCTTTCATGCTAAAGCCTCTTAAGGGAAAAATTTTAGAAACGATTGAAGGTAAGATCAAGAAGACTGTTTAGTCTACGCTTGGCCAACCTCAATAAAAATCACGTAGGCCTATATCATGTTTAAAGTTACATTAGCACCATCAAATGAGACCATCTATGTTGATGACGAGATGTCATTATTAGAGCATCTTAAAAAGAATGGAATTTATGTTAATTCTAGTTGTGGCGGACACGGAACTTGTACAGATTGTATTGTAAAAGTTCTCTCCGGTGCAGATAATCTAAATGAACCAACTGACGTTGAAACGAAACTTCTAGGTAATGTATTTCACATTACTAAGGAGCGTATGTCATGCCAGACCATCGTTAATGGTGAGACGACAATTGATATGTCAGATCACTCAAAAGAGGGTGTCGAGGCCAAGCGTGAGGCCAAGAATAAGAAAGTAGTTAATGAAAAGCTTTCTGCTCTTAAACGCTCAGGAAACTTCAAAGTTCGCAAGAAGGATGAAGTTGAAAAAGTAATGAGTGAGCGTCAGGCAAAATGGGAAGATAAGCAGTCTCGCCAAGAAGATTGGAAGAATCACTGGGAAAAAGGTGATCGCTCAAAGGCAAAGAGACTTGGTGGTGGACGCCGTCCAAAGAATATCAAGCCAATCAAAGAAGACGAAGAATAAAATAATTTCTAAAATTCACAAAGTAGGGCCTGAATCTTTTTCAGGTCTGCTTTTCTATTAGAACGATCCACAAAGACATATTTTCCGTTATCCAGCTTTGCAAAAAGTTGGAAATACCCTTTGTTTTCAAAACCACGCATTGTTGGGTCTTGTTGCATCTTTGCAACATTTGGAGAGTCCATAAAGTGATCAATACTAAATGAATCACTCGATTCCAATTTGTGTACTTTCTTTAATATCGGAATGAAGAATAGACGATGCTTGATAATTAGCTTGTCGTCCTTTTTTATGATGAACTTCTCATACATATAAAAACATAATGTAATGAGGGGCAGTAGAATCAGAGTCGCACTTACAGCAATAACTAATGCCTGGTTAATTGAATCACCTGTTTCATAGAGTTTTACAAGTGGCCCTTTTACGCCAATAAACATGGCAAAGACAACAGTTGCTGCAGCAAGAAGGTAGCCCCAGAAAACCATAGGTAGTCCATAGGTCTTTAGAGTAAGTCCTTGCTCGTTAATAGTAATACGATCTCTTTCTTCTTTAGATACTGGAAATATAAACATTAGGCCCATGGGGCGTATTATAATCCTAGCTCCACGCTTAGTCTATGATATTTCAGAGTTTTTGTAGCAGCTGGAGAGTTGCTAGAAAGACGATAGCGCCGATGGTGGAGATTATGATACTTCCAATAAGGCCATAACTTGTAAGGCCTACTAAATGGAAAGCAAAGCTTCCTACGAATGATCCCATTACACCCACGATGATATTTCCAACGAGGCCAAAGGTTTCACCTTTGTACAGGCTTCCGGCCAGCCAGCCAGCAATAGCACCAATAAAGAGAATGATTATGAATTGTTCGATGGCCACTAGGCACCTCCTAAATAAATATATTTTAAGAGGTGCTAATGATTATTTGTTAGTTAATTTAACTTAAATTGATTAAAGCCAAGTTGTTAATGAGAAGTTAAGAGCATAAGCATTTGTCTTCTCTGGGTTACCAAATACATTCGTACTTGTTTCCTCATCAATTTGACGCTCGATTAGAATACCACCGTTTAGCTGTACGTTTCTTCCAACTTGGTATTGAGCACCAATATCGGCTTTATAAAGGCTAACGTGTCTTAGGTTTCCATCATTGAAATTTGATTGACCGAAGTCTGCTGGGTAATCATTTCTATCGTGAGCACGATCAGTTACGAATGAGTACTCAAGGTTAATCCCGACGTTCCACTTATCTGCTAAGCGATATAGGAAGCCTAATTGAGCGTTATAAGATTCTTGTCTAAGTTTCGTATAGCGATCATTTGGGTGAGCTGACCAGTAACCATAAAGGGCCTCTGTCCATACACTCCAGTCGCGATTTTCGAATTGGTAGGCCAGTGAGAAACCGTAATCTTCTTTAGGATCGATATCTCTCCAGTAAGAGAAAGCACCAAAGATGATTTCATGATTTCTTGATGGGATAATTCTACCCTTATAAGCAAAACCTTTTTGAAAGTTTGTATTAAAAGTTCTTTCTGTGTCGTATGAAATTTCATCGTCCCCATTAGGAAGATATGGACGAGACTCATCATCGCGATCACGTCTTGCCATTTGGTTGCTTCCAAAGAAAGTTACGTCGTGAATTTGACCTTGGCGCCAACCACCATAACGAAGTGTTAATAAGTACTTTCTTTTAAAGTATCCAGCTCTCATGCTTGAATACGTTTGAGTTAGGTAACCACCATCCATCATATTTCTTTCAGAAATACCAAAGTGCATAGTGTAGAAAGGAACCTTTCCTTTACCACCTGTAAGCTTCCAATTATTGTTGAAGCGATATGAAAGAACCGCTTCTTCCATTAGGTCAACAGTTGTACCAGCTTCTTCAACAGCGTCAATATCAAGCTTAAACTTTGCACTCCATTCATTGTGGTTGAAGTAGAATTTAACATCTGCTGTACCATAACCCATTTCTGCTTTCGTACTATCGTCACCAACTTTTTCTAAAGTTAGTAGATCTAGTACTAAGAATGCTTTGACGTTATAATTTACAGCTAGTGAATTGAAGCTAGAAAGTAGCAACAATGATAAAAATAGGGATTTCTTAAACATCTTCTCTCTCTTAATTTGGCGTATTAATATGAGAGAAGATTTATCAAGAACTTATCAATGTGTAAAAACAGTTTTGTGTTAAGGTAGGGAATTAGTAATTCTTACACTCTTCGTAATCTTCGTAATATTGAGAGTGGTCAGGAATACGTCTTTCCTTACATTCACCTCTTTCACTTGCTACATCTCTAGAAGTAGAAGCGCATGATGAAGTCAATAAAATAAGTGTTGTCGCAGTTAAAATGTAGGCTAATTTTTTCATGATAATCTCCTATTATCTCTACATATTATAGCTCTAATTGAGAATAAAAGAAGGCCTGCAAAATATGCAGGCCGCTCATTTTAGTATGCTTTTATTCTAAGACTTTTTTTGAGATTTCTTAGACTTACGATCACATTGACCGTCTTTCTTGCAGCAATCTTTCTTCTTTTTATCGCTCTTACAACAAGCTTTAGCGTCTCTTGAACAAGACTTTCCGTGATGCATAGTTGAACATGAAGCGAATGTTAGCAGTGCACATAGTGTGATAGCTCTAAACATGAATCCTCCTTAATGAATGTTAAATAAGCCTAAAGGCCTTAATAATAGACTCTTCTTTAGAGTAGTCTTTTATTAATTTTAACCCATTCTTAAAAAACATAAAGGTTGAGAGCCCTGCGGCATTTCTTTCACGTGAGGCCAGGTGAGTGGCAAGATTGAAAAGCTTAGGCGCTTCAAAGCCACTAGTGATGGTGATCTGCCATTTGCGATCATCTTTTTTTAATTGAAAATATTCAAAAACGCTGCAGTTCACACCAAATTTAATAATGATATGATTTATATCCTCAGCAATACTTGAACGTTCATTAAACTTGAAGCTTTCATCAATGGCCTGTGGAATATCTTGAGAACAAACAAGGTGAGACCACTTATCAAGCGTATCAAATGGCTCTTCAAAGTATTCAATACTTGCGATCACTTCTGGGGATAGGTTGTAGAAGAGACTTTCAATTTGGTCTGGATCAAGGCTGCGATTTCCATCTAAGCGAATGATGGCGCCTTTGTTACTCATTAATTCAAGATTTTTTATAACTTCTCCTATATTAGGAGTCGGTGTGATTTTATATTTAATCACATCACCTTTTTTAACCTCATTGGTTTTAATTGATTGAAAGAGGAGATTAATTTTAACAGTGTTGTCTTGTGTGAAAAAGCAGTGATGTGTGCTGTGTTTTATATAATATTTAATTAAGGCATATTCAAATGCAACAATGATATTCTTTGGGAGTTGAGGGGCATCAATTATTGTCGCTTCTTCAATTGGTCTTTCTAGGAATGATTTTAAATCATAGATAATTTCGTATGTTTCTCTTAGGTCTTGGCCATCATAGAAGAATTCAAAGTAATTTACATAACTAGTGTAGAGTTCGCCATCAATTTTAACTTCACAGTGATAGTAGTCAGAGCCTTTAATATCTCGAGCTTTAGCGTGAAAAGGTTTTATAAATTCTTCTCTTTCTTTGTAAGTTAAATGTAATTCTAATTTATCCAAAGAAGTCCCCCGTAAATAAGAGATGATAAGAATAAGAACTTTCCAGTTTTGGCCAGACTATTATTATACTCTACTGAGGGCCTATTTAAAATAAGATATATCCACGTTTTTAGAAAAGGAAGGGCAAGACCTACAACGGCAACACTCAAATACCATTGTTCATAAATTACACTATGAACGATAATGACAATATTTGCACAAATTACAAATATAAGAGGAAGCCAACTAGAAAGGTTTGGCCTTAATTTATTTAAAAGAATTCCAAGAGTTAATTTCTTGGCCTTTGTATCACTATTGATATCTCTGGCATTATTAATGGCCATAATTGCACTACTTAAAAAACCTGGAAATAGGCTTAGGAGCAGTGCTGAATTTGTGATTTGTTTCGTTTGGAGATAATAGGCACCACAGACAGCAACACAGCCAAAGAAGATAAGTGCTAGTAATTCACCTAAAGCGTAGTGTGATAGAGGAAATGGGCCACCTGTGTATAGATATGACGCTAGCATCGAAATTAGTCCCATTGCGATAATAATGGGGCCACCGACATACATGAGATAGATACCGAGGATGAAGGCGAGCACTAGAGTTGAAATAAACATTGTCTTCACTGTACTTGCTTTTAGTTGTCCGCTACTCGTTACACGTGTTGGGCCAAGTCTTTCTTCAGTATCAACGCCTGTTTGTGTATCGTAATAATCATTTATTAAATTAGAGGCAATTTGTAATAGGACAGTACATAGTAGAGTTAGGATAAAGATAATTAAGGAAAATTTCTGTGTATCACTATAGGCCAATGCCGTTGCCATAATAATTGGTGATGCACCTGCCGGTAGAGTTTTTGGCCTTGAGGCAAGAATAAATCCTTTTATATTATCTTTCATATCTTTAACGTTTTACAGTTTTTAATTTTTTAAATAATTCTAAGTTTGAAGCATTATCTGTAATGGCCTCAATAATATTTACACCTTGATTCTTTAAAGCATTTAGTACTTGCTTATTAAAGTCTTCTTTTGTTTCACATGAGCTGTATTCTAATTCTTCAAATGCTCCAATAACTTTATCAAATCGGTCATCATGTGGTGTTGTAAGTAGATCTAGGAAGTCTTTTTCTTTAGCTATTGGAAGTAGGTTAAAGATATCACCTTGAAAATTATTGATGATAATAACTGTTAAATTCTTCTTTTCACGGGCCGCTTGGTTTAGCATATAAAGTGAGTTCAGATCGTGTTTAAAAGAAATATCTCCTATTAAACATAGTTTTGGACGATCATTCTCATCACTTAGCCCCATTAGTGTGGCCATGAATCCTTCAATACCGCTTACTCCACGATTTGTGAAAACTTTAACATGGCGACGTAGATTACTTGAAACAAAGTTATCAAAGCTTCTAACAATTGTTGAATTACCTATAAGAAGATCATAGTCTAAATCAATTTTTTCTATAATGTTCTTTGAAATAAAAGGCTGAGTTAGGCCAGACTCTTCAATTACGGCCCTCTTCTTTTCTACAAAATCATGCCACATAACAGGTGGAGCTTGTTCAAGCTCAAGTTTTGCAAGACCTTTTAAAAAGGAGAGTGGGTCACAAATAATCTTTTGAGTATTAGAAAAACCAGGATCGTGATCAAAGTCAACATTTGTTACGTGTAGAAGCTCACAATCTGTTTTTTCCAGATAATTATAATAGTGTTTTGATACTAGTCTTCCACCAATATGAATAATCAGCTCTGGGGGATTTTGTTCATATACGCTTAATACTTCTGGGTGATCAAAATTTGGAGTTAGATAGTCTTCAAGACAAAACTCATATTTCAATCCACTTGTAATATCAAGATACTTTGGAATTCGTATGCTTTTTAACGACTCTCTGTAATGATCGATATCTTTCTTGCCATCAAGTTTTCCGATAACAAGAAGGAGGTTCTTTGCCTTTACAAGTCTTTCTTGAAGATTGAATTCCATTTGGTAATTCTGATAAGCGCTTGAGATAACCTTTGCACCATTCTTATGAAAACTCTCAAGTGATGCCTTTAAATATTCTTGTGAGATATAACCTTTAGTATTATCTAAAGGTTCTCTAAGAGGAAAGTTGATATGCACAGGCCTGCGATTTATCTTTGCACGGCCAATTGCCGTTGAGATCAATGTTCTTAATCTCGTTGCACTTAGAGCTTCATTAGGTGCTTCGAGGTTTAAGTTATAGCATGTATGTGAGTCGATAACTCTTGTCTGATCAATTGTCTGATTTGAGTCTGTCTTTACAAGTTCATTTGGTCTATCAGCAGATAAGATAACCAGTGGCAGGCCTGATTTATTGGCCTCAATAACAGCAGGAGCAAAATTGGCCATGGCCGTCCCTGAAGTACAAGTAAGAAGAGGAATCGATTCACTTACTTTTGATCTTCCTAGTGCACGATAGGCCAGAGCTCTCTCATCAAGAAATGAGTATGTTTTTATATCTTCATTGTAATGGGCCGCTGCTAAAACAGGAGCGTTTCGCATACCCGGTGCCGTATAAAAGTCGACGATGCCATTCTTTGCCAATTCATCAACGATGATCGATGCCCATAGGCGAGAAATATTTTGTGTTATTGGAAATTTGTCCATGATTTGGCCTTGATAACTTCCGTAAAGTTTCTCATTTTATTTGTTGTTTCATTCCATTCTTTTTCAGGAGATGAATCTTTTACAATTCCACAACCTGCATAAATATGAAGGTCTTGCTTGTCTGCTAAAGCGCATCTAAGTCCGACTGCAAATTCAGTCTTTTCCTTAGATAAGAATCCTATTGGTGCAGCGTAAAGTCCACGAGAGCTTTTTTCTAATTGGTCAATTTGCTCAATTGACTCTTTCTTAGGCAGTCCCGCTACAGCTGGTGTTGGATGAAGTCCAGTGATTATATCACTTGCTTTTGCATCATCACTTAAAACACCTTCGTATTTAGAATGAATATGTTGGATATATTTTAGCTTTAAGATTTCTTCTTTCTTTGTAATGTGAAGATCTTTAGTTAGTTTTTTCAGTGCACCTTCAATATAACTTGAAACATGGCGATGCTCTTCTAACTCTTTTTCATTAGATAGTAATGTCTTTTCTAAGAATTCATCTTCTTGCTTATTCTTTCCTCTCTTTATTGTTCCTGCAAGAGAGTCGATATAAACATTGCGCCCCTGCATCTTAAAAAGAGTCTCTGGTGTGACACTATAAAAACACTGATTAGCAGAGAATTGAAAAAGAATATTATAACTATTATTTGTATTATTTTCTTTTAGTGTTTTAAATTGTTCATAAGCGCAAATTGGATGCTTGAATGTGAATTTTAATTTACGAGATAGAACGACTTTTTTGAGGTCCTGTTCTTTTATTTTACTTACTGCCTCGTTAACCATTTTTCCCCACTGAGTTTTACTCGTAGCAGAGATACTCTTTGTTATATAGTTATATTCACTATGCATATGCTTTGGGTTTGGCTCTAATGAGATGGCCAACTTGTGAAGAGCTTCTTTCTTGGCGTTATCATCTTCAAAATATGAATTAGGAAGTATGATCTTAATATCAACACCTTGATTCCCACCATCGATAATAACTTTTGGAACAAAGTATGAACAATCTTCTAGGCCATGCCATTCTAAACAATCTGGTTCTGACTTAAACCTCTGAGCACCACATATTTTTAAGAAGTCGTGCTCTCTCGTTAAATTTTCAATATCTTCATAGTGATAAAGAGAGTTAAAGTCCTGCCAAGAACCCAGAGCAAGGAATTCGCAATCCTTGTCTTTATTTAAAAAATAAAACTTTCGATATGTTTGAAATAAATCGATAATAGATGAAATATTATTAAAGCCAGCTTCTAGTTTGAAGAGGGTGTAAATAGGCCCTTTAACTAGACGCTCGTCATTTGGATCAAGCTTTATAAGCTGATTAATGATATCAATTTGTAAGTTATTAGCAGCTAAGCGCAATTACTTGTCTCCAATATAAAGAGTGGCTATACCAAATGTAAGAGGAATAAAACGTACGTTTTTAAATCCTGCTTTCGTCATCTCATCAGCAAACTCTTGTCCATATGGAAAGTCTTCTACTGTTTGATTTAGGTATGTATAAGCATCTTTATGTTTTGAAATTAAATTTCCAACAAATGGAAGTAGGTATCTAAAGTAGAAGAAATAGATCCCTCTAAAAAGTGCATTCTTTGGTATTGAGAATTCTAAGATAAAGCTTCGTCCACCTGGTCTAATTACTCGATACATATTTCGCAAAGAAGCCTTGTAGTCTGGAAAGTTTCTGATTCCAAAACTTACGCTTGTTACATCAAATGTTTCATCAGCAGCTGGAATTTCTACTCCATCACCAATTTGCATTTTTGCGACATTATCTAATTTCTTATTTGTAATCTTCTTCTTACCAATTTCAATCATGCCTTTTGACAGATCAATACCAGTAACACTTTCTACATTCTTTGCTCGCGCTAATGCAATGGTTA
Source organism: Halobacteriovorax sp. YZS-3-1 (assembly GCF_047084945.1). NCBI lineage: Bacteria > Pseudomonadati > Bdellovibrionota > Bacteriovoracia > Bacteriovoracales > Halobacteriovoraceae > Halobacteriovorax > Halobacteriovorax sp. YZS-3-1. Next base: position 1,858,374 of record NZ_JBKIYI010000001.1, on the reverse strand, counting down.
GGTCACCCGTACCGCATGCAAGATCTAGGCATTGTAGTTTTTCTTTCTTTGGAAGATTTGCGATAACAATCTTTCTCCAATAAATATCAACGCCAAAAGAGAGGATATGATTTAAGAGATCATATGTTCCTGCAATTTTGTCGAAAATTTCAAACGATTTAGTCTTTCTGTTTGCGAGTTCTTTATTACTCATATTGTTTTAACCTCTGCGTTTTTGCAATGCATGATATTTTAATAGTATTTGCGTTATATTAATCATTTACGGCCTATATCGACAAGTGGTAATTATATTAAAACGGAAAAAACAATGAACGAATTTTTAGAATCCATTCCTCCACAAATCTTGGATAAGTCAGTTAATATTGACCTCGAGATAAAGTCTTCTAATTGCTTAGAAGCAGTGAAAGATGCCCTAGAAAAAACAGTACTTTCTGGCGGTAAACGTCTTCGTCCAATGCTTACTTATTTAATGGCGGACTTTTTTAACGCCCACGATAAGAATGATGTAACAATCTGTGCCCGTGCAATTGAAATGGTTCATGCAGCCTCTCTTGCTCACGATGATGTCATTGATAATGCAACGCAAAGGCGTGGAAATCCTTCAATTAATGTGGAAGCATCTAATAAGAAGGCCGTGTTAGCTGGTGACTACTTACTAGCAGATGTGATTCTAAGCCTATCACAAATTGGCTCTGTTAAGATTCTACAAACGATGTCTCAGGTCATTCAAGAGCTTGCAATTGGCGAGTGGATACAGTCTGATGCACTCGAGAGTCGAATCTATTCAAAAGAAGTTATTGAGAAGATTGCTTTTCACAAAACCGCCTCAGTTATGGGATGGTGTTGCTGGTCTGGCGCATATGTTGGCCTAGAAGATGAAGAGATCGCTAATAAGGCCGCACGCTTTGGACATCTTATTGGTATAGCTTTTCAAATGATTGATGATACTCTGGACTTTAGTGATGGCGAAAGCCTTAAAGATGCCCATCTTGATCTTGAGGCCAACCTCGTAAATTCTGTAATCTATGACTATCTTGATAAGAATCCTCTTAAAATGGATGCTTACCAAAAAGGTGAAGATCTCAAGGATATTGTTGAACTTGATCAAGTTCATCCAAATGTCGAAAATATAAAAAGCGAAGCAAATGCTCTAATCGAAGAAGCTAATGATATTCTACATGAGATTCGCACAAGCTTACTTGAGCGTGGATTTAATGAAGAGCGCCTTAGTGAAACGATTAAACCACTAGAGTTAATTGGTGGCTTCATTCTTAATCGTAAGTCTTAATTATTAGTCTTAAAGTCTAAATGTTGCCCAGATAGGGAAGTGGTCACTTGCTTGCTTAAGCTCTATAGCATCATCATCAATACAAGTTACGCGCTTATCTAATCCCTTTGTCATAAACTTTGGAAGTTCACTTGGTGGTGTACAAAAGACATTTGTTTTCTCCACAAGTGTTTCTGGATTATAGATTCCTGCATCCATGAGTTTAAGTCCACGATAAGCAATATAGTCTAGAGTTAGTGGGTTGCGATTGGCCGCAAATGTTTGTCGCTCATTTGTTGGCCCTGGATTTTTTAGCCAAGGTGAGAGGTGATTAAAGAGCCTTCTAAGAACGACTGAGCCTGGGTTATTCATATAGATTGATGTATTGAGATCGCCCATGACAATCACGCGATCATCTTTGTGAATTGGTCTTAGTTTCTTGTAGCGCTCTGGCATCACAACATTAAAATTTGTTGCTCCAGTTACATACCATTCTAGAAAGCGTAGTTGATCGCGGTTTCTCTCATAGTTTGGAGTGTTGCGATTTCCAAAGTGATAACTTGGTACAGCATGAAGTAGTACTATATGTACTTCAGTATCATTGGCTTCTATCACTAGGTGAGTAAAACTCTTATCAAAGAGCTCCATATCTTTTGGTAGAGGCTTACCATTTGCTGTTTTGTACTTTGAAAGGTCTATAGCAGGATTAAATTCTTTCCAAGTTATATCAGAAATAATTCTTTCTTCTTTAATAGGATGCTTGGAAGCAAAACCTGTTGAGTACTGGCCAGGAAAGAGGCCGTAGTTAACCTGATCTGCATTCTTGCGATCTTTTGTGTACTTACCTTTAACCTTTTTTGCATTCTTTCCAGTATTTGCTTTGGCAAAACTCACTGCAAATTGATCAGTATCTTCTTTTAATTGGCTTAAAAGAAGCTCCATATTCTCTCCGCGAGAGTCGTATTGTATCTCGTTAATGCTTAAGGCATTAAAGTCTAACTTTGTTAAAATATTTTTTACACTCGTTAATTGATCATTCTTTTTTCTAAGCTTGTTGTTTTCAAGCTCTTTAATATTCCAATGAACAAGTTTGATCTCATCATCACGTGTCTGTTTTGAAGAACATGATAGTAGAAGTACAAATACAATAACAAAGTTAAGTGCTTTCATTAGAATAGAAAATCCTTTACGTCTTGCTTACAAGCTTCTTCAATTTCTTCCACAGTTTTTGGAATCATATGTGATAAATTTTCATGTCCATCTGCTGTAATAAGAATATTGTCTTCAGTTCTTATACCAATTCCTTTTAATTCCTCTGGAATATTATCAAGTTCCTTAGGGAAGTAAAGGCCTGGCTCGATTGTAAAGATAACACCTTTTTCAAATGGTGTTGGCTCGTTTGTTCCCTCCACTAGGTAAGGGTTTTGGTCGTGTACATCAAGTCCAAGCCAGTGGCCTGTTCCATGTGGGAAGAATTTACGATGATTATCTTTTTCAATATTTTCTTCTACGCTTCCACTTAAGACTTTAAGATCAATTAGTCCTTGAGTCAGGATTTCACTAACTTTAGCGTGTAGCATTTTTGAGTTATTTCCTGGTTTTGATAATTCAATTGCAGCAATTTGAGAGTCTAAAATAATATTATAAACTTCTTTTTGAATTCCTGTGAATGTACCACTTACTGGAAATGTTCTTGTGATGTCAGTTGCGTAACCGTTAAGTTCACTACCGGCATCAATTAGAAGTAAGTCTCCACTATTTAGTGGCTCATCATTTTTAATATAGTGAAGAATACAAGCATTATTACCACCAGCTACAATATTGTCATATGCACTGCCTTGAGAAGGACCTTTTGAAAAAAGATACATCATTAAAGCATTAACTTCTTGTTCTGTTACACCTGGTTTTGCTAGTGCCATTGCTGCACGGTGGGCCTTATCCGTAACAATCATGGCCTCGCGCATTTGTGCGATTTCAGTTTCATCTTTAATAAGTCTCATTCTCTCAACAAGAGCACCTACATTTTTAATCGTTGCAGGAGGAAGCTCTTTTTGAGCTCTTTTCTTATGGAATAAAGATGCACTTATCTTTCTTGCCATATCTGCAATATCAGTTCGCTCACTTAGGTGAACATAAAGATTCTCATGTCCTGGAAGTAGCTCTTCTAATTTCTCTTCCAGGTCATTGATTGAATAACCTTCATCAACTTCTGTCAGTTCTGCTGCTTTATCTGGACCAAGTCTTTTACCTGCCCACATTTCTGCAATAGGATCTTTTGGTCTTACAAAGAGAATTTGCTTTGTCTTGCCATTCTTCTTACTAAGTACGAGAGCACTATCGGCTTCAGTTAGTCCTGTTAAATAACGAAAATTTGAATTTTGACGAAATGGAAACTCTGTATCATTGCTCTTGTGCTGATAGACAGCAGATGCGATAACGGCAATTCCATCATCCATCATTTCTAATAGCTTTTTACGACGTGTGTTATATATATTTTCAGTCATTTATACCTCACTTTTATTTGATGGGAATCATATCAAAATAAGGACAAAAGGCAAATTAGGAACTTTCAAATTGGGATAAATAACGACTAAATATAAAGGGGGAGCCGTAAAGCTCCCCCCAGACAACCAAAAAACCTAATGAAGAAAATAGGTTCTTCTCTTAATTAAAATCTCTTCATACAAGTATCACGACGTCCGCTGATACGAGCATCTCTTGCACATTGTGATCTTGCTTCAGAACATGCACGAGCTTGTACACCAGTTCCTCTTGGCCCTCTGGCCGAAGAAGTATATGTTTGAACAACTCTTCCACCAAATCTTCCATTTGCTATGCGATCAAATGAACAAAACTTTGTTACGATTGGCGTTGGTCTTGGCCCTGGACCTGGTCCTGGACGCCCACCACGTATCTTTTCACAAGTAAATTTCCATGGATTATTCTTTTCGTAACGAGCATCAAAACACTTATTATCTGCTTTTTCACAAGCTCTCATTTGAGTGTTTCCTTGTGCTGTGAATGTATCAACAATACGCCCGTTATTTGTATTAACTAGGTTAAATGAACAAGTTTCTTTTCTTGGCCTTGGATCAGGTCTTGTGTAAGCAACTTGGCAACTAGCATTTCTTACAACACGATCATAAGATCTTCTGTTTTGCTCAAAGTGACATCTTGAAAGTGCTTCACGGCAAGCTTGATTGTAATTGTAGTCATAAGCAAAGAAAGTATCTAAAACCCTGCCATTCCTGGCAACAAGTTCAGCAGTACAATCTTGGGCCATCGCTGATTGTGTGGCCATTGAAGTAACAAATAAAGCAGCAGCAACTAAAAACTTTTTCATAAATAAAACCCCTCTCGTTTTTTTTATTTTGTTAACTTAGTTTTATGAGTTGACGTTTAAGCTGACAATTTCAATTACTTACGGGACTAAAAAAATGCCGAATTGTAAGAAAATTCAAGAAAAATAACATTTTGAATGTGAAATTCTTACAAATATCCTAATTTAATGGTTTCTTATTGTCCCTAAATGTACAAAATTTTCCCAAATTCATTAGTTGTTAAGATTTCTTCATAATTCAAAATCTTCATTCCGATAATTATTGTATGGAATTAAGTCTCTATGAAAGAGTTAAAATACATGCAATGGAATCCGACTTTAGTCGTTTAAGCTTAGATGGCCAAGAAGTCGTCTACATGGGACAAAGCATAACTGCTCCAAGTAGGTGGGACAAGAAGCTACTTAGACATTCCTTTGCTCTATATGGACTCATTAAAAGAGAAGTTCTTCAAATCCGATTCCACTTAGAGTCTAATCAGGTTATTGAATCTAAAATTTTTAAGGGCCGTTATAAGAGTGTTTCTGATTACAAAAGTATTATGAATACAATGCTGGAGCTAGAAAGCTTATCTCGTAAGTACGGACTTAAGATTCTAAAGGCCGAGATCGCTCATACTCATCTCAGTGAATGTCGAATTGATAAAAAGAACCTGAAGTTTTGTATGTTGTCAGAAAGTGATCTTCAGGTGGCAAAGAGATTAAAACAATTTAGAAATTATCCTATTGAAATAAAGGCCATCGCAAAGGATGGCCTAGTATTTAAAAAAGTCTTTTAAGATTTCTTATTTAAGAAGTTTTATGACACGATCTTTTCCAATAGTGCGGATAAATCCTGCAAGCTTTGGACCTTTTTCACGTGAAATTAACTTTTGATAAATTGGTGCAAAAATATCCGCTGGCTTAAGTTCTAGCTCATGCATCACTTCATACATCTTATCGTTAAATTCCTTATCACTTTCAATCGTATCCCACTGCTCTTCGCAAAGTGCAACAAGCTTATCAAGGTATGTGCGAACCTTATCTTCTAGAGGCATATCAACAGCTTCTTTATTGATAGCAAATTTAAATTCCTCTGGAGCATTCTCTTGTAGCCAGTGAAGAGCACATGCACTTCTTTCTCTAAAGCGCCTTTCGTCTCTATCAGTCTTGATTTGATCAGCGTAGTAAGAGCGTGCTGCTTCAATGTCTCCATCATTAATTTGTAGAACATTGCACAGGTGTCTAAAAGAAGGTTGGAAAGGACACTCAGTAGGGTGCTCTCCAATTTGAGATAGTTCAATTACTCTCTTTGCCATCGCAACTTTCTTCTCGTTACCTTTTTCAAGGCCAAAAGCAAGTCTTTCTTGGCGATCATAGTCTTCATATGTTTTTAAAACATCAAGGTCAAATGAGATCGCAAAATCAACATTTGTCTTATATGAAGCAAAGATCCAACGAACCATTTCTGGCTCATATACCTTTAGGATATCATTAACAGTAACAAGGTTCCCTTTTGAGGAACTCATTTTTCCGCCAAGGCCTTTAATTGAGACAAAGTCGTATTGAAGATAGATCGGTGCCTGCCAGTCAAAAACTTTTACAATGTCTTTTGCTGTCGTAAATGATCCACCCTGAGAAGAGTGATCTTTTCCACCTGGCTCAAAGTCAACTTTTTCAAATGCCCATCTCATTGGCCAGTCAACTCGCCATGGAAGCTTCACTAGGCTTGTTGTATTAATATCGATTTCTCCTTCATAGTCGTGCTCGTTATGCTTGTAGCGTAACTTGCTTTCACCGTCCCATGAAAGAATTGTCGTTTTATCAGTTTTATACTTTTCACAGTAAACAGATACCGGGTAATAGTCATCACCATATGGCTCTTTTCTGTATTGATTTAAAATATCACGAATTTCAAATCTCTTATTAAGTGCTAATTTAATCTGTTCTTTATAATCACCAGCACGGTATTTCTTTGCCTGATAAATTGGTTCAACTTCAACACCAACTTTCTTAAGTTGTTCTTCAAAGTTGTGTTCATGATGAGCAGCATAGCTTTCATGTTCACCAAATGGATCTGGAGTATCAACAATTGGTTGGAAAAGATATTGTGCTAATTCATCTTGTTTTGGAAGATTACCTGGAATCTTTCTAAACGTATCGTAATCATCCCATGAAAAGATGAAGCGAACATTCTTACCACGGGCACGAAGTCCGCGTGCTACAAGGTCTGTTGTGATAACCTCTCTAAAGTTACCAAAATGAACAACTCCTGATGGAGTGATCCCACTGGCCACAACATAATCATCTTTGTCGCCGTGTTGGCGAATGATGCGATCGGCCGTCATGTCGGCCCAGTGAACAAGATTTAGTTTTTCTGACATATAGTACTCACTAGTTTTATTTTTATTTAGGCCACTATAGCAAAATAATTTCGCGTAGTTAAGAATTTTCATTATATTTTGGCCACTTTTATGCTAGATTTAAAGCATGTTTGCAGCATTAGTAAAAGCGGCCATTTTCTATTGGGTCTTTATTATGATCCGAAGACTTCTAAGATCAAGCGGAGTCCTGGCCGATAAGAAGCCTAAGGCAAACCCGTTTTCTACAAATCACTCTCAACGCCAAAGACCTCAAGGTCAATTCAAAGATGAAGATGTTATTGAAGCAGATTATCGTGTTATCGATTAAGCTTTTGTAAGACTTTTCAAGACTGAAATTATCTACTTTAAAAATATTCTGTTAGAATAGAAGTATCTTATATTTAAAAATGGAGTTTTAAATGTCATTTAATCTTTTAAAGTATTGTCTTGTGATTCTTGGACTTTTCTCTCTTGCGGGTTGTGAAGACTACGGCAAGGAAGGCGAAAGTGATCGTGGAATAATTAGAGCTGGTCAAGCTTTAGAGATTGTTAATACCGAATTAGGCGACAATAGCTTAAATCGTATGACAAGAATATGTGAGGCCCTTGAGGAGCATCACGATAATATTTTAAGAAATGTTTTTTCTGAAGATTTCATCTTTTCTCGCAGACAAAAGGTCTACGGAGATCCAAATACAAGAGATATTACAAATTTAGGTGTCTATATTGAAGCGCCAAATGATTACGACTCAACTCCTGTCTTTAAAGGAACTCGAGGAGCAGCAAAGAACTTTATTACTGATATTCCTACTGAGAATAACCTCTACCTCGCTAAGATCTGTGACTACACATTAAATAACGTAGGAACTAAGCCTAAAGTTCAAGAGAAAGTAGGTGGTAATTATCATGTCTTCAATGTCTTCTCTGACGATGGCGTAGCTGTTGGTATTTATACGAAAAATAGTAATGGTAATTACTATCTTTATCGTTCTTATGAATATCGCTTTGATATTAATAAAAATTCTCGTTACTACGGTATGGCAATTGAACAAAGTGAGATATTTATAAGGGATTACCGCGGAAGTGATTACTCTGTTTTATATCAAAAGTTTGAAAGAGCTGATTAGAAATAAAAAAACCGAAGCATTACTTCGGTTTTTTGTATAAAAGAGGGGGGGAGGGTTCACTTACATTACTTTGTAAGGAATTCAATTTCTTGTTTATATAATTCAACTTCTTCTTCTAAAAGTTCTAAATACTGCTGATCGTAATCAACTTGTGATTCATTCAAAAATTGAATCTCATGGGCCAATTCATTGATCTCACGACCTAATTCATTATCCAACCCACGAACTCTGACAGAGTTTAAAAGAACAAGATTCATTTTCTTTGTAATTTCGCGAATCTCATTTGATTGCTTCATTAAAGCAATGGGATTTCTAATTGATCGCTCGTCATCGCCGTTATGTGGGATGGCCGCATAAGACTGAAAAGAGATAATTAGGCTAAGTAGTATTGCTTTCATGCTTATATCTTAGCATTTGGCATGTTATTGCCTCATCGATTTTGTAAGGCTTACATAGACGTTCAATAAATGAACATATTTGAAGTACAAGCTGCGCAGATTCCTGACGGCTTCTTGTAATTCTTGTGTGCTCAGATCTAAGTGTCTGAAATAATTAGTCTAAACCAAGCTTAGTATTGATTTCTTTTTGATCCACTAGACCTTTATCAATTGAGTTCTTGATAACCATTAGAGCCTGTTGAGAGATCATACGCTTATCTGCTGTGGCAACAGATAGGTCGATATGCTTTTGGTTTTCTACAACCGAATATTTAACTAGTGGGCGTACGATTTCAATGGCCTCTTCTAATGTTGGCAATTTGCTCACTTAGTAACTCCTTTTAATTCTAATTAATGAATTAAGGATAACCGAATTTTAACGCTACGAAAATAAAAAAGGTGACAAGTTCGATAAACTTTCTTTAAAATTTAAGAAAGTATTAAATTACACACAAATTCTAATACGAATTTTGAGAGAGAAACTAGAAACAAAGGATTGTTTAAATGATTAAACTCGCAAGTACTCGCGTTTTATTAGCGCTATTTTCCGCGCTTACCAGCTTGAGCGTTTTTGCTCAAGATGAGCTTAAGCTCCAAGAACAAGTAAACAAAATTTTCGGAACATTCAATGAACATTATGAAAAATTCCTATTTTTCCCTGTTCCAGTTTTCTATTGGGGTGAAGTTATCACGATGCCACTAATTTTATTAGTGATGGTATTTGGTGGACTCTTCTTTACTATTCGTCTCGGATTTATCAATGTACGTCTTTTTAAGCATTCAATTGATGTTATCCGTGGAAAGTATGATAACCCTGAAGATGAAGGTGATATTACTCACTTTCAGGCCCTAACGTCAGCATTATCTGCGACTGTTGGTCTTGGAAATATCGCTGGTGTTGCCCTTGCAATTGGCCGCGGTGGACCAGGTGTTATTTTTTGGATTTGGATTATTGCCTTCTTTGGTATGTCACTAAAATTTGCTTCTTCAACTTTTGCTCAACTTTATAAGCAAAAGACTATGAAAGGAGATATCTTAGGTGGACCAATGGTTTATTTAAGCGAAATGTTTAAAAATCATAATTGGCCGATGCTAGGTAAGATCATGGGTTGTTTCTATGCTGTTATGACTATTGGTGCTTCACTTGGTGGTGGAAACCTTTTCCAAGCAAACCAAACATATAAGATTATCGCTAATCAACACCCTGATGCAAATCCATGGATTGTTGGTATTGTTCTAGCCTTCCTTGCTGGTGCCGTTCTTATTGGTGGGATTAAAAAGATTGGAAGTGTAACTTCTAAGCTTGTTCCTTTCATGTGTGTCTTCTATGTACTTTCTTGTCTGGCAATTATCTTCTCAAACGCAAGTATGATTCCAGATATGTTCGTGCAAATCTTCAAAGAAGCTTTTAATCCAGATGCGGCATTTGGTGGATTCTTTGCTGTTATGTTAACAGGTGTTCAACGAGCATCATTTTCAAATGAAGCCGGTCTTGGTTCTTCTGCAATTGCTCACGCAGCAGCTAAAACAAAAGAGCCTGTGCGTGAAGGTGTTGTTGCTATGATTGGACCAGTAATTGATACACATGTTGTTTGTACAATTACGGCCTTAACACTTTTAATCACTGGTGCTTATAAAGATCCAGAAGTTGCAAAACAAGGTGTTGAGATGACGGCCCTAGCATTTTCTCATTTAGGAAGCTGGATGCCTTATTTCTTATTAGTTGCAATTTGTGTATTTGCATATTCAACAGTTATTTCTTGGTCATACTATGGTGAGAGAGCAACTGTTTATCTATTTGAAAAACGCTTAGGTTATAATGCTGTTCGATTCTACCGATTTGCATATGTATTTATTATTATTCTCGGTCCAGTACTAAGTATTGGTAATGTACTTGGATTTGCTGACTTAATGCTACTGTCAATTGCATTCCCGAATATCATTGGTATGGTTTGTTTCTCAGGAATCTTGAAGGCCAAGGCCCAAGATTATCTTGATCGATTTAAATCAGGTCAAATGAAAGAATACTTCTAAAAAAGAAAGGGGCCACTAAGGCCCCTTTTTTATTTGTAGATTTTTATATCTTTAATTTCTTCTAAGTATTGTTTGTGACCTTTCTTTTCGAAACTTATAAGCTCATCCATTGAACCTAATCTTTCTACCCATTCTTTGACAAAGAGACTTCCATTAATGAGATCGATTGCAAGATTTCCAAATGCGTACTCATAGTCCTTTTTGTCCCACTCAAACTTGTCACCTAAAACACGTTTAAATTCTCGACAAAGGTATTGAGAAACATGCCATGAATTAAATTTAGCTGGATCAGTTACATGAATATGAACGCCGCCACAAGCTACACCTGCATGCTTGTTAAAAGTAGGCATGAAATTAACTGGACGTAGAATAAAGCTATTATTATCAATTTCATGTAGTGTATCGCTTAGCCCCTCAACAAAGGAATAGGCTTCTATTGCTGGATGACCTATGACTTCAAGTGCTCGTGTTGTTCCACGACCTTCGCTAAGATTTGTTCCTTCATAAAGAACTGTGCCGCAAAATGTATGAGCACCTTGTGGAGTTGGTAGGTTAGGAGAAGGGTTTATCCATTCAAGTCCTGTGTCTTGCCAGAACATTGATCTTGTTAGGCCTTGTACTTCAATGACTTCTAATTCAACACTAAAACCTAGTTTCTTTTTAGCGTACTTTGCATATTCGCCCATGGAAAGTGCATGTCTTTGTGGGATCTCTAAGGCCCCTACAAAAGATCTAAATTCTGTTTCTAAAATATTACCTTCAATTTTTTCAAGGCCTACTGGATTAGGGCGATCGAGAATAACAACTTTAATTTCCTGTTTAGAACACTCTTCTAAGAGGTAGGTTACAGTTGTTATATAAGTATAGACACGTGTTCCAACATCTTGAAGGTCTACCACAAAAGTATCAATTCCTTCTAACATTTCTTTTGTGGGTTTTCTTGTCTCGCTATATAAAGAGTAAACTGGAACTTGGAAGAATGGGTGTGTATAGTGATCAGTTTCAACCATATTGTCTTGAACATCACTAACGAAACCATGTTGTGGGCCAAAGAGTTTTTTAAATCGATCTCCAAAAATTTCCTTGAATAGTATTGGGGCAACTTTCAAGTTTGAGTCCACGCTTGCGCTGTGACACAAAAGAGCAATATTACCAGTAATCTTATTTTGTAGAGATGCGTCATCTCTTAATCTATCGAGTCCTATTTTTATCATGTGTAATATTTTATGGGCCTTTTTGACGAGTTGCAAGCTATTAAAGTTGTGCATATTTGGTTATAATAAACTTTAGACAAACAACACAAAATTTAACACAGCAAAACACACAAACATACTTATACATAGGGAGACACAAGGATGAGACAATACTTAGACTTAATGAAGCACGTGCTTGAAAATGGTCAAAAGAAAGAGGATCGCACAGGTACTGGTACGATTTCTGTATTTGGTTATCAGGCCCGCTATAATCTAGAGGAAGGTTTCCCTTTAGTTACTACAAAGAAATGTCACCTTCGTTCAATTATTCACGAACTACTTTGGTTTTTAAAAGGTGATACGAATATTGCATATTTAAAAGAAAATAAGGTTCGTATTTGGGATGAATGGGCAGATGAGAATGGAGATCTTGGTCCCGTTTATGGTTATCAGTGGCGTCACTGGAAAACTCCAAATGGTGATGAGGTTGATCAAGTTGCAAATTTAGTCAAAGGTCTACGTGAGAATCCTTTTTCTCGTCGTCATATTTTAACTGCTTGGAATCCGGCCGATGTTGATAATATGGCCTTGCCTCCATGTCATTCTTTTATCCAATTCTACGTTTCACCTGATATGAAATTATCTTGTCAGCTCTATCAAAGATCAGCTGATATTTTCTTAGGTGTACCATTTAATATTGCTTCGTATGCATTATTCACTATGATGCTAGCTCAAGTTACAGGTTTAAAACTTGGAGAGTTCGTCCATACAATGGGGGATGCTCACCTTTATTTAAATCATATTGAGCAGGCCAAGCTCCAACTTACTCGCGAGCCACATCCTCTTCCAAAAATGTGGGTTAACCCTGAGATTAATTCTATTTTTGAATTTACTTATGAGGACTTCAAGCTTGAAGACTATGAGGCCCATCCACATATTAAGGCCGAGGTTTCAGTTTGATTCTCTCTCTTATTGTTGGAATAGGTAAGAATCGAGAAATAGGAAAGGGCAATGATTTGCTCTGGCATATTAGCGAAGACCTAAAGAACTTTAAAAAAATAACAAGTGGCAAGCCGATTATCATGGGGAGAAAAACCTATGAATCTATCGGAAGACCTCTTCCTAAGAGACGTAATATTGTCATCTCTCGTGATCCTTCATTAAAAATTGAAGGATGCGATGTCTTTACTGATCCTGAAGAAGTCCTAAAAGATCTTAAATCCTCTGGCGTTGAGGAAGCCGTTGTTATAGGTGGTTCTTATATTTATGAATACTATCTTCCTAAGGTTGATCGCATCTATTTAACAGAGGTTGATTTTGAAGGAGATGCCGATGTGTATTTTCCAAAATTTGATCGAAGTGAATTTAGTGTAAGTGAAGAGAAGGTATTTGAAAAAACGCAGAACTCACCGGCGTGGAAGTTCTGCGTTTTGAATCGATTATAAAGTACTATCTTTCATTAATTTTCTAAAGCTGGAGTCGAGGTCGCCACCGACTTCTTTTCCATCATGTATAAGTAGAACAGTTTTAAACTCAAGGCCTGGCCCTACTTTTTCACCCACGTTATCAGGTGAGATTGTATAGCGGCCTGCTGCTTTTGCAATTGGCCAGTCCATATCATCAAAAGTTACATAAGCAAGCTCTGAACAAACAATTCTTTCATCTGTTTCAACATCAAAATTAAAATCGTATACTTTTCCGATCTGTCTAAAGGCATTGATTAGATAATCCTGCTTTTCTTCACGAGTGAGGTTTATCTGATGCCTTACGGCCGCAAGATCATCAATATCCATAAAGTGGTGGAGAGTATTATATTGAACACCTGGCCTTAAAGCTTCAATGATTCTCTTGCCTTTGTTTTCAATCTCATCATGAAAAGGAACAACTTCTGGATGATCCCAGATACCAAGTTCCTGTAGCTGTTGTTTATTACCGGTCCATATCGCCACGTGTCCCCAGTGACCAGGAATAAATTTATCCGTAAGTCTAAAAGGAGTCTTTTCTAAAAGAATATCCAGCGGTTCTAACTGCGCTTCAAGTTCTGCAACTCTTTGTGGTGAAGGGTCGTATAATTTTCCTTTTCTTGTTTGGACAAGGCCTGCTGTATTTCCAAAGCCTTGAGAGACAACGTGAGTAACGTTATTCTTACTTTCTTTAAAGTAGTCAGTAATATAACGCCATATCATTGATACTTTTCTTCCAAAAATTCCACTTTTAAATTCTTTATCTAATTTAACAAAAGATTGTGAAGATTGAATTAGTGAGTCTAGATAGTAATTTGCTCTATCTGGTATTACATCATGCTTAATATAGTAATTTACTAGATCATCATAAAGTTTTAGCCCGCGTTCAATACGGTTGTAATTATCGTATTTATTAAAGCTATAGGTAATCTTTGCTAATTGGTTTTTAAGATCAGCATTGTCATAGTTTACAAGATGTCTGATTTTCTTCATCTCCTGAATTTGAGATAAAACGATCATATAATTATCATACATAACTAATGAAGTAGCGATGGCAGTTTTAATATCATAGATTAAACTCTTTCCAAGTTCATCTTGTGGGTTGATATTAATTTCTTTGTATCTAACCCAGCGGTAATCATCATGACGGTCTTTATTTCTTGGCCCTGGCTTTTTAACTTTCTTTCTCTTATCAAGAATTTCAGAGCGGCCTTGTTCAATAATATTGATCTCGTTATACTTATCTGTGATCCATTTTGCATTTTCCACATTAGGCCAAACAGCATCACGGAAACTCTTATAAGTTTCAGTCCCTTCTTCATGAATCTTTGTGATCTGATTACTTTTTAATACTTTTTGCTCTTCAAGTTCAATGATGAAATCAATGGCCTTGTGTCGCCAAACCAGAATTTCTTCAACACGGTTTTGAAAGTTTTCAAGATGCTCATGATCATAATAGGTTTCAAGCTCCGGGCCATAGAGGTTTACCGAAGAGATAACACGATTATTATATTTTTCGTGTTTACTGGTACAACTTGCCATTAATAAGAGCGAGCTTAAGACAACAGCGATTGTTTTCTTTTTAAACATGATTCCCCCACAAAGATTTCAATAGGTCTTATCGGAAATCTTTGTGGAGTTATTTAGTCGGAAATGATGTTTTCTACTTATATTGGGGACTTAGAGGACATCAATTCCAAACTCTGGAAGGATTTTAGACAGAGCAATTAGTGGAAGTCCTATGATAGACGAATGATCAGGACATTCAATTTGATCAAAGAGTGCTATGCCTTGGGTCTCTAGCTTGTAAGCTCCACAGCTCCATAATGGCTCATCAGATACGACGTATCGCTCAATTTGCTCATCACTTAGCTCCTTCATTGTCATTTTAGAGACAACTGTTTCGACTACTTGTTTATCTTTTGAAATAACAGCAATACTCGTTATAAGCTCATGAGTCTTACCTCGTAGCTTTTTTAGATGAGAGATAGCATTTTCAATTGTTTCAGGCTTATTAAATATGTCACCATTGAAGTTTAATACCTGATCTCCACCAATAATGATCGCTTCTGGATTATTCTTCAAAACTTCTTGCGCCTTTTGCAGTGAAAGCTGTCTAGAGACTTCAAGGGGTGAGATACCATCATTTTTTATCGCTTCTTCATCAATATTAGGGGATACACATGTAAAGTCTAAGCCTAATTGTTTTAACTGGTTCTGTCGAAATTGTGATGAAGATCCTAATATCAATTGCATAGTAATTTCCTGTGTTATAAAGAACTTATGTGGCCAAGCTTAGCAAAAATCCCCCTTAAAGTCTAAGCATGTTATAATGAGCAAAACTTATTGAGGTAAATATGACAGATATTAAAGATGATAAAAAGAAGAGTGAATTTCCATATCTTCACGGCTTTGATAAGGCCGAACAAGATCGACTAAGAGCACAGGCCAGATTTGCAGAGCAAACAGTTTATAAGAATATCAACCTTTCTCGAGTTAAAGAACTTATTGAAATAGGTAGTGGTGTTGGTGCGCAAACGGAGATTCTACTTAGACGTTTTCCTGATATGCATATTACTTGTGTTGATCGTAGTGAGCACCAGCTTGCATCTGCTAAGGAGTTTTTAGAGTCTACTCTAAATGGGGCCTTAAAAGATCGATTCGATCTTCATCAAATGGATGCAACGGATTTACAATTTAGTTCCCGCAAATTTGATGGAGCTTTTCTTTGTTGGATTTTAGAGCATGTGCCTGAGCCCGCAAAAGTTTTGTCAGAGGCCAGAAGAGTTCTTCGCCCTGGTGGCCGAATATATATATCTGAAGTTATGAATTCAAGTTTCTTACTTGATCCTTATTCTCCTAACACTTGGAAGTATTGGCAGGCATTTAATGATTACCAATACGATATGGGTGGAGATCCATTTATTGGAGCAAAACTTGGAAACCTTCTTATGCAACAAGGTTTTCAAAATATAAAAGTAGAGTCTAAGACATGGCATTTAGATAATCGACGTCCTGATAAGAGAAAAGAATTTATCGATTATTGGTGTGAATTGCTCTTGTCGGCTGCACCTCAACTTGTAAAAGAGGGAAGAGTAGATCAAGAAACGGTTGATCTTATGCGAGTTGAGCTTAGGAAAGTTTCAAATGATCCAAATGCTGTTTTCTATTATAGTTTTGTACAAGCAAGCGCAAACGCTAGTTAATAATGGCCGTCAGTTTATTTGACGGCCTCTCTTTCTTTCAAAAAAACCTTAAATAAATTTCTCTTCTTGTATAAAGAGTAAAATCTTATTTATCTTTTTATCTTCCTATTTACAGATACTTATAACGTCTTATCTTATGTCTACTAAATGAACACCCTATATCATTATTTCTCTTTCAAACAATTCTTTTCGTTTTCATTATAAAACTAATCCATGCAATTTATTACCTCTGTGCGAATATTTATCTGTCTTCTTTTAGTGTCACAGGTCACTATAGGGGCCGATATTGCTTTTAAGCACTTAGATCGCAATGAGAGAGATCAGTTCTTAGCACTTACCAATTGGAAGAGATATGCTCGTATGATGCGTGTAAATGGTGATCTAAGAAGAAAGGTTTACTATCGCTCTTTAAGAGAAAATAATAAGTATGAAAGTCCTAAAGAAGAGTTCAATTCTTTTGTCAGTGAATTTTATCAAAATAGTAATTTCAAATGCAACAACTTAGCTGCCTATGAATTCATTGTTGATATTACGGGTGAGAGAACATTTGAATCACAGGTTTGCGATAATCATTTCTCTACTTTCATATCAGTTGCTACTGGTTATAAAGAAATTAGTTTTTATAAAAATAGAGTTTTAAAGATCTCATATCTGATGGCCTCTAATGGTGAAAGTGCCATGAGTCGCTTTGGCCATAGTATGTTCTATGTACGTGCTTGTAAGAAAAATATTGATAATTGCCCACTCAAATATCAGACGGAGTTCATCCTTGGTGTTGTTGCTGATGTTGATGATTTAGCACCGGGACTACTTAAGGGAATTTTTGGTGGATATGCAACTAAGATTGACTTCATGACATTGGCCCAAGTTAAGCAAAAATACAATTACGACGAGTTTAGAGATCTTGACCAATACGATTTAAAGCTAACTCAAAGAGAAATCCATCGCTTTACTTCTCACGCTTTAAGGCTTTATGAAGAAAAGGACATGGGAGACTATAAATTCTTTTCAGCTAATTGCGCTACTGAATCTTATAAAATCTTAAGAGCTACAATTGATCCAAGTAAATTGCGTAGTAAGCCTTTGACGCCAAAAGGACTGTTAAAAGACTTGAAAGAAGATGATTTAGTCCGTGATGAGATGACAAGACAATTTAAAGAAAAGTCTAAGAAGGTAAACGGTTATTTGGCCCATCTTGGTTTTAAAAGTTTTGAAGATTATTATGAGCTTCCTGTGGAGCAACGCTATCAAATAGCGGCAAATATCTCAAAAGAAGATATGCGTTTTACCAAAGCATCTTATATATTCCTTGAGAAAATGGCCCTAACAAGATTGCAAGAAAACCTAGCGACATTGGCCCTTAAGTCCGGTGATAAGGGCCTTAGAGTTAAATTTGAAGGATTAGCAAATCGTTATAAGGACTGGGCAAGAGAAAATAAGAAAAGAGCAAGGCATGGCCTTTCTCCTATAAAGAGTGATGTCATAGGTGAGATGAATCAATTCTACCTTACGCACTATAAAGATGAAGTAACTAATATCGCTGTTATGGCAAATAATATACTTAAAGCTAAGAAAAGTTTTAAATAATTAAGGAGAGTATTATGAAAAAATTATTACTACTTACAATTGCACTATTAAGCTTAAACACACAGGCAAATGATATTTCTGAAAGAGAGCTTTCAACTATTATCACTATTGCACCATTTTACTTAACAACTGATGCTACTGTAGACGCGCTTACTCAAAATGAGTACGAAGAAGCAGGTCAAATCGCAGCTGATGGTGTTGTTACTGATCAGGAAAGAGATGAAATGTCTGTTGAACTTTTAGTTCGTCTTGATGAATGTTTAGAAACATTTGGAAATGACTTCGGTTATAATGAACTAGATTGCCTGAAAGAAATTGCTCGTTACGACGACTAGTATTTAATCTGGGCCAATTATTTAATTGGTCCAGATTAGTCTTTTGATTTTCTTTATTCCTGCTTCTTGGAAACGATCCATTGCCTTTATACTTAATTCTCTATCAAGATTTATATCTGGATAAAATTCTGTTGTTTCAGATTTTTTAATCGCAAATGGAGGTCCGAAGTCTTGTGGCCCATTATGATCCATCGTTAGTAGGAGTATTTTTGTTTCATTATTAATTAATCGTTTTATCGTTGGGTAGTACTTCTCTTTTCTCATAGAAGGTGGAAGCGCAATATTTGAAGCTCTGTCATAGAGATAGTCAATATTCCCAAGATTCTCTAATGCAAAGAAGTCCTTATTATAAATAGTGATACTTCCCTTATCCAATTGGCAGCGGTATATTCCATCTTCTTGAGTCATATTAGGAATTTCATTTTCACGAAAGAAGTCCTCTACCGGCTCTTTAACCACTTCAACACCAATTACATTAGCTCCTTTGTTTGCAAGGTAGAGCATATCTAAACTCTTACCACAAAGGGGAACTAGAATATTCTTTCCACTTATATCTTTTTCGTTAAAGTAGTTTTCCATTACAGGGTTGAATTCTGATTGATGAAAACCAGTAAAGCCTTTGTCCCAGCCTTCTTGCCAAAAACCTGTGTTATCTTCAATTTGATTTTTTTTGATATCTCTTTGATCAGGCATTAAAAGTTCCTATATCTTAAAATGAATAGGGGGCCAAATCCCTTGGCCCCCCGT
Organism: Halobacteriovorax sp. YZS-3-1; assembly: GCF_047084945.1. Classification (NCBI taxonomy): domain Bacteria; kingdom Pseudomonadati; phylum Bdellovibrionota; class Bacteriovoracia; order Bacteriovoracales; family Halobacteriovoraceae; genus Halobacteriovorax; species Halobacteriovorax sp. YZS-3-1. The sequence goes on along the minus strand of NZ_JBKIYI010000001.1, from coordinate 1,839,299 downwards.
ATTCTAGCAGTTTAATTTAGTGACAAACCAAATTAAATTAGAAATTTAAATATGCAATCTAGCTTCCGCACATCTCGCAGTCTTCTGGGTTCTCAATTGAACAAACCATTGCTGCTGCTTCTTGCTCTAATTGCTCAGGAGTCTTCTTTGTTTCGTTCTTAACAGTGAACTGAACAGCGTTAACTGCAGCACGTGAACGAAGGTAGTACATACCTGTCTTAAGACCTTTTTTCCAAGCATAGAAGTGCATTGAAGAAAGCTTACCGAAGTTAGGGTTTTCCATGTGGATATTTAGTGATTGACCTTGGTCAATATATGGCCCACGTCCCGCAGACATGTCGATAACTGCTTTTTGCTTAACTTCCCATACTGTTTTGTAGAGCTCTTTTGTTGCTTCTGGAATTCTTTCAATTGATTGAATTGAACCATTGTTAGCAATGATCTCATTTCTCATTGTATCATCCCAAAGTCCAAGATCGATTAGATCACGAACAAGGTACTTGTTAACAACTGCAAATTCACCAGAAAGAACACGTCTTACATAGATATTTGAAGTAATTGGCTCAAAACACTCGTTATTTCCTAGGATTTGAGAAGTTGAAGCAGTTGGCATTGGAGCTACTAGTAGTGAGTTTCTTACTCCGTGCTCTTTTACTTCTTTCTTCAGTGCATCCCAGTCCCAACGGCCAGAGTGTGCTGAGTGTCCCCACATATCAAATTGGAATTGTCCTTGTGACATTGGAGAACCTTCATATGTTGAGTAAGGCCCATCAATTTTTGCTGTATCTTTTGAAGCTGTAACAGCTGCAAAGTAGATCGTTTCAAAAATATCGTTATTAAGCTTAAGTGCTTCTTCAGACTCAAATGGAAGTCTCATCATAAAGAAAGTATCTTGAAGACCTTGCACACCTAGACCGATTGGACGGTGTCTCATATTTGAGTTCTTAGCTTCTTCAACAGGGTAGTAGTTTACATCAATTACTCTGTTAAGATTCTTTGTCATACGATAAACAACTTTATATAGGTGGTCGTGATCGTAAGTTGCTTTACCTTGGTCGTCGATCTTTACAAATTTGTTAAGAGCAACTGAAGCAAGGTTACAAACAGCTACTTCATCTGGAGCTGTGTACTCAAGGATTTCTGTACAAAGGTTAGAAGACTTAATTGTTCCAAGGTTCTTCTGATTTGATTTCTCGTTAGCTGCATCTTTATATAGCATATAAGGAGAACCAGTTTCAGTTTGAGACTCAAGAACAGCAAACCATAGGTCTTGTGCTCTGATTGTTTTCTTGGCCTTACCTGCTTTTTCGTATTTAGTGTATAGCGCTTCAAACTCAGCACCATAGCAGTCAGCTAGACCTGGACACTCGTGTGGGCAAAATAGTGACCACTGTCCATCTTCTTCAACTCTTTTCATGAATAAGTCAGGAGTCCAAAGTGCGTAGAAAAGGTCACGCGCTCTTTGCTCATCTTTACCAGTATTCTTTTTCATTTCTAGGAATTCAAAGATATCTGCGTGCCATGGCTCAAGATAGATTGCAAATGAACCTTTACGCTTTCCACCACCTTGATCAACGTAGCGAGCTGTATCATTGAAAACTTTTAGCATTGGAACGATTCCGTTCGACGTACCATTAGTTCCCTTGATGAATGAACCTTTTGCGCGGATATTGTGGATTGAAAGTCCAATACCTCCAGCTGACTGAGAGATTAATGCAGTTTGCTTAAGAGTATCGTAGATACCATCAATCGAATCATCTTTCATCGTAAGTAGGAAACAAGAAGACATTTGTGGCTTATTTGTTCCCGAGTTAAATAGAGTAGGAGTTGCGTGTGTAAAGAACTTCTGACTCATTAGATTGTATGTTTCAATAGCTGCTTCCATGTCATTCATGTGCATACCAACAGAAACTCTAAGAAGCATTTGACCTGGTCTTTCAACAATCTTCCCATCCATTTTTAGAAGGTAAGATCTTTCAAGCGTTTTAAAACCAAAGTAGTCGTAATTGAAGTCACGCTTATCAACTAGAGTTTTATCTAGAAGTTCAGCATTCTCCATTACTGTTTCATATAATTCTTTTGAAACTAGTGGTGCGTGCTCACCAGTTGCTTTATTTACATAGTGATACATTTCCTTAACATTCTCAGAGAAACAACCTTTTGTTTCTTTGTGAAGGTTTGAAACTGCAACACGTCCTGCAAGGATATTGTAATCAGGGTGCTTAGTCGCTAGATAAGCTGCAGTTTCAGCTGCAAGATTATCAAGCTCAGAAGTTGTAATACCGTCGTAGATCCCTTCAATTACTTTTTGCGTAATCATTGTTGGATCAACGTTATCTTCTAAACCAAAAGCAAGTGTATTGATTCTATCTGTAATTTTATCAAATTTAATTGGCTCTCTTTCGCCACTTCTTGTTTGTACGTACATTTCTTAAAACTCCGCGTCTAAAGTGAAAGTGTTATCAGACTTTTCTGATAAAATACCCGGTCTTTGGTATTCAGATACTCTCTTTTCAAAGAAGTTTGTTTTCCCTTCTAGAGAGATTAGCTCCATCCAATCAAATGGATTATCTGAACCGTAATGACTTTCTAGACCAAATTGCTGCATCCAGAAGTCTGCTACGAATTCGATATATTGCTTCATAAGGTCTTGGTTCATACCGATTAGAGAAACAGGAATTGCTTCAGAGATAAACTCTTTTTCAATTTCTACTGCTTCAGTAATGATCGATTTAATTGTCTCTTTTGAACACTGCTCATCTTTGTCTAGTAAAGAGTGTAGAAGGACAGCGAATTCACAGTGAAGTCCTTCATCGCGAGAAATAAACTCATTAGAAGTACATAGACCTGGCATAAGTCCTCTTTTCTTTAACCAGAAAATTGAACAGAATGATCCAGAGAAGAAGATACCTTCAATAGCTGCAAAAGCGACAAGTCTTTCTGCGAATGTATTCTTTGCACGTAACCACTTCATGGCCCAGTCAGCTTTTTTCTTAACTGGCTCAAAGTGATCAACGGCGTGGAAAAGACGATCTTTTTCTTTAGCGTCTTTAACATACGTATCAATTAGTAGTGAGTAAGTTTCTGAGTGAATGTTTTCCATTGCGATTTGGAAACCGTAGAAACATCTCGCTTCTGGGTTTTGTACGTCGTTGTAAAAACGAACCGCAAGGTTTTCATTAACGATACCGTCACTTGCTGCAAAGAATGCAAGCACGTGAGTAATAAAGTGCCTCTCATTGTCATTTAACTTTTCCCAGTCCGCAAGGTCCTGTTCTAAGTCAATTTCTTCAGCAGTCCAAAATACTGCCATGTGTCTCTTGTACATTTCCCAAATTGAATTGTACTCAATTGGAAAAAGAACAAATCTGTCATCGTTTTCTGCTAGAATTGGTGAAGTCACAAGTTCCTCCTTAACTTTGTAAAAAACACGGACAGTAATGCTGATGTGCGAGGCATTAAAATCTTGTGTGTGCGTCTTACATGTAACTTAAAAATTAGTAAAAAATATCAAATCTTTTAAAATTAATTTAATAAGATCGTGCTGTATGTTCTATTCTAGTTTAGGCCGATGGAGTACTTCTTATCAATATACAATGGGCCAAGATTTTGACATATGCTTTTTGCGCCTCTAATTTTTATTCTTGATCACTATTGTAGAGCTTTTAATACCTATTAAATATGGGCTTGACGAGATTTTGCAAGTTCTTTTTACAGAAAAAAAATCGTGTCTAAAAAAGTCTGTCATCTAATTTTTAGAGGTGAAGGTGTGTGTTAACGCTATGTGCTTATACTATATCTTGTGGCCGTAGGATTTTTGACACTACTACATCTTGTGAAAATATACGAACATTGGGATGCGTTGTAATTAAAATTACAAATTTAATCCCAATTAAGTTTTAAAGTCGGTGCTTCTTTGATCTTATTTCTTCTCTTATCGTATTCACCGGTTGTTTTCACTGAAGCGTGCCCAACTTCAATTGCAATTGTGTAAATATCGACACCAATTTCTAGGAGTTCTCCAATGAATGTTGCTCTAGCTGAGTGTGGTGTAATCTTTACGCCAATCCCTGCTTGTTTTGCATAGCGATCAAGAAGCTCATTAATAGTACTTGGATGAAGTGGTTTATTAAGAAATTCTGGATTACTTGGGTTTCGTGTTGGTTGAAAGAGCCAGTCGTTATCTCCCGTTTCTCTCTCACACTCATTCATCCAATCAATATATTCTTCGATGGCCTTTATTGCTAAAGGGTTTAAGACCTTCTTTCCAAGCTTTCCACCCTTTGCGCGGTATTGAAGGACCTTATTGTCCCCTTGAGTTTGATAGTCTTTAAACTTGAGATTTAAGACCTCGCTCTTTCTAAGTCCTGTTGTAAAGAAAGTAACAAATAGAGCAACATGAAGATATTTTGAATTCTTATTTTGACCCATAAGAGCAAAGAGTTCTAATACCTGATCTTTTGTAAGGGCATTAGTAGGGGACTTTACTTCACTACGTGGTCTTCTGACACTTGAAACAGGATTTGCTTTAATTGAATTTTTTTCAACGAGGTATTTAAAAAACACACTTAGACTTGCTAGCTTTCGATTGATCGTCTTAGGAGTTGAAGGATTCTGATTATGGCCGCCAAATTCTGATAAGTAGTTTCGATATTTAATGACATGGATTCTTTCAATACTTTCAAAGTTTTCAATTTTAAAATAATCACTTATCCAGCAAAGGAATTGATTAATGTCGTTTAAATATGATTTTCTTGTATGTGATGAAGTGAAGTTTTCAAAAAACTCTTCATCAAGATCAAAGTTGTGGCCAGGGTCGACCTGTTTAAGACTGAACATATTTCTATCTTAAGTTGTTTTATATCGGGTAAGAAGAGGGAAAAATATACGCGCTATGACCTTCATAATCATAACGCGTATCAGGTATTACTGCGCTTGAAGGCGCGATTTGATAAGTTCTGCTTTTGTACGTTTTAAGTTCCAAGTTAGGCCAAGGAAGTTTAGGCCACGAATTAACCATTTTGTTGGATCAAAGTGGTACCATTTAATACCGTTGCGATAATCAGCTTGAAAAGTGTGGTGGAAATTATGATATCCTTCACCATATGTGAATAGTGCCATAATCCAACTATCACGTGCCGTTTGTTTCTTATCATATGGCCTTGTTCCAACAACATGGCATAGTGAATTAATAAAGAATGTGCAGTGGTGAACAAAGACGATTCTTGCAACACCAGCAACAAATAATCCTCCAAGCCATGAGCCCGCTATTAGGTGACCAAGAAAGGCCGGTAAGAGGAAACTAAAGATAATAACAAATGCCAAATAGAACTTATGTTGAAACATAACCATTGGGTCTTTTAATAAGTCTTTTGAGAATTTGTATTCATCTGCATCTTCTAAGAGAAGAATCCAGCCCATATGAGCGTAGAAAAAGCCTTCATTGATATTATATGGATCATGGTCTGTATCTACCTTTCCATGATGAACTCGGTGATCATTACACCACTTTAAGGCCGAGTTTTGTACAGCAGCTGCACCAAAAATCAATAAGAGAAGCCTAACAGGCCAACTTGCTTGATAAGATCTGTGGGCAAAGAGTCTATGATAGCCTGCTGTAATACCTAGTCCTGTTGCAATATAAAAGGCCAAAGAAAGGGCCATAATTCTCCAATCAAAACCGTCAACTTTAAGCCATGCAATAGTTCCTGCAATAGCTACAATAGGCGTCAATAGGAGAAAGATTGTATTTGTTTTGTTTAAGTTCTTAAATGAATAAGTTTTCGTGCACATTGGCGTTATCCTTGATTTGCGTGTGGTACTTCTTCTTAATTTATTTTAACAAGAGGCAAACAGATTCATTGTAAAACTAATGTAAATGTTGACGATAAGTTAGCTATAATATGTAAATATAAAATAAAAACTATTTCTTATAGTAAATGTAGAGGTCAAAAATGGCTTACTTAGGTCGCGGTATTAGCCCTAGAAAATTATTTTGGTGGTTCTTTTTTGTTACAAATATAGCAACAGTTTTTGCGGGAGAGTTCTTTAATGAATTCTTCTATTATCAATACTTAGTATTAGTTCCAATATACCTTTTAGGTTTTTATGATCTATTTCAAAGTGAACATACACTAAAAAGTAACTATCCTGTTGTTGGAAGGTTTCGTTATGTAATGGAAGATCTAAGACCTAAGATCTATCAATACTTTATTGAATCTGATGAAGATGGAACGCCGATTCCAAGAACAATTCGTAATGTTATTTATCAAAGGGCCAAGCTTGCTCTAAGTACTAAACCATTTGGAACTCAGAAGAATGTTTATCAAACTGGTTATGAGTGGATAAATCATTCAATGTATCCTAAAGAATTTAGTGAAGTTCAAAAAGACCTACGTGTTGAAGTAGGAAGTAAGCATTGTACTAAGCCTTATAGTTTATCAATTTTTAATATTTCGGCCATGAGCTTTGGGTCTTTAAGTTCTAGGGCCGTTGAAGCTTTAAATCGCGGTGCTAAACTTAATAACTTTGCCCATAATACTGGTGAAGGTGGAATAAGTGATTACCATCAAAGTGGTGGCGGTGATTTAATATGGCAAATTGGTACTGGGTATTTTGGTGCTAGAAACGAAGATGGTAATTTTAGTGATGAAAACTATAAGAAGAGAGCAACTTTAGAGCAAGTTAAAATGATTGAATTAAAGCTTTCTCAAGGAGCTAAGCCTGGCCACGGTGGGATTTTACCAGCAAAGAAGAATACTGCGGAAATTGCAAAGATTCGTGGTGTAAAAGTTGGGACAGAGGTCGACTCTCCACCATCTCATAAAGAGTTTAGCAATGCAAAAGAGATGGTTGAGTTCATTGAACGCTTAAGAAAGTTGAGTGGAGGAAAGCCTGTTGGAATAAAAATGTGTTTTGGAAAACGAAGTGAGTTCGTTGATATGGTAAAGACATTTAAAGAACTTGATAATTATCCGGACTATATTGCAATTGATGGCGCTGAGGGTGGAACTGGTGCAGCACCACTTGAGTTTTCAGATTCTATTGGAACACCTCTAGTGGAAGGACTAACTAATTCTTATAATATCTTAAAGGAGTATGGCCTAAAAGATGAAATTAAAATAATAGCAGCGGGTAAATTATTTACTGGCTTTGATATTGTCAAGGCCATCGCTTTAGGTGCCGATGCCTGTTATGGGGCACGTTCAATGATGCTTGCAATTGGTTGTATACAGGCATTAACTTGTAATTCAAATAAATGTCCTGTTGGTATTACTACTCAAAATCCAGATCTAGTAAAAGGAATTAATGTTGAGCAAAAGGCCAAACGTGTCGCTAACTTTCATCATGCAACACTAGAGGCCGTAAGAGAAATTGTTGCAGCAGCTGGCTATGATTGTGTTACAGGTCTAAAACGAAAAGATATCTTTAAGCGTGATAGTAATCATGGTGTTCACTCTTACGAGGATATCTACCCCACATACAAGGTTGAAGTCTAATGGGTTTAGCTAAAGAACTTGATTATGATTTGCTTGCCCAGCAATTAATCCGCTCAATTCGTGCAGATAAAAGTCAGGAATGGGTAAATCAAAGGCTTGGGTCAACTTCAAATATCGTTCATCGATGGGAGAAGGGACATGCAAAGGCTTCATGGGAGGACTTTTTAAAATTCTGTGAAGTTTTTAGAATTGATATGAAGTTTATCTTCGTTTCATATTTACGCTTTCAGGGTGAAGTTCATGAGGTTAAAGAATTACTTTCTTTTCTCTTTAGTAATAAGAGTTTAAATGATGTGTCTAAGTCTTGTGGGTTAACAGCATCAAAGCTTCGTCGATTAAAAAATGGAGAAACAAACCTTAGCTTAAATGATTTTCTACAAATTATTTTTGGTTTTGATGATATGGAGTCCATGGCCTTGGTCTATGACTTGGCCGCTAATAATTCAATACCACTTTTAGACGAAAGAAATAAGAAGCGCATTGAGATTACAAAACATTATTTTAGTAATCCAAATATAGGCTTAGTCCTTATATGTCTTGATCTTAATGCTTATAAGAAGCTTTCTTTTCATCAAGATAGTTTTATTTCAAAAGCATCAGGTATTCCTCTTAAAGAAGTAAACGAGATACTTAGTCTTTGTGAGGCCAATGAATTAATTGAGATGAAAAATGGCCTCTATCAATCAGGAAGCATTCGTGTAAGTGATCGCGGATCTAGAGATCAGATGCTTAATACTCGAAAATTTTGGCTAGAGAAGGCCATTTCAAATATGAGTGATAAAACTGAATTAGACGCCTATGGCTCGATGGTTTTCACTGCTAGTCAAAGTGCTCGAAAAGATATTATTGGCCTTTACTTACGTTTTTTTGAAGACTTTAAAAAGATTGTCATGGAAGATAAGGATGAAGACCTTATTCCTCTTATTCTAAATTTTAACCTTATAAACCCTGGTGATGACGATATAAATGACTGATATTTCATAAAAGTGTCTGATTTTGTAAATGATATTTCAAAATGACAGATAGTTTTTTATCTGTCATACCCAAGGGTTCTATCCAATTTGTTTATCCTCACATAATTTGATTTAAAAACAAATATAAGGGGATACGATATGAAAAAAATAATCTTTGCACTATTTCTGATGATGCTTACATCTTTTACTTTTGCAGAATCAGTTGCTCGATTTCAACTTAATTTCACTCTTCAAAGCATGATGACAGGAGAGTATATCGCCGATATAAATTGTGAAGTAAGACAGGTTCTTCAATGGGAGTCTGCAGTTAATGTTTTTAAATGTGAAAACTTAAAGAGTTCTGAAGTCTTTCTTATTAAAGGTGTAAATGGCGTGATTGGTTATAGTTACCAAAAAAATGTTGCTTACTCTAAGTATTACTTAAGTGGAGCTAATGGTTTAGTTTCAACTTTGCTAAAAAAAATGGGAAAAGAATATAAGGTTCTTGGCGCAGGCATGCTTGAGTTCTATTACTACGACAGAGCGCCAAAGCTTGGGACGCAAGAGACAATTGTTAACACTGACAATGACGATGCTTTAATTCTTAATATAAGTGATGTTTATTATCTTGATTAAAATAGTGATAGGGAGCTTAGCTCCCTTTTTTATCTGAGATTTTCAAACAAATTAAATAAAATATCATAGAGTGAAATCCCATTTAATTTTTTAATGCTCTTTATCGAGTAGAGTTCCACGGGAATGATCATTTGTCTTTTGTTTTGAATTCTCATAGGGATTGTTCTTCTCATTAATTTATCTTCCTCCTGTTAGGTTAAGTAGGAGGACCTTGTATGGCCCTCCTTTGATTTAGGTTATGCGGCAAGTTCAAACTTCATTTTTTCTTTTGTGATTCTAGTTAGTTTTTCAAAGTCATACGTATAACGTTCTCTTAAAAGCTTATTTTCTTTAATTGTGTTTACTAGTGCCATTAAGTGATGACTTTTTCTGTAGTCAGTCTCTTCTTTGTTAGACTTTTCTTTATTACAAGTTGGGCAAAGCACTTGTAAGTTGTCGATCATAAACTCTAAGTGAGGATGAATCGACTTTGGTTTAATGTGGTCGATATGCATATTTTCGTGTTCAATACCGCACTTTAAGCATTTCTTTCCTTGGATGCGAAATACCTGTTTGCGTAGGTACTTCCAATTTTTTTCATTCCCAAACGCAACTTGGGACTTTCTAGTGTGAATAAACTTCGCAATTTCAATTTGCGTACGAAAATCAGCTTTTTCCATCTCAGGTATTGCGATTTTTGGCCTGATAACGAAAACAAATAGCGATAACATCAACGAGAGAGAGCCTATGTACCATACTAGTGTCATGGCCAGTTCACGATAGAAGTTAAATGATAATCCATTCATCGCGATTGCATTCATTGCGTTTACCTCCGTCTAAATGTCTTTTTACTCTGTGTGTTTTTTTGTGTGTATGTGTGTTGTGTGCCTATTAGGACTTCTTCGACCTCCTCACATAGATAAGTTGCAAAGGATGTGCCAAAAAAGATAACAATTTTAGATGGTTATCATCTAAAAATTATGATTTATGGAGATAAAAAGTAACTGTTCATTTTAGTCAGGATCAGAGCGGCGCCACAAAATTAGAATATTGTGCTGAAATCTTTCATGAGCTCACTCACGCTTGGTAGATCCTTTATTGCACCTGAGGCTTGGCCTACTTCTAATTCACCTTCGTCTGTATCACCATCAAGCATACCAAGTTTTGCGCGTCCTTTACCAAGGTGTTCAATGAGTTTTTCAACTGGTGCGCATTCAAGTTCTAACTTAAGAGATTCGGTTGCAAATTTATTTTTTAGAAGTCTAACTGGTACATGGGGTTTCATTTGAAGACGAGTGTCTCCAGGGCCTGCAGCAATGATTTTGTCTTTGTAATTTTGATGGGCACTACTTTCTTTGGTCATAAGAAAACGTGTACCAAGTTGTACGCCACTTGCTCCAAGACAAAGTGCGGCCTTTATTGTTCTCGTATCAAAAATACCACCAGCTGCAATAACAGGGATTTTAACTGTGTCACATACTTGTGGAATAAGACACATGGTTGTGATCTCATCACGCCCATTGTGGCCTCCTGCCTCAAATCCTTCTGCAACAATAGCATCAACGCCAGCGTCTTCACATTTTTTCGCAAGTAGTGGGCTTGAGGTAACGTGAACGACAGTGCATCCTTGGTCTTTTAGAAATTTTGTATATTTCTTTGGAGAGCCAGCTGAAGTAAAAAAGATTTTTATCCCCGCATCAAGACACACTTGTATTTGTTCTTCGGCCAAACGATAGAGTAGTGGAACGTTTACACCGATATGCTTGCCATCTTCTAATAGGTCATGTGCTTTCTTTAAATGCTCTTTTAAAAGCTCTGGCTTCATTGAGCCTGCACCAATTAGACCTAGCCCTCCAGCGTTGCTAACAGCGGCCGCTAATTTTGATCCAGAAACCCAAACCATTCCACCTTGAATAATAGGATAGTCGATATTAAATAATTCACAGATATCTTTTCCACAGTCTTTAAAATTCATTAAATATCCTTATCGCTAAAAGCAGGGGTCTTTGACCTTATTAATTCTTTTTCTAATTTTTCATCTCGATAAGACTCAAGAGTATAGGCCCTTGTGGCATTTCTCTTATTTCCAAAGCCTTTCATATTCGTGACGATAAAGCCTGCCTCTAACATCGCCTTACGTATTTTAACTGAGGCCGAATATGTTGTCATAACAGAATCTTTATTGCATAAACTACGCAGATTCCTGAACCATTCTTTTGTCCACAAAGTAGGATTTTTAGTAGGCGAGAAAGCATCCTGAAAAATACAATCTATCTTAATATCTTCTAAGTCTAATTTCTTTATAGTTTCTCTAGCATCACCAAGTAGGATCTTTACTTGAAAATTCTCACTTAGATTAAAGCTTATGAATTCTTTATTCTTTTCTAGATTGCTTATATGCTTACCAATTGAAGCTTGAGAAATTACCCAATTTGCCAATTCGGGATCAATTTCCGTTGTAATAAATTTAATCTTATTAGCTATATCTTTAGTGCTCTCAAATGTTGCTAGTATTCCAAGGCCTACTCCAAGACCTATCTCTAAGATCGTAATGTTAGAAGCTTGGGCCCTCTCTAGCACACTACAGCCTTCAACGTAATTATAGAGTGTTTCTTCCAGAGCACCTGCTGTTGAGTGGCAATTTTCATCAAAATGGCCACTGTGTAATGTTATATAACCATCATCTGTTGTAACTGCTTGATATTCGCTAAATTTTGTTTTGAATTTCATAGGTAAAACTTAACATTTCAGTGATTCAAGGTCTATTCCCATTAAGTTTTCTTAATTTTCGACGATAAGATATCTGATGAAAAGTATCGGCTTTAAGCTTCCAACATTCATTATTTCTCTCATTTTACTCTTAAGCTCATGTGGAGAATATGGTGGCGGAGTTGCGTCTTTGGCCAATCGAAATGTCGGTGATAATGTTGAGGTGCAATCATCTCTAGATGAAATTGGTACTAGCAATATTCGTTCAATTTGTTCACGTCTTAGGGCCATGAGAATGGATCTCCAAACGATTACTGATATTGAAAGTGTTGTGTTTAATGTTAAGTTTGGCTCTTGTATGAGTGGTGATAGTGTTCGTGATGTTGTTGCTGAATTAAATGCAAATTATAATGGAACAGCAACTCTATCTGTAAAGACTAACCAATTTGATGTTCCAGGTACTCTTTTAGAATCACAAGTTCAAACTGATTTAAATGGTGTGGTGGCAGATTTTTGTAGCGCCTTTGCAAGCAATAGTGATGTCAATGCTGTCTATCAAAACTATGCAAATCAGGGAATTGTATATTCATTCCCAAATACTAATACTTTCATTAGAAGTGTTGTCATTGATAATTCTCAAAATAAAGTATTAGTTGAGAAGCAAACTTATATTATCGAAGAAAATTCTATTGCTGATAAGAATGTTTTAGTTGAAAGAATCGAATACCAGTCTCAATGTGCTAATAAGAATACAAAGGTCGATATCCAAAAACTAAATGAATACCGACCTTAGAATATTTCTTCTTATCTAATTTCCCAATCTTTATAAATTCCAGTAAGCCTAGGTGTAACAAGTGTATGATAGCGCTTAAATAAGTCATAGCGCTCCTTATCCATTGAAGAATGGTTTGCTAACACTCTTAAAGTTTCAAGATATGAAAGTCCCTGACATATTGTTTCAGCATGAAGCATGAGTTTGTCGACATTATCTTCATTCATCCATGCTTTAGGATTAGTTAAGTCTGATAGCTTTTCTGGTTTAAGGCATTTCATAATCAACTTAATAAGATTCTTCTTAAAAGTATATTGACTACCTGAAAGCTCTCGTTGGCCTAAGTTATCACTTGCTACCCATGCAAATGCAGGGTGCTTGATAAAGAGATTTGAGAAGTATTTTTGCGGATTTTTTGCAACATATTTAATCATATCCTTAAGGGCCATAAGGGCCTGAATTTGACTTGTTCCTTCATAAAGTAGTGGCCCAAATGAGTCTCTGTGATAACGACTTACTGGATACTCTTCCATGAAGCCATAACCACCTAGAACTTGAATGGCCTTAGTAGAAAGCTGTGTATAAGCTTCACATGCATAGTATTTCACAAGTGGAGTTCTCTTTCTTGTCCAAATTGAAGCATTCTTAAAGATGGCCTCTTCTTCTTTTGTTAGTTCTCCAACTTCATTCTTTTTAAGATCAAGTTTTTGGAAGATATCATATGAAGAAATTGTATCAACTAAAAGAGCTCTAAGAGCATCTCTTTCTGTTTCAAAATCTTCTAAATTTCTTTTCATAAGTGGTAATTCAGATATTGGTTTATCAAATTGAACGCGCTCTTGAGCATAGTTCTTTGCATAACCGATACATCCTTCAATTCCACCTAAGGCCTGCATTCCTACAGCAATACGCGCCTCATTCATAAGGTGAAGCATATATCTGAAACCTTTTCCTTCTTCTCCAATAAGACGTGCAACAGAGTTTTCATATACGATTTCGCATGTGAAAGATCCGTGCATTCCCATCTTGTGTTCATTCTTAGCAACCGTATAATTAAGGCCTTCTACAGTTGGATCATCTTGTTCACAGATAAACATTGAAATACCTTCAAGTCCTTCTGGTGCACCTTTAATACGTGCTAGAACAAAACCAATTCCACCACCACCATTAGTGATGAATATTTTTGAACCATTTAATTTATATGTGCCATCACCAACTGGTGTTGCGCTTGTTTTAATCATACCAAGATCAGATCCACAACCTGGCTCTGTTAAGTTCATTGATCCCGATAATTCACCAGCAACAATCTTAGGTATAAGTCTTTCGGCCGTTTCATGGTCACAGAAGCGGTGAACCATATCTGCGATAGAGGTAAAGAATGCAAGTTGCGTACATTGTGAATTACATGCACGTGATAATTGCTCTAAGAGAATCATTAGGGCAACAGCTGGTAGTCCCATACCACCAAATTCTGTCGGAACACATAGGCCAAAAGCACCAAGTTCAGTTGCTTCTCGATAGAACTCACTTAGTTCTTTTCCTGGAATAGTGCGACCATCCTTAACAACACCAGCGCCATTGACATCAATGGCCTCTGCGCGATTGTAAACAGCATCAGCTGCCCAGCTTCCAGTTTGTGTCATAAGTTCTTCAATAAAACTTATCACTTCTTCTTGATTGTTAAATCCATCTGCAGTTGGGAACTCTTTATAATAAAGAGGGATTATGGCCTTCCAGTCCACTGCGTTCTTTAACATCCATTGCCATTCTTTTTCATCGCTAAAATAATTCATTAAAGATTGATCCTTTTATAATTTAACTATTAACTAATATTAAGACATTTTTCGAGTAAATGTGTCAATTCTATGATAGTTAAACAGCATGTCAAAACCACGCCGAAATACACGTGAATCACGTTGCCCAACTTGTCGCATCAATACACATTGGTGCTTTTGTGAGCATTTGAGTAGTTTTCACAATAACACTGATGTCATTATCCCAATGCATTATACTGAGCGATGGCTAACGAGTAATACTGCATATTTTGCAACCCTTGTACTTAATAAATGTAAAATTATGGAAAGGGGGAATATGTATGACCCCTTTGATCCAAACGCCTTTGACTTCGAAGAAAATAATTATATCTACTTATTTCCGACACAAGACTCACTGCCTTTAAATGAGTTCGTGGCCGATCATCGAAAGACTTGTTTGGTTGTTCCGGACGGATCTTGGTCAAAAGCAAAGAAATTTCATAAAAGGGAAGATGTTCTAGCAAAAATGCCAAAATTTCATTTAATTGATGTTGGTGAGAGTATCTATGAATTAAGAAAGTCTCCAGGAGAGAACTTCTTATGTACTTATGAAGCAATTGCACACGCATTAAGTGTCTTAGAGGGAAGTGAAGTAAAAGATCATATGATGAATATATTTAAGGTCTTTGTGGAAAGAGTAAAAAAAAGCCGGAAAGGTGATTTCCGGCTCGATTGAAAAAATAGGATGTCGTAGTAATACTATTCGAGCATTGCTTTAAGTTGCCAGTTTTGCTTTTCTAGCCAAGCAACTTTGTCATCAGCATATGCTACTGTTGAAGCATCTCCCGCTTCGTCAGCAGTTCTTGATAATTCTTTAAATGCATTTAGGAAGTAGTCATTATCTTTTAAAATAATTTCTAATGACTCTTTACTAGTAAATGAAGACTCATTAGTTTCTTTAATACGACTAATCTCTAATGCATTGGCCATTGTTAGAACTGGTTTTTCACCAAGTTGTAATTGTCTTTCTGCAAGGTCATCAAAGATAACGGCGAACTCATTGTATAGAGTCTCTGTTAACTCGTGGATTGGAAGAAACATCATCCCCGTAACATTCCAGTGAATATTATGTAGCTTCATGAAATATACTTGGGCATCTGCTTGAATAAGTTTTAATTGATTAATTGTATTCATACGTTCTCCTTTTTTGTTAACGTGATCAGTATAACAATAAGAATTATATGAATCCAATAAAGAATATATGTCATGTAATAGTCAAAATCTATTGAAATTTAGGTTTATTAAACGTATGCATACACCGCGTAAAAGTGCGATGTAGTCCCTAGAAGAACACAAATATGCCATATTGCATGACCGAGATAAAGGCTTTCACGCAAGTAGAAGAGAACTCCACTCATGTAACACGCTCCACCAATAACGATCCATTTTAAGCAGTCAAAACTTAAGTTTGATTGAAGTTCATTTCGAATTACAAGAACCATCCAGCCCATAGCAAGACAAAGAACAATTGTTAAAACTTCAGATTTGTTAAATGCAAATAATTTAATGAGAATCCCGATAAAGGCCAAGGCCCAAATATTGATCATCATCCACATTCCGGTTTCACCGCGAATGGCCAGCATTAGAAATGGTGTATACGAGCCAGCAATTAGTAAATAGATACCAATATGATCCATGCGACGAAATATTTCTTTAAGTCTACGACTTCTTTTGCTGTCAAGGCCATGATAGAGAGTCGACATACTATAAAGAAAAGTGATGGACAGTCCAAATACGCTATAGGCAAAAGTATGTAGACCTGTTTGGGCCTTCATGATCATCATGACAGTACCAACGACACCAAGGATTATACCAAGGCAATGGGTTGAAGAATTAATAATTTCTTCAAATTTTGAATAGAGTTCTCCGTCTCTCTCGTGCATATTAAAATTATAGCAGAAGTTAAGAAATTCTATAGGTAGGTTATTTATTCACTTAACATTTTCTTAAGTAAAAGTGTCTAAGTGTCTGTATTTGCAAACCAGCATGGAAGCCTCTTGGAAAGGGCATTTTCGCCAATTTTTCCACTTTCATAAGGCATTAAGGCACTATTAACGATAATATCCATACGACATTGCATACTAGGATAACTATCTTTTGTCTCTTTCACCACGAGGTTATCAGGTGTATGAAATTGTGGAAGTACATCGTTATTTACATAATTGATGGCCAAGGTGAAATCACGAGCAACTTGCATTGTCTCAAAACAAAGTCTTTTATTTAATTTATCTTCTAGAAACTTTTCTTCACAAAGAGATGCGGCATATGGATCAAGCTCTAGAGGTGCATCGAAGTATTTAGGATACTTGGTAACAAATTTCTTATAACAACTATTGGCCGCAAAGAAGTCTGATTGGCCTTCCGTACTCATATGTTGCATTCCCTTAATTTTAATGCGGGGATATTCTCCTAGTAAATGCCCAACCTCATGACATGCTGTAAAGACAAAGGCCCTTTTGGTCATATCAGGCAGTCTTGCAAAGCCACCCCAGAAGTTTACTTGATAAGTGTTATTCTTTTCTTCGTATTTGGCCCACGCACTAAAATAAGGAGTCTCCCAATCCAATGTTGCAATAACCATCGTTCGCCCTTGGCGACGAGCTTCTGTTTGATATAGCTGAGTGACTGTACTTACAATGAAGTAAAAGTCTTGTTGCTTTATCTCCGAGCCCAAATCCTCATGAGCTAGTATCTGATATTCATGAGAATTTCGTTCTTTGCTCTTTATTGAGGCATCAGAGAACGAGGAAACCAGAAGAATTGATAAGAGAATGATAAACTTCATACCTGCCTTATACTTTCAATCTTTACCAAGGCATAAATAATTGAAAATAATACAGTCTTTTTAATATGATAAATATTAGATAATATGTTGGATATGAAAAAAGAAACAGTAGCACAGGCCTTACTAGGTCATTTAAAGGATGAGTTTGAAAAGGCTCAAGAAGTTTATGAAAACTCACGTGGAGCTTCGCAAGAAGCTGATATGGCCCAAGAAGGTAAGTATGATACTCGCGCCATTGAGGCCGGTTATTTAGCAGGAGCCTTAAAAAAGCGTGTCGATGAGCTTGAAATTGACGTTAAAATGATTGAGGAGCTAATAGAAGAGCTTCCTCAAGGTAAGAAGGTTCAGATAGGCTCTCTCGTTGAGTTAAAATTTAATAATCAAACTCGTCATTATTTCATTACACCAACGGCAGGTGGAACCATGTTAAATGTTGACGGTAATGGACTTCTTGTTATCTCGGTTTTTTCTCCGATTGGAAACGAAGTTCTTGATCTTGAAGCTGGCGATATTTTTGATGTTGAAACGGGTGATATTACCCGAGAATACGAAGTTATCTCTGTAAATTAATCTTTAACTTGGCCATTCATAGCTAAACTTTTCGTTTTCTTGAGCGGCCAAGATCTCATATGCATCACTTGGGTTTAAGTCTCTTGGATTTAGCCAATCATCTATATATTCATGATTTAGAAATATAGGACAACGATCGTGTCCCATTATTTCAACTTCATTTGGTGGATCTGTTGTAATTATAGCAAAGGACTTAAATTTAACGCTTCCATCTGTAGACTGCCATTCATCCCACAAGCATGGCGCCCACATGAATTCATTATTTGTAGGTTTAAACTTTATTAGTGTTTTCTTATTATCTTTTAATACCCATTCATAGAATGCATCAAAACAAACAATGCCATGATTTCTCATAAATAGAGGTGACCATGTCTTTCTCTTTTCAAGTGAGTCGACTCTGGCGTTAAAGACATTAAATTTAGTTGGGATCTCTTCTGAAGAACCATTTGGCCTTATACGGTAGCGCATAGGAGAGATTAATCGCTTCTTTTCTTGTGCCGTTATAACACTCGTAAAATAATTCGGGTAGATGCGACCAAGTTCATCTGGGCCCTTAAAGTAGCTTCCACTTGGTTTTCTTTTTAAGTTTAATTGTTTCTTAATTTCATCTGCCCCAAGCTTTGATTCAAGCTCTTGCATGGCCTTAAATTGGTTGTAGGATAAGCGATCAAAATCCGCATTCATCGTCGATGAAACTCTTTTTAAGTCACTTGCCGCTTGGATAGAAAAACACATAGATAAACTTTAACATATTTAAATTATTCGTCGAAGTGGATATGATATACTTTGTTCATGATAAATAGAAGATATAGAATTGAAGGTAAGGTTCAAGGGGTATTCTTTCGAAAAAGTACTCTTGAATATGTTAACCACCATACGCCTAATATTACTGGTTATGTTAAAAACCTTAAAGATGGCAGTGTTGAAGTTTTGGCCTGTGGTGATCTAGAGGATATTAATAATTTAGAAGCTTTCCTAAAAGAAGGCCCTGAGACTGCAGAGGTTGAGAAAGTAACATTGATTGAACAGCCAGCTGTTGCAAATTTCAAAGACTTTCAAGTTGGCTGAGAAAGCTGTCTAAAAATTTATCTTTCACAGTAATCTCTACAATCAAATAGCATGAATCTCTGATAATGATATAAAGCATATATGAAAAAATGCTTATTTCCCCTTATTGTCTTATTTAATATCAATACATTAGCTGTTGAGTGCCCAAGTCCAAAAGAAGTTATTGATGGTAGCTGGAAAACGATTTATCAATGCAATAATGGATCTCTTATTTCTTCTTATGAAATATATATGAAAACTGGCGCCCGTACAGGTCAGAAAACCTATGATGAATTGGGTAGAGAGACATCAAGTGATTCATGGAGTACAGATGGAATATATACATATCATTCGACTCATAATTATTTAGAAAATGGAAATTTTGTAAAATCAGTTTATGTAATTGAAGATGATAAAATCACAAATAAAATAAAAGAAAAAGCTGAGTACACTGGTGATCCACAAGATCCTACTTTAGTTAAGGACTGGGTCATTACTCAATCCTCATATCGCCAACAGGGAATAAGACACTATCATGAACTCGAATATAAGCCGTATCGTATCGATGTTTTAAACAAGCAGGGTGAAGTAACAAAGTATTATGAAGTTACTTATAATATGAAAGCGCCCCTTGCTAATCTGGTAAGTGAGTTTAAGGCATATACACCTAATGGCAATCTTGTTGGAAGTTACAGAGAAGATGGAGAGTTTAGTGTTGCAAAGCAATTAAAGAAGTTCAATTTATCAAAGAATGAATATGAAAGAAGATTAAACGTATTTAATGATAAGACTCGTGAACCAGTCGTTATTATTGATACAGGCTTTGATATTATGCACCCTTCATTAACTCATAAATTATATAATTCACCATATGATATTGTTGGGGATGGTGTTGATAATGATGGCAACGGAAGAGTTGACGACTCATGGGGATGGCAAAGACAAGACGATGCAGGCCTAAGTCTTTTACGTGATGATAATAATATTAGAGAAACACATTCTCTCGTCCATACTCCATATCCTGTATCTCACGGTACACATGTTGCGGCCCTTGCATTAAAAGACCTCGATAATTACGGACTAGTGGGATTTGCTGGTGATGTGGCAATTAGCGATCATTTGCAAATGGCCGGTGAGTATATAACAGATAAGAATGTTAAATTTGTAAATATGAGTTTTGCTATAGGCTTTCCTGGTGCACCAATGTCTGCACTTCGTGATTCATTTCATTTCCTAGAGAAAATCTTTGTCGATAACCCTGAGACGTTATTCGTTGTTGCAGCCGGAAATGGACGAGGAAGTCTTGATTTAGATTTAAAAGGTAATGATAATTATCCAGCAAGTTATGATTATGAAAATATGATTAAGGTTGGAGCGTTAAATACTTCTAAATTAGAAAAAGATAAAATGGACAGCTATAAACCAGCAAGCTTTTCAAAGTATGGTAAAACAAAAGTTCAAATATTTGCTCCTGGCCAAGGTGTTGTATCTGCGCAATCCGGTGGCGGTACAATACCGTTAAATGGAACTTCTATGGCCGCACCTTTTGTGACAAATATTCTTTTAAAGGCCCATCAATTAAATCCAAGCCTTTCACCACTAGAGCTTAAAGAGTTGTTATTAAAAACGGCCTACATACCAAAGAGTGGAAGGCTTCCATGTGAAAGTGGTGGGATTGTTAATCCCGATGCTTTCTATAAGGCCGTCCTTAAGGCGCGCGACCTTTAGATATTTGAGCAATTTGGCGTGATAGCTCTTTGATTTGTGCAATCTTTAGATCATTTATATCACCTGAGGCAATGAGTTCTCTTAATTCCTTTGCCTTAGGTTCAAGCTTATTTAATAAATCTCGTCGTTTTTCATTTTTTTCTTTCACATGGCCAAAAATAGTCTTTAGCTCTTGGCGAAGACCATTAAAATCATTTTTCGACTTTGCTGCAATTGTCTGATTTATAAATCGATTAAGTACCTGTTGTGATTCTGGCGATACCATTGGTATCGTATGATAGACATCAGCATCTTTCACAACAACTGAGTAATAGCCATTATTATCTTTTATTGCAGTAATTGCACTGTCATTACCAATTTGAACTGTAAAACCTTTATTTTTTTCTGGAAATTTTAATGGAGCACTCTCAATATCAAATGCCATATTCATATTTAGAGAATCGTTTTGCGCGCGAAATCCTCTTGTGATACTTGAGATCACATTTGTTTTCCCTGATATCTGCTTTAGTGCCGATTCGGGGTCAGCATTACGAGTTATACTTCTTGCTACATGATAGATATCTTGTGAATGATTATAAACTTCTTCCATAGAAAAATAATTAGTATATGCCTTACCATCATGAAGCTTTCCATCTTCTTTTGCGTGTTTTACTCGAAGATCATAAACAGACTCTCTACCTTTTGAACGGTTATACTCAAATTTTGCATGTCTAAATTCATGCGGAACAGTGTTTTGATGGTGACCTTGTAAAAGTTCATCTAGGTTTGAAAAATTGAATGATACGGCCCTTGTTCCTCTATTTGATTGTCCAGCGGCTCCAACATATGTATCAGGGTAGAATAGGATTTTTTGTCTAAAGTCATCATTTCTAAAACGTTGAAGCTTTAAAACACCTGGATGATTGCGATCTGCTGCATATTGATTAAATTGAAGGGCCTTTGTTCTTATTTCGCGCTCTTCATTTGTTTTCTCATCTTTAACTTTTCTCTTTAAAGTAATTACTCTTACAGCAAAACCTTCTTCATTTAATTTAGAAGCAAGATCTTCAATCTCTTTATCTCCAGGACTTTTCATCGCTCTTTGCAAATATGGAGTCGTAGGTAGTGACTGTCTTTTCTCATTACCAATTTTTAGAAGTGCACTTTGTAGGCCTTTTGCAGATAAGAACATATTTTCAGGGCCTTTTTCACTTCGATAAAGAACTTTCTTCATTCTCATCATTGCTTCAGGTGCGATGATTAAGTTACTTAGCTTGGATTCTTCAAGTAGCTTTAATAATTGCTTAGCAGCAGGAGTACTTGATTTTAAGAGGTCATCTTTTGTAACCACTAGTCTGTCTGAGTTTTTTCCATCAATAGTGATCGTATCTTTTCGAGTTGGTATACCAAGCTTTCTTGTCACACCTTCAATTACGGAAACAGCATTATTTGAGAGTCGATTAATATCTTTTGGATTCTGCTCAACACGTCGAGCATATGTTAGTTCAAGACGAGAGAGTAGGTTTGCCTCATGCTTAAAAGGCATTGTCGTATTGGCCGTTTCTTCATCATAATTATTAAATTCTGATTTATTATCGTCTAATTCATTTTTTGATAATAGTGTACTATCTAGCTCTTCATTATGAGAATTATCCGATCTTTTTGATATTGAAGAAATCGTTCTACCTCGATTAATAAGAAATTTTGCAACCTTGGCCATAACGATAGCTGGCGGTATTAAAACAGAGCCTGCAAATTGGCAAAGGGCCTGTGTTCTTGCAGCAGGGTTTAAACATGCGTAATTTTCTTGCATAGAAAAATACATTTCTTCTAGCATATTATAAATGACTTTTCCCATTGTGCCGGAAAAGTGTTTAGCGGCATTCATATAATGAATTGGTCCCCAGCCATCTGTTTCACTTAAAGAGCGAGACCATTCCATAGCAAGAAAATGCTTTGCACTTTCCATTGTATTAACAAGTTCTTCATTTTTTTCTTGTCTAGTTTCAGAGTCAATAGCGTATTCAATAACAGAGCCGATAAACTTCATGAATTCAACAGCAGATCCCCATAGACCTTTTAAGCATGAGATAAATTCAACCCCTGCATTTGTGTCTACAATTAAACTAGGGTCACATTGCCTTTTTCTTTCTGCCTCTATATTTTCACATGCAGGGGAGCTTGTAACGATCTCACAAAGTGCTCTTTCGTTAGTTTGGTCAAGTATATCAAGGTCACCAAATTCAAGACAGCGAGTTTCAATTACATTTAGGTCTAGCTCATAGTTACTTGTAGGAACAAAGGCGAGTGTTGATTGCGCCAATAGAGCTATAATTAAAGAGGATACAATAGTGAGTTTGATTCTCATTTATTTGTCTCCTCAATATAATTTAGCTTTTTCTTGAAATCGTTAATATCTTCTTTGGTTAGTTTTTTTTGAGATGTAATCATCGTGATGATGGACTTATTCTTTGATAAGATGTGAATCTCTTTAAAGAATGTTTTTACACTTCTTGAATTAAGATAGCTTCCATTATTATCAATTCTAATTTCATCTTTATCCTTTTGAAACTTAAGGGATGATGTTTGAAAGTTTGAGAAATCTGCATATTTTAAAATCTTATTTCTACGTGCAAGATATTCTTGAACTTTTTCTTTGTTGTAGTTTTCTAGCTTATTTTTATTATTTTTGACTTCAACGCTTATTCGTTTTGATCCATTTTTCCAAATATCAATATTGTCAAAAGAGAGGTCTTTCACCCAACTGCCATTTGCATATAGTTGAAATTGAAAAAGTATAAATATCTTAATTAGTAAAAATCTCATAACCATATGAAATTTATCGGCTTTTTATTAAGAAAAATTTAATTTTCTAGACGCAGACTTGATGCCGATATATTCTATTGATATGAGTCAGGCCATCAAAAAGGTTTCAAGTTCTATTCGTAGTATTTTCAAGCCTTTATCGCTATTTATCGTTGTTATTTCCTATTTATTAATAGGTCAAGCTGTTGAATATCTCTATGGCCCTAAAGTATCGCAGTCTCTTGTGCTAAGTGGACCTTTTTATTTGTTCTTACTTACTGCAGTCAGTTTATCCTTATTATTAAATTTAATTAGAAAACTTATAAGAAAAGAATTTTCTTGGCCTAGTTTACTTGTACATATTGGACTAATTGGATTGTTCACAGTCAGTTCTATCTCAAATATTGAAGGTCCATATAAGAATATTCAAGCAAGCTTAAAACTTAAAACTGGTGAATCTACTAACGAAGCGAAGCTTGAAAAATTTGAAATCTCCATTCTAAATAGAAATACAAAAGAGAAAGTTTTTGTCGATATTAATTACTCCCTTCGCCCACAAGGCTTAAATCTTGATTTTGGGCCGACATATCTACTGACTTATCTTCCATTTAGTCAAAGGACCTATAATCTACGTGATGCCCAGGGAGAGGTAAGTGCCATTATTGAAGTCCTAGATAAGAAGTCTAGAGAAACTAAGAAACATCTACTATCTACAAATAATTATGATTATGAGAACTTCTTTGTTTCAAATAATCGAGAGATCTTTCTTTATAATCAAGAGAAGTTAAATTGTTTATTGAACCTAAGTAATATTAATCCTTCATGTATCGTTATGCTAAGGAGGCGATCATTAAATGATCTAAAGAATGATTTATGCAAAGAGGGCAATTATCTTATCACTAAAAGTGGATTCATCTCTCTTGCCGATTCATGTCGATTAAATGAAGTAATGGATCGCTTAATTATCGATGATAAGATCGTCTCCCTTGTTAAGTACTATACTGACAAGCAGCTAGAAGAGGATTATCACTATAAACGAGACCTTGGCCTTGATAGGACTGATGTTATTAAATATATTGAAAAGCAAAGTCCAAAGCATGTACGTTTTATTAAACCAGGTCAAGATCAAGAGATCATTGATGTGGCCGGCGATTTTCACGATATGAGCTTTCAATATAAAAGCTATAAACTACCTTTTAGCATTAATCTCCAAGAGCTAAGTGGTAACAAAGCGAAATTGAAATTAAATGGGAAGGAATATACTTTAGAAAAAGGTGATCTCGTAGAGATTCTAGACTATTATATTAGATTAAATAACCTGGACTCTAAGGCCCGTGAAGCTAAGGTGTCACTTTTTAGAGATCAGCTAAGGTCCACAAAAACAACGTTCTTTTTAATCTTTTGCCTAGGTTTGATCCTTTTTACATTTTCTTTCACAAGAGAGCGCATGACATCGAAATGAGTTAATGCAATGATCTGATTTTCTTAATTTAGTACAACTCTATTTTTAACCTTTCTTAAACTGACCTCTTCATTTTCCCTCGATATAAGATTGTTCAATAAAATTACAACTTTTTTAACAATTGAGGATAAAGGGAGAATTTATGAAGAACTTAGTTTTAATTACATGTGCACTATTTTCACTAACGGCATTTGGGAAGATGCAACAATCAAGCGTTATTATCGATTCATTTGATACAGAGGATAAAGCTAAGGAATCGTGCCTAATGGCAGAAGTGGAATATGATGAACTTAAAGACATAAAGGTTGATGGCCTTGCTTTTGAATTTATTATTGCTCAAAGTAAAAAGAGCTGGGACTGTCGAGTAAGAGCAACTCTAGATAGCTATGACCAAGTATTAGCAAAAAAGACTCTTAAGCAGAAGCTTACAACTGATTATGACAAGTCTTATACAGAATGCATGAAAATGAGAAATAGAATCATTAATACAACTCTAGGATACGTATTTGGTGATGTAGACTTCTATAAAGAAGGTGGATTCTTAAAGAAGAAAAAGCACGTATGTGAATTTAATTTTATCGTTGTTGAGTAATCAGCGCGCATAAAGGAAGACAGTGGTTTTGTGAGGAGACTGCTGTTTTCCTATAATTTTTCTAATTCCTTTTGCATTTCTTTAAATTTATTCTATAAATTCATTTAATGAAATATATCTCACTAATAATACTTACACTTCTCCAATATGGACTTGCCTCTAATAACCTAAATTTAGGTAAGAATGTTACCGTTTCTGGTATCTCTTCAGGTGGCTATTTTGCCCATCAATTTCATATAATCAATAGTGGACTTGTAAATGGCGCAGCTATCTTTGCAGCTGGCCCTTTTTATTGTGCTAGAGGAAATGCAATTACAGCAATGAAAACCTGTATGGAAGGTAAACTTGTTAGTGGCACTTCTTTATTTTCATACCAATATATAAATACTCTCCAGTTTAGTGGGCTCATTGATCCTACCTTTAATCTTAAGGATGACAAGGTTTTCTTATTCTCTGGAGTTCTAGATAAAGTGGTTCATCAAGAAGTGACAAATGAGTTAAATAGTCTCTATGAATTACTAGGTGTTAAAGAGCTTAAATACGTAAAGGATCTTCAGGTTGCTCACACGCTTCCAACTTTAGACCAAGGTGGAGAATGTACTAAATCGCAGACGCCTTTTATCGGAAATTGTAATTATAATGGTGCGCTAGAATCACTACGTACTCTTTATCCAGATAGACGAAAAGAAAACAATGTCTTAGGCGGTACACTTACTAAAGTTAGTCAGCGAAAATACTTCTCTTCTTTTGACATTGGACTATATAGGCCACTTCTTATGGAAGATGCATATATGTATATCCCAAAGTATTGTAAAGATCATCAATGCGAACTTCATATTGCCTTTCACGGTTGTAAGCAGTCGCTAGATGATATTGGAACTGACTATATTGATAAGTCTGGTTTTATAGAAGCCTCTGAAGAGCTTGGACTTGTCGTTCTTTTCCCTCAGGCCAAAAAGTCATTATCAGACTTTCAAAATCCTAACTCGTGCTGGGACTGGTGGGGATACTCAGGTATGGATTACTCTGTTCGCACTGGCCAGCAAGTACGTATTATTACTGATATGGTCAAAGATCTGCTCAATAAAAATATGCAATAATTACATAAATTCTATTAACACCTTGTCTGCTTGTTTCACCATGGTAAATCCTATTAACTACAAAACAGGAGTTTCCCCGATGAAAACACTAGTAGCAGCATTTGCTATCTTTCTAGCTTTTGGAACGCAAGCGGCTGATTATTCAGTTAATTTTAAGCAACTTTCAACTTATTCAAATGATTATAAAATTGCAAAGATTAAAGAAGCGCGTTTTCAAGTAATGGCCACAAGTAAAGGTGGAGTCCTTCGTTATTGTTATAAGGATTATGAGTCAAACTTCCCATACGCTCCACAAAAGAATCCATATTTCATAAGTCAAAATCTAACTTTCGAGACACAAGAAACAACAATAAAATTCGCTAAATTAATTCCACTATTTAATAAGTTTAAAGACGAACTTCAATCTGATCTAAAACTAGGTTGTAGTACTGATGTGTATCTTTCTGGCCTTGTCGTTTCAGAGCTTGAGGATGGATCAGAAGCGCATTCTGACTTCACAGTCTACTTCAAGGACAATAAAGTAGTAATGGCAGCAAGCTCATATCAAGTTGAACTAAAGGCCTCAGAAACGCTTGTAATAGATCTTATACCAACCGTATTTTATGGAAAAAATTGGCAAAAACGATGGGCCGATCTTGATCCTGCTGTTGGAAATCCACAATCAAATTACTAAGTGGTAAATATATCTCATTGATATGATCATAAGAGCTCTTATTCTATATTTACTGTGCTTTCTAGCATCAAACTCATATTCTAATACAGATGACAGGGATCTCTCTATTAATTTCGAATACTACGAAACCTTTGTTAATCGCTATCATATTAAAGAGATTATTGAGGCCAGAGGACAAATAGTCACAGTAACAAAGGATGGGCCTTTTACGAGATTCTCTAAAGAAAATTGTCATCAATCCTATTATAATCGTTTTGATAAGAATGAGCATTTTCGTCCATATACTTTAAAAAATAATTTCAAAATTTCGCTGGAAAGTAACACAAGTGTAAACTTAGGCTCAATTGTTGAAAAACTAGATCAGCATAGAAGTGTGCTTAAATCACTTATAAAAAGTAGCTGTAGAATAGATTCGTATATTACTGTACTATTAAAAGGAATTTTAAAGAATGGACATGAAATTCGTTCTGATTTTACAGTAATTCTTAAAAGGCTTAATAGAACTCATCCTGACCTATATCTATTAATTAAAGATAAGAGAGAAAAAATATCTTCAAACGATCTCAATCAGGCCATTCTTGGCCCGACTCTTCTAACTCGTGAGAATATGTGGGACGGCGTTTGGTCAGAACTCGACCCATTGGCACCTCACTTGCAAATTAATACTCCATTACAACTTAATTAGCGCAATTCACTAGTGATATTGCCCTAGACAGTGTTCATTTATTAGACAAATGATTGCTGCTTAGACGTATTTGGAGACTATCTTATGAAGAAGACGTTATCGATTTTTGCTCTTGTGGGACTTATGCATATAAGTGCAAGTGCTGCTTTTTCAATTGCTGATCAAGCAATGGATAGTACTAAGTATGAACTCCCAAAAACGAAAGAGAAAGCTGGCCGAGATGTCGCAGACACCGGAAAGAAAGTTATTCGTGTAAAGGGGAGAGATAAGTAGTGACAAGAATCCCAAGCTTAAAGGCTTATCCTATTATTGGAAGTGTTGGAGAGTTAAACTTCAAAGAGTGTCTCTTTGAGCAACTAACAGATCGAACATATGATCTTGGGGACTCATTTCGCTTTAAATTATTCCATAAAGATGTCTTAGTTGTTTCTGAGCTTGAGAGCTTTAAAGAAGTTATTGTAAAAAAGAGAAATACATTCTTAAAGGGTAGCACTCTTAATGAAATAAAGCATATTAATAAAGGTAGGCCATCCATATTAGATGCTGATGGCGAAAGCTGGCAGAAGTTAAGAGCAGAGTTAATCCAATTCTTCACACCGAAGATTCTTGAGGGACTATATTCAATAGCAAATAATAGACTTGAAAAACAACTTCCTCTATTTGGTGAGAAGGCCTGTGTAAGAGATGTAGAAGTTCTCATGGGAAAATTGGCCTTATCAATTACAAGTGAATTCTTTATCGAGCATGATTTTAAAATATCAAAAGAAGAAATAACTAATCCAAAAGCAGAATGTGACAGCTTTTATTATTTTCAAAAATTTCTCATTGCTGAATTAACTAAGAGAATGAATTATGGCCCATTGTGGAAGTATCTTCCAACAATTAGTAATTTACGTTTTTCCAAATTCATCAAAGAGGGAAAAGACTTTGTTAGACAAAAAGTTGAAAAAGGAACAGAGAATTATACCTTGATTACCTATCTCAAAGATCAATGGGTTGATACAGAATCTATCATTGGTCAGATATATGGCCTTGTCGGCGCTTCATTTGAGTCAACAGCTGTATCACTAACTTGGGCACTGTACTTTCTAGCGCAAAACCCAAAGCTTCAACAGGATTTGTATGAAGATCTTAAGAATTATGATTTAAAAGATACGAAATCCTTTATTGATAATGAATTACTTCAATCATATGTGGATGAAACTTTAAGGTTAAGGCCAGCATTTCCAATTCTTTTTAGAGAGGCCTGTGAAGATGCTCAAATTAACCAAGATGAGAAAGTTATCGATGTTAAAAAAGGTACGATTGTATTTACGTTATTAGGTAAGATCCTAAATAATAAGAAAGTATGGGGAAGTGACCATAATGAATTTAATCCACAACGATTCAATAATCTAACAAATGAACAAAAGAAGTCTTATATTCCTTACTCTACAGGTACTAGGACATGCCTTGGGCGTGAGATGGCAAATATTGAGGTCAAAATTATCTTGGCCCATATCATAAAGAACTTCGTTGTCACGCCAGCATGTGATCTAAGTCTAGTTAAGCCAAAGCAGAAATTTGTTTTTAGTAGCGACCGAGCAATTGATTTAGAATTTACTAGACGTTAATACTGTAAAAGAGCATTTCTGTCGTAGTAATTTAAGATATCTCTTTCTACCGCTTCAATTAGTGTCTCGTAATCGCGCTCAATTACGATTTTGCCATCGGTTGATCCGGCATCTTTTAGGATCTTTTTGGACTGCTTAATTTTAGGTTTGATTTCAATAGATACGAGACCTTTGTTTTCACCAAAGAAATGTGCTTTGCGCTCTTGTGTCGACTGACAGCCTGATACACTATCGTTAGTTACAAGAAGAGGTGATAAGGTATCTGATTTCTTACCTATATTTGTTTGCTTATAAAGAAAGTATGTAAAGATCGATCGTCTTTTATAGAACTCTCCTTTTACACTTTTTGTTATTTTCTTAGTAAGCTTCCTCGATACTCGCTCAAGTTCTCCATTTTCCTGATTTAACATCTTGTCTAGCTCAACAGTCATGGCCTGGTCATAGCTTAGCTTCTTATTCTTTAAGGCCCTGCCTGCGGCTTCAATACCAATTAAGTGAGAATAGATATCCTCATATGAGAAACCTGACATTTTCTCAGCATTTTTAATCTTTAATGCAGACCATCCATACCAAGTCGTAAACTCATGCCAAGTAAGAATATTATGGGCCATATACTGGGCCGTTTCTATAATTTCATCTTCATTCAGATTTAAGTGTGGCAATTTTGCGATAATAGAGCTTGGCCCTTGTGCTTTTAGCGCCATTTCCTTTGAACCATTTTTAATGGCCTCTTTTATTTTACTCACGTAGAAAGCAGTATAGTCACTTCCTGTTCTTAAGTGAGCGATATCAATAAATCCACCACGACATGTGTAAACCAATCCTCGGTCTTCTTCCTTCTTACTTTCGAGATAGCTGTGTTGACCAAGATCATCATCAGCTCTTGAGTAGATAAAGAAAGGAAAAGGAAGGGCCCCAATACGCATTTGAGGCTCTGTCTGGGCCTGCTCTTGTGTAAGGTCCAAACCAAAGGCCTGAGTTGATAATAGCGCGATTAAAATAGGATAGAGAATTCGGTTCTTCATAGCTTTTTCTACCATTTTCAAGGTGTTTAATGGGCAAAAGAGGAAATATTTATACTCTATGTTCATTTTCTATATAGGGGCCAAGCTATGCTAAAATGGAGTAATGAAGTTGATTATTCCTATATTTCTATGCCTCAATGTTCTTAGTGCATCTCGTGTGGAGAAAAAAGTTGATATCAATGCCGATGGCAAGATCGACCGAATTGAAATCTATGAAGACAAAGAACTTATCGAAGTCAGAGAAGATAGAAACCAAGATGGGAAAATAGACGTTATTACAATACATAAGAGTGCCACGTTTTCAAAGCAAGTACGTCAAGATACAAACTTTGATGGCAAGTATGATCGTATTAAAACCTTTAAGAAAGTTAAAGAGTCACCAAATAATAAGAATGCTGGAAAAATTCAAATAAGGACTCAAGTCGACAAGGATCATAACGGAAGCTATGAAATTGATTTTTATAATTATATAAATCCACTTCAACAAACAGATTCTAAACTTTCTCCTAAAATTCCATAGTCAGTTAACTTTCTTTACCAGCATTTTAGCTTTCTTAATTTTCTTCTATGTGAGAGTAAAATGTAGAGTATTGTTTATGAAATCGAAATATATCTTAACAATGCTATTTGCCAGCTTTCAATTATCTTCTTTCGCTCTAGAGGTTGATAGTTTTACCCATCGACATGTGCCTTTACTAGACTCTTTAGATAAGCTTGATATCTACCTTAATAAGGCCTTGGAGGATGCTATAAAGGAAGCTAATCACGCTGATGATATCTTTGGCAATATTTGTCACAAAGGGACATTACGAAGAAAAGTGAAGAAGAACTTAGTTGCCTCTCTTAGAGGTTTATTTGTTGCTAATCCCTTACAGGTCTATATTGATAAGGGGAAATTAGGAGATGGATACTCTGTTGAGACAAAAAAGAGTGAGTCGGTATACCAATATATTCCTCTTATTTATAAACCTATACTGAAGCTTACCCCTTATTCACCACTCATTTTGACTAATAACGCATATATTGGAAGCGACAAATTTAGTCATATGTTTAATATTGGATATCTATATTATCTAAAACATATCCGTCACGGACAAAGTGTTAAAGAAATACTCAAATATGGTAAGAGGTCTGAGTCCATTACCTGGGGAGGTTTCTTTAATGGAATCATCTCTAATGGTGATCTTGTGGCAAATTTTCAAGGGCTACGCTTCTTTATGAAGCTCTTTGGTAAGGGAGTTGATCCTTTAACTGGCGAAAGTTATGAAGGCCTGGCCGTTATAAAATGTGTCCAAGGTGAATTTAAGAAAGTTAAAGAGATAAGTTTTATCGACTATGTTGATGATGGAATGGATGAAGGCCTAAATTGTAATTCATATACAAATGGCTTTATGAGAAAACGAATTAAGAAGCATTTGGATAATATTGGTATGGAATGTCCTGTGGAGCCAGATCGCTGTGAGGCCTTGGGAGATAAGTATGAAAAGTATTCAAAGTATCTGCTGTATAAGGACTGTCGTTAATTAAAGCTTAAGATTTCTTAAAACAAGATACATCGACTTGTGTGGCACATGTAACATGTCGATGTGTTACTTATGCAAAGAAAAATATCATTTCCTACATTATTTCTCATCTACTTATTAAGTTGCGCTTTTTCTTGTTCCAGTAATAAAGAGCAAAGTGATACAAAAGCAAATACACGCTCACTCAGTTCTGTGGAAGGCAAGGTTGAACAAGAATATCAGGAGCTTGATCAGGATTGGCATGATAGGGGAATGGTTGCCAAAGACAATATCGAGCGCATTAAGGATAAGAGAACTCTCCAGGACTTGTGTATTAAAGACTTTGAAAGAAGCTTCTTCTTTCATGCTATACCTGAACATAACGAGGCCATTCGTGGAACCCAAGAAGATGGGATTGTTTACGCTTTAAATATTCTTCATAGTAGCGAACAAGTAAGAGATTATCGATTACTAAAAGTAACTCTTATAAACTTCTACTATAATCACGATAGCGAACTTGTTAAAGTTGATGTGCCACTACTTGCCCGTGGCTGGAGGGTGCAAATGTCTTCTAGGAGACCTGGTGGTTTTGTGATCGATAATTCGAGGTGCTACTATTTTATCAACACTGTTAATCCATTTGAGTCAGGTGTCCTATCGATTAACAATGGTAAAGATATCTAATGAATATGGAGTAAATAATGTCATATACTGATCTATGTAATGAATATAAGAAATCAAGAGAGCTCTTCTTTAAGACTCACGATGATGCTACAGAGTTTGCAACGACTGTGTTCAATGGTTTTCGTTCGTACTTAGGCCTTGGTAAGAACGAATATGATCTCATAAAGCTTGTTCCAACCTTGCAACTTGAACCTGATGAGGAAGAGGAATATTTCTCACCAATAGATGAGGATATTTCTTACACTCCTCATGGTGCCGTTAAATTGGCCGACAACGGTTATTGGATCTTTTCGATTTTACTTAGGCTCCATATTGATGGAAATAAGAATATGCAGCCAGCAGAAAATATCAAATTTGATATCAGCTATAAAAAAGTCAAAGACACGATCTATTTTAAATATGTCCAAGACAACCAAGATATGCAGATCCAAATAGGAGAGTTAGAGTCTTATTTAAAAAAGAATGTTTATTCAAATATGGAGAAGACCATTATGGAATTCTACCAAAGCCAAGTGAAATTCTTTTTACATGATCGAAGTGTTGAGAGGAAGATTGGTCTCATTGCTTAAATTATTGGCAATAATTATTAAATTCAATAATGTGCTTGTGAAGTTAATTCTTGAGCATAAATTAAATGAAGCTTGATAACATGTAAAAATCTCATTGCCTAAAATAAACCACATATTTTTTCAAAAGAAATCTTTGTGTCGTAAATCGTTACTTCCTTCATAATTAAAGCTGTAATTTTTTAAGAGGGGGCTTTCTTATGAAAGAAAATCAAGATGTATCAATAAAGACAAGATTAGCGACTATTCTGGGTGGTGTACTTGGCTTTATCGCAGGAAAATATATGGGAATTGTTCCCTTTGTTCCCTTGTCTATAATGGCCATCACTTGTGCGATTTTAATGAAATCATATAATCCAGATAAGAATACGCTTAAGAGCTGGAAGATAGTTAGTGCTTCTATTCTTATAGGTCATGCTATTTGGATTCTCTTAGGAAATATTCTGCTATTGGCCCAAGGTGCAGGACTAACAATGATAACCATAATAGGGGGATTAAATGTAATTATTTATCTCACTATCGGCACTCTTCTTGTAATCAATGAAACACCTAAGAAGTCCTTGATAGCAGGAATCATTTTTTCAATGTTGTTCACTCTTATGAATCTATCATCGTTAACATCAATTGGTAATCGTGCTTATATGCCACTTATCCTTCTACATTGTTTCTATCGTTTAAGCTTTATTGTAGTGGCAGTTCGATATATGTGGCTTTATGACACACGTCCTGATGGAACTGGAGAGATAGAAGTAATCAACAGTGAAAATATAAGCACAACTTAGACGCCTATTTCATTTAGTCTTAAAGGGGCGCGGGTACCGATGGAACTTTCAGCTACTTATAAGTAGCTAATTGAGGATATACTGTAAAAATTTAATAAAAAAAGTAAAAAATAATCAAAAAACGTAATTTAATTACCCTAGATTAATACTATCTATCATTTTCTGGGGATATATTCTTATTTTAGCTCGAAAAGCCTATCTAACTTATTGAAAGTTCCATTGGTACCCGCGCCCTTGTACTATTAATCAACTCTTGGCCCTAGAAGCCTATACAGTTGTCTTTTTGGCAATTAAATCTGCCATTTTCTCAGAAATATTCAAATTTAGAAAATCCCTTCTTCTTAAAAACTTAGAATAATCTCAATATTTCTTATGCATAATACTTTGAAATCATTGGCTTAATCTCAATATGAATATGTTCGCCCATATTTGAGGTCATTTAGAACGTAAACTAAGAGATAATTACCAATCAACAAATCGATAGGGACGCTTTGGAGATTAAATGAATTTGGAAATGGGGAAGATATTTGCAGGATATTTATATGGCCTCTTCGTATTCTTGCAGTCATTTCTATGTTACTTGGTATGGAATGATTATTTTATAAAGAAATATGGGCCTAAAGTGGCAAATGCGTTTGACGGTGCCATCATACAATCGCTTGGGGTTGTTCCTATAGCTATGTCCTTAATATTCTTCTTTGTCTTAGGATCGCAGAGTAAGATTCGAAAAAGGATCTCATCAGATAAATTCATAAAGACTCATGACAAACTCAATTGCGAGGAAATCGCTCGATTTGAAGTTGTAGCAATGTGGACTAACGCCTGGGCGCTGGCAAGCACCATAACAATGCTTGGAGTTCTTGGTGTTATCACTCATGGAATTAGCTCAACACAATTCTACTTTTCTTATGGTTCAAGTCTTGCCTTAATGCTCATTATGTTTCCAAGGCCCAAAGCTTTAAGGATGCCACTAGGGGATAATGTTACTCAATTTAACCCAGACAATTGTATTGAGTTATATTCAAAAGATGAAGTGTATGATAATAATGATAAAGATAAGAAGATGAGTGCATGAATATTCGTTATTTTTAGTATGGTGTCTTGAATGAATATAAAGAAAATAAATAATGAAAACTTTGAATCTGTTGTCTCTAGTGAAAAGGGTGTTTTTGTTATCAAATTTTATTCTGATACATGTGGCCCATGTAAAACAATGGCACCTGTCTTTGAAGCCTTAAATAACAATAATCCAGATATAAATGTATATGAAGTAAATACCATGGAGAGTCCTGAAATTGCAGATCAATTTGGAGTGCGTGGCGTACCATACACGGCCATTTGTGAAAATAGGGAAGTTCTTTATGACTTCACAGGACTTACACCCCTAGGAAAGATTCAATACGTGATTAACAATATCAATGATTCACACTTTCGCTTAACTGGTGAGTTCAAAGCACCAGAAACAAAAAAGAGCTACTTCTATGAAGTAATCGTCATTAGCTTGGTCGTAGTCTTTAGTTTGGCTATATTTTTTGCTGGGTAGAAATTGAATTGCGATTTAAATGCCAAGTGAATAATTAAACACCTAATAATTTATGGGTATAATGTATTTGAAGATGACGAAAACAAAACTAAATTACACGGCAACTAGAGGGAAAGGGAAAATATTTCATGCGATATAATATCAGTTATATCGGGTAAGGCATATATTAACGTGTTGAAATGCTAAATCTTGTCACAAACCAAGCTTACAGCAGTAACTCTAGATTCATGCTTTTTAGAGTTACTTAGTACATAGTTTGCAAAACTATCATCTGCTGCAGAATTATATTGAAAATAATCAGCATCTAATGACACTTCTTGCTTGGCCAGGTTTACAATTCCACTATAGTCGTTGCGGCCAATCTCATAAGAAATCATCATTGCATTATTATCATATCTTTTAGCATTAATTTTAAGCTGGAAATTTTCACCATCAAACGTGTTGCCACATATGATATTTCTTTCTTGGTTCATTTCTGGCACATATAGATCAATTTCTCCAAGCCAACAAGTATCTGTGGATACATAGTTAACTTGATCCCATCTCTTAAGAAAGGTTTTTTCTACCTTTTCAGCGCTATGCCAGATGCTACATGTATAACGATAATTAGATGCTATAACCGAATTTGATAAAATTAGCGTGCTAACTACGGCAAGTTTTAGATGATTTTTCATAAGTTCCCCCCAGAATTTGAAAAATTACTATCATAGTGAATTTTTACTACATATCATGTAATTTTGCCCCGTGGGTACTACGGCTAAAATTTACAAAATTTTTCATCAAATCTGATTATTTCTTATTATAGTAATAATCATCGCTAAATTCTTTAACTTCAAAACATTCGATACGAAATAAGTAATGATCTGACTCTCCAAATGTTTTTCTATTATTAGCGTTATCATATGCTCTTGGACTATAGATAACTCGTGGTGTGACAGGCCATGTGGCATCATCAATTGTAGTTGGATCGTGATCTGTTTCAACGGCCGACCATTTCAGGTATCCATTGCCACCAATAAAGACGTTTGAAAACAATGAGCGATCATTGTCTAAATCAATTAATAACTTTATATCAGGGCCATATACGGCATTGTATTGCTCATGAAATACTGTATTTAAAAGACGCCCAGCATACGCACGATACGTGACTGGATTTACTTTTTTCTCAAAGATATCTACTTGGCAACGAAACGAGATATAATTTGTCGTTCCAAAATCGATTGTTGCTGTATAAGCTGTTGCACTTAAAAGACAAATAGAAACAAATATCCCAAACTTTGTAAGATTTCTCATAACTCCCCCAACTATAAAAATTATTTAACAATTTTTATCGGAAATAGGAGAGACTTAACACTTAAAAAAAAGTAAAAATTCTTCTTTATTTATCTGTATTTCTTAAGTTTAAGTATAGAGATCCTCGAAATAACGTCATTGAGCCGCTAATAACCTGTCCCTTCTTATATGGACAAGCACCGACAACATTTACTCCTTTCATCATTAATTCAGACTCAGATAATGGATTGAAGTAACTTCCCATCCATACATTTGGATATGCTGTGCGTACATGACAACCGAAGCTAGTCATTGTCACTTCCGTGATATCAGCAACGGCCTGTGCTTCTTCATAAATATATTCTTCATCGTATTCGTATCGATCACTTTGAAAGTCTTTAAACCAGCATGAAGGCCTTTTTTCATTAAATAGGCCGGCCCTTAACGTATCCACACGGCACTGCCCTTTTGGATAATCATTAAAGATCGTATATGGACTTATATGGGCCGTCTTATGATTGATATGAGCATTTTCTGAATAGATTACAGATGCATCTCTTATGGCCGCTAAGCCTCTTAGACAAAATCTATTATTATCACATTTATCAATTAACTCTTGCTTGATGTGATTTAGTGAATAATTGTTATCATCAGTTTCTATAAAGTATTTCTTTAAGCAGGTTCTTGTAGCAAAATAGTCTGACTGGCCTTCACTTGTGTACTTTTGTGTTGGCATTACTTTTGGGTATCCACCTATTAGGTGTCCGATCTCATGACAAGTAACAAGGGCCAAAGCATCCGAACTTAAGTTTAAATTACGAACAAAGCCACCGTGAAAGCTAAATTGTGCTTTACCATTTTTGTATGAGACAGAGGCATTTTCAGTTTCTGATTCCCAGTTAATATCCACAACTCTTTGAGTTGGAAGATCCTTATCATAGATTTCAATTAATTTATTAATTGTTTGTGCAAACTCTCCTTGAGAGATTTGAGCTTGGATACTAAGTGGCAGAATTAAAAGCATAAGAATAAGTGTTTTCATAAATGCTTTTTATCACCAAAATCCCCTCTTTGGTATGTAGCTTGCAAATATAACAGTATAAAACGTTTATAAGGCCAAATTATGGCCATTTTGTCTAATAAAACGACAGGAGTCGACCAAATGTTAAACAACATCAAGCTACTACTAGGTTTTTCAATTATTCTATTTATTTTTTCACCTGCTAATAGTCTCGCTTCATTTGGATCAAGCTGCCATATCAATAATGCTAGAGTTAATTACGTTCAAGAGCATGAAGGGAAGCTTTATATTGGATTTGAGAACCTTAGAGACAAGTCAGGACTAGTCTTTAATAATGCACAACAATTAACACCAACACAAGAGTCAATTAAAGAGATGCTTTTATGGGCATCACAAAGCAAGCATCGTTATTTTGATATCGAATTAGGTGGATATGCCTGTGCCTTAATCAGTGCAAATAGAGGAACGAGCCAGGTATACCTTTCATCTGAAGAAGCCATTTCTAGTATAAAGAGTGATAAGAATGATGGCTGTATTTGTGATGTAACTAACACAAGTACACCTACTATGTTTATGCTTCCAACAATGAATGAAGTTGGGGATATTCTTGAGCATATGGCCGGATTCAATGATGAGCAGATTGCTATCTTTCAAGGAGCTATGCTTGATATGTTTGCCAATATGAACCCGCAAAGATCCCAGGCAAATTCAATGGCCCTACCACTGATCTTATTAGAGAAAATATCTCTTATGGGAGTCGAGAAGATTTCAAATACACAACTCGCCTACTTAGTTGGAACTTTTCAAGACCAATTAAAACCAAAGGAGCTTGAGCTCTTAGAAGATATTGTTAACCAAATCGATAATATAGAATTTAAAAAAGATCGCAAGGGAAATACTGTCGTTAAATTGAATACTTTCAATGGTGATATAAAAATCAGATCAGAAGATATACCAATGAATACACAAAAGCAACGAGAGGCCCTTGCGGAAACTCTCCACTATGCAGAAATTGAAGATGGAGCAACACTTATATATGAAAAATCTGATGGTGATATTGGACGATATAAGAAAGTAGAAATCGACGGGATTAAAGTCGAAGGGAACTTCCCTGTTATTGGAAATTTACGAATTACACCACGTCGAGCAACAATAAATTTAGATGACGATGATGTACCTGCGCAAATAAAAGTAAGCTTTAAAAAGTTAGTCTCAGTACCCTGGACATTTGATATTAAGCAATAGGAGAGTCTAACGCTCCCCTATTGCTCAAAAAATACCATTTACGCTATTCCTAAGTCATATTCTTTGTCATATAATGTGCTAAACACATAAAATTGCGAGGAAATATGTCAATTAACGGCGTACCATTTATTACCCTAAATCGTTTCGAAAATGGCTTTCGTGAAGAATTCTTAGCTGGAGTAGAAACTCTATTTGATAACACACAATTTATTGGTGGACCTCAAGTTGCAAAACTTGAAGAAAAACTAAAAGAGAAAACAGAAGCAAAACATGTCGTTGGTTGCGCTAACGGTACAGATGCAATTCAAATTGCATTACGTGGTGTTGGCATTGATAAAGATGATGTTGTTCTAATTCCAGATATGACTTTTTGGGCAACATTTGAAGCTGTTGTTAATGTTAATGCCAAACCTGTTACAGTTGACGTAAGTCGTGAGACACTTCACTGGGATAAAGAAACTTTTAAAGAAGCTGTTGAAAAATTTAAACCAAAGGCAGCTATTCTTGTTCACCTATATGGATGGGGTTGTCCAGACACGATGGAAATTAGAAAAATTGCTGAAGATAACGGAGTTAGTCTAATCGAAGACGGTGCTCAGTGCTTTGGAACTAAAGTTCATGGCGAGTCTCTACTAGGAAGCGCAAAAGTTGCAACAACAAGTTTCTATCCTGCAAAGGTCCTGGGAGCTTCAGGTGATGCGGGAGCAATCTTTTCAACAGATGAGCAAATTATTAATACTTGTCGTACTCTAATCAATCATGGTCGTACAAGCCATTACTCACATGGACTTATTGGCTGGAACTCTAGAATTGGTGCTTACGAGTCACTATTTCTAAATATGTCTCTTGAGCACATTGATGCAAGACTAGACTCAAGACGAAAAGCAGTTAAATACTATCAAGAAAACTTACAAGGCCTACCTTTAAAAATACAAGAAGTTCCTTCTCACGTTGAAGAGAATGGATATTGTAGTGTGGCCTTAATTGATCCAGATCTTAGAGGACCATTAATTGAATCACTAAAGGCGGCCAATGTCGGTTTTGGAACAATCTATCCAGGTGCAATGAGTAAGCAAGAAGCTGCTCCAAAGTATATGGCCGGATCAATTGATAATGGAAATGCGGACTATATAAGTAAGGCCGTACTAAACCTACCTTGTTACGCTTATATCACGGAAGAAGAATGCGAATACGTTTGCCAAGTAGTAAAGAACCACTTTTCAAATTCATAAAATTATTGATTATAGGGCCTGCTCTCTTTGGACAGGCCTTAGTCTTTTCCAATGGTCGCACTGATCGCATCGATAATCTTGAAAAGCAACGAGCAAAAAGGCCTGAGCCAACTAATCAGATAGGTCTGGGCTCAAGTATATCGACATCTCTATATAAGGTTGGTGATAGTTTCGATATTCCAGTTGTTCCTTCAATCACTTATAATTACAAACGCTTCTCTTTTCGTGGAGTTGCCGCAAGTTTTAAGCTACTTCCTCTAACAAGACTTACTCTAAAGCCAGACTTTAATAAAGTAGAGGCCGAAAAAGGCACTTATAATGAAGGACTAAGAGAGAGAAATCGCTCACTTGATCTAGGTCTGAGTTTCTTACTGCCTTCTAAGTGGTTTATGACAAGATTTTCTTATGAAAGAGATATCAGTGGTCGCTCAGAAGCAAATAAATACAGTGTCTCAGTTTCTAAGGCCTTCCAATTTGAACCTTGGAAAGGTGAAAAGATTAGCCTGCTGCCAGGTATTTCATATTCTCAACACTCTAAGGAGTGGAGTCGTTATTATTTTGGAGTTACTGACACTGAAGCAAGGGCAGACCGACCGAAGTATACACCTGAAGATTCTCATCAATGGACATTGCGATTGATAGGTAACTACCCTATTACTGAAAAATATGTTTTAAATACATTTTATTCTTATACGGTATTTTCTTCGGCCGTAGAAGATAGCCCCTTAACTAAAAGAGGCTATCGTTCAAGTATATTTTTTGGATTAAATTATATTTTAGGCAAGTCTACCAGATAGTAAGAGATTACTTTAAGAACTCGTATGCTTTATGAGCAAAAAGAGCATCTGGTAGAATATATAAAGTCCAATCACTAATTTCACCATTAATAATCTTTAAATTATTTGTGTGGTATCTCTTTGCATAATAGCGTGAGAACGGACCAATATATGCTTCATTAAGCTCGTTTACGATTTGCTTAGCACGTTGCTTATAATTTACACCACTAGGCTGCTTAAGAGCTGCAACCGCATCAATTGCATCAGCAATGACTTTAGCAGCTGTCGCAATTTGCATAATTTCTGCACCTGTTGTTGAGTAATTATCATAATGAGACTTATTCTCATTTAATAGTGCAAGAGAGTCATAATTTGTTACAACTTTCTTTAAGCGGTGAACTAATGATCTCTTCGTTACATCGCTATTGTAATATAAGCGATCATAAACTGTGATAAAATCTTTTATTGTCTTAACGTTTCCAGCTTTTACATCTTTAACGATTGCATTGGCCTCATTCATAATTAAAAATAGCTCATGCTTATCAACTGTAGATGGGTTAAATACCATTTTAAAATCAAAGTTAATTGTTTTCTTTGTGTAATCAATTCCTACACCAACTTTTCTTCCCTTAAAGTTTTGGTCTTTAACAAGTAGTAAATCCCAGACAGGTCCAGCAAGACGTGGGTTAAGTTGAAGTAAGATATCATTCTTAGTTGTAAATACTTTTAAATAATTATTAAGAGCGAAACCAGCAAGAGTTGCACTTCCGTTTTCTCTACCAACAGGATTTAGCTTTGGCCCTGCAATTTTCAATACAAGCTTCTTTAAGTTTGAACCTATTAGTCCATTCTTAAGATTAACATCCCCTATCATAGCGTTAAGAATAGACCCAAACAGTCCTGGATTCTTAACCGATCGTCCAATAGACTCAAGTTCAATCTTTAGTAGAGTATTTCCTAGAAAGATTTCATCTGCATTCTTTTCAAGAAGCTCCTTCTTGTGCTCATCTAAGGCAACAGCATGCAATTTAATACGTGCTGTAATTGATGAACGATTATTAATAATTTTATAATTCTTAGCATCTCGATTAAAAATACTGTCAAATACTCTACGGCCAAACCAATTCTTCTTCTTTTCAATCTGGTTTAATGCAATCGATAGATAAAGTTGGTTATCTCCTTGTGTTCTTACAGTCAGGTCTTCAAGAATATTAACGCTACCTTCCTCAAGTGTTGCAAGTTGTGCTTTTGCATCTCTAACTTGTGGCGCTATTGAAGCTGTTAAAATCGAATTAACCATTGATTCAAACTCTCTTAATTTAATTTTAAAAGAATAATCAACAGGGCCTTCATTCTTAACATTTCCGCTTGTTCCAACAAAAGTCAGACTATCTTTCTTTTCTTGGCGATTATAAATTGTATTTAAAAATTCCTTACTACGTACTCCATTACCTATCGCTAGATCTAGGTATGTCTTATCCATTAACTTGTCGAATATTGGCTCAATATTCCAAACCTGAATATTGTTTTGAGCATAGAGGATCTTCTCACTCAATATCTTTGGATCAAGGTTAATTTGTAAACGTCCTGTATGACGATCGATACCTAAGATATTGTTAAAGAATTCAACAAGATTCTCTTCAGTCATTTCTTCAGGAATCGACGTAAACGGCCCTTGTAGATCAAGTTTTTTAACTTCAATTAGTTTATCAACTGTTTTTACAGAGTTAATAGAAGCAAAGTTATTTTTAAAGCTTTCAAGTTTTCTAATTAGATCTTCTTTAATCTCTTTTGGATCAGTTTTTTGCTCATCACCTTCTTTTGATGCAAGAGGATCACTAATTAAATATGTTTTTAAGATATTTGCAGTTGCAAGTTTTGTGAACTCTTCTAGAAAGTATCCTTTATCTGTCTTAGGTGTTAAATGAACTCGGCCTTGGCTTCCTTCACCTAGTACGGCCTCTTTAATATCAAGCTCTAAGACACCATTATCTCTCATATATACATATAGTGATAATTCAAATGGAACAGAGTCCCCATATGTCTTACTATCAAGTCTTATATCTGGATTATTAAAATCAATTCCTTCACCTTCAAGTCCCATCTCAAAAAGAGAATTTAACTCTAGATTAACTCTCCCTTTTAAAACAACACCTGGTAAGTGTGGTGCTAACACAACATTTAATTCTTTAAACAATGGTTCTTTTTCGATTAATTTAAAATCTCTAAAAAAGTTTGTGAATTGTGATACAGCATTTTGAGAAACACGAGTTTCAACAAATGGCATTGTCTTGGCCTTGCTTCCACCATTTCTATTTTCCATGTCAATAACATGTCTAAGTTTCAAGTCAGCAATGGATACTCTTAAAAACTCTTCAGCTGCGACAAAGAAGTTAATATTTGCTTTTTGTGGCTCATCAATAAAGTACAAGTCGTCTTTAGAAAGGGCCTTGCGAGCTTTTGAGATAAGAGTTGAGCGGATTTCATCAATAATTCTCTCTTCACGCACGTTCCAATTAAAAATACCTGTTGCTTCCATCAAGCGTGAGTGAAGCTTTGTTAATCTCGTTTCAACGTCTTTATTAAAACCATAAGTAATATATTCTTGTTCTCTTAATTTAAGCAATTCATTAGCGGCAACTTTTCCAGCATCACGAATCCCTTTAATATAGCTAATTGATGGATTACCAATTCCGGCCTCCACCATAAAGGCAGCACCTTGAGCTGTTCCCTTCATTTTCTTTGGTCCAATATACCAAATCTGTAGATCTTCTAAGTCACTATAACGAGTGAATCCAGTAATTTTTGTAAAGTTAAAACGCGCACGTATGCGGTTGTCTTTAATCACAATATCTTGATTGTCGAATAATTCACGAATCATTTTTGATAAGTCTTCATCAGAATAATCAGTTGGAGCTTTATGATCTGCTAGAAAATAATTCAATAGGCTTCGGTTTTTTAATAGTGCAGCTGTAACATTAGTTACCATGTGCATACCATTTGTATAATCAACGTCATCAAGGACAAATTTCTTAATTTCTAATTCAATATACTGGCCGCGAACATACGAAGGAAAACCAAGCACTAGAGAGATTGTGTGCTCGTTTAATAATTTATCACCGGCCTTATCTTCCATACTCAAAAGCATCGAATCTGGCATGATTATAGTGGCATCTAAATGAAGAGTGCGATCAATAGGATTTAAATCAATCTTGCTGATCTCTTTAAAGTAAGAATCTTCTGGCTTAACTAGAACATCTTGAAGGTCTTGTCTTAAAAACTTTAAAGGAAACTTTAGTGAAACAAGGGCCTCTTCATTTCCAAATTCCTCATCGGCAGCTTTATAGATAGCCCCGCTGTGTGTACGCTTAGCGTAGACGTGAACTTGTGTCGAAAATATCGACAGTGTCAAAAATATGGCCAACAGAATCCTTGATTTAAGCACTTTATACCTCTCTCATTTGTATGTTGTAGATATAGGTTGCAATCTAAATGCCAATTATTGTCTATAAGAATATTCAAAGCGCACCTTGTTGTAATTTCGACGAAGCTATGGAAAAATTATTGATAATTCAATTAATTACAAAGGATTTACATGAATTTCTCTGCATTTCTTGCGGAAGCCGTCGAGATCGTCTGGGGC
Source organism: Halobacteriovorax sp. YZS-3-1 (assembly GCF_047084945.1). NCBI lineage: Bacteria > Pseudomonadati > Bdellovibrionota > Bacteriovoracia > Bacteriovoracales > Halobacteriovoraceae > Halobacteriovorax > Halobacteriovorax sp. YZS-3-1. Next base: position 1,794,607 of record NZ_JBKIYI010000001.1, on the reverse strand, counting down.
CTGCCACTTATTATCTTATTACTTGGTGGTGGGATATATCTCGTTGCCATTTCACGTTTAAAAACATTAGCAGGTTTCTTTCACGCTTTTCGACTCATTTCAGGTAAATTCCATCACAAGAACGACAATGAAAGTAAGGGACAGATCTCTCACTTTAAGGCCTTAACAAATGCCCTCTCCTCTACCGTAGGAATGGGAAATGTTGCAGGTGTTGCAGTTGCAATATCACAAGGTGGACCAGGTGCTATTTTTTGGATGTGGGTTGGGGCCCTAATTGGGATGAATACGAAGTTTTTCGAGTGTACTCTGGCCGTTATGTATCGACGCAATGATCACCACGGAGAAATTCAAGGTGGCCCTATGTATACGATTATCGAAGCGCTACCAAAGTATATGCACTTTCTTGCTTATTTCTTTGCTGGAGCAGGCTTAATAGGTTCATTAGGTGTCTTTAATACAAATCAAATGGCAACATTCATGGCCTCTAATTATAGCATTCCTACACATATCACAGGTATATTGGCGGCCGTTCTTCTTGTCTATATTCTAATGGGTGGTGTTAAAAGAATTGGAGAGGCCACTTCTAAACTAGTGCCGGCAATGTGTACTCTTTATATTGGATGTGCTCTTATTATTATCATTATGAATTTTGGTAACGTTGCCGATGTATTTGCTTTAATTTTCAAAGAAGCATTCGCTGGGCGAGCTGCAGTGGGTGGAGTCTCTGGTCTAGCGGTAATCCATATCTTTAAAACAGGAATCAAACGAGCAACATATTCTAATGAAGCAGGTGTCGGTTCTGCTCCAATGGCCCATGGAAACGCAAAAACAAGTGAACCCGTGGCCGAAGGTCTAGTTGCTATGGTTGGCCCTTTCATTGACACAATTATCGTTTGTACAATGACTTCAATAGTAATTTTAAGTTCACTTTCTCCTGCTGAGCTACAAGAATCAAATGGTGTACTGATTACTCAAATGGCCTTTATGAAAAACTTTGGAATGGCCGGATCGCATCTTCTAGGAATTTCAATTATTCTTTTTGCCTTATCCACTGTCATTGGATCTGCTAACTACTGTGAGAAATGTTGGGACTTCTTATTTGGTGGCGTACCAATAATGGGAGCAAGGCTTACCTTTGCTCTATTCTATGCTTCGACAGTACTACTAGGGGCCGTATCTGCTCCTACAGACATGGTAAATGCAATGGATATCGGATTTGCTTTGATGGCCATACCAAATATGATTGCCACTATTGCACTAGCGCCTAAGGTTAAGCATAAATTTGATGAATATTATGAGAAGTATATTCGAAAGAGTGCAGCTTAGCCCTCTTTCGTATTAATGACTTTTTTCTCAAGTAGATCAATACGCCCCTCGAGTCTTTTAATAAGGTTTAAATAGTGGCGGTGGCAACTTAGATCCTGCATTCCACATGTATTTCGACTTAAACGAGCTTTCTTATGTTGAAGTTTGAGGCTTTTAAGATCGTCATGCTCAACATTAAGAGACAGAATTGCTGCTAATACAAGAAATGCTCCACTTAGGATAAATACTCTATTCATGCCTTACCTCTCTTATTCCTTACTCTCAAACTTATCGGCACACTCACCGAAAGCTTCAACTTTCTTTATTTTTTGCTCCCACTCATTCTTATAAGGAAGCTCTTCACAATCATTAAAGCTGACAAAATTATTCAACGTTACTTTAATTTGTCCTTCACATGAGCTAGTTTCAACAACATAAACACGATTTAAGAAACTTAATGCTTCAGCTGATCTCAAGATTTCAACATCATCTTCTTTAAAAGACTTTTCGAGATGATCTTGTATCTCATCTAAACAAATATTTTTATTTCTAGATGGAATTACTTCTTTATCAAACTCAATTTCTTCTATTTTTTGTCCATGAGGATCTGCTGGCATCATTCTTTGAATTTCATCTTGATCTTGTTGTGATAATTCATGATAGCCTCGGATATGATTCCAACCATAGCCCCAAGCATAACCAGTATGAAGATCAGGGCCACCTCCAATATAAACGGCCACTTCCATTGCTCTTCCAAAGATTCCAGAAAAAACATCTGAAACACATTGATTTAAAGCACTATCTGCATCTTTCTTATCTTGGAGAGTTCCACCATACCAATAAGCAATATCGTGCTCAACACAACAATGTTGCCATAGGGTAGGCCTGCCAATCGTTCCATCTGGTGAAACACTAGAGCAGCCATCTGTTTTAAATGGACGAAGGTAATTCTCAATTTTTTTATATGAAACCTTTCCATCAGCAATATTTAGAAAACCATATTCCTGTGCATTAACAGAATGATTGCCAATTATTGCGATAAATATGAGAAAGATAAGATATTTCATACCTATCAATGTAACAAAAAAGGGCCTATTTCTAGGCCCCTATTGTAAAGATTCAAAAGGTGTAAAAAGTTAGAACAGACTATTTATTTTGAAACCATTGAAAGGACTTTAGTTTCAACTGGTTCCACTTCTGGCAGCTTCCACTTAAGGCTTAATACATCCTCATGGGGAATGTATATCCTAGTAATGATGTAAAATGCTCCAACAGGTGCGGCCAGCCAGTTAGCACGCTTTTTTGAGTCTGATGGCATTTGATTAGAAAAAGTAATTTCAAATGATCCATCTGGATTCTTCATTAAATCACTTTCACCGCCAAGAGAATAACGTTTTAAGGCATTGTATACAAGAAGCTTAGTCTCAGCATCATAAACTGTTATTGACCAAAAACCATCATTAGGTGGATTTGAATTAAACTTCATACGATACTGCTTACTTCCAACAAGTGTATTACCCTTAGAATCTTTATAACGAATTGGATATATGGCCTCTTTCTCTCCTTGGCCTCCCAAATAGGGATGAGCAACCATTGATCTTAATGCATAATCCTGTCCAAAATTATCTAAACCAAATACATAGCTCCAGCCATTTACTATTTTTGTATGTGCGGGATTATAAATTTGAGCATTAGCGATTTCAACGCCATCTTTTAGAACTTGTTTTAAAATGTCTTGTTGAGCGGGAGTTAGCATCTCTTTTTTAAAGCCTTCAGATGTAATTCCTATCTTTTCTAATTGTTGCATTTGCGCTTTATCGATATCATTTAAAACATTATCTAAGAGATATTCATTAAGTTCAGTAAAAAACCTCAATGGATCTTTCTCATCTCCTGGGCGATTTGATAAACCAAATAATTGTACTTTCTTACCATCAGTGTATTCTGCTAATGGAGTTAACTTATATTGATCTTGTATTTCATGGACTTTTTTTAGATCTTGCTCTGTCTTTTTTAATACTTCAGTACGGCCCCAGAGCCAAACTTTTGTTGTTGGTGAACGAACAACTTTAAGGCCTTTTAACTTCTCGCTACTTCGTCCATTCCAATTTGGTGGAACAATAAGAAAATTTTGTGCATCTGTACCAGTAACTCTCGTACCAACATATTGGATAAGGTTATGCCACATATCAAATACATTAATAACATAGTATCGATCCTTCACCGCCGGAACAGATAACACCATCGGAGACTGCGAAAGATCAAGAATAGCACTTGAGTACAAAGTGTCTTGATTAGGTGTAGGCATATCAGCATCTTCTGGGCCAGGAAGTCTTCTTGCATGACCAAACTCTCCAACAGGTGCACGATAACTTGTATCTTTTTCACTTTGAGAAACTTCTGTGTATTGCCTTGAAACTTGCTCCATTCGAACTAATGTCGACCCCCATAAATATGCATTTATACCTAACGCATATGTTTCTTTTAAAAGAGGATCGTCAGCAGGAGCAATTGAAGCAACACCTCTAGAAACACCATCTTTTTGAGTAGCAGAAGCAGGAAGCCTTGTAACTTGTCCCTCAGGAGTATTACTTTGAACAAGATAGGTTACAGTAAAAACCCATGTTAGTAATACCGCTACTGCAACAGCTGGATAGCGATACTTTCCATAATTTGCTTTCTTTTTTTGTGACATAGAATCTTCCTCGACTAACGACTATATGCATTAATTTTAGAGGATCTATCAAAGACATGTTCTTAAATATCGTGAATAAAGGTAAAGAAACTCTCTTAAGAGTTTAGTTTCAAGTGTCTTCCAAGGCCTACACCTGGATACTCTCTTTTATTAGCACCTGGCTGAGCGTAACCATTAATGAGGACACGACGAGGAGAATCTGTTTTATTTAAGCTCGAAGAGTGAAAAACATATGGCCCAAAAAAAGCGACGTCACCTGCTTTTAGCATCACATCAACTGCCTCATATTTCTCAAGCATCTCATCGATAATACTAGGATCTTCTTTATAATTAAGGTGACCTTCTTGATTGGAATTAGGGATAAATTTAAGAGGGCCATTGTCTGCATTCATATCATCAATAGCAAGAAGAGTTTGAACGTAACTTCCACGGCCATCAACATCTTCCCACATATGTGTACCATATCGACGGTGTTCACTATCTTGGTGCCATTTGAATTCTACTTTTTGACCAGGTAGTTTAAAGTGGGCCTGATTAATTAATTGAACCATCTCATTAGATTCAAGGATTCTTGATACGATATTCAGTATTCGTTTATCAGCACCTACATCAAGAAGAAATTCATCGTAACCACCACACCAAACAATGCGATTTAGTGCATCTTCATTAAAGACAAATTGAGCTAGCTTTAACATTTGTGTTTCATCAAGAGAGAGACTTGCTTGATATAAATTATCAAAAGACTTTTCAATATTCTTAAGATCTTTGGGATCAAAGAGTCCTTCGACTACACAATAGCCTTGTTGATAAAAATCGTTTACTAATTTATCGTAATCTAATTCCATATAATGACTATAACACAATATTTAACATGCGACGAAGAGGTTCTGCAGCTCCCCAAAGAAGTTGATCACCTGATGTGAAAATATTTAAATATTCATCACCTAGATTCATTTTTCTAACACGTCCGACTGTTGTTTTGAGGGTACCAGACACATAACGTGGATTAAGTTTTTCTCGTGTGGCCTCAGGAGTATTTTCAACAAATTCAGTAAATTCTGAAAAGTTCTTAATCATGTCTTCAATCGTTTTAATGTCGACAGACTTATTCAATTTAATCGTTAATGCCTGTGAATGAGATCTCAGTGCACCAACCCTTACACAAGTACCATCAATAGGTATTGGATTGTCTTTTCTGCCAAGAATTTTATTTGTCTCACTAAAGGCCTTCCACTCTTCACGAGTTTGCCCCTTTTCAACAGCGCTATCAATCCAAGGAATCAAATTAAGTGCCAACGGAACACCAAAACAATCAGCATTAAGTTTTTCGCTTTTAAGTAAATTAGAAATATCTGTATCAAGCTGAAGAATCGGCCCTTCCATTATCGGATTGGCCACATCGCCAATGACCTTCATTTGCGTTAGAAGCTCCTTCATATGACGAGCACCACCACCAGAAGCCGCCTGATATGACATCGATGTCATCCACTCTACTAAGTTTTCTTGAAATAAACTTCCAATCCCCATAAGCATAAGGCTAACGGTACAATTACCACCAATAAAGTTTTTAACTCCATCATTAAGTGCTTTATCAATAATATCTTTATTAACAGGATCTAGGATTATAAGTGAGTCATCATCCATTCGTTTTGCGGAAGCCGCATCAATCCAATACCCTTGCCAGCTCACTTCATCTAGCGCCGGTCTAACCTTCTTTGTATAATCACCACCTTGACATGAGATTATAATATCCATATCAGCAAGTTCATTTACATCATTAGCATCTCTTAAGGTATGTGTTTTATTATAAATTAATGGGCCATTTTGCCCAGCTTGAGAAGTTGAAAAGAAGTATGGATCAATTTTTGCAAAGTCTCCTTCCATTTCCATTCTTTCTAAAAGAACAGATCCGACCATTCCACGCCAACCGATAATTCCAACTTTTTTCATTTTATACCCCTAGGATGTAATTTTAAATTCACACAAATTATAAAAGTATAGACATCAATGTGTCTATCCACTAGAATATTCCTTGTAAGATTACGAAGAGGAGCATTGCTTAGTAACTAGTGGTCAGGGTGCGCAACGAATAAGTCCGTTACGAATCACTACGATGGAAGCATTGCCGAAATAGTTTGGTTTAGCGCAAGCCTTACTATTGGTCACTAAGGGAGAAGCCTTAGGACTGTCGCTTAACAAATTATTAACTTCAAATAAGTTTGTTTTGTTATGTGGAGAGCTTCGAATGCAAATCCTATGTTATACAACTGTTTAAGTCGGTTATGTTTCACAATTCTTTTTTGCATTTAAACACACTCCTTCATACAATTACCTTATTTATTTGAATCACATATAGGATTTTAAGTATGGGTAATGAAAATTCAGAAATCATTGTTGCAAAATTTGGCGGCTCATCTATGGCAAACCTAGAGGCCATGACTCGAAGTGCTCAAATCAGTGCTGCCAAGAACGCTAATATGGTTATCGTATCGGCCGTTTACGGTGTTACAAATCTCTTAGTGGAAATATCTAAACAGGCACCACTTGGTGAAGGTGAAAAGGTAGAAGCACTAGTTGAAGAAATTGCTGATAAACATAATCAAATACTAATTGATATGAATGCAACAGAAGAACTAAAAGAAGATGTTTCTGAGCTTCTTTCAGAAGTTAATATGATTGCCAATGGAATGCTCCTATTAAGAGAATGTTCAGACCGAGCATACGATTCACTTGTAAGTCTTGGTGAAAGAATGTCTTCATTAATTTTCAGCCAAGTTCTAGCAGGAATCCATCAGAAGAAGAATGTTGAGTTATTTGATATTAGACAAGTTCTTAAAACTGATGATCAATTTACAAAAGCTTCACCTGATCTTGTGGCAACAAAGGAAAAGGCCCAGCAACATCTAGTTAACGCAAAATATGGAGATGTCGTATATGTCTCACAAGGCTTTATGGGATCGACCTCTGAAGGCTTAACCACAACACTAGGGCGTGGAGGTTCAGATTACTCCGCTGCACTTGTTGCAGAGGCCATGGGTGCTGACACACTTCAAATCTGGACAGATGTCGCAGGTATCGCCACAACAGATCCACGTATTGTAAAAGAAGCGAAATTATTAAATGAAATAACATTTTCTGAAGCGGCCGAGCTGGCAACTTTTGGTGCAAAAATACTTCATCCAACGACCTTAACACCTGCATTACGTGCAGGTATTAAGGTCTTTGTTGGATCGAGCTATGAGCCTGATGCTCCAGGGACTTGGATTGTTGATAAGACTGATTCAGCACCATTAATTAGAGCAATGGCCTTACGTCGAGAACAAAGCCTTGTGACATTATCAACGCCAAAAATGCTTCATGCACATGGTTTCTTATTTGAGATTTTTAAAATATTTAATGACTTTAAAGTAAGTATTGATTCAATTACAACGTCTGAGATTTCAGTAGCACTTACATTAGATGATAGCGCCCTATTAAATAAGAAGATAATTAGTCGGTTATCGGAGTTATGTAGCGTAAAAGTTGAAACTGACTTAACACTAGTAAGTCTAATCGGAAATGAGATCAACCATACACCAGATATTGCTAAACGAATTTTTAACTCTGTAGAAGGAATCAACGTTAGAATGATTTGTCTAGGGGCCAGTAAGCATAACTTTTGCTTCTTAGTGAATAAGAATCAAGCGGATTCAGCAATTCAAAAATTACATCAGGAATTCATTCAATGAAATTAGCATTACTAGGAAAAGGAAAAACAGGTTCTAAAGTTATTGAGCTTTGTGAAGAAAATAAAAATGGCGAATATAGTGATATTGAATTAAGTGTTTTTGATTCAAAAAATCCTTTAAAGAAAGATGACCTTAACAGATTTGATATGGTTCTCTCTTTTTTAAATGGGGATACTTTTTTAGAGCACTATTTTGATTTATTGAGTACTTCAGGAATCTGCGTAGTTTGTGGTTCAACTGGATTTGAATGGAAACCAGAAATGCTAGATAAAATAAAGGCCGGTGGTGGAACCTGGATAAAGGCCACGAACTTTAGTCTTGGAATGAATCTGGTCAAAGAGATGATTAAGATTGCCTCCAAAGCTAATTCTCTTTTTAGTGAAGAACAACTAAGCTTCCACATCAACGATATTCACCATACAAAGAAACTTGATGCTCCTAGTGGTACTGCCCTCTCATGGAAAGAATGGTTAGATCGTGACGCCGAGATCAGCTCTGAGCGAACTGGAGATATCGTGGGAATTCATGAATTAACTATTGATACCCCTAACGAAATTGTTACAATTAAACATGAAGCTAAAGATCGAAGAATATTTGCCGCTGGAGCATTGTGGGCAGTAAAGCAAATGCAAACTCTTGGGCCAGGACTCTATGATTTTAGTGAAGTTGCCCTTCAAGTAATGAAAGAAAATGAATAATAACTGGAGATTAAATGAATAATATAAATGAGAAAGATCTTGAATTTTTAAACTCAACTCCCCTATGGACGGCCGTAATTACGCCTTTACATGAAGATCAAACAGTTGATTTGGACTCATTAGAACGTATTTTAAGAGCTCAAGAAGAAGCCGGAAATGGGATACTTATTCTAGGTTCAACGGGAGAGGCCCTTAATCTAAATTTAGAAGAAAGAAAGAATATCCTAAGTTTCACAATCGATCTAGACCTTAAGGTTCCACTTATGTGTGGTGTTGGTGGTATCAATCTAAACGAGACATGTGAATGGGTCTCTTATCTTGATGGCCTTGATATCGATGCTTACCTTCTTGTTACACCTTTATATGCAAAGCCTGGTGATGAGGGACAATATCACTGGTTTAAAACACTAATGGATGTCTCAAATAAGCCGGTTATGCTCTATAATGTTCCATCTCGTGCAGGTATCGGACTGTCTCTGGAGGCAGTTAAAAGACTTAATGGGCACCGTGCATTTTGGGCAATAAAAGAGGCCAGTGGCTCAGTTGAGATGTTTGCCAAATATGTTGAGGCCGCAAATGGTGGACGAGTCTATAGTGGTGACGATGCAATGCTGCCGGCCTTTACGCCTTTAGGTGCAAAGGGATTAGTTTCTGTAGCAGCAAACCCATGGCCAGCTGAGACTAATAAATATGTAAGAGACTGCCTAAATGGTGAATTAAATGAAAGCGATGCTCAAATGTGGATTGAAGCAAGTAACACGATGTTTGTTTGTTCAAATCCTGTGCCGGCAAAGTGGCTCATGAAAGAGCAGGGACAAATTGAGACGGCCGTTCTTAGGCCACCACTATCACTAAAAGATATGACAAAAGAATCAATCGTAAAATCAGCAAATGATAAAATTAAGAATTGGAGAAAATAAAAATGACAGTTGATGAAATACTACTAGGCCTAGAAAGTGGAACACTTAGATCAGCACAAAAAGTTGATGGTAAGTGGCAAGCAAATACAGAAGTTAAGCAAATGATTCTTGAGGTCTTTAAGGCCGGAAAGAATGTTGAACAATCAAAATTTGGTTATGAAGGATTTGTTGACAAACACAATATTCCAGCTCAAAAATTTGATACTGATCGCGGTGTAAGAATCGTTCCAGGTGGCTCAAGTGTTCGCCGAGGAGCTTATGTTTCAAAAGGCGTTATTATCATGCCTCCTGCATACATCAATATTGGAGCTTATGTTGACGAAGGTACAATGGTTGATTCACATGCTCTCGTTGGCTCATGTGCTCAAATTGGAAAGAACGTCCATTTAAGTGCTGGAGTACAAATTGGTGGCGTACTAGAGCCTATTGGACTAGCTCCGGTTATTATTGAAGACGATGCTTTTATTGGAGCAGGTGCTGTTATCGTTGAAGGTATTCAAGTTTTAAAACGCGCAGTAATCGCACCAGGTGTTATCCTTTCAAAGGGTGTACCTATTTATGACTGTGTAAATGAGAGAAGACTTGAACCAGGTGAGCCTATTCCAGAAGGTGCAGTTGTTGTACCGGGAACAAGACCGGTAAACGATAAACTTGCCTGGGCAAAGGATCAGGGCCTTTCAATGAATTGTGCCATGATTATCAAATACCGTGATGAGAAATCAGATGCATCACTAGAACTCGAATCATTTTTAAGATAGATAAATTATAATGTTAGATAAAAATATCACAAAAGAATTAAAGAAGTTAACGAAGAGAATCGACTCTTCGTTTTACTTCTATGACTTAGACAAACTTGAAGATCACTTACGCTACATCGTAGAGAACAAAGATGAGAGCATTAAGCTTTACTATGCATGTAAAGCAAATCCCCTATCATCTATCTTAAAGCTCATTAGAAATTTAGGAATTGGAATTGATGTGGCATCTAAGGGTGAATTAACTCAAGTTGTTGCAAGTGGAGTTAAATCTAGTGATATTATCTCAACAGGCCCAAGCAAATCTCGCGGCTATATAAGAACTCTCTTAGAACACGAAATCAATTGCGTTGTGGTTGAAAGTATCTATCAATTAAAATGGCTAAATGAACAGGCCAGTGAGATGGGAATAAAGGCACGCGCTCTATTAAGAGTTCAACTAGAGTGGGATAGCAAGGAAAAATCTGTTCTTGGTGGAGATGACATCACCGCATTTGGCCTAGATGAAAAAGGATGGAAATCAGTAGATCTAAGCGAGTATGAAAATGTGGAAGTGATTGGCTACCACGTCTTCCAATGGGGAAATATTTTAAGTGCATCAAAGCTTGAAGAAATTTGGGATCACACATGTGCTCGAATTAATAAACTAGCTCAAGACATGGGAGTAAGACCTCAAGTTATTGATCTCGGCGGAGGACTTGGTATCCCTTACCAAAACGAAAGTGAGCGAATTGATTTCAAGGATATTAATGCAGCTCTAGTGCGCCTTAAGAAAAAGCATAAGCTTGAAAAGATCTGGATGGAGCTTGGCCGCTACGCCGTTGGTGAGTGTGGACTATACCTAAGCCAAGTTATTGATCGCAAAAACGTTAGAGGACAAGAAATTCTCGTACTTGATGGTGGAATAAATCATATTGCAAGGGCCGCACTCACAAATCAGGCCTTTCCCTGCGAAGTTCTTGAAGAATGTGAATCTAAGCAGAATCAAGAATTTCATGTTCACGGGCCATTGTGTACATCTCTAGATAAGCTTGGTGTCTTTGATCTTCCAAAAGATTGCGATTACGGAAATTGGTTAGTGTTCTCCCAATGCGGAGCATACGGTTTTACTGAAAGTATGCCATTTTTCCTATGCCATAACCTACCTGCAGAAGTTGTTAAGTACAAAGGTGATATCATGATCCCACGTACTATTAAAACTAGTGCAGACTGGATTGAATAAGTACTTATAGTGTATTTAAAACAGGGGCCCCTGGAATATTTCCTTGTGGTGGAGCAAATTGTCTTAAAGGTGCTGGATTAAGTCTTAGCTGGAATGGGTTCCCACTCGCATCAGTTTCCGTTTTACACTCATCTCCATCACATTTATAGATAGGAATTCTCGCTTCTCCACTTATCTTTAGATCTGGAAAGTTTGATGAAGCTGTCGTTGCAAGTTTGTAATCACCATCAGTTTTACATTCAACGCTTACTGTAAAATTAAATCTTTCTTTAGCGACTTCCATTTCTTCGCCATTTTCAACAGCACCAAGAGTTGTTGTTTTAGCATCAACTTCCTCACCATCATCATCAACTGATGCTGGAATATTCTTTTGAAGTCGACAGGCCGTAACAGGTTCAACATGTGTTACTTTTATAATATTGTCGCTATATTCAATTTTAATATTGAATTCAACATCATCATCTTGAGGCGGATTCTCATCTGGTACTGTTGGCCCTACTGGTTCAGGCTGAGGATCTACGACTGAAACGTTATCATTATTAGATGCTGTTGTATTTACACTGATAGCAGGTGCGGCCACAACTGTTGCCCTAATATTATCTTCAGGCCCCCTAGTTCTAGTAGTTGAAGCTTGAGGAGTGTTTCGATTTCTTGAAAGGCCAACACTTCCATTAGTAGCGCTATTATCTGATTGTCTTAATGCATCTGTACCATCTTCAAACATATCAAGTTGTCGTGGCGGGTTATTCGTATTTGTGGAAGCAGGAGTTGCATTATCACTTTGCTTAACAGCATCATCTACATCATCGAATAATCCAATTTGTTCAGTAGGAGAAGGCTGAGGGTTTGTATTGGGAACACTATCTGTAGCAGCAACAGTTGCACTTCTTCTATCGTTATCCATTATTTCTTCAATAGCGGCCCTTCTTGATTGAGATTTACCACTTGGTCCACGAGCAATTTCATCGGCCGTTAAAGAAGATTGTGATCTATTTCTAATAACATCTAATGCACTATCATATGCTTGTGGAGAAATGCGGTTACCGGCCGCTCCATTAAATCTTACGCTAGGATTTATTAAGTCTGCTCTAAAAAGAGCTCCGGCCGCTTCATAATCGCTTAGGCGAACACCATTTTGAATCTTATTATCAACACGAGCATAAAATGCATTAAGCTCTCGTTGTGTCATATTATCAATATCACTTAAAACAGAATCCAATCTTGCTCGATCTTGAACAGGCTTTGCCATTGTCGGTTGTGTTTCATCTAATCGTTCGATAATACTCTTATCTGGTTTATTAAATTGGTACGCCCTTTGTATTCTTGCATTATCTTTGGCCGCTCCAGGTGTACTTTGATGACGGACAATTGAACTATCAATATCATCGCCAAACTTAAGAACAATATCACCGTTTAGGTTTGGACTTAAGCCTTTTTCTTCTAATAATTTATAATGCTCAGGATGTGATGATTTACTAATCATAATACCTGATCCATCAGCAGTATAACGGACATCCTTAACGGCCATCATATCCATTGGAAAATCATCAGTGAAATGAAAGTCAATATTTGGATTAACAACATCATCGCGTGATACCATTGTTCTAAAGTCGTCGACACCATTGAAATTTTCACTTATTGGCCTAGAACTAGATGTATTAGATGATTGTCTTGAGAGACGATTATCAGCTTCCATTGTAACGTTACCATGCTCATCAAATAATGAACCTTGCTCTGGTTCTTTTGCTTGTACTCCACCATTATCGGCCTGTGCTGTTGCCTTACCATTCTCATCAAATAATTCCCCTTGTTTTGGAGAATCATCTATATTTCGTGAAGCGCTTGCAGTGTTATCAGTTGTATCACTTGCTTTTGAGGCTTGAGAAGATACGCTAGAGGCACCATCAAAGTAATTAGCTCCTCGTCTTAGTGCATCTGAAGAAGTGGCCAGTGCAGTTGAAGCTCGTCTTTTTGTCGCAAAATCAAGAGTCTTACCAAGGTAGCCATTAAAGGCCGTTGGAATATTATCAAGTTGATTTGCCACACCTCTCATTGTCATAGCAGTAAGTTTATCAGCGGCCCAACCATATGCTTGAACAGCTTGTGCTACTTTTTTACCACCATACATCGCAGTTTTACCTGTTAATTTAGCGGCCATAGAGAAGGCTTTTACTAATTTATTTTTTTGTAGATTAACTACGCGCGGGCCTATTTTAACTGCGAATCCCTTACCTGTTTGAACGATTTTGGCCCCGGCAACACCAGCAATCTTAATCGCCTTACCCATTGGAGAAAATAAACGTGACTTTGATACGGCCCTTGCTCCGACCATAATACCTTTACCTGCAACTTTTGCAGCATTGATCGTACCAGCAGTTAATAAACCAATTAGGACTTCGCCACCTACAACGCCGACAATACCACATGCCATATTTAATTTTTGGCCACAAGTTGCACATTCAAAACTTGTCACTGGTTCGACGCAAGTATCTTCACCATTTGCATCTTTTTCAAATTTTGCACATGCAAAATTATCATAAATACTTTCAGTAATATAATTTCCAATACCAGTCATTAAATTGGCAAAACCATCTTTTAATGTATTCACTGGATCATCTAAGAGTTTATCAACAAATGATTCATCAGCAGAAGAAAGTAAGTGGAGCTTGTCTGAAGCTGCATCTTCAGCTTCCTCAGACCCACTAAAGAAATTCCCTATTTTATTGCCAAGCCAACTGAAACCACCAGCAGCGACATCCCAAAAGAATTCCGCTGTACCTATTAAGTTTTTAACAAGGCCATTCCATGCAGTCGAAAGGCAGTTTGTATCAGTAGACTTTGGACATTCCATTCCAAGCTTTTCAGTTATAACGTCGCCAAGACCAAATGAAACAGTACTTGCAGCGTTACAAATTAGATCGTTTACACATTCTGAAGTTGGTTGTGACTTACCCTTACACTCATAAATCTCTTCTAAAACGAGATCCATATCTCTTGCAAGAGTTAGCTGATCCATCACGTTCCAGTCTTGAGTAGCACAAGCATAAAACTCTTCTGCCTCTAAACCTTGAGCGCCATCTTTTATTGATGCGACTTCAAGTGCTAGAAAATCAGGACAATTTATCGCTTTTTCATCGTCACCCAATTTACGCTCAGATGAACTCTCAATACTTTCAACAATGCTAGATGGTAGTGCAACAGCATCAGAGCGCCAACGGCCAGATGCATCTGTACAGAGAGACTTAGCGGAAGCTAAGTACAATTGAGTGATTTCAACAACGACTTCATCTGGCACTGAGTTTTCAGCTTGTAGTGATAATTGCGCAAATGAATATGAATTAACAATTAAGGTAAGTTGTAATAATAAACTAGTGAATATTGTTTTAACTGAGTTTCTAATCAAGACTCTCCTCCACGTCTACACGATAGACTTTGAAGGACACTATTAATTATTTGACGATCTGATTTTTCATCAGTCATATTCATTAAATACTTTATGTGGAATACTTCTCCACTACAATTGGCATAAATACTCTTTTCTTCAAAATGTTTTTTAGAAACAATGTATTGATGACCGACAGAAAATGAGCTTATTTTAGGTATAGAATTCTCACGAAATTTTAAAAACTTTACGCTTTCACCTTCATATTTCTCAACCCAACTCAGTCTTCCTTTCTTATAATCGTTAACTTGAGATTTAATCATCTGGCGATCAAGACTTTTGCTTTTAATTTTAGTTGGTGTAAATGAAATGATACTTCGATGGCCACTTGCATGCTTCTTTGACATTAGAACATATGGGAAGCCTAAGACATTTTCTTCAAAACGCCAGTCCTTAGGAACATCTCCTGTAATGACGGCCTTCTTTGTTTTATTTTTAACAACGAAATTACTTGCAAACGCACTACTTGCCGTTAAATACACAACAGTACAAAAAACAAGATGAATGACGCTTTTAAGGCAAGGCTTTCTCATAGTAGTTTTATCGGTAATTTCTTCTTAATACTTAATAAATATTACTGAAGATATTAATATTATTAGTATGTTATAATAGTACTAAATTTTAGGAAATCCCCTCTTCTGTATTCAATAACTTATACTAATTAGGGTGTGAAAACAGCGGCTTAAATAATTGGCTATGAGTAAAAAGGAAAGATGATGTTAACGAAAAGATCTCAAATTATTGATGAAACCAATCAAGGGCAATACGCACTCAATATCTATGAATTAACACCAGAAAATATTAATGAAAATGCACCGACAGTCTATATACAAGCAAATGTTCACGGTGCAGAACTTCAAGGGAATATGGCCATATTAAAGCTTTTAAATCTCTTAGAAGACAAGAAGATTAATAGTAAGATCACCCTAATTCCAAATGCCAATCCTTATGCGACTTCTGTTAAAATGGGAACCTACACTTATGGACGATTCAACCCTATTACCGGTGATAATTGGAATCGCATGTATTTGGACTTCTTCTCACAGTCACAAGGACAAGGCCTTATAAGTGATGATGAAATCAAGGAGTGCAAATCAAAACAAGATTATAAAATTCTTATAAAAAATAAAGTTAATGAGTATCGTCGCTATCACCAAGAGTATGGAATAAATGAGAATAAGAATCTCTTTATCACTCTCCAGGAACTTGCCAGTGATGCCGACATTGTCCTAGATCTTCACACGGCCGGTGTTGGATGTCGTTATGTCTATGGCCCAGATTACTTGAAAGAACAAATGAAAGAATTAAACTTTCCATTTAACCTAGTTATTCCTCCAGAATTTGGCGGGGCCATGGATGAGGCAACTTTTTATCCATGGGTAAAATTTCATGAAATTCATAAGAGTGAAAATACATTTGAATCCTACACTCTCGAATTAGGAAGTGAAGAGATCATCGATTCTAAAGCAGGCAAGGCCGATGCGATCAATATATTTAACTACCTAGTTAAAAAAGGTGTCATCGAAGATAAAGAAATAGAATGTCCAAAAAATGAAGCAACATTTTGTTTACTTAAAGACTACAAATCATTCTTTGCACCAAAGTCAGGGTTTGTGGAATACCATAAGTCACCTGGTGAATTCTTTAAAAAAGGTGAAAAGATTATGAGTCTATACCACTTTGATAAGATGGAGAGGCCAGAAGAGGTCATAACCCCTATTTTGGCCCCAGTTGATGGGATCGTCATAAATCATGCCCCAAGTTCAAATGTGAAAAGGGGCATGAATATATTAGAGGCCTTTACAAATTTTACTTCTTAAAGCTAAGCTTAAAGTCTGAAGCCTTACTACCTTCTGGCAGAACAATAAAGTAGCTTCCGTCAGGATTAATACGATACTCTGTTGAGAAATCTTCATTTTCAACTTTTATCGTTGTTGCATTCTTATTAATTCCTCTAACCATTGGGCCATCTAGACGATCTAGGAGAAGCTGCCAACCCAGACGATTATGGGCAACTGTTGGATCTCTTTTATCATAAGATGGTTGAAAGCCATCAGAGCGTGGACTAACCTCAATAACATAAGGGATGACTTGCTCTTCTTCATACATCCAATCAATATCTGATCCGTCTACTGAATACAGAGTTTCCCAAGCAGTCCCTGGAGTATAATTTAAAACACGTCCAAGCTCCTTTCCAATTCCCTCTACAACCTCACGATTAAGAGTTCTTTGGCCACGGCAACCATATGGGTAAATAACAAGTTCTGAATAGGCGTGATAAGAAATATTAAATACTGGTTTTATCTGTGAGACAAAGTTCATAAGAACATTAGTTTCAGGCTCACTTGCGGCCTCACTTCCGCGATATGTTTGTGAGAATTTCCATCCACTTGAACCACGACAAGCATTCCAATTAGTTGGATAGTTTCGGTTGATATCTACACCGTAGCCACCTCTCGCATTCTTGCGCCACATATTCTCACCTTCCCATACTTTGATATTTCCATCAATATTCACAATAGGAAGAACATAAATCTCATTCGAATCTACCCAATGAGTAATTTTTTGATCTTTATTATACTTCGTTAAAAGCTCTTTAATAATGTCTGTCGTTACTTCTGCTGTCATAATCTCACGTGAGTGGTGCATACCATTAAATAAAACAGAAGGCTCACTAACCTCATCTTCATCTACATTATCTGAAATCTTCATTGCATAAATCGAGCGTCCTTCTAGAGTCTCTCCAATCTTGATTTTCTTTGCAATTGCGGGGTATTTTTCAGCATACTCAGTCATAAGCGCTTCAACTTCTACAGAGTTTAAATAGCGCTCATCAATAGAGCTTGTAAGAAGCTCATTTCGAGATTCGTTGATTTTGAAATTATATTTTTTAAATTCAATGAATTCATCTTTCGTTAGGGCCACATCAATTAGCTTATTTTTAATATCCACACCAAGAACATCAAAACCATTTTCTTGCAGGCTTTTAAGAGTTTTAGCGTAATTTGATTTAGCGTTGATGGTAAGTACTTTTGATGCTTTCGTAGAACTGCTATGGGCATAGCTAGTCAGTTGAGACAGCATCCATGCTGCCAAGATTAACTTCTTCATTATAACTCCTCATGTGTTAATTATATAATTATCCGCCATGAGGAGATTTTGCACAAATAGTGTTATTAAATGTTAGAACGGCTTTGAAGAGCGTGTATTCTCTTTTCTAATGTAGGGTGAGAACTAAAAATCTCGGCCATTGTTGTGCCACTAGAGATTTTAAAAGCACTCATATTAGGGTTGCTATTATCAACCATTTTAGTACTTTGTTGCAGCTTTCTAAGAGCAGCAATCATTTTCTCACGTCCAGCAAGGCGCGCACTTCCTGCATCGGCCCTATATTCGCGAAAGCGTGAAAACCACATTGTTATTGGCATTGCCAGTAGTCCAAAGACAATATCTAAAACAACAACGAGCATTGTTTGAGCAAAGTAGCCAAGACCAGGTCCTTCATCGTCTTCAGAACGCATAGCATTTGAGATTGCCATGGCAGCTAAACGAGATAAAATCATAACAAAGGCGTTTACCACACCTTGTACAAGTGCCATTGTTACCATGTCACCATTGGCAATATGGGCAACTTCATGTCCAATTACACCTTCTGCTTCATCACGACTCATGGTATGAATAAGTCCAGCAGAGACTGCTACCATGGAATTATTTCGACTTGGGCCTGTAGCAAATGCATTAACTTCATTTGAGTTGTAAATATAGACTTCTGGCTTCTTAATTCCACTTAATTTAGCGTAATTTGATACAGATTGAGCAACCCATCCGTAATTAGGATCGTTTTCACTAATTTCAGTCATTGGGTACATTCTCTTGGCCAAGAATTTTGACATGGCCAAAGAAATAAATGATCCAGCAAATCCCCATACAGAACAGAAGATGATAAGCATTTCAAAGCTATATCCACCTTGATTCATATGCATTGGAATCCCTAATAGACTAAGGATAATTCCAACTGTTGCGACAACTAAGATATTAGTGAGAATAAAGAGTCCGACTCTTAACATTGTATTTTACTCCATTAAAAAATAATAATATCGACATAATTATGCCTGAAAGCTCTATGCGGTCAATAACAACCGTATTGCTTGACAAAAAATTTACAAAAATTCTCCTGGCCCAATAAAAAATACTAAAGAATTAAGGGATTTAGCCGAAGTTAATTAATGAAGTTATAAAACTTCTCAATATTGAGTCAATAAGTCGGGTTAAATGTTTAATAACAAGGTCCTCACAAAGAATGAGATTATCTGGAACGCAATCATATTTGTTGCTGTAATCTTTACTGCTATTGAGGCCCCTTTTTCGTTCATTTTTCAAACCAAGATTCAAAAGTGGCAATTAGTAAGTGATCTTATTATTTCAGGACTTTTTGTAGGTGATCTGATTTTTCGTTTTCAAAAGAAACGTGAACAAAATATGAAGTTCACATCTAAAGGCCATCGCTTAAAGTGGATGACACTTATGAGCGTCGACTTAATTGCTTCGATTCCTTATGACATCTTAAGTTACGCGCTAGGCTTTCACGCTTTTACTTACTTTAGATTATTTCGCTTAGTACGAGTTGTAAGATTATTTGAAATAGTCTCACATCTTGCCTTTGTGCCAAAGGCCATTAAATTTACGGCCATTTTAACTGTCTTCTCAGTTGCAGTTCACTGGATTAGCTTGTGCTGGATTATGATTGCTCCAATAGATCAGGCGCAAGTCATTGACCGAACTTCACATTATATAACGGCCATGTATTGGACGGTAACTACTCTTACAACAATTGGTTATGGAGATATTACTCCTACGACAAATCAAGGTCGCCTCTTTACGATGGTGATCATGATCTTAGGAGTTGGTGTTTATGGTTTTGTCATTGGTACTGTAACAAAAATGGTTCAAGATGGTGAGCGCTACAAGCAACAAAACCGTGAGAAGATGCATGATCTAGCAAGTTTTATGAAGCATTATAATGTTCCAGAGAGACTTCAACAAAATGTTTTCAGTTACTACAATCACCTTGTAACAAAGAGACTTACAGAAAACGATAATAAAATTATTAATGAATTACCTCAGGCCCTTCAAAGTGAGCTTTCAGTTTACATGAATATGAAGTTAATTCGAAATCTGCCATTCTTTAAGAATTTAACTTCAAGCTGCCTTAAAGAGGTTGCTGGTGCCCTTGAGCAAAAATACTACGGACCTGGGCAAACTATTATCAATATCGGTGAGACAGGAAGTGAGATGTATATCATTGGCCATGGTAGTGTTGAAGTAATTCTAAGCGATGGAAACGTTGTAGCAACTCTTCACGAAGGTCAAATCTTTGGTGAAAGTGCTCTCCTACACGACACTAAGAGAAATGCTAATGTTCGCGCTCTTGGATATTGTGAATTATACCGACTCGACAAAGAACAATTTGATGAAATCACAACACGTCATGATGAATTAATTGATCGAATCTCATCTCTAACCTCTCGTCGCTCAGGTGATCGCTCAGAGCGTCATTCTTCAAGCGTGAAACGCATTCAGCAAAAGCTTAAAGAACAAGAAGAAGCTGCGTAATAAAGATAATCTATTGCCTCATTAGAATGAATTACCTTCCTTTAAACATGTTCATTTGTTAGAATATTCTCACTTTTGGAGGATATACTATGTTAGATAATCAAATCGCAAAAGAAGTTATTGACTATGCAATGTTGCGTGGTGCTGACTTCGCAGAGATCTTTATTGATCGCCAAACTTTTGAATCAATCTCAATTAAGAGCTCAAAAGTCGACAATATTGAAAATGGAATTAATTTTGGTATCGGAATTCGTCTCTTCTATGGAACGAAAGTACTTTATGGATATACTAATTCGAAAAAGAAAGAAGATCTTTTAGATATTGTTTCTTCTCTTAGTGCAAAAGACTTAAGAGATCCAATTACGACTGCGACAAATTTTAATTTTGAAAAAATTAATCAAGCACACTTCGTGCAAACAGGTCTAAAAAATAATATCTCACTTGATCAGAAAATACCTCTACTTATGGCCATTGATGAAATGACTCGTAAGCAGACTGATAAAATCACGCAAGTTCCAATTGGAACAACTCAAAGAATGCAAGAAATTGAAATTTTCAATTCTGAAGGTTTACACATTACAGATGAGAGAAATTATATTCGCCTAAGAGCATCTTGTATTGCAAGTGATGGAACGATTCAAGATAGCGCAGGATACTCTCCAGGGGCAATGCTTGGTTGGGAATTCATTCTTGGACAAGACCCAAAGTATATTTCTGAAAAAATGGCAAAGGAAGTTCTAACAAAGCTTAAGGCCAAGCCATGTCCAGCTGGAAAAATGCCAGTTGTAATTGATAACGGATTTGGTGGAGTAATCTTTCACGAAGCTTGTGGTCACCTATTAGAAACAACTTCTGTTGCCAAGAAAGCATCAGTATTCTGGGATAAGAAAGGCGAACAAATTGCTTCTAGTGTCGTTAGTGCTGTTGATGATGGAACAAACCAGAACTATTGGGGATCGATTAATATCGACGACGAAGGTATGGCCACTCAGAAAACACAACTAATTAAAGATGGAATCCTTACAAACTTTATGGCCGATAGAATGGGCGCTCAAAAAACAGGTCACCCAAGAACTGGTAGTGCAAGACGTGAGTCTTATAAATATGCTCCTACTTCACGTATGAGAAATACTTATATTGAAGCAGGAAATGATAAGTTTGAAGATATGATCTCTTCAATTGATCACGGAATTTACTGCGCTCAAATGGGCGGTGGATCAGTTAGTCCAGGAACAGGAGAGTTTAACTTTTCGGTAATTGAAGGATATGAAATCAAGAATGGAAAGATTGGAGATGCTGTAAAAGGCGCAACTCTAATTGGAACAGGACCTGATACCCTAACAAAGGTTTCCATGGTTGCTGATAACCTCGATTTTGCCGCTGGTGTATGTGGTTCAATTTCAGGTGGTGTTAATACGACCGTAGGTCAGCCAGCACTTAAAGTTGACGAGATCCTAGTTGGTGGAGGTAAGTAAATGAGCACGAAGACAAAACAACAAACACAAAAAGAAATAATTAATAAAACCCTTAATATGGCAAAAGACATGGGATTAAATGACGTTGACGTTATCATCTCAGGCTCTGAATCTTTCTCACTAAAAGCAGACAGTGGTGAATTAAGTGAGTATAAGAAGGCCAATACAGGTGCCCTTGGTGTACGTGTTATTAAGGATCAAAAGGTAGGTCTAAGCTTCACTGAAGATCTAGGTGATGATGCAATTAAGACTATTCTTGAAAATGCAGCACAAAATTCGAAATTTTCAAAAGTTGATGAATACCAATTAATAGAAGAAGGTACACAAGTTGATGATATTAACCCTGTGGCAAATATTGAGTACTCACCTGATGCTAATGAGATGATTGAAAAAGCACTTTTTTTAGAAGAAGAAGTTAGAAAGCGTGATAGCAATTGTGAGTCTGCACCTTATAATGGAATGGCCGAAGGTATTTCAAATTTTGCCATTGGAAACTCAAAAGGTGTTCTTTGTACACATCAGTCAAAATCATATACTGCATACACATCTGCTCTTGTAAAAAAGGGTGATAAGAATGCTATGCACTACCTATTTGACTCAAAAAGAGACTTTAGAGAACTAGATTACGATAAAGTAATTAACGGATCTCTTGAAGTGGCCAATAACTTCATCGATGCATCCCAAATCAAAACTGGTGATTATGATGTTACATTTGAAGTTGATCTCTTTGATAATATCATTTCAAGTTTCATGCTACTTTTTAGTGCGAAGGCAGCAATTGATAAATCAAATCCATGGCGTGAGAAACTAGGAGAAATGGTAGCTGATTCAAGACTAACTTTTAAAGATGATCCTTTCTTTAAGGCAGGCCACAGTGTTTGTCCATTTGATGGTGAAGGAAAGAAGAAACAAACCAATACCCTACTAGAAAATGGAAAACTTGTGCAATTTCTTCACAATAGCGCTACAGCAAGAGAGCTTGGACTAGAAAATAACTTCTGTGCAACTCGTGGAGCAAAGAGTCCTCTTAGTGCCACGACATCAAATTTTCTAATTGAAGCAGGAACAAATACACAAGATGAGTTCAACTCACGTCGATATGTGGAAATTCTAACGGCACAAGGGCTTCACAGTGGTATTAAACCAATCTCTGGTGAGTTTTCACTGGGAGTAAGTGGACGTATTTGGAATAACGGTGAAATAGAAACTTACTTTAAGGATGTAACTGTAAGTGGAAACTTCTTTAAGATGCTAAGTGAAATTGATCTCATAAGTGATAAAGTTGAAGCATCAAGTGATCACTCACTTTTCACTCCTAAAATTCTATTTAGTAATTTAATGATTGCAGGATCATAAAAATATTAAGGCCACGAAAGTGGCCTTTTTTTATTCTAATACCTTTGGAAAAACATATAATTGATAGCGTTGCGAGATGATTTGGAATAAAGAGACACCATCTCTTTCCCACTCTTTATCTTGCTTAGAAAGCTGTGCCCTGCGACTATCTTTTTCTTTTAGATTTCTAAGATGATCTTTTAATTGTCCTGCCGTCATTTTAGAGTTACCAATCGTAACAACAGCGTCATCATCCATTTCAAAAAGGCCTTCAGTATCTTCTAAGTTACTAAAGTCTATTAAGCTATCCTCGTTTAGTGCATTTGAACCCACTTTAGTATTAGAAGAAGTGCCAACACCACCCTTACGAGACTTACCATTCTTTAAAGCATCCGGATTTATTGCTTCTTGAGAATATCCTTCTTGTTCGCCATTTGACGATGTATCTTCACCTTGCATTCCTAAGCGTGATCCTCTAGAACGCTGACTGCTACCGCTACCAAATGTTCCATCTCTAAATGAATCAGAAAGAGAAGATAAAACACTATCATGCTCGGAACGTCTTTCATCTGCTAATTTTTGTAAATTATCAAATTCAGAAGATTTCCCTCGCTTCTTTAGGGCATCCCTCATTAAACCTAGATCCTTACGACGACGATCGTTATTAGAGATCTGTCTTGAAACTCCTCTACTTAGATCTGAAATGGCCTTATTGCTTGAGCCCTTACCTGCTTCAAGACGGCCACGAATAGAAGAGTTGGCCCCCTTCTTATTAGTCATAGCATCTTTAAAATTATTTGTGGCGGTACTAAAACCTGAAAGCCAATTGGTAAACTCACCAAATCCATTATTAAGCTGTATCTGATCCCATGGCTGCTGAGTTTGCTTTCTATCAAGTTTTGTATTATCAGTAAGACCTTCTTTAACAGTATACCAATAATTATGCATTTTAAGTGCGTACGCAGCTGTGGACGAGAGGTTAGCAAGAGTTTGTCCCATGTAATTATTCATCTTAGCTATAAGAAGCTCAAAGTACGGAATGAGTCCTGGTGTGATATAATAATCAAGCTTTGTTACCTTAGGAGCATAGAAGTGATAACGATATGCATATTGAGCAAATTCCTGTGCCATACGCTTACGATCCGTATTTTCACTCTCAAAGCCATTATCTTCAGATATTAAAGTTGATAAGAAATATCCCTTTGCATGATCACGATAGTAATTTGTGACCTTATCATCAAGCGGAAAATAATTTAATGTCTTCTCTTTTTGAGCATTAAAACGTATCGGACTTGAAGAGCGATAGCTCGTATTATAATTTGAGCTCATATCAGGTAAGAAAGGATCAATTATCCTAAGTGCGACTCCACCTTCTCGTTTGACGTATGTATTTCTCGAGCAAACACCTACGGCCATCTCCTGATTACAGACATCATTTTTTCGCGATAAGAATTTCATACATTTAATTTTGTACTTTTTCCCAACAGTGACTCTAGCAATTTTCCAGCTACTCTTTGTTCGTGGCCCGCAAATATTCTCCGGCCCTCGTTCAGGATCAAGGTCCATGTCAGCATCACTTAAGATTCCCATCACCCCTGTCATGGAGACATTTACGATGCGATTAAATAATGAATTCTTATGAAGACCTAAAAACTTCATAAGTTGCATAATCCAACAAACAGGATAAAGACATTTTCGCGATAAAGTATATTTTTGACCATTATATTTAATGTAGTTCCAATTATATTCTTTTAACCATTGCACAGTATATTCAAAGAGAGCTGTACCATGTGATAGATTTTGTAGACTTGCATCTTCGATGGCCTTAATTTTCATAAGGGCCATATCTCTTAAGAATAAAGTGAAATCCTCACCGTGCCCTTTGGCGGTCTCTTTTCTTACGGCTTCAAAAGAAACTTTTCCTTGTGAGACAAATTCATCATAGCGAGAAGTCTTATCACACTCACCACTTCCAATACATGCCGTTACTTTATCAAGAGTTTGTACAAAATAATCATTTTCTCTTTTGGCAACATTATAGCCTTCATTTTTAACAATTTTTGTCCCAACAGAGTTTTCAACAATACTCTCGCTACCACCGGCCTCTTCCACGGACTCGACTTCTTTTTTGTGAACTGTATCAAGATAATCTTTAGAACCTACTTGGTTACAATTTTCTTCATTTTCATCACACACCGTTTTTTCACTATTAATGACATATGAATCATACATCCCGAGCCCATTACAATTAGCAATGTAATTGGCCTCAACATCAGGTTGTAACCAATCCGTAGGACTCATTGGGCCGACTGTATCAACACAGCGACACATCATTTCAAGAGATCTTTTCTTTAGCGTGGAATAAAGTTTATAAAGCGAATGCTTATATTTTACGGCCTCAAACCTAACAACATCTCTAATATTATAACGTCCATTTCTATCCTTAGGGTTATTACCATCAAAACCAGCAAGATATTTAGGATCTTTTCTCATATAATAATTAATAATGTTATTTTGAGCATCAGCAGTAATCTTTCCATTATAGAATAAATGAAGAAAGATCTTTTCTTCTTTATCAGGAAGATTATTTAGATAGTTTTGAATTTCTTTTAAAGCTGCCTCACCCACACTTTGATCAAATTCATCCCAAAGAGGTTTTCCTTTGCCAACCATCGATGGATCAAAGAGATCAAGATTATAGCCTCGCATTGAGTTTACTTGAACATTCCAATTATATTCGATGTTACTGGTACCAGTTAAGTTTCCTCTAGCTGCTTCAGCAGTATTATACTGGGATTTAATATGAAAGAAATCTCCTTCATCTTTACCACCAGTTGTATAATCCATAGCAAACATCATCATCATCATTTCAAAATAACTATCTGACTGCTTTGATAGAAAATCACCGAAGAGATTTACACGACATGACTTCATATCTGAAATTGATATATCTTTAAATAAGGGAGAGCTGTCATCCATACCTGAATATAATTTATAGTCAGGATCTGTTGAATCACCACCTCTTAACATTGAGATATAATCAGCTTCAATAACACCATCATTAATATTAACTTTAATATTATTTACACAATTATCAATCCTAGATTTTCTTCTCGAGGTATTAGGGTCTCCAAGTTGCGTATTCTTATCAATACAGCTATTTAAAGCACTTATATAAGGTGCTTGAAACGATTCAAAGGCACTCTCACTATGTTGAGGGTGTTTTGGATTAGTCTTAGTTTGGTTTCTAAAATCATCTAAGATCTTAGTTGCCTCAGCCTTTTTGCGAGCAACTGCACTTTGGTGATTGGCCTCAATTGTAATTTTATCTGATAATTCTTTAAAACATTCCTGTCTTGGGTATTCATAAGAAAAACCACTATCGCGATCTCTTATTTTAACTGGCTTAGAATCACAATTACTAATTTGTGACTCTAATTGATTCATATAAGTATTAATTTTCGAATTGTTAACACCATTGTCAGTTAATAGCTTTTTCATATTTGCTTTTGCGCTGACAACTGATGTTTTTAATTGTTCACTCCTTTCAACTTCAGCAGCTTGTACACTTGGAATTAATAACTCCATTAAGAAAGCAGGAATTGCTGAAAAAGACGGAATAATTGGAGCACAAACTCCGTTTGAGTTTTTAAATAAAGACTCACAACATTCTTGATTCTTTCCTGGTCGACTTCCAATACCAATACATGAAGAGCATTTATAATTTGCTTTACACGTTTTTGTTTCTTTATCACAACTATTAGAGCAGCATTCAGAGTCACGACGACAGCTTTCTTTATAAGTTTGGCAAGTATTGATATCAGTAACCCTTATCATTCTCTTGCATGAGCCCTCTAGACAATAATCTGAAAAAATAGAACAGTGTTGATTCTTATTCTTAGGAACAAGGCACTTTTCATAAGGACGCTGCGACTGATCTTTCACATCTAACTTAATTGGGAAATCGCATACCAATTTACCACTACATTGATTAGTCGCCGAGTAACAAGCATCCCCAGCATTAAGATACTTCTTTTCAGAATACATATACTCAGAAAGTTTGTGTGCTCTTTTGTTCTCAGGTTCTTTTTCTAATTTAGAATAAATAAGATTTTGAAATTCAGTACTTGATTCAGGCAGTCCTTGCTTAATATATTCAATAACTGCTTTTTTATCTAGCTTCTTTGATGAACCTAGTAATTGTTTAAT
Source organism: Halobacteriovorax sp. YZS-3-1 (assembly GCF_047084945.1). Lineage (NCBI taxonomy): Bacteria > Pseudomonadati > Bdellovibrionota > Bacteriovoracia > Bacteriovoracales > Halobacteriovoraceae > Halobacteriovorax > Halobacteriovorax sp. YZS-3-1. The sequence continues at coordinate 1,767,210 of NZ_JBKIYI010000001.1, read as the reverse complement.
CTTAGGGATTTCACTTTTTTGAATTGATTTAAAATTATTTCCATAGACACTGACTTGTGAAACAAGAATGAGGCTAAGAAGTATAGTAAAAATATTATTGAATTTTGAGCGAAGCATAAGTTTCCTCTAGTGGCCTCTCATTAATTTTTATTAAGAGGCATCATTATTTCATATACTTATTTTATCGGAAGAATGAGTTCATTACTCAAGTGTATTGTAGGATATTGAAATTAGGTAAGATTTTCGAGATTTTAATAGCTTATGTGTGCCAACTTAATGACACACATAAGCATATAATCAATAACTTAGAAAGGTATTAAACTTTTTTGATGGCCTCATCAATCATGGCCTTGCGAGTTGCTGCATCTTTCCAGCGATCCTGTGCATCAGGGGCCAATTTATGAATTGGATCAAAATAAGTGAAAACTTTATCTGGTTTAACGTATGGTGCACGCCAAACAGAGATACCATTTTCTTGATCGTAGTATTCATAAGAAGCAACGTGACGCTTTCCACCACCACCAGGTAGGTCACAGACAAAAGTTGGAGTATTAAATCCAGCTGTTGTACCACGAACTGCTTTTTCCAGTTCTTCACCTTCGCCAAGAGTTGTTCTGAAGTGTTCACATCCTGGCACCATATCGTGCATATAAACATAGTATGGTTGAATATTCATATAACCAAGTTTACGAGTTAGAAGTACCATCTCATCAACATGGTTATTTACACCTTCTTGAAGAACTGCTTGGTTACGAACTAAGATTCCTTCACTAAAGAGACGGTCCATGGCCATTTGAGACCACTTCGTAATTTCAAGCGGTGAAGAGAAGTGCGTATGAATTACCATTTGTTTTCCAAAGCCAATAGCAAGCTTATGAACCTTAACTAATGCTTCCATCCACTTATCATCTGTAAGAATCTTTTGAGGGAAAATTGCAATTCCCTTAGTAGCATAACGAATACGTCTAATATGAGGTATCTTTAATAAATTCTCACCAATGTATTGGATTTGTTTTGGGTTGAGCATGAAAGCATCACCACCAGAGATAACAACGTCTTCAACTTTTGGATGTTGAGCAAGATATGCAAATACATTATCCCAATGCTTTTGATTTGCTCCATAAGACTCTTTTTCAACAGACTCTGTAGAGCCACCAATAACACGTGATCGTGTACAGTAAGAACAATATACTGGACAAATCGTTAGCGGAAGAAAGAGTACCTTATCAGGGTAACGATGTGTCAGCATCGGCACTGGCGAGTCAACATCTTCACTAAGAGAGTCTGCCATATGCATAGGGTGATCTTCTAAGAACTGAGAGCCGATTGGTAAGAATTGTTTTCTTAGAGGACAATTCTCAGGATCGTCCCAATTAATAAGTGCAAAAACGTAAGGTGTGATTCTAATATTCATTGGAGTTATTTGTTGGCCTTTTTGTAGGTCTTCAAAAAACTCTTTTGAAATTTTATCACCTAGTACTTTTTTGACTTGGTCAATTTTACGAATTGAGTTTTTCAGCTGCCATAAGTGGTCAGAAAACTCTCCTCTTGTAACTCCTGCCCATGCAGGAATCTTTTGCCAGAAATCATCATTTCTAAAATTGCGATGTTCAAGATCTGGTATCTTTGAATGATCAATATTAGTCATATAAAAAATCCTTGAATGTAATTTGTAATATTATATCTCAAAATATTGCTTTTTAGGAAACGCTAATCGTGTCATTATAAATATATGGAAAAACCTAATTTAGACTTCAAGACAAACATTTTAGATAATGTAACTAGACAGATATCGACAAAAGACGTCAAAAGCTTTCTTCACGCCCAAGGCTACTATCATGGAAAAGATCGCTTCATGCAAATGGAAATGCTTAGACTAATTGCACAAGGTCGCCTATGTGAGTGTTTAAAAGATACAGAGGAAACATTTGCTATTGATAAATATATGCGTGAATTAGGAATAGACTATTTTGCGAGACAAGAGATAGACAATCTTGACGAGAAAACGTCTAATCTACTCAGCTATTATGTTAATGGAGTAAACAAGGCCATGAGCGAGGGCCTACCATTTGAGTTTAAGCTTCTCTCACACACGCCTCAAACTTGGCAAATTAGTGACACAATACTAACAATCAAGGCCATGAGCTTCCTCGGCCTGGCCCAAGGTCAACAAGATCTTGAAAAGCTTATTATACAGCTTCTTCAAAATACAAATCACCAAGATAAGCAAACACAAGATATTAAAATAGAAAGAGTAAAGTCCCTTGCTAAGGGCGCTCTTGATACTATTAGTGATAGTGAGATCAATCTTTTACAAAAAGTAAAAGTATATAATCCCCTAATTCCTGAAAGTTATGAGTTTTTAAAATTTATCCCTAAAATTCAAGCATCTAATAATTGGGTATCAAATAAAATGGGCCACGCAATACATGCATGTGATCCTCACTTAGAATGCAATCGCCTACCGGCCATTTGGTATGAAATGAAAGCAAATATCCAAAATGTTGGTAATTTCTTTGGTATTACTATGCCTGGTGTCCCAGGGTTTGTTATGGGAAGAAGTGATGATACTGCTTTTTCTTTTACTTATGGTTTCATGGATATGGTGGATCATTTTATCGAAGAAGTACGCGATGGAAAGTATCGCTTTGAAACGAACTTTTTTGATTTTAAAGTTCGAAGAGATATTATTAAAAGAAAGAATAAAAAAGATGTGGAAATTTATATTAAAGAAACACACGCTGGCTTTCTAGAGGCAGATAGTGAAATAAAAAATATCAAAGATGGCCACTATTTATCAATGGCATGGTCATGTCGAAAAAGAGGTGGCGCAAAAACTCTTAAGGCAGTTCTGGATATCTTTCATGCAAAAAATGTTGATGATTTATTTAAGTGCGTTTCAGATGTAGCAATAAGTTGTAACTGGCTTCTATCAGACTCTGAAGGTAATATTGGCTACCATCAATCAGGAGTCCTACCTAAGAGAAACTTTTCAGGACTGTATCCAATTGAAGGATATTTTAAACAAAATATTTGGCAAGGCTATTACGAGGGTCATCAGCTTTATCATTTTAAAAACCCTAATGAAAAAATTATTGCAACGGCCAATAATAGGATTCAAGATGAACACTTCCCTACTGCGATAAATGCACCAATGGCCTCATATCGTAAAGATAGAGTAACTGAGCTTTTAGTAGAAAATCAAAAACATTCAACAGATCTTTTTAAACAGATGCAAGGTGATACTTTTTCAAGACAGGCCGACCTTTATATTAATGTTTTTAAAAGTGTATTTGAGGAATCAGATCTTGGAAGAAAATTAATTAACTGGAACCGTCATTATGATGTAGATAATAAAGTTGCGCCTATTTTTGAATCGTTTTATAAAACACTTCTAAAAACGTTCTTTAGTGATCACTTACTTGGAAAGCAAGTAACGACATATTGTATGGATGAGACATCGATTATTGCAGACTTCTATGGTTTATTTGATCGTATTTTTCTAACAAACGATATTGACCATATTTGGTTTAAGGATACAGCAGACAAGGATACATATATTGCCAAGGCCCTTAAAGAATGTGAGCAAAGGCAAGCTGATACCCGCTGGGGAGATATCAATCGCTACAAAATGAAGCATATTCTCTTTGACGGAAAACTACCGTCTTTTCTAGGTTTTGATGTTGATAATATTGAAATCCCAGGAAATCGATCGACAATTACTCAGGGTGCTGTCTATGAAGCTCATGGAAGAACAACGTCATTTGTCCCTTCATGGAAAATGGTAACAGATCATCGCAATCACGATGTCTATACAGTTCTACCAGGAGGACTAAGTGATCGCAGATTTTCAAAGAACTATAAAAGCGACCTAAGTAACTGGATTCATGGAAGATATCGACAGAATTCAATTGTTTAAAATCTAAACCTAATATGTAAGCTTTACAAACTTAGGCCTACAATTTTCTTTATTTGCTATAAATGACTCTATGAAATCATCAAAGCAAAATCGATATATTGTTGGGCCAATACTACTTATCCTAGTTAATACTTTCACTCTAGCAAGTGACACTTATAAGAATATGCTAGAGAGCGAATTAAAGTCTTTTACAACAGATACTGAAGAGATTTCATATAGAACAACATTCACTCCACGCTACGTATTGAAGTACCATGAGAGAGTCAAAATTGTTGAAGAATATCGTGAGCTAGAAAGAACGTTGACTTCTAGAGATCATGAGATTGAACAAATTAGAAAGTACGTAAAAAAGAAGAATTACCTTAAGGCGCTAAAGGCCATTGATTATAAGATTCAAAAATATAATACTGCAATTAACTTAATGAATTATTTGATGATGAGTGGAGATAACTTTATTGCAGCTCTATCTGATGACTTTGAAGATATAAATTATGATTCAAAAGCATTTGAAAAACTATTTAAGTCAGTAAAAAAACAAATGCAGTATAACTCTCGTTATTACAAACAAAGACGTAATGACCGCCATTCACATACAGGCTTTGATAAATATGAACTAAGAAACCTTAGAAATCCTACAATATTTGACTTTAATGAGTTGAAAGATGAAATAAGCTCACTTGCAAAGAATACGAAAGATAAAGAAATTGTTGAAAAGATATTTGACGGGATTGAAGAATTTCAAGGTGAAATCAAGGCCTTTAAAACGTTAAAGAAAGAAACTGAATGGAATGCTGGAAGATATACAATATTCTACGGTATTAAAGAGTTTATATTAAAAAGTTTAAGCTACGTTGCCCTACCGATGAAGCATGCAATAAAAGAAGAAGAGCTTCAAAAGGTATCTGAAAGAGAATTTCAACCAGGTGATATCGGAGCGATTCAACGATATGGGAAACTATCAAATTTAGTATTTAAAGGAAATTGGACCCACGGCCTAATTTACATCGGTGAATACTCGAAGTTTTCAAATTACTTTAATGCGGATGAAGAAACCAACGAATTATATGCACAAAAGTGTATCGACCAAGGACTTAATTGCAAAAATTATCTTAGTTACTTACATGCGAAGTTTCCTGATTCAATGAAGGAATATAAGAAAAGTGAAGAAGACGGTAATCCATATGTAACACTTGAAGGCCTAAAGCCTGGGGTTGTCTTTATGGAATTAGATCCTTCGATGGCATGGGATAACCTAGTTATCTTAAGGCCAAATTTAAAAAAGAAGGATAAGGCCCTAGCACTTGAGAGAACATTTTCAAGCATTGGTAAAAAGTATGATTATTCATTTAATGGAAATTCATATTCTCGATTTGTATGTACTGAGCTAATTCAATACTCGTATGAATCAAATCCACATGAGGATAAAGAAGGTATTGATTGGGATGTAAATATTGTCATGGGGCGACCTGCAATGTACGGATTTGATCTTGTGCAAACGTTTATCAATCAAGAAGAAGATAAGAATCGTCCAAAACAGCTTAGTTTAGTGCTATTTATGAAAGGTCTAAAAAAGAAAGAAATTAAGCGTTCATTAAAGGAGCCAGAATTTGGAACGGCCAAAAGAGGAACAATAAAAGAACTAAAGGATACCTTATAAGAAAAGGCCGCATGAGCGGCCTTTTTTATTTGTTATTTTAAAACGAAATTTGAAGGAAGTGGTAAAACAGATCCTTTGATATAGATCGGAGCACGACGAGACTTCTCTCTTACTTCTACTTCCATATCAGCAACATCTTCTTTAGCTGAAGCAATGGCCTTTGATAGAGAAATATCTAAAGAAAGTATTGCTGCACGCTGTGCACGTTCAGAATTTACAACACCACCAGTCTTAACTTTACCAGCTAGAAATGACTTCGTATCAACTGTTTCCATAATGATCTTTTTAACATCAACAGGCTTTAAACTTGGATTGATATCAAGAATCTTTCCAGCAACACCAGCTACATAAGGAGCGGCCTGTGAAGTTCCAGAAACTTTAATGTACTTATTACCTGGAGCACTTGAAAGAATACCAACGCCTGGAGCTGCTACATCAACCATCTTCTCACCATAATTAGAAAAAGGTGCAAGTGATGAATAATCAATAGTTGCCGCTACTGATAATTCATTATCACCTTGAATATTAGTTGGTGATGTTGGGTACTCATCATTGTTAAGTCCATCATTACCGGCAGCAAAAACAAATAAAGTATTTGGTGCTGCTTTTAGCATTGATTGTGAATTATCAACTAAAGCATTAACAAAGTATTTAGCATAATGCTCTACTGTCTCAGGATTTGGTTCTTTTTTAGAAACAGTCTTCATAACAGTTTCAACAATCATTTTTGCTTGTGGAAATCCCGTACCAAATGATCCGTTAGCAACCTTAGCTCCGTGATCAGATACATAGTAAGCAATTTCATTGAAAGTACCAGTCTGAGCTTTAGCAAGAGCATCGATTGCTCTTTTTACAAGAAAATCAATAATTCCCTTATCTTGGTTAAGTGAAGCAATTTCTTGTCCTGGAAGTTTTACTTCTGTTGGAATAAGTTTTACAGCTAAGATTTTTGCATCATCAGACTTTGTAGCACTAATTCCCGCTACGTGAGTTCCGTGCATAAAGTTACCGTAAACAGTCATACGCTTAATAAAGTCTTCATTTTTAATGATTGACCTCATCCAGTCTAATTCTTCAGGAGTAATCGTCCCACGCATCGACTTTTCTTGTAACTCGAAGAACTTAACCATATCGTCATTTAACGTTCCAAGATATTTGTAATCAATTACCTGATTATTAGATTCAGCAAAGTTCCAACCATAAACATCATCTTGGTATCCATTACGATCTTCGTCTCTTTGGTTACCAGGAATCTCTAATTGATTAATCCAGGCCTTTGGAGCAATCACTTCGTGTTGCATATCTGTACCTGAGTCAATAATAGCGATAGTTGCTGCTGAAATTTGAGATGTTACAATGGCCGCTGCCATTATCTTTGATAAGTATTTCAAAATCTCCTCCATTGAGTATTTTTGCATAAATATAGTCTAATCTATATTTTAAAAGTATATTCTATGATGTAAAGCCGCTTTAGCAAAAGATCTGACAACACAACGTTTAAACGGTGCACAAACAAAGGTATACAAATGAAAAAATTTAATATTTTCGCCACAGATATAATCCAAGGTCCCCTTTATGAGAGGCTTAAGAAAGATGGTCATAAACTTACAGTTTGGGATCGCAAAGAAGATGGCCCTCTCACAAGTGAGAAAATGATAGAAAATGCTAATGACTCTGAAGTGATAATTTCAATGCTTAGCAATACAATCGATGCCTATATATTGGCCCAGCTACCTAAGCTAAAACTTATCACTCAATATGCTGTTGGCTTTAATAATATTGATATTAAATATGCTCACTCTAAAGAAATCATTATTTGTAATACGCCAAATGTTTTAACTGAAGCAACGGCCGAATTAGCAATGGCACTTATGCTGGCCGTTGCAAGAAATTTAGAAGCTGCAAGAAAGAATGTTCTTAATAAGGAATGGGAAACATGGGAGCCTTCAGGCTTTATTGGAAATTCTCTATTTAAGAAGAAACATGGAATCATTGGAGCAGGAAGAATAGGAACTCAATTGGCAAAAATGTGTAAGGGCGCCTTTGATCAAGAAATTTACTACACTGGCCCAAATCGAAAAGATGAAATTGAATCCAGCTGCGATGCTAAATATTTAAGTTTAGAAGAATTGGCACAAGAATGCGATATCATCTCAATTCATTGTCCATATAATGAAGAAACCCATAAGCTAATTGATAAAAAGATATTCGCTCTTTTTAAAAATAACGTTATTCTCATAAATACAGCACGTGGAGAGATCATCGATGAAGAAGAGCTCTTCTCATTCTTTGAAAAGCACAAAGAAGCAAAGGCCGGTCTTGATGTTGTGTGTAACGAGCCATTAAAAGCTGACTCTCCCTTGCGTAAGTTAGACAATGTGTTCATCCTCCCCCATATTGGATCCGCCAACGACGAGGCACGCTTAAATATGGCCCAATTAATTTACGACAATATTTCTGCGTTCAGTAAAGATGAAGAATTAAAAACAAGAGTTTAGTTTTGTTTACTAAAATTAAGCTGAAGATTTCTTGATAAATTTATACATTATATTCATGAATATAAAGGAGCTATTCATGAAAAAAATATTAATCATAGATGATGATCAAGAAATTCGAGACCTACTGCGTGCATTGCTGGAAAGTAATTATAATATTATTGATGCCAGCAATCAGGATGAGGCCATAGCAATTGCTTGGCAAGAAAAACCAGACTTAATACTCTTGGATATCTTATTACAAAATGAATCAGGATTTGAGATTTGCTCACAATTGAAAATGAATGAGGAATTAAAAGATGTTCCAATTGTCTTTATTTCTTCAAAGAATAATGTCAACACAAGAGTTACTGGGTATCAACTAGGAGGCATAAACTTCATCAGCAAGCCGTTTGAGCCTTCTGAAGTTAAGAGTATTATTAATACGACACTAAAGTCGGTCAATAATGAAAATGCCATGGAAGTTATAAACTATCGTGACATCGCTCTAAATGTACCTTCTCAAGAAGTTAAGATCAAAGGCCATCGTATTCATTTTACGTCTTCTGAATTTAAGATCATTCATCTTCTACTTAAGAATGAACAAAATGTTCTCGCAAGAGAAAAAATCCTAAACCATATTGCACCAGACAATCATAAAGTGAATGACCGCATGATTGACACGTATATTAGTTCCATCAGAAAAAAGATTAAGGATTCTAATTATATTATTCGCAGTGTTTATGGCGAGGGTTACAAGATTCAAGAAATCTCTGCATAGTGCAGAGATTTCATTTCTAACTAACTAATACAAAAGCCTGTTTAAAGAAATTTAATTAAAATTTAGACTACTTATCCTAAATTTGACTCATGACTCAATTATACTGAGTGTATGAAAAAGCACATCATGGTTATTGACGACTGCTACGAAACCGCCAAGCTCCTTGCCACTAGCCTGCAAAACACATTTAGCTTTCATGTCAAGTATCATACTAACCCATTCAAGGCCATTGAGGATATTAAAACTCTAGCATTACTTGGTGATGATAAACTCTATATCATCTGTGATTACATGATGCCTCAAATGGATGGTATTGAATTATATGATGAGATTTCAATTCTGGATAAGAATATCAGCTTTATCCTCTTAACGAATGAAAATGATAGCCAGGTGATTGAAGAGGCAGCAAGAAAAGGAATCGACCTCTTTCTATTAAAACAACAGGGTTTTGACGTTATTATTAATCAGATAAATAAGATCATTAACGACGACAGCACTCTTGGCCATGAATTGATTGAGGTATTTGAAGTCACCGATATAGTACGAGGTTTTAAGATCGTTGAAAAAGGCTTTGGGCATTTGAAATTAATCACAAAAGAAGAAATCCCTCGTAATGCGATTATAAAGATAGGTACAGGTTCAAACGATAATGATATCTACCGAGTTAATAGCTGCAAGATAGTTAATGATAAAATTGAAGTTGACTGCTCACTACTTACCTCAGAGGCACCGGCAAGACATCTTAGAGCTGCTTAGTAAACTTGTATCGATGAAAAATAACAACGGCCATGATAAAGAAAAGGCCAACAAGTGTTCCATTACCGCCTTGGCCACTGCTTACATCTTCAATAGTCCCACATGCTCCACCACTTTTGTTACCAGAAGAAAATCCATCATTTAAGGCAGCTGTACCACCCACAAGGACCGGATCTTTATAACTAAAGTTAGCATTAGGAGTTGTGTTATAAGCAAGGGAGACAGCTTCATATGGATCCACAGCACCTTTAGAACAACTCTCTTTGTCACAATAATATGAAACAGCTGTTTGAGTAATAATTTGTCGAACTTGATCTGGATATAGGCCTGGATTTGCTTGGTAAATCATTGCAGCTGTTGCAGAGATAAAACCTGCGGCCATTGATGTTCCATTCATACTAGCAAATGACTCAGTACTTGGTGTGGTCTGACCACTATTTACTGTTGATAAAATCCCATCCCCTGGGGCAGCAATATCAACAATGCTACCAAAGTTTGAATATGTTGAACGACTTCTTGATTGATTAACAGCACCGACTCTTAAAACACCTCGACAATTTGCAGGGGTATAAAATGTTGCATCTGCATTTGAGTTTCCTGTTGCAACAACCACTACTGCACCTTGTGACTTCGCAAAGTCAATCGACTCTTGCATATAACGACTACAACTTCCGCGGGCCCCTAAAGACATATTAATAACTTTTGCAGGATTTGGATTTTGGCCAGCTCCTCTCACACTTCCACCAGCGGCCCAGCGTACAGCATCTGCAATATCAGATGTTAACCCACCACATGCACCTAAAACTCTTACCGGAAGAAGATTGATTCCTTTTGCGGCACCAACAATACCGTAGTTATTATCAGAGCGAGCAGCAACGATTCCTGCGATATGAGTCCCATGCCATGTTGAAGAACTTGAGCCTGCACTACAAGTGCCAGAATTATCACCGAAGTCCCCTTCATCACTTGGATCACTATCACGGCCTCCACCGTCGCGAGAATTGGCACCATCGGAGATCATGTCATAGCCTCCCACAACATTTTGATTTAGTTCAAAATGTGATGTGATACCAGTATCAATAATGGCCACTGTTACATTTGGTCCACCGTCGGCCAATGCATATTCACGAGCATGATAGAATGAATTTGAAAGATAATTATTGAAGTACCATTGGTTAGAATAATAGGTATCATTATACTCTCCGTAGTGAGCAAATAGTCTCCTATCCTCTTCCACATATTCAATATCGCCTGAAATAGAAAAGCTTGCAAAGCTTGTTGTAGGATTTGCGATTGATGTTTCGCTTGAGCCATCTTTATATTTAACAATATAATTGGCCGAAAGATTGGCCGCGAAACTCGCGGCCAGAGCAAGTATTAAAAAGCGCATACTCATCCTTGAGTCTTTGTGTCGGTCATTCGACTATCACTAGCATCCTGCCGGTGACATGCTTATATATAAGCACGAACCGTGCCAATTGTTCATTTTAAGATATCCACTACATACAAAGATATGCTGTCAAAATGAACCACATTAGGGCCAATGTGCTTACACAAAGGTGTCATCTTTGTGACTTAAATAAAATTAAATTTGGATAATAAAGGTTAATTAGGATTCGATAAGAGTGACTTTCCACCTGCGATTGTCAGGATCTGTAAGAAAGAAAAACTGGATTCCTTCATGGACAAGAATTTCTGGTGAGCGCTCACTCGATAATATATTTAGATCTTCACCTGAGCTTTCAAGACGGTAATTTACAAACTCCACCTTCTTTTGAAGCTCGATTAATTCATCTTGAGTGCTAACGATAAAATCAAAGACAATATTATTTCCAACTTGAGCAAGCTTTGGCCTTTCAATGACGAGAAAGCGTATTTGATCGTTATAGAGAACAATAGAGTCAGATGCATTTTCTATTTCTAAGTCAAATACATCACTTAAAAAAGATGATGTAAGATGTGCATTTGAACTGAATAAAATGACCTGACCGAGTTTCATTCTTTAATTATTACGGCGACTTTCGATATCGTCAATAATGGCACCAATTTTTAAAACTGACTCTCCATCACAACCATCTTCTTCACAATAAACAACACGATTACATTGCTTCTCAGTGTCCCAAATAAGATCATCATGGCCACGAATTAAAAGCCCTACCATCTCATGTGTTTTCTTATCAAAGACAGGGCCACCACTATTGCCACCAAACGCATCAAGATTTGTATTGTAGAACAGCTCATCATCATAGCGAACAAAACCATTAGTTGAATAACGAGATAGGAAACCATTAGGGTGTCCAATCATATAGACTTCATCACCATTTTGAAGTAGGTCTTTTTTTATCTTAACTGGCCTACGCCCACCTTCTACATTACGATCTAATTCGATAAGTGCGTAATCAAAGGTCTTATCTCTTGTTTGATGATACGCTAAGATCTTACTACAGTGATAGACTTGGCTTTTAACAAAGTATTGAACCTTATTTTTAGATCCTAAATCGGCCCTTGCATCAAAGACAAAGCTTTTTCGATCACATGCTAATTGATAATTTTGAATACAATGAGCTGCTGTTAAGACAGTTTTAGGTCCAACTAGTACAGAACTGCACCCACCATAGGCCAAGTCATTTAGAAACTCGTTTTCACCTTCACACATTTTAGCCTTTTTAAAGAAATTCTGTCCCTTAGCACTATATAATTTACCATCTAGGACTTCATTTAAACTGAAGCGATTAACCATAAGAGCTGTCGCATGAGCACCATTCTTTACGTCCTGAGATAACTCACCTGTCGTATCAGCAATATCTAGCTCACCGTAAATGGCCTTATCTAGATGCTTAAAAAACGAAGCAGCACCATTAGCAACAGATGCATTTGAATTAAGAGTTGAAAAACAAAGTAAAGCTGTGAAAATGTAATTAGATAATCTCATAACCGCCCTTAAAATAATCGTAGACCAGTTATAGGACAAATTTGGTTCAAAAACTATCTAATCTGTAATATTTCCAGCCTCATGTACACGAAAATACAGCTGTTTTACACCATTTAGGCGTGTTTTAAGACGTTTTAGATATTTCCAATGAAACTTTTCGCTAGCAGTGTGTATATCCGTCATTTCATCTTCATTGCCTTCAAGCCTTACAAGATGTTGCAGAAATGATTTTTTAGAGATGCCAATAAGCCAATTTTCATGAATATCTTGGATCTTGTGGATATTTTCTAATAATTCTAAGTTCTGATTTAAAGTTTTAGAAAACCCAAAGCATGGATCCAGAATTAAGCGATCCATATCGAAATTATGCTCGCTTAAGAAAGCAATCTTAAGATTGAAAAATTCTCTTATAGAATTAAAGTCTAGGTTCTCGTTGAGATAATCCATGTGAGAATTTGCTAAATTTCTCTTAGGTGCGAGATTATGACAAAGTATATAGCGCATCTTAGGATACTTTTTAAAGAGGGCCAGCCCTTCCTTATCAATGGCCCCAGAAACATCATTCCAAATGACTTCACTAAAATGATGGCCATACGAGTGCATAAACTCTTCCATTGTTTCAACTTTATAAGTATCAATCGATATGGTTTTAAAGGCCTTAAGACGATCTAAGTGCTGTGAGATATACTCATCAAGTCTTTGCCATTCTTGCTTAAAAGAGATGGCCTCATTAAAAGGGGCCGTACTTTCAGCGCCAATATCAAGGCCATATTTTGCTTGTTGGAATTTTTCAAGTTGGCCGATTTGAAAATCATTATCGAGATTTCTATGGCCGTCAGAGAATGAATTAGGGGTAGCGTTAACTACCCCTAAAAATAAAATATTTGTCATATTTGAAAATAAACTATGCTAGTTTTGGATCATCGATAGGTTTATTGACAGCATCAGACTTCTTTTCTTCTGAAGCTTCTTCTTTTTCTCCAGAAAGTGTTGAAGAAGACTTTGAAGACTCTTCATCAATAACTGGAACACCAATATCCTTACCGGCAACAAGATCATTGATCTGATTGATATCAAGCGTTTCCCAAACAACAAGCCCTTCAGCTAAGCGGTTTAAGGCATCACGATTATCAGTTAGAATCTTCTTTGCAAGCTTATAATTCTCATCTAGGAAGCGGTGAATTTCTTCATCAATATCCTTAGCTGTTGCTTCTGAGTAACCTACACCTTCACTTGGTGCAGTTGAACCAAATGGAGATGCGCCTGGTTGAGAGAAGTTTCTCGGTCCCATCTTCTCACTCATCCCCCAAGAACAAACCATGCTAGAAGCAAGTTGTGTTGCTCTTTCGATATCATTTGAAGCACCATTAGAAATTTCGTTAAATACGATCTCTTCTGCTACACGTCCACCCATTAGGAAGGCAATATAGTTTTCAGATTTTTCTAATGTCAGGTTGTGCATATCTTCATCTGGAAGAGTTTGTGTAACACCTAGAGCTCCACCACGAGGCATAATTGATACCTTGTGAATTGGATCTGCTTTAGGAAGATTAAGTCCCACAAGAGTGTGACCAGCTTCGTGATATGCTGTAACTTTCTTCTCAAAATCAGAAAGTACCATCGACTTTCTTTCAGGCCCCATAAGGACTTTATCTTTAGCTTGTTCAAAATCAATCATTTGAAGAACTTTCTTACCATAACGAGCGGCAAATAAAGCGGCCTCATTAACAAGGTTTGCAAGGTCTGCACCAGTAAAGCCTGGAGTACCCTTTGCAATAACTTCAAGATCAACATTTGTATCAAGAGGTGTCTTTCTTGTGTGAACTTTAAGGATTCCAAGACGTCCACGAACATCAGGAGGTCCAACTGTTACACGACGATCAAAACGACCAGGACGTAGTAAGGCCTTATCAAGAACATCAATTCTATTTGTCGCAGCAATTAGAATAACACCTTCATTGGACTCAAAACCATCCATTTCAACAAGAAGTTGGTTTAGTGTTTGTTCACGCTCATCGTGTCCACCACCCATACCGTGTCCACGGTGGCGTCCAACAGCATCAATCTCATCGATAAAGATGATACATGGAGCATTCTTCTTACCTTGTTCAAAAAGGTCACGTACACGAGAGGCACCAACACCAACGAACATCTCAACAAAATCAGAACCTGAAATTGAAAAGAATGGAACACCTGCTTCACCAGCAACGGCACGGGCCATAAGTGTTTTCCCTGTCCCTGGAGGACCTACTAATAAAACACCTTTAGGGATTTTCCCGCCAAGGTTAGTATATTTCTTTGGATCTTTTAAGAAGTCCACAACTTCGGCCAATTCTTCTTTGGCCTCTTCAACACCTGAAACATCTTTGAATGTAACCTTCTTATCATGTGGTGATAAGAGACGTGCTTTTGATTTCCCGAAACTCATGGCCTTTCCACCACCAGCTTGTAGCTGACGTAAGAAGAAGATCACAATGAGGAATAAGAAAATCATTGGTCCCCAGTGTAGTAAGAAAGTCGTGAAGACATTTTGTTTTTCTTCCGCTTCATACTCTGGATAGATTCCGTGTGACTCTAAAATTTTAAAAGTTTCTGTACCTGTTGTCCCTGTTGTTTCAAACCAAGCACCTTGCTCATAACCATCTTTGAATTTACCAAGAATCTTATCCTTTCCCTTAAGAACGACTTTCTCAACGTGCTTACTCTTGATTGCGCTAACGAAATCAGGATAAGTCACTGGCTTATAAGTCTGTCTGCTCTCTGAAGAGATCTTTGCGATTGCCGCAAACATGAGGATTAAGATGATCCAAAGAAGTAACGTTTTGTTTTGTCCTTTCATTAAAATCCTTTTTAATTTACTTTACTCATAAATTATTTAAATACTTACTATTTGTTCACAATACTGTTTCTAAAAAATAAAGCTATATTGTAACCTCATAGTTACTAAAATGGTATCATTTTAGTGAGTGTCAAGCCTAGTTATTTAAAGCCACACTAAAACTTTACCGGCTTTACGCCATGAGTAATGAACTGGTTGTTTAATTTCTGAAAAAATTTTTCTTAAAGTTGAGTTCTCTAGTGGAGTTTTCTTGAGACTATGCTTTGCATTAGTATTATTTGATAAGAATGGAACACCTTCAGGAATCTGCGTAGTTTCATGATTTAAGAATTCTAATTTACAACCCTTTTTAACAACGGCCAAATAAGGACCAAAAGCATAGACCCTAATTCCACCAGAAAAATCTAATGGCCCAAGCCTTGGACTATTAATTAGTCCCTCTAATTCATTAAATTGTTTGTAAGTCTTTCCTCGTGTTGTTGAAGCTTGAGATAAAATAGTTCTTTTCAAATTCTCATCAACACACCCGTGGTGTTTAATAAGGATCCCCCACTTTCTTTTAATGATCTTATAATTCTTGTCCTCAAGCCCTTGCTTTATTTTTTTCATGCGATTCATGCGCTCGCAATAATGCTTAAGGTAGCCAGGCCAACGAGATGAGATTGATTCTTTTACAATCTTTCTAATATGATTTCGCTCAAAGCGTATATCTTCATTTGAATAATCTTCTAGCCAAGTGAGCTTGACCAATTTGGCGTATTTTAGAATATGTTTTTTTGAAAAAGCAAAAAGTGGCCTATACACTCTCCCGTTGCGGTATGGGATGCCTAGATCAATATCTTTTCCTTGAGACTTAAATTGCTGCAGTAGAGACCACTCAAAGCAATCATCTAAGTGATGGCCCGTAACGAGTAACTCATCATTTTCTAAATCATTCTTTAAAATGTCATAGCGCAATTTTCTGGCCTGTGCTTCAAAGTTTCCATCATTAAGACTTAGCTCTACTTTGAGAGACTTCATCGGGATCTGATACTTATGAGCAAAATTTCTTACAAGATGCCTTTCTGCCCTAATCTCTTCTCTTGTCCCATGGTCAACGTGTATAAGCCTAACGTTGGCCCCGGCCATTAGAAGTAAATGCGTTAAGGCAATAGAATCAAGCCCACCACTACATGCCACGACTATAGGGGCCGAAAAATCAAAGTTCATCTCTTTGTTGAAACGGATGAAATGAGCAAGCATTTGCTTGGCCTTTTGTGGCAACTGTTTTTGTTTAATCTCTCTTAACGACATGATAATTTACAAATTCCTTAATATTAACTTAAATATAATATTGACAATTAACTCGCAAGTCACTAATATCCTATCATTCTTTTGAATGTATGTGCGAATGTAGCTCAGTTGGTTAGAGCGACGGATTCATATCCCGTAGGTCGGCAGTTCAAATCTGCCCTTTCGCACCATTCTTTTCTATCTAAGCTCCCAAAAATTCGTTAACAAGGTAAACAAAGTTTAAACAAATAAACTCGAGCTACCGTTCATTTTTTTTACACTGTTTAACCACTACACAGTAACTTACTAAACTAAATTCCGATACTTACACCAGTTTTCAGTAGTTTAAAGTTTTTACACCCGTGAACTTGTTTCATGGAACATGGCATCATTCCTGCAACTCTAATAACATCGTATCAAATAGGAATGACATGCAAAATAAGAAGCTATTGAACAAACATTTAATTTTACTAGGTTTCGTACTTTCATCACCAGTACTTGCACAAAGTGGTGCCTCAAAGGCCGATGTTTTTAACTCAGGTCTTGAGTCAACTTTAAAGAACGCAGGTATTGATGAGTTAAGCTTAACGATTGGTGCAAAACTTGGCTCTCTTGATTCACGTACTGACAAGGGAACTGTTTATGAAACAAATATGAACGTTGAACTTGAAGCAGAAGTATTTGAGCATGTTGATTTTAATTTTGATGGTGGATTTAAATACCAAACAGGTAATTCATCAACTCAAGAAACTGGAAGAATTAGAACATATAAGCCGAAGTTCTCTTATAAGCACGGATATTTCTCTTATAAGATGTTTAACTTTGCAAAAATAAGTGCAGGTGCACTTAAGAATAGTACAAACTCAACTTACATCTCACCATTTGTTAACGGTGGTAATTCATTTCTAGGTGTAAGAGAGATGCTACTAACTAAAGTTGGAAACTTCTACTTTAGATTACAAGCGACTCAGGCCCAGCCACAGAACGCTTTACTAAGAGAAACTTTTAATATCGATGATAATGGTGATCCACAATTCTTTAACGAGTCTGTTGACATCACTTATTTAACAAGAGGTTTCAAAGTTTATGGTGCAGCAGGTACTTACCGTTATAAGAACCTATCTGCTGATATTGCTGATAATGATTACTTCTGGGGTAACTCTGTAAGTAAAGGGGCAACACCAGACCAAAGTCTTTACCTATATGACTTTACAGGAATGTATGCAAATGCAGGTATTGAATTTGGAATTGGAAATGATCGAATTAGACTAAAAGGTGCTTACGTTAAGAATACAGAAAGCGCAGTACCAGATGATAAGAACACAGGTTTCGCTTATGTAGCCGCTTATGAAACAAAGATTTCAGATAAGAAAGTAACATTTGAGGCCCTAGGATTTGAAAACCAGGCCGACACTGCTCCAGCATTTTATCGTGGTACGCAGTTAGCAAATGACTACAAAGGCTATCAGGTAGGAATCAAATTAGAGAATAAGAAAGGATTTAAAACAGAAATAAATTATATGAATCGAACTGTTCTAGGAAACACTGACTCTGTCTATTTAATTGATGGATACAGTGATGAACAAGTTTACACAATCTCCCTAAGGAAAGAATATGACATTTTGTAAGACATTTAAAAACATTACTCTCTTAAGCATGTCTATGCTTATGCTAACAACTCTTGTTAGCTGTGGTAGTGATACGTCTAACGATGAAAAACAAAAGCTTGCAAGACAGCTTAAGGCACAAGCAAATGAAAGTTCAGTAATTACTGTTTCACGCTTTAGTGTTGAAGGTGTGTCTGAAGATAAAGCAAACGTTAAATCACGTATTGCTTATCACAAGACATTTCACGTTAAGGCCTGCCTATCATCAAAGATTGGAAAGAGTCTTCAATATCGTAAATTCTTTGTAACTGGAGACAACTTCCAAACAATTGAAAGAGAAGCAGATGAGTCAAGCTGTATCCGTTGGGATGAGCCAGTTGAAATGGACTACTCTCTACCAAATACATACTTACCAATGAGTCGTAAGATTATACTTTCTTCAAGTGCAAATATTTCTTACGACCTTAAGCTTGCTGTTAACCAGTATGCTAACAGTATGATTCACGGTAACAACTATCACCTATCACAAGGTCTTAATAAGGATCGTTTATCAAACGACGAAATTATTAATGTAAAAAACATTAAGATCACACCTAAAGGTTACGGACTAGTTGACCCAAGAAATGATAACTTAATCATTGATAAGAAGGTTGTTGTATCTGCTTGTTTAAACTTAAAAACAAATGGTTCATCACTTTCAAATGAGTTTATCAAGGCCAAGCTTGTTAATCTTGAAAAACAAGAAAATGGTGAAGAAAATGCTGTTACACAAATGTATGACCTAACAGATGGGCAACTTGATGAATCAGGATGTGCTGAAGTTAAGTTCTACTTAGAACACGAAAGATATACGAATACGAGACGTATTCCATTTAATCTTGAAATCGAAGTACAAAACAAAACTCTTAAGAACGCAAAAGTTACAAGAGGGCTTTGTCTATATCCATGGTCAAACAGTGGATGGATCTTTGCAGAAGTTTCAAGATCAGGAAAATGTGAAGAAGATAACAATAACCAAAGAGCTCGTTTATTTGTTGACCAAGTAAGCTACAGCTTCTTAGGACACGATAACAATAATGGTTTTCACCTTAATAACAACCTTGATCTTGTTGTTGAGAAGTCATTTATCGTAAAAATGTACCCAAAGGTACACTACGGTAACTACGCTCACCACATGAACCCAATTGAGCCGTTCTATCAAGGTAAGCTGAAGCTAGAAGTATACTTCTTAGCTCCACTACAAGGTGATATCGACCTTACAAATGAGAATAAGCATAAGTTTAAACTTATCTCAGTAGCGTCACGTGAAGTAGAAGTAGAAAATAACTTACTAAAAGCAAGAATTGATATGCCAATTAAGTTTGTAGACATGCCATATGTACATACGAGAACTTTTGCGGCCGTTAAGCTTTCACCAATTTTACGTGAAGGTGATGATCCAAGGACTGCACCTCGTCCAGCATGGGCAGCAGGTACATTCCACGCTTCATCAAAAACTTTTAACTCTGTACTTCATACGCAACTACAAGTTACAGATAAGTTCTCTGAAGCGGATTATCAGAACAACAAGATTAAAGAAAGTATGAACGAAATGATTCAACTTGAAAACTACCTTGAGTCGATGTCTAAGAACATCCAAGGCGTGACTAAAGCAGATATCATTAAAGCAAAACTTGCTCCACGTTATACAAAGAGTGCTGAAAAGCTTTTTACTGAAGAGCTAGATAAGCACGATCTTTTTGATAAGACGATCAACTTAACTGATAGAGCATTAAACGATAAGCTAATTGCTGAAAACAAACTTTCACAAGCTGAGATTAATGGAATCTATGAAGATAACTACAATGCAAACACTTTGAAAAAACTTTGTGGTGCATTCTTTGATCAGAAAAAGACAGGAATCTTTTGGAAGACGTACCTGGACTACAATATGAAAAAGTGTATTGAGAGACCATGGGACTTTATGATGATTACACCTGTATCACACGTACAAGAAGTAATCTCTAAACCAAAAGTAAGTCACTCGAATACAATTCGTATCTCGAAGTCGACTGGAACTGGAGACTACTTTACAGAAAGTAATAGAGTTGGATGGTCACATGGTTATAAAACTGGTGTAGGTGCAAAACTTGACTTCAAACTTCCATTTGGTGACAAATCACCTGTTGGCGGAGGAGTTGGAGTATCAGCATCATATGACTGGTCAACATCATGGTCACTTGATCGCTCAAACGGAAACAACAACAGAACTGACAACAGCCAAGGAATCGACCTATATGCTGAGTCAATTACACTTAACTTTGAAGCAATCACTAAGCAGTGTTTCATGGTAGAAGGGACGTCAAAATGGAAGGCCGTTTGGGTTGATAACCACCTACCATCTAACTATGGACTAGGCGGAAGTCTTAAGTACGTAGCAGAAAATAACCCAATGAGGTATAAAGTATGTAAAGGCGTATCAGGTAAAGAAAGACTTGAAGAGACTTGGTACTTCACAGGAGAAGGTTTCCAATTCAACTCAATTCTTCGTGACCGTCTTGGTATGACTGAAAATATGTACACGATGATGTTTAGAGGACGTAAAACACTTTACAAGTTTATGGACTTCTTAAGCAAAGCTTCAACGAGCATGTTTAACATCAAGGAAAGAAAGAACCAATCACCTGATGTATATATGCTAGATGTATATAAGTCATATAAAGAAGCATTTGATAGTGATCATGATTTAATTGATGATCAAGCGATACCTGGAACGGTTGAAAAGTTTGATCCAATTAAAAACGGTGGTGACCATAACTTCTCAGAAGATAGTTGTGAATTACCAAAAGACAATTACAACCATGCTTCAATTGACTTTTGTTAAGAATTAAAAACAAGATAAAAGAAAAGGCCGCTATTGCGGCCTTTTTTATTTTCTATCGTATTGTGAAAAAAGATAATCAAGAGTGTCATCATCGACATCGCGATACAGACAAATCCCTAGCTGCATAAAATAAATTCTTAAATGCTCGCGGTGATCGAGGTTTGGATGCTTCTTGCTTAGAATCTCAAAGAGCTCTACTTCTGCTTCAGCAATAATATCTGAAAGATCATTACCTGCACCTTTGTTAATCATATAAAGAGCAAGTAAATAAGGCATTTGGATTATTTGATCTC
This sequence comes from Halobacteriovorax sp. YZS-3-1, assembly GCF_047084945.1. NCBI lineage: Bacteria > Pseudomonadati > Bdellovibrionota > Bacteriovoracia > Bacteriovoracales > Halobacteriovoraceae > Halobacteriovorax > Halobacteriovorax sp. YZS-3-1. Next base: position 1,745,817 of record NZ_JBKIYI010000001.1, on the reverse strand, counting down.
TTACAATCTTAATCCTTTCTCTAATACCTACAGAATGTTCTTGAGTAAGATTGAAGACCGTACTAATCATGTACTTCACGGCCTCTTTTAAAATAACATCCTTTTCCTTACCTAAGTAATAGTAAATAAGAGAACGTGTAACGTCTGCCTCTTTAGCAACTTCAGCGATCTTCCAATTAAGGTGCCCTTTGGCCACTTCTAACTTAGTTACAGCGTTGAGGATACGAAAGTGCACTTCCTCATTCTTTTTAGGTTTTACTGTTCTTAGAGGCTTGTTATCGCCTTCATCATTTGTTTGTAAGTTTGTTGAATCTGTCATAATTGTCATAAATCAATGTCTAAATGTTTAATATTTAAGTGTCTTCCCAATATTACCTTTCTATACCCGATAATAATACTTAAGTTTTAAAAGGTAAAATCCGATAAAAATTTATTAGCACGTGTTCGATTAAAATTATTGTCGATAGTATTTTTTATCTAGTTATGGGGGAGATTTGATGAAAAAACGGTTACTTACAAGTGGACTTTGCCTACTTTCACTTACTATTCCAATTGGATGTCAGCAGAAATCTTACCGTACCCCTAGCTCCCTTAAAAACTCGAACTTCGATTCGCTAATCCATGAGATGCATGAATCTGTTTCAAAAGGTGTAAAGTCGCCTAAAGAATGCGCTCAAAAGACTCAATATTATTATGGAAAACTCTTTGAAATAGAATCCGATGATATCGACTTTTCTGAATTCTCTAAGTATCAGATGCAGGATTTTACAATGGCATCTTTTAGTATACGTCTTGATCTGAAAGAAAAACTAAAGGCGCTAAATAGTAACGACGAATTAACACAAGAAGAGCTTGCGTGTTTAAAAGGTGTAAAAACAATTTTTAGGGCCCTTCGCTATCTCGAAGACTATTTTATCGAATCTTACTATGCTTCAAGACAGAAGGGTTCAAAACCAATCGACTTTAATACACTTGATTATTCAAATAACAAAATAAAAGATCTTCCTGTTCACTTTATGGTAAATCCAGATTACTCATTTGAAGGTGTTGAAGATCTAAAATCTGGAGACATTATCTTATCCAGAGGTAATGCCTACTCTAGTGCTGCCATTGCAAGAATTGGTGATGATGATCATCAGTTCTCTCACTTAACTTTAGTGTATCGTGATGAGAAAACAAATAAGCTCTACACATCAGAGGCCCATATTGAAGTTGGAAATGTGGTTGCCCCATTTCAAGTTCATCTTGATCAGAGAAACTCTCGAACAGTTGTCTTTAGACACAAGGACGAAAAGCTTGCTCACCTAGCAGGTAAAATAATGCATGAGCGCTTCTCTAAATATTCAAAAGAGAAAAAGAAAAATGTACCTTATGATTTTGCAATGGATTATCACGACGAATCAGAAGTCTTTTGTTCTGAAGTAATTTATCATGGTTACAAGAAAGCCTCGGAGCAACTATCTAGTAAATCAATGGATATACCTGAATATAAAACAACATTTAATCCAGCTCTACTAAGCTTCCTTCAAGACTTTGGTCTAAAGGTAACAAGTGAAAATATCTCTAGCTTTAAAACATTTGGGCCAGGAGAGATTCAATTTGATTCGCGTTTTGACTTAGTTGCGGAATGGAGAAACCCAAATAAATTAAAAGATACACGTTATAAAGATGCAGTACTAACAAAGATATTTGAGTGGATGGAAAATAAGAATTATGCCTTTGATCCAGGCCTAGGTACAAAACTTGGAAATGATTTTGCTTGGCTTGCAAGACGCTCAATTGTTACCAGAGGATTAATTAAATTTGTAGCTGGTGTTGATCTTGAAGAAAAATTTCCCCTAAACTTAGGTTCCAAACAAATTGATCTTTTTGTTGTCTTAGATGAAGTTGGAGAACAACTATATAAGAAAATAGAAATTGCAGAAAAAGAGAAAGGAAAGATCTTATCATTTAAAGAAATGTTTGAAGTTCTTGAAAATTACAGAGTACAAGATGAAAAGGTATACGGCCAATACTTAAAAGATAAGAAATTTAATCAAAAGCAAATGCATGGTGGTAGTCGCAGAAATGGTGTTAGAAGGCGTAGAAAACTTACACGCCCAGACTTTCATCACCTCTTTCACAGTTCATAATACGTAAAGTCTACTTTAAGACTTATAAAATTTAGGCTATATTGGCCGCATGAAAAAAGAAAATCTCACACTCATTCATGCGGCCCATAATAAGCTTTGTAATCACCCACTTTATTCAAATATTGAAAGTATTGAAGATGTAAAAATTCTCATGCGATGGCATGTCTTTGCTGTATGGGACTTCATGTCTCTACTTAAAGGTCTTCAAAGAGAAGTTACATGTGTTGAAACACCTTGGATTCCATCTAAGTACGATAAAGAATGTGTTCGATTTATTAATGAAATTGTTCTTGGTGAAGAAAGTGACGAAGACTTAAATGGTGGCCATATTGATCATTTTACAATGTATCTAAATGCCATGAATGAAGTTGGAAGCGAAACAAGTGATATTAAAAAATTCTTAGAAACATTTTCATTTGATGGCATTCCTATGCCTGTAGCAAAGTTTAGTGCATTTAATCTAAACCTATGCACTAATACTCAAAACCCTCACCTAATGGCATCGGCCTTCTTCTGGGGACGTGAGAATCTTATTCCTGACCTCTTTACACCTTTTGTAAAAGTTCTTGAAGAAAAGAAAATACATGCACCGTACTTTAAACACTATCTTGAGCGTCATATCGAATTAGATGGAGATGAGCATGGAGAGCTTGCAGGCAAATTACTTGCTCAACTTTGTGACAGTGAAGATAAACAGAGACAAGCAACTCAAATTGCTCTTGATTCTCTCGATTTAAGATACAAACTTTGGGACTATGTCCTTGAAGAAATTCTTGCTAGTCGTGAAAGCTTAGAGCATATCAACTAGCTCTTTTGCTAAACTAATTCCTGCACTCCAGCCATTTTTATAAAGGCCTGTGAGTGCATAAACGCCCTCTTCAACCTCTCCACAAAAGGGAGTACGCCTTTTACCCTTGTGGCGAATACCTGTGTGTATCTGCGGTGAACCAAGCTGCTTAAGTTCAGGAAGATCACCTTCAAATATTGTTAGCTTTTCATAGACTTCTTTTGGTGAATGAAGTTGGCAAAGTCCCTCAATTGAATTTGCGCCAAATAATAAGATCTCATCTTCTTTTCGATAAACAAGGTTATAGTGGCCACGACTTAGGACAAATGATTTATCAGCTTTAAAATTATTCCAGCTAAAAAATGTCCCCTTAACAGGTTTGCCTTCAGGAAGATTCTTATTCTTATAAAAAAGTGATGTATAGGCCGAGGTGGCCAAGATAACCTTTGCATTGGTTTTAGGAAGCTCAGTAACTCTTTGAACTCGACTTATAATTTTATCTTCGTACTGCGCCTTAAGCCAGCCCAGAAAAACTTGTGGATTAATTAAGTAGGCATCCTTAGCAACCGTTTGCAAACCTTTAAAGTTTTCAAAATTTGTTCCATAACGTGCTTCAAATTGCTTAAACTTTAATGGAACTTCTTTTATATCTGGAGGTAAGTAGTATTGAGTAGCTGGGTGAACCCCCTGTATCCCCTCTTGCTTAAAGAAAGTATCAATGAATTCATGTGCATGAAATAAGATGTCACCGAGCTTTGAAAGGCCTTCAGCAAATAGTCCCATCGAAACAACGCTAGTTGTATTAATAGAGCAAGGTGGAAAAGCATCATTATCAAATAACTGACAAATACGTGAATCAGGGTACTTTCTTGTTAAAAAATAGAGAATACTGCGCGCGGCCACGCCATCTCCAATTACAATATAATCAAAATCTTTTGTCATAATAAACTCTTACATCAATATTTTTAAGTTAACCAGTGGAATTTACTCAAGTTTTTATTGTCATACCAAATTCAATCCCTATACAATTTTAACTCAAATTTAGTTAATGGAGTATGAATTATGTCAGAAGAGACAACGAAGTCGACAAAAAACCCTATGGACGTTATCGATCAAAATGCCGTCTTATTTTGTGTAGACAACACAGATATCACAGCAAAACAAATCATGGCCGTACTGGCAATGCTACTTGTAGAAGATTGTACAGTTCCATTTATCACTCGTTATCGTAAAGACAAAACTGGTGGATTAGACGAAGAACAAATTCGCCTCATTCAAGAAAAGTATGACGAATATATCGAGCGTGAAAAGAGACGTGAATTCATTCTAGAGGCCATCACTAAACAAGAGATGATGACTCCAGAGATTGAAAAGAAAATTAAAGCGGCAACAAATATTAACCAGCTTGAAGATATCTATGCGCCATTTAAATCAAAGAGAAAGACAAAGGCGCAAATCGCAAAAGAAGCAGGGCTTGGGCCATTCTCAATTCTAATGAAAGAGTCAAAGCTTCCTATGCCAGAACTTGCAAAAGAAGCACTTAAGTATATTAATAAAGAAAAGAAAATCGCAACTTTTGAAGATGTATTAAAAGGTGCTTGTGACATTATCATCGAAGAAATTGCTCACGACACGGAACTTAAAGAGCAATTACGTAACGATTACTGGGCACAGGCAATGATTAAGTCAACTCCTCGTAAAGGTTATGAAGAAGTAAAAGACTGGCAAAAGTACAAAGACTACTTTGAATATGAGCAAAAAGTTAGTGATCTAAAAGATCCAAAAGCCGCTCACAGATTCCTAGCGATTCGTCGTGCACAAACTGAGAAGATCCTAAAAGTTGAAATTATTTTTGATGAAGAATATGCAAATAATCTTATTCTATCAAAGAACTTCCCAGACACTACAGTCACAAGTTACAAGGCATTAGTCGATTGTGCATCAAAGGCCTATAAGAATTATATTCACTCTTCTCTTGATTTAGAAATCAAGGGTGAACTTAAGAAGCTCTCAGATGAATCAGCAATTGATGTTTTTGGTATAAACCTTAAGAACCTTCTATTACAACCTTACCTTGGTTCTAAAACAGTTCTTGCGCTTGATCCAGGAGTAGTGACTGGTTGTAAGACAGTTGTTGTAGATAATACGGGTAAATTTGTTGTTGATACAGTTGTCTACCCTCACCCACCAAGAAATCAGGTACGTGAGTCTGCGACAATTTTAAATGCCATGATTGAGCAATTTAATGTTGAATATATAGCAATTGGAAACGGAACTTTTGGTCGAGAGACTCTCCAATTTGTTGAAGATAATATTACTGCGGTTAAAGACGGAAAAGTTAAAGCAACAATGATTTCAGAAGATGGTGCTTCAATTTATTCTGCTTCTCCAATTGCAAAGAAAGAATTCCCAGATAAAGATGCAACAGTAAGAGGCGCCATCTCAATTGGCCGCCGCTTCCAAGACCCTCTAGCAGAGCTTGTAAAGATCGATCCTAAGTCTATTGGTGTTGGCCAGTATCAACACGATGTAAACCAGGTTCGTCTAAAAAAATCACTAAATGGCGTGGTTGAAAGCTGTGTTAACTTTGTTGGTGTTGATATCAATACGGCATCGGCCCCACTACTTTCATTCATTTCCGGAATTGGGCCAACAGTTGCGGGAAATATCGTAAAGCATAGAGATAAGAATGGGCTATTTTCAGATCGAAGCGAAATCCTAAAGGTTTCACGTTTTTCTGAAAAAGTTTTCCAACAAGCAGCAGGATTCTTAAGAGTTTATAATGGGAAGAATCCACTTGATGCGACATTTATTCACCCAGAAAACTACGATATGTTAGAAGAATGGGCACACAAGAATGGATACACGCTTGAGCAGTTAACAACAGATAATGCAGTTGCAAATAAACTAAAGTCAGATAAGGACCTTATTGCAAAACTTGGTGAATTTACTGTTAATGATATTTATAAGTCACTAACTGCACCTTCACAGGATCCTCGTACAGAATTTAAGACAACAGAGTTTAGAAAAGATGTACGTGAAATCAAAGATGTAAAAATTGGTGAGAGATATCCAGGTATTGTAAAAAACATCACTCAATTTGGTGCCTTTGTTGATATTGGAATTAAAGAAAATGGTTTAGTTCACGTAAGTCAGATGGCCGATCACTTTGTTGAGAATGCCCTTGATGTTCTAAAAGTTGGGCAAGAAGTTTCTGCCGTTGTTCTTGACGTTGATATGGATAGAAAGCGTATTGCTCTATCTCTAAAATCTGACGGAGCTGAAGAAGCAAAAACTTACGAGCGTCCAACAGGTGGCCCACGTAAGAGCAATCCTCGTGGTGGAAAACCTAAGATGCCAAAGCAAAACGATGCACCGTTAAAGAATAATGCATTCGCTGCTCTTAAGGGATTTAAGGTTAAATAGGTGCGGCATTGTCTGCCCAAAGGCAGACTATTGGACGCACCTATAGCTCCCCTTCACTTTAGCTAGAAAAATGATATTCAACAAGCCGGGTTCAAGCCCGGCTTTGTTGTCTCAGGAGCAATAAACAAGTCTTCGCAATTCAAGCGACATTTTAGCGCAGCTAAAATTAGCGAAAAAATCTTTCTCATATAACCGAATCACGCGAGCTACGCTCTTTGATTCTTGAATCACATCCATCTATGCTTCAAAACTGTCCTTTGGGACACTTTTGCCGCATGATGTGCCTCAGGAGCAATGAGCAAGTCTTCGCAATTTAAGCGACATTTTAGCGCAGCTAAAATTAGCGAAAAAATCTTTCTCAAAAAACTAATCACACAGGCCTCGCAACTCAAGCGACATTTTAGCGCAGCTAAAATTAGCAAAAAAACTGAGCAACAATTCAATTTCAAAAATGAGAGAAATAAGGTTTTCATAATCCCCCAGATTAATCGCAAATATATTATTTATTACATGATTTAACCTGAGGGTTTATTGAGAGGATTAGCAATCTTTACGTATGATAGATATACTTCACACAGTTTTTAAAGCCCGTTATTAGGCCCTAGAGCAAGCTGGCTCTTTTGCAGATCGATTCTTAAAGATCGACGATTAGGGCCTGCAAATGGAATTGTACCGTTTACTTGTGCCTGAATCATATTAAGCTCGTGTCCTACAGTTCTTTCAGTAACTTCTTTTATATGAAAGCTTAAGAAGCCATTAAATACTAAATCACTTTCTTCGATAATATTTCCATCAAAGCCAACAACTGCACCTTTAACTTGAGTCATGCGCTGAGATTGGTCACTATAGTCTTGCTGGTTAAAAGTAAGGACATTTTTACAACTAATTAGCTGAATATTTAAATGATCCTTTGCCATCTCTGCCTTACAAGCAGACTTTGGAAATTTAACAATTAGAGCATTTAAATTATTTAATTCAAAAACATCGCTTAATCGATCTGAAAGCTCAAAATTAAACCCAAAATCAGGATACTGTAGAAGAGCACCTTTTATGATAATTTCAATATGCTCAGTAGAGTTATTTAAAACTTCAACTGCTGGCATTTGATAATTCCATGGACTTACATATTTTAGAGACTTAATTTCACTAGCAAGTGAATTAATTGATAATAAACCTAATAGAATAACAAATATCTTTTTCATTAATATCTCCTTAATGAGCATTATGCTCATTGATTAAGAGAAAACTAACGAATTAAATTAGATAAATAAAATACCTATATTAGATCACTGTGATAAAAAATTCTTATACCTATTACCACCATTTTTTTGTAACGTATTCCTGGTGATCAAAGCTTACAATTTCTCCCATCTTAGGGGCCATTAACTTTAGCTTTCCTTGCTGTGAAAACTCATTGAGCTTTATTATAGGATCATCCCACGTGTGAAATGCTAAAGAAAATGCACCCCAGTGAATTGGAAAGTAGTAATTTGCATTGATGTCTTCATAGGCCTTTGGCCATTCATCTGGCAAGAGGTGGACAGCAAACCAATCTGGGTTATATTGACCTGACTCCATAAATGCTACATCAAAAGGACCTAGACGTTGTCCGATTTCTTTAAAATGAGTATCGTAACCAGAGTCACCACTAAAATAGAGATTATTATTACGAGTTTTTACGGCCCAAGATGCCCATAGAGTTGTATTTTCGTGTGCTTGGTCGCGGCCAGAAAAATGCTGAGCAGGTGTTGCCGTAAATTTTATCCCATCAAATTCAACGTTCTGCCACCAATCAAGTTCTGTGACACGTTTACGATCAATACCCCAGCGTTTTAAGTGTGAGCCAACTCCTAAAGGAGTGATGAATTTAACATCCTTATCCACAAAGAATTTTATGGTTCTCATATCTAAATGATCATAGTGGTCATGAGAGATTAATATATAGTCAATCTTTGGTAATTCTTTAAGTGTTAATACAGTAGGTCCAAAACGTTTAACAAATATTGGTACAGGAGATGAAGAATCTGAAAAGATTGGATCAATTAGAACAATCTTAGTGTCGATATTAAATAAGACTGTTGAATGACCAAACCAAATCGATTTTACAACATCAGACTTCTCTAGAAATTTATCCATATCGGGTTTTAACATTGGAAGTGGTTTATCTGGATAGCGGCCATTGCCCTTACCCAAGAATTCTATGAAGTTAGAAAAACCAAAGCCATCTTTCTTTATTGGCTGTTCACTAGTTATATTAGGTCTGCGATTTACAAACCTCATCTTCTCCTTGTTAAACTGACTAGATTTAGTGAAAGTCTCTAATTCTTCCTTATCTGGGTGTGAGCCCATAGAAGACATAAATACTGAAGCAACTTTTGTCACGGCCGAACACCCTGAAAAATTTATTAAAATAATTAACAATATTAACTTCTGCAATTTCATTGTTTCATTCTACTATAAAGCTTTATCTAAATCCTTAAATTAAATATTTCTTACAAAAAATTGTCACAAATTTGAATTAGCATACGAATGAAAGAATAAAACCAATGGAGTAATAAATGAAGTTAACTGTATACACTATTTCTATGCTACTTCTCCTTTCTTGCACAGGAAAAGAGAATAATACCGATAAGAAATCTTTAGAAGAAAGGCGAGAATTATTTGGTAATGGACTAAACTCAATAAGATACTTTGGGGAAAATCGTCCAAAAGAAGAAGTCATCGAACTTGGAAGAATGTTATTTTACGACACTAGGTTAAGTAATGATAAAACGGTAAGTTGTTCAAAATGTCACTTACCACAATTAAGCTTCAGTGATGCTCTTCCAAAATCCATTGGTGCAAAATATCGTCTTTCACATCGTAATGCTCAAACACTAATCAATACAGCAGCTCAAATTTCACAACATTGGAACGGAAATAGAAATGACGTCGAAGAGCAAGCAAAGAAAGCTTTCTTCTTTAAGGGAGCCTATGATCTTAAAGACAGTAGTCATTTAAAGAAAAAACTAGTGGAAAATAATTATAATGAAGCATTTAAAAAGGCTTTTAACACTGAGCTTATCACATCTAATGAAAACGACATTTTAGAATTGAGTGCAAAATCAATTGGCGCCTTTGAAAGAACTCTCGTCGGTCCAGCTATTTTTGATGATTACCTTGAGGGGAAAGATGACGTTCTTAATTTAGAACAAAAAAGTGGACTCAAGAAATTTACCCAATACGGATGCATCGGCTGTCATAATGGTAATCTTGTCGGTGGAGGAATGTATCAGAAATTTGGAATCGTTGAAGATCCCTATAAGTACACAAAGAGTAAGAATCGTGACTTAGGCCGCTACACACATACAAAGGATGAAGATGATAAAGAGTATTTTAAAGTCCCTCCACTTAGAAATGTAACAAAGACATCTCCCTACTTTCATGACGGTAGTGTGGCCTCACTTGATGAAGCAATTGATATAATGGGGCGAGTTCAACTTGGAGTGGAGATTCCAAAAGAAGATCGAAAACTAATTATTGAATTTCTAAAAACGCTTGAAACAAAAGAGGAGCATTTAAAAGAGCTAACAAGGATTCCTGATCTTCCGTAGTGAAGCTTTGAAACTAATCGAACACAGGTTAAGTACCAACCTTTTTTACGAAGGTCATGAAATTGCCATTGTCTTTAAAGAATCGCCAATTAGATAACAACGTAAAGACGACAGTGATAATAACGGGAACAATGAATGAATAGAAAAATGATGATGCCTCAAAACGTACTGGTAATGAACGATCAACAAACATGGCCGGCATGATTGTAGGTGAAAACTGAACTAACAATTTTAAAACAATAAAGCTTAAGATATTTCCAACTGCAATTGCACTTGCAGTTATGATTGCAATATTTAAACCACCGTATTTCTTTATATGGCCCATGCTCATGCCAAGAATCCAAAATGAAGCAAAGTCATTTCTAACACGTGCATAGAAAATTGAAAGACCAGAAATAATTGAAAATGTAACAAGAACAATAGTTGCTAGAAATAGAAAAAGAACGACATTATTTTCTAAGGCCAGAGCAAATACGAGGTTTTGATTTAATTCTTCCCAAGTATGAAAACGTGCTCCATCCCCTGCAAACTTCGACTTAAGTTGTTCTTCTTGTATTTTCGTTAAGTTTGAGAAGACTCTAAGCTTATTATAATGACGAGACTTAGCAATAGAGAATGCACTATAAGCGTGTCCCCAAGCGTGAAATTCATCAATATCAGGGTCCATAGAATCGGTAAAGGCCTCAACATCAAGAGACTTAAAACGTGGTAATTCGCCAAAGAATGTATCTGTATGGGCCGGTGAGATCAATTGCACACGATCATCAAGTCCTGCATAAACCTTACGCGCTAAATATGGCGACATTAAGATCTCATTTCTCTTAGGCCAATGATCAATGGCCTTTGGAAGTATTGAACTTGTATCTTCTATAATCCCGTGAAAAATGACTGGTGCTAAATAACCTTCTAATCTTATCAGGCCTTCAATTTCATACTCTAATGTATACTTATAATTATTATCATTGAGATAAGAAGTGGCCTTTTTAAAATTGAAGTCTTTTTCAAGGTCAATAATATAGCGACCTAATGTTTGTTTACCACGTTCAATACGATTGCTTTGCAGCCCTTTTAAAACTGATTGAACAGTAAGCAGAGAAAAGCTAGATATAACAAGACTCGCCAAGGCCATAATAAGTAGCCTTTGGCGAGTCTTCGCTTTAAATAAATAACTTAAAAAGAATTTAAAGAAACTAAAAAACATTATTCTTAGTTCTATAATTCGTAGAACTTTCCATTATCACTTGCTAGTTTATTAATTAACTCACAAGGAGTGTAGCGATCTTTATCAACGCTATCTGCAAATTTAAGCATCTCTTCTTTTAATCTCGCAATACCTTGAGTATCAGTATATCTTAGAAGTCCTCCTCTAAATGGAGGGAATCCGATACCAAAAATTAGACCAAGATCAACATCTTTTGCTTTTGCAACAATCTTATCTTCAAGAGTCGTTGCAGCTTCGTTAATCATTGGTAAGAATATTCGCATTTGAATTTCAGTTTCACTCATCTTTTTAGATGCTTTTGGAAGCATTTTCCATGCTTCATCATTAGGTCCTGTAACTTTTCCTTTCTCATCGTAAAGGTAGAAGCCTTTAGAGTTCTTCTTACCTAAGAATTCTTTTTCAAGCATCTGCTTTCCAATTCCATTAGAAGCAAGACGTGCTCCAAGGCCATCGAAAATAATCTTAGAAACTTTATCACCTACATCGATTCCAACTTCATCTAAAAGCCTAAATGGCCCCATTGGCATACCAAAGTTTAGACAAGCATCATCGATATCTTTAATTGAAACACCTTCTTCTAATAAGAATCCTGCTTCATTCATATATGGCATAAGAATTCTATTAACTAGGAATCCTGGCCCATCATTAACAACAACAGGAGTCTTCTTAGTTTTTACAACCCAATTATAAAGAGATTCAACAGTTTCGTCTGAAACGTTATCATGCTTAATAATCTCTACTAAAGGCATCATATGAACAGGGTTAAAGAAGTGAAGTCCAGCAAAACGAGAACTATCTTCTAATGCCTTAGACATCTCTTGAATTGATAGAGATGAAGTATTTGACGTAAGAATTGTATCTGGACGAACTTTTGTTTCTGTCTCAGCAAATACTTTCTTTTTAATATCCATATTTTCAACAACGGCCTCAATTACAAGGTCAGTATGTTCAAAACCACGATAATCTGTTTGAGCACTAATTGATCTCATCTTGCGCTCAAAATCATCTTTAGACATACGTTTTCTTTTTACAGCACCTGAAAAGTTACTTGAAGCCTGTTTTAAACCAAGCTCTAGTCCGTGTTGGTTTAGATCTTTCATGATTGGAAACATATCATTTTTGGCCATAAGCCATGCGATTCCACCACCCATTGTACCGGCACCAAGACAAGCTCCACGCTTTAATGAACGTCCTACACCTTTAGCATCATCCATTTTCTTAGACCCTTCCATTAAGAAGAAAATATGACGTAGGTTCTTTGATTGTTCACCAATACATAACTCTCCAAAAGCTTGTGCTTCTGTTGTTAAGTAAGATGCGCGACCTTTCATCACTCCACCTTCCATAACATCGAGTATTTTAAGAGGGGCCTGATAGAAGCCTTTTGTTTTCTTTAAAACTGACTCGCGGGCCTTTTGAAAAATAATTTTCTTTGTAAATACGTTATCAGTAGCAGCATCTTGTACTTTATCCATCATGCTACGCTTATCTGCTTTTTTCTTAAAATGCTTTGGAGCAAGATCAAGAAGGCGCTCTTTTGCATAAATCTCATCAGCAATTCCAACTTTCTTTGCTTTCTTTGCATTTAAGTTCTTACCAGTAAGGATCATATCTAAAGCAGTTGGAAGACCCACTTTCTTTGGCAGGCGATAAGTTCCTCCAAAGCCTGGAATTAGTCCAAGTTTAACTTCAGGAAGTCCAAGTCCAGTGGACTTATCATCACTCACTATAATAGACTTACATGATAGAGCAAACTCAAGTCCACCACCAAGACATACACCGTTTACACAGGCCACAGTCGGCATTTTAAGGTCTTCAAGACGATTAAAAATTGTCTGCCCTGCCTCAGCTCCAGCCTGGCCATCAGCAGCTGTATGCATTGTATCGAATAGATTGATATCAGCACCAGCTAAGAAGCATCTATCTTTGTGTGAAAAGAAGATGGCACCATCTAATTCTTTTTCTTTTGAGTGAAGATCTTCAACAATATCTTGAAGCTCTTTTAATGTTTCTTCATCTAAAACCGTCATTGCCTTGTCACAATTGTAACCAAACCCAACAAACGCTTTCTTATCCTTAATTTCAAAACTTAATCTTTTATATGTCATATCTGTATCCTACTTATTTTTGAAGGTTCTCAATAATCATGGCACCACCTTGGCCACCACCAATACAAAGGGAAGCAATTCCGTAACCGGCCTTACGCTTTTTAAGCTCATGTGCAAGTGTAACAACAAGACGTGATCCAGTTGAACCAACAGGGTGTCCAAGTGCAATTGCCCCACCGTTTACATTAAGTTTCTCATCAGGAATTTCTCCCCAAAGCTTATCAACACCAAATTTGTCTGCAACTTTTTGATCAGTAAAAGCTTTCTTAACAGCAATAATTTGAGCAGCAAATGCTTCGTTAATTTCAATAAGATCCATCTGTTCTAAAGTTAGACCTGTTCTTCTAAAAACACCATCCATTGCTAACAGAGGTCCCATTCCCATACGCTCAGGCTCTAGACCGTGGAAGTGGTAGTCAACAACTCGCGCCATTGGCTCTAAGTTGTATTTTTTCACTGCTTCTTCAGAGCAGAAAAGGATTGCTGATCCACCATCAGTAATTGGACAACTATTTCCAACTGTAACTGTACCTGATTTACGATCAAAGTAAGGCTTCATCTTAGCAAGACCTTCAACAGAAGATTCTTTACGTGGACCGTGATCATTCATTAATAATTTATCTAATTTTGCACCGTATATTAAAGGGACAATTTCATCTGCAAAACGTCCTTCTTCAATGGCCTTAATGGCCTTGTGGTGTGACTCATTTGCATACTCATCTTGCTGCTCACGTGTAATTCCTAACTCACGTGCAAGAAGTTCTGCTGTTTGTCCCATATTTAACCCACAAAAAGGATCTGTTAGACCTTGCTCAATAGCAACAATAGGAGAAAGATAGGCCGGCTTAAAGCTTGATAAAACTTTTAGCTTATCACCTGTTGTTTTTGCCTTCATAAGCTTTGCAAAAAGCTCAGTCATCTGCTTTCCATAGATAAGAGGCATATTTGACATCGACTCAACACCACCAGCAACAACGATCTCGCTGCGGCCAGATGCTACTTTTAAAAAGCCTTGTGAAGCAGCTTCTAAACCAGAGGCACAATTGCGGTGAACAGAGTAACCTGAAGTTTTCTTATGTAGTCCTGCTTCAAGAGCGATAACTCGTCCAATATTTGGATATTTAGCTGGTGTCCCTGTGTTACCAAAAATAACCTCATCAACAGCATCATCTTCAATACTTGTCCCATCCATAATATGACGTACAAGGTAAGCTCCAAGGTATGGCGCTTGAATATCTTTAATAATTGTACCGGATTTGGCCTGTGGAGTTCTTACGGCCTCAACAATGTAGACTGGTTTCATCTATGATTCCTTTCTTCTGATTAATTGTTTTGACACTATTGTAGGGATTTTGACAGGTTATGCAAACAAAAAAAGGCTCCACTTTGGGAGCCTTCTTATTAGAACAGGATAAATTTCTTATTTAAACAATTGATTAGAATAGGTATGACAGTCCAAGACCTAAAGTGAATGAATCTGCACCTTCAAGGTTCTTAGCTTGATTATTTAGAACATAATCATTTGCTGAACCAGCATATTCATCTTCTTCACCCATTCTAAAGATATTCTTATCGTAGTTTAGCGCTAGCTGAACTCCAAATTCTTTAGCAAAATTAACTTCTGCACCTAAAGTCGCTCCACCTGAAACATAGCGATAAGATAATTCAGTATTATTAAAGCTATCTCTTGGGTTTTCAATTTTAAAGTTACCAAAGTGAACTTTAGTCCCAAGGCTTAAGAATGGCTTAATTTTCGCAGCACGAGAAAAGTAGAACTTAGCGTGTCCACCGAAATTAAACTCATTATATGAAATTTCATCATTTGCTGAGTGGTAATAACCAGTGCTGTAACAACCAGAATAACTACATGAGTATCCTCTATTACTAGCTAAGTCTTGGTCACCAATAGTCATTCCCATATAGCCAACACTAATACCTACATCAACGCGATCAGAAACCTTAGTTTCTACTACCGCATCAAAATTAAGTCCTGCTGTCCACTCTTTCTGATCACCAGTGATTGTTTTAAATCCTGTTTGAACAGAAACTTTATTATCCAATTGTGGCCCTTGAGGTACAACTGGAGCTACGACCTCAGATCTAGCTGGAGCTGATTGAATGCTATTGATCTCGTCCATGGCCTTAATTTGACCTTCTAGAGCCTTTTGAATCTTCTTAGCGATTCTTCTCTCTTCTTTAAGACGCATATCCTCAACATTCTTTCTCATCATTTGCTCGTGCTTTTCCTCGAGCTCACGACGAAGCTTTTGAATCTTGTCTGCCGCAGATTTCTTCTTTTTCTTTTTGTAAAATCCATCCAGATTAATTTCATCTGTATGAACGACTTGATCTGTCTCACTTAATAGTGGGTCTTCTTGTGCAAATGAAGCTGCACTAGAAAAGATCAATGCTGCCATCACGGCGCAATTAAACTTTGTTGTTTTCATTCTGTACTCCCTGTTCTTTGTAGTTCTTTGTACTAAATAAGAGTTTTATACTTGTTTATAACACGTAGCGAGATTATTCTCTGCAAAAGGTGAACGTTGATGAAATTATTTCATGGAGAAGGAAAAACACTTAAAAATCAAGCACTTAGACTGTCTAACGAAGGTTGTAATATCGAAATTTATCGGCCCTGACATCAGTTGAGCTATCAAGACCTATGGTATCAAGGAAACATAGAGGGTTTATGCTGCCTCGATCACAAGCACCGGGATCGGCCTTGAATCTGGCATCAAGAGTTTGAAAAGCAGCAAACATAATGGATACAATTGCAGTAATTAAAAGCAGATACTCGACAACAGTCTGTCCTTTATCATTATTTAACTCATTATGCTTTTTACTTTCTATCATTATAGTCCCTAATTCTAGACAAAAGTTTTATAGTCTCTTGCCTCTAATAGAGTTTGAGTTATTCCAAGGTTATTTTTCTTTAAAGGCCCGTGATAATACACGCCCTTTACACTTTCAAGTTTACCACGACTTCCTGTTCTAAACTTGAGTTTTACATTTTCTCTAGCATTTAAAAGTCCATGATTTCTTAAAAGACAAACTTCATCTATGGCAACACAATTTAATAAAACGTCTTGTGAATCGATTATCTCATTTTCAATTAGTAGTTTGTGAAACATATCTTGAACAAAGTCTACTTTGAAACAGTCTTCAAAGCGCCAATACACCTTCACTTCACAAACGCCATCACCACCTATTTTTTTACGAATAAAGGCAACGTCGCTACCAAAGCTATGAGCATCAAAATGATAATACTCTCCAGATAATAAATTATCAGACATTTTATAATTAAGCTTGATACAGCCATATACGCTACTTAAATCATGGCCAATTCCCAACCTTTCAACGTTAGAGCTGAAGATGGCCATTTTTGATGGTGCTACAACTCCACTATAAGAAGCAAGTTGAGTGGCCCAAGGTCTTGCGTTTGAAAAACTAAATTCTTCAATCGTATCTTCTAAAGTTACTCCTCCAAGCTTTTCGATGGCATCCTTGGCCTGGGCCTCTAGGGCGAGACTCCAAATAAAGCGATATCTTGGAGATAATAAAACAATGAAGAAGTAAATTAACTCAAGATCAGAAAATGTAAGCTCTATTGATTGTGTATAAATACAGCGCAAAGAACTCATTAGCTTTTGTAATTCACTATTATTTTTAAACTCTCGTCTAAATGAAGAGTAACAATCATAAATATAATCAGGAAGTGCACTTTTAAAAGTAGCAACAGAAACTTGGTGAATCGTCTTGTAACGACATAATGACTCTCCAAGACGACTTACAGCTGTTAGGAAGTCCTCTTCAAAATCACTTATCTCTTTTTGTTCAGAAGCAAGTATCTGCTGCAATTGCGCATGTAAGTTTGGAAATTGCCTTGTTACCTGTGAATAATTCAGATAAGGCCTAGGTGAAGCAAATTCATATCTTTTAGAGTTAACTAATAAGCAAAATGGAGCGAGCTCAAAATTTGATTTCTTAAAAATAGATGACTCTTCATCAATATCTGATATCCATGTTTTAATGAAAGCTAAATCAATAGGCCCATAGAATTTAAAGTAAGGATCGTTAGACTTTATTCTTTGATCTTTTAAATATACGGCATCATGCCCGCTTTTTAAAATTTGAGACGAGGTTAAAAAACTCGTTATATTATTACCTATAATTAATGTATCAATATTTTTATTCATAATTTTACTTTGTTAATAAGTTAATTAATTTTCTCTTGGCCAATTCGCTTTCTTCAATCATAGCAGAGATGACCTCAGGTTTCATAGAGTCTTCATTTTCTTGACTCATTATATGGTAAATCTCATGACAGTCTTCAATAATCTTTATATTAAAATTTGATGAGATAATCATATCGTATTCTGTCGAGCGATGAATATTAGGGCCACAGAAGATCCTTGAACCAGCAACAAATGGCTCCAATAATGAGTGAACACCTTTACCGTGGCCACCACCAACGTACACCTTATGAAAGTATGGATAGATTTCACAAAGGATTCCCTTCACTGTACATAAGATTAGTCCAGGACTCATTGTAATCTCTTTCAGAAAAGACTGAAAAGATTCAAGTGTTAATTTAGATTCATCTAGAATATGTATCTTAAGCTTAGGAGAGAGTTTTTTGATCTCTGATAACATCTCCTCCACTTTATCTTCTTTTAATAAATGGGGAGCTAGAAATACAAATTTCTTCTTATCTGCTATATCATTTAATAAATTTGTATCATTAAAGAAAGTGAATTCATTTATCCACATTTGAGCAAGACAAATTCTATCTTGATAAAGATAGAGTCCTAAAATCTGACTTAAGAACTCATAGTGTTTATGCTTTCTAAAACTCTTTTGACGAGAGTTAATCTGAAGCATACGAAGTTCAATTGGGGCAACGATCTGAGTGCCTAACTGCGCACTTTCAAATACCTTCTGATCTTCAATAGTTGCTGCTATAACCTCACTAAATTGAGCGTAGATAAACTTCTTAATCCAAGAGATGATAGGTTTACCATCTTTATTATACCTTGCTTTTGAGCTTTTTGAAGTAGCGGAAAATAAGATAAACTCACTCATCTTTGATCCAAGATAAATAAGCTCAGGAAAAAAGTCATATCTAACCATCATCATCTTTGAGGCACTAGACCAAGCAATAATATTTTGTCTTTTTAAAAGTGGAAAGTATGTGATGAGGGGCAACCTTAGATAACGAACTCTCTCACGATGGGCCTGATAATATTCAACGACCTTGTGCTCCACACTAGGAGAAGTGAAAAGCAATTCAACATTTTTACCATGTGAAATTAGCTCATCAATAATAGGCCTAATTTGCTCGAACTCCCCTTCACTTGAGAAATGAAATAAGCAGTGGGCCTTCTTGCCTACACGAGAAAATGCCCTCGTGCCTTCATCCAGATAATTTTTGGATTCAAAACTTACTCGACGATAAAATGGCCCTATTCTTAATAAGTAGAAAAATAGAAAAAATGGATAGGCCACTATTCGAAGAATCGCCTGAATAAGAAAAATCAACAACATACAAATAGTATAAAGATACATCTAAGAGAATAGAAGCTAAAAATGTGGTCGAGATGACACCTAGTGGATACATTTTACATAAAATTATAAAAAACGAGTGTCATTTTCTTAAAAAATCTTACATATAACTTTAATTTTGTACCTTAACGAAATTCTGGATTGCCATACAATAAAAAAACTTCGATTATTGGCTATTGTATAAAAAGAGGGAGAAAAAAATGGGATTATTTAGGGGAGCGATACTCGCATTCATGGTTACCAGCGCACTTGGTGCTACATCAACGGCATCAATGCCTTCAGTACCAGCTACAACGACAACTCAACAAACAGCAGCGACACCAAATCCAGAAGAAAACACAATTTGGCAAAAATTAAAGAAATCACCATTCAATGCCCAATATTTAGTGGAAGGCTCAAATGGTTTTAAAGAGTCAATTAATGGATACAGTTTCTATAACTACCTATATCTAGGTTACAATATCAACGACAGATTTGCTGTAAAAGTTGTTCCTTATTGGCAAACAGACTTCTCAGAAAAACAAGAAAATAAAGATGGAAGCCGTACAATTCATCAACAATACGGTGCAACTCAAGCAAGACTTTATGTTAAGAAACTTTTAACTGATAAAGAAAATGGTTACGACCTTTATCTTCAATACCGTCTATACCACTACCCGGCCGCCACAAGAAAGTCTGGATATGATGCAAAACAACGCTTTTACCTAATTGGTGGAAAGACAATTAATGATAAATTAAGAATCGGTACTTATGCATTTTACGAAAGTTATATTAGAAACTCTGGTAAATCATCTCTTTTAGCAAATTACTACGCAGCAGTTGCTCCTACATATTATATAAGTGATAAGCTATATACATCACTTACAATTGACTACTATAGACAACAAAGAAAATCTGGAAGTACAGAATCTGAGACTCTTTCAGTTTCTCCAGAAATTGGATACAGCTTCCCATTTGTTTCTCTTTCAGCATCACTAGCTCTTGAGCCAGTAGACTTTAGAGGTGAAGATCCTGATTTTGTTGATGAAACACTTAAGAATGCCAGACTAGTAGTGTCGGCCTATTTCTCAATCCTATAATTTCATAATTACATTACAGATACTTACTAGGCCGACTTTATAAGTCGGCCTTTATTTTTAAAGCTTTATTAAACATCAGGCAATATTTTCCGATAACTCTAGTAAGAAAGTGATTAAACTTATCAGGGTTTGAGGATTTATGAGTTCAAATACAAAGAAGAAAGTTACAGAATATCTACTGACTAAGAAGCAGATCTCAGCTGGCCTCTATGAGCCAAATGAAGTCTACTACATTAAAGACAGTGGAAAAGAACTTGGACCATTCTGGCAGGAAGATTTAAAAGAGTTTATTGATGACTATGGACTTCTTAATCAAAATGTTCTCGCTAAGAGCTTAAACGACTCAGATTGGACACCAGTAACTTCTCACCCATTATTCCAAAGACGAAGACCTGAAATTGTAAAAGAATTTAAAATTGATGAAGATGATCAATTCTTCTTACTAAAAAATGGTAAGAAAGATGGACCTTTTACAAGCAATGAGGTCAATGCAAAGCTTGATAAATTAGAGGTGCTTCACACTGATCTTGTATCTGTTGATAATGGGATCAGTTGGGGAACTATTTACGAATTTGAAGTATTTGATCGTCGTACTAGAGATAATCAAAGTTTGCCTGAATCACCGCAAGGTCATGTTTTTCAAAACTCTATGCTTGATGCGGATCGTGCGATGGCCGTATCTAAAAAAGATCAAGGCGATCGCGAATTTATTTATGATCTTGCTTATATTGGAAACCAAAAGCTAAATCCGAATAAACCACAAATTGATGATTTTGAACAAAAAGAACAAACAGATAATACTGCAATGTTTAGACTAGCTGCTTTTGCTTTTAGCTTTATCGTTGTAGCTGCAGTATTTTTTACTTTTTCAAACTTTTCAGGAAGCCCTGAGCCAGTAGCGAAAAAACCAAAAGTGCAAAGAACGCAACGTACTCCAGCTGCTAAGAAGAGAACTCAACCAAAAGTTCAAGAAAGGCCAAAGCCTACAAAGAAGCCTACAACGAGAATTAAAAAGAAGAAAGAGGCCCCTAAAAGAGAGATTACAAGAAGCGATAGACCTCTTAATAAAGGAAGTTTTCTAAGTGACACTAGAGAGATGACTGATGGACAAATGGATCCAAGAGACCTGCCTCCTGAAGTTATTTTTGATGATAACTCTGAAGCATTAGAGCTTGATCCGATCAGAGAGAGAATATCAAAAGAAACTTTTGATCCACAACAAGAAGAGTTAGAAAATTATGACGAACTTGATGCGGCCCGTGAAATTGTCGATGATTATCTTGAGCGCTCACCTGCTGCAGGAGGACAAGAAGAGTTCTATGAAGATGAATTTGTCCCTGAAGATGCTATTGAAGGTAGTGAGTATTAAGCAAAATTTTAAAGAATAAGTAGTCAAAAATTAAATATTTGTGTTATTTTTAAGTATGGAAAACACAAATGAAATCACGAATTTAACACAATACTTTAGAAAGGCCGCTTTCCCTGGCTCATATTTTTTCAGTTTCGAAGGTATCGAAGGATCTGGAAAATCAACTCAAATCGTAAAGATTAAAGACTATCTAGAAACAAAAGGTTTCAACGTAATTGTCATTAGAGAACCAGGTGGAACTGCATTTGGGGAAAAGCTTAGACAAGCAATTCTGACGTCTACACAAGAACTTCACCCAGCAGCGGAAGCACACTTATTTGCTTCAGCAAGAGCGCAGAATCTTTCATCATTAATTCTTCCAGAGCTTGAAACACCTAATACTGTTGTTATCTGTGACCGTTTTCTAGATAGCTCAATAGCCTACCAAGGTGTAGCAAGAGGTTTAGGGCCAGAATATATTTTAAATATTCACTCTAGTTTCCCTCTTAATATCGTTCCTCATAAAACATTCTACTTAAGAATTGATTTACAAAAGTCATTAGAGAGACAGCGACTAAGAAATATGCCTAAAGACTATTTTGAATCAAGAGATAATAGCTTTCATCAAAACCTCATTGAAGGATATGATTATTGTGCAAGTATTTTCTCTGATCGCGTATCAGTAATAGATGGTTCACAGAGCATGGATGATGTTACAAACGAATTAATAAATAACATTGACCAAATTATTAATGCAAAAGAATAATCAAGAACAAGATCTCGCCTTTAAGGCCCTCTTTGAAAGATACAAATCTTCTCAGATGGCGCATTTCTATACCCTACACACAGCAGGGCAATTAGAAGTTGATGAGAAATCTAAAATCTTAAGTAATTGGACAACTAACTTCCTTGAAAATATTCTCATGTTTGAAAATAATTGGGATCATGACCATGCAAGCGAATCCTTAACTCTAGGCCATGAAGACATACTAATTATCGAGACAGAAGAGAAAAGCTATAAAGTAAGTGATAAGAAAATTGAAGAATTTTTCGACTTTATTCGATTTAGGCCATCAAAATTAAAATACTGCATTACTATATTTAAAGATTCTCAAAAGATATCACCAATACTGGCAAATAAATTATTAAAAACACTTGAAGAGCCTCCTGCAGGTCATTTATTTATTTTTCTAAAATCTTCAAATGAGAAGTCACTAGCAACAATCGATTCAAGAACTATTAATATTCACATTACTAATGACTCTAATGATAATATTGATAAGATTCATAATCTCGATTTTCATAGCTTTCTAGATAGAAGCTGTAAAGATACTGAACTTAAAGACATCTTAGTAGAGATAAGAGATGGCAATCTAAAATTAGATGCAATCCAAGGCCTTATAAAAGATAAGCCTGCCAGAGAATTAAACCTCCACCACTTAATAGCTGCCTATATTAATCAAAACGATAAATTTGATATTAGGGATCAAATGAAGTGTCTAGAAGCGATAAAGAATTCAACTGAAGAAATTCCATTTAATGGTGCTGTGAAATCACGTCTTTCACGCCTTTTGCAGTTCGTTATTTAAGAAATTTACGATGCATAAAGGCTAGACATAAAGCAGTATAAAGAGGACAATAAGATCTGTTCAAAAATAAATTTGGTAATTAAATGACTGATAATAATACGACGCAGGACTCTGAGCAATCAGAAGCTGCTAAAAATACAGAGACAAAACAAGCAAAGGACTCTCATCGAGAATCCAATAAAGAGCAAAAGAAAAAAGCAAATAAGTTCAGCAAGCACGATGACAAACTTGCTAAAGAGCAAGAGGGAAAGTTCGAAGAAGGACAGACCCTAACGATGGTCCGTGTTAGATTTCCTGGTAATGCTAAATCTCAGCCTTTTTTACTTGGTAAGAGAAAGTTTACTTATGGCCAAAAAGTTATTGCCATGAGTGACCGCGGAATGACTGTAGGTTATATCAACTCTTTTCCATATGAAGTTGAATTTGATAAATCAATGCTACCAATCCGCTCCATCTCAAAAGTTGCCACTCAAGAAGATATTGACGAACAAAAAAGCTATATGAAAAAGGAAAATGAGGCAGAAGTCACATGTATTCGCCTCATTGAAAAACATAATCTCAATATGAACCTAACTCACGTTGAATTTATTCAATTTGGGAAAAAGGCCGTTTTCTACTTCACAGCTCCAGAGCGTGTTGACTTTAGAAACCTCGTCAAAGACCTTGTTTCTGAAATAAAGATGCGTATTGAACTTCGTCAAATTTCAGTAAGAGACCGTGCTGCGGCACTTGGTGCAACCGGTGCTTGTGGACTACAAACGTGTTGTTCATACTTTCTAACAAACTACGGTAATACATCGATAAAAATGGCAAAGAATCAAAATCTTGCCCTTATCCCGGCCAAGATTAATGGTGTTTGTGGACAAGTTAAATGCTGTATTAAGTATGAAGATGATGTTTATACAAATAAGAGAGAATTCCTTCCAGGTGAAGGATCATATATTCGCACTAAAAATGGCGATATTGGAAAGGTCCTAAAGCTTCATATTCTCCTTGAACAATTTGAAATGCTTACAGACCGTGGCTATATCCGCCGCTACTACAAGAATCAATTCGACCGCAAACGTTGTCGTCCACCAAAAGATTGGAAATTCCCGACAGAGTTTAGATCAATCACAAAAGAAAACTCTGTTGTTATTGGAATTGAAGAACTAGAAGAAGAGCTACGCCTAAGAAAGCAAGCATTTCTAAAGAGCCTTCACGATGAAGATGATGATCAAGACGAAGATGCTCATGAGTTAATGGATGATGAAGAATCGACTTCAGATGATGAGGAAATTGAAAAGCTTCCTCTTGATTCAACTGAAGATGAAAATGACAATATTCCAAAAGAAAATGTCGAAAAGAAGCGTCATAACAATAATAGGCCAAAGAGACGATCAAATAATAATCGCAATCGCGGCCCTAGAAATGACAAATCAGATAATAAAGATGGTGAAAAGAAGTCTCGTGGGAGAAATAATCGCAACCGTCCACCAAAAGGTAAAGGCGGTGGAAACTTCCGTAAACCATCAGGTGAAAAGTCTGAAAACAAAGGGGCCAACTCCCCTAAGAAGTCTGATCAATAATTCTTTTTAATGAATCATAAGCGCGATGGTGAGGGAAACGATTTTCTCTTACCATCTCAATATTTGGTAACTTTCCAAGAAACTTCACATTTAACATTTCATCTTTCTTATCAACAACAACCTTACGAAGACATTTCTTTAGCTCAATCTTCTCGTTTAACAAAATAATTTCACGATAAACACCAAGGCTTACATATGAACGAACGCGAGTCTTTATTGGGGCAAGAGATGGTATTGGAAGGATTGCGGCAGGGCCTTTAGCAACCTTACCAACAAGCTTTGCTAATTTATTACGAGGTATAAATGCAGGAGCAACGTAAGTAATCTTACGATCCCCTACTTCAATCACATCGTGTTGTATTAGCCATTCTATTAATAGAGCACTTAAAGAGTGGGCCACAATATGAGCGGTAGGATTTGTTTTAAATACCTCTTTAATACGCTCACAATCTTCTTTAAGATTTGGCCTGGCCTTCTTATTAAAAGAAAGTGAAATATACTTAACATTTGGATTTGAAAAAATAAAAGATCCCGGGGCCTGATTGAGCCCCGGAAAGAATACTATATTTGGATAGTTTTTTTGATTAGAAGTCACAATTTCCCGGAGTACGAGGGAAAGCAATTACATCGCGAATATTACTCATACCAGTAATATACATAATTGCTCTTTCAAACCCAAGGCCAAAGCCAGAGTGAGGAGCAGAACCGAACTTACGAAGCTCAAGGTACCACCAGTAACCTTCTTTCTCCATTCCCATCTCATCCATACGCTTTGTAAGCTTATCAAGGTCTTCTTCACGTTGTGATCCACCAATGAGCTCACCAATACCAGGAACAAGAACATCCATGGCACGAACAGTTTTACCATCGTCATTTTGCTTCATATAGAAGGCCTTACATGTTTTCGGGTAGTCTGTAACTGTAACAGGCGACTTGAAATGAACATCTGTTAAATATTTCTCATGTTCAGTTTGTAGCTCATCTCCCCAATTCGTTCGGAATTCAAATTTTTGGCCAGAAGCATTTAATATATCAATTGCTTCTGTGTAAGTAATCTTTTTGAACTCTCCATCACGAACGGCAGCTAAAGTTTCAAAATGAGACGCATCAACATCTGTAAATGGCATCTTATATAAGAACTCAAGTTCTTTGCGACAATTAGTGAAAGCATAATCAATCATATACTTTATATAATCAGCAGCAAGATCAGCAACATCATCAAGATCAGCAAAAGCAACCTCTGGCTCAATCATCCAAAACTCTGCTAAGTGACGTTTTGTATTAGAGTTTTCAGATCGAAATGTCGGCCCAAATGTATAAACCTTACCAAGACCAAGAGCGTGGCACTCACCTTCAAGCTGACCTGTAACACATAGTGAAACATCTTTACCAAAGTAGTCCTTAGTAAAATCAACTTCACCTTTATCATTTTTGGCCGGGTTTTGCTTATCAAGAGTTGATACATTAAACATCTCACCAGCACCTTCACCATCTACTGCAGTAATAATTGGCGAATTTAAATAGAAGAAGCCTTTTTCATTAAAGAAATTATGAGTGGCCATTGCAAGTGCGTGACGTACACGAAAAACTGCGCCAAAGAGATTTGTTCTAACTCTTAAGTGAGCAATATCTCTTAAGTGTTCAAGAGAAGTTCCTTTCTTTTGAAGAGGATATGATTCATCAACTGCACCAATAATTTCACCAGTAACTGCTTGCATCTCAATTGTTTGATTCTTTCCTTGAGACTCAACAACCTTACCTGTGATTGAAACACATGTTCCTGTTAGCATCGTTGATAGAGCTTCATAATTTTCAATATCAGCATCTGCTACAATTTGGAGTAGATCTTGAGAAGATCCATCATTAAGAACAATGAATGAAAACTTCTTAGACTTTCTAACTGAGCGAACCCAACCTTTAACCACTACTTCATTACCGATAAAATCACTTGAACGATCAAATAATTTCTTTAATTCAATACGCTTTAAATCTGTCATTTAATACCTTCTATAAAACTTCTTTTAAAATACTCTGAGTTGTTTCTTTTTCTAGTCTTGGACCATATTGAGTCACAAGTTTTGCTGAGCAAGAACAAGCAAGTGTTCCAGCTTGAGCGTAATTTAGGCCATTAGTAATCCCATAAAGGAATGCTCCAGCAAATAAGTCACCTGCACCATTTGTATCCATAGCTGTTACTTTTGGAGATGAAACGTTTAGACGCTCATTTCCATCGAATAAGTAAGCACCTTTGGCCCCTGCAGTAATAGCAAATGTATGAGAAACTTCTTTAAGAGCATTGAAGGCATCATCTATATTATCTAATCCTGTGAACGACTTCGCTTCTTCTTCATTACAAAATAGAAGATCAAGTTTTTCACTTCCGATCATTTTCTTAAAACCATCCTTAAAGAATCCAACAATACCTGGATCAGAAAAAGTTAATGCAACTTTAACATCATTTTTGCGTGCATAATCTCTTGCCGTTTCGCAAGCAGCAATGCCTGCAGCTCCAGTAACAAGGTAGCCTTCCATATATAGCCACTTACTTTCACCAAGACTAGCAAGATCCAGTTGATCATCTGAATAAGTTGCAGTTGTTCCAAGGAAAGTATTCATTGTTCTTTCAGCATCATCTGAAATCATAACGAGACACTTACCTGTTTCACCATCATATAGGCCTTGCTCAATATTAGACTTTACACCATTAGCAAGAAGATCATTCTTGTAGAACTCTCCTGTCTCATCATCTGCAACTTTACAAGAGTAGAAAGTCTTTGCTCCAAGCTGAGTCGCACCAATAATTGTATTTGCAGCAGAACCACCACATGCTCTGGAATGACCAACGTTATTACCACTTAAAGCTTTAAGAAGATGATCTTGTCTTTCCTTTTCAACAAGAGTCATAAGACCTTTTTCTATTAAGTGATCAGTTAAGAATTCATCACTAACTTTAAATTCCATATCAACAAGGGCATTTCCCATTCCATAAATATCGTACTTCTTCATATAAATTCCTTTATTATTCTTCTCTTCTTTTAAATATTAATTCGTTACTAGCTTCATCAAATCCATCATATTGATATCCGGCCACATTAAACTTCTTGAGACCTTCAATATCTTTGACTTTATTTTCGATAATATAACGGGCCATCATTCCACGTGCTCTTTTAGCATTGAATGAGATCACTTTATATTTACCATTCTTCCAATCAAGAAAGCGTATATTTACTAATTCGGGAACTAGCTTATCTTTCTTCACACTTTTGAAATACTCTTCTGAAGCGAGGTTCACAAGGTACTTAGACTTATTCTTCTTAGCGTCTTCATTGATTTTTTCAACAATTTTATCGCCCCAGAAGTTATAGAGATTTGTTAATCCTTCTGCGTTGATACGTGTTCCCATCTCAAGTCGGTAAGCTCTTAACTCATCAAGTGGTGCTAAAACACCATATAGACCAGATAAGATTTTTAAATGCTTTTGGGCGTAATTCAACTCACTTTTTTTGAATTCACTTGCATTTAGTCCCTGGTATGTATCGCCAGCAAAGCTAAAGACGGCCGCACCAAGATCATTTGTCTTCTTAAACTTTTTAAAACGCTCCACATTTAAATTTGCAAGATTATCAGAGAGCTTCATCATTTTAGAAAGATCACTACTATCAAATTTTGCCATTTTCTTTGCCAACTCACTGGCCTCATCGATGAATGCAGGCGTTTGTAATTCGACATTATTTGCAAGCTCAATTTCTGAGTGGTCAAAATTAAGTTTTTTCGCAGGTGAGATAACAATATCCATGAATATCCTTTGAATAAAATTCGTAACTAAACGCTTGAAATGATAACAATAACTTTATCAAAAGACTATGATTTCTTAGGAGTATTTAAGGGATAAAATAACGTTCATAACGTGTGGATTTACCTGTATAGACAACTTTCTGACACCTAGAATCATCCGGTAGTTCTAAATTAGGTGCTTTCAATGGCCTCTTAAAACAAACCAACTTAAATTTCTTACATAATTCAGATAAAATAGTAGCTTGGTCTTCGTCACTTCCAACAAGTTCTTTGAATGTTTCCATTTCCTTACGGCTAAGGGCGCTCTTTGTTTTGGACTTACCTGATTCGTACATCGGATCATAAAAGCAGCGATCGTAGTCAGCGGGAATTTCACTAGAATAGGCCTGGCCATATTCTAGCCTCATCTGATTTTTAAAGGTTTGAGCAATCATTTCGTCGTCACTAGCACAGGCCTGCAAATAGGCCCATAATCCTAACGCAAAGACATATGGGTTTCTTTCAAAACAAATTAACTTGCATTTAAAACTTAATAATAAACAAGCATCTTTTCCTGTCCCCATTGTTGCATCAATAATTAGATTATGTGCTAAATCATCACCCTTGAGTTTTAGAGCTCGAAAAAGAGGCTCTTTAGTAACTGCATAGCGTTTTTTGAGATGTGACTTTAATTCTTTGGCCCAATCCAGTGTTAGCTTAGATGATTTTTTCAAATCAATTAAACTTAACTGTTCACCATTAAAATCTAAATAATAAGAAACCTCATCTGTTAAGCTTGAACAAATCTCAAATTCGACACCAAAATCTCTTAACTGTTTGGCCCAAAGACCTAGTGCATCGTTCTGAGATTCTAATGATTTCATATTAATATCAATGCCATGAACAAGAATTTGAATAGGTGTTAGTTTTACGTCATTTTTCATATTAAAATCAAGTAGATGGCCTGTTGTTTCTATGTTATAAAATCATTCTTAATTGAGACACAATTTATAACACAATTGGAGAATGGATGTCACACACACAAGACGTTTCTAATGCAACAATCGATAAATTAGGATTTGATCCTAGAAGTTTGAAGGTAAACTCTCAGGATATAAACCGTGAGCTAGCAAAGAATTATATTAGCGCTAGTGATAACGACATAGAATCAATGTTAAAAGAGCTAGGTCTTAAATCTCTTGATGAGCTTTTTTCACATATCAAAGATGACGTTAAATTCTCTGAAAAGATCGCTTTAGAAAAAGGCCTTAACTACGACGAGCTAGTAGCTAATTTAGATACACTCTCTAAGAAAAATAACATCCCTACTAATTACTTAGGAGATGGACTACCACAGTATAAGATTCACGATATTGTTCCTTACGTATGTAATATCCGCGGACTTACTACTGCCTATACTCCATATCAACCAGAAAGGTCTCAGGGAACACTAAACACTCTTTGGATCTATTCAAGTGCAATAACTGCACTAACTGGTTTTGAAGCAATTAACTCTTCTCTTTATGAAAGATCAACTTGCTTATTTGAAGCACTTAAAACAGGTGTTCGTTTAGCTAGAAAAAAAACAAAGGTTCTTGTAAGTGAGGCAATTTACCCACAAGACAGAAGTGTAATTGAAACAAATGCTGCACATACTGGATTAGAAATCTTATGGGCACCTATTAATAAAGAAAGCGGACTTATTGATTTCGAAATTACAAAAGAGATCCTTACTACAAATAAAGACATCGCTGCATTTGCCTTTGGACAAGTAAACTCTCTTGGACTTTTAGAAGATGTCGATGCTCTAACAGATTTATGCCAAGAAAATGACGTGTCATCTATTGCAATTATTGATCCAATTCTTCTTGCAAACAAAGGACTTAAAAAACCAAGTGAGTACGGAAGTGACAAGTCAGGTGTCACAATGATTGTTGGTGAAGGCCAACACTTATGTCTTGATGCAAATTACGGAGGACCTGGTCTTGGTATTTTCGGTATTCGATTTAACGAAAAGAACAAGAATCAAATCCGTCAAACTGCTGGCCGCTATGTTGGTAATGCAGTTGATATGAATAATAAACAATGTCTAGCAATGGTTCTATCGACTCGTGAACAACATATTCGTCGAGAGAAGGCAACGAGTAATATTTGTTCTAACCAATCTTTTGTAGCAACAATTGCAGGAGCCGCCCTTCTTGCTCACGGTGATCAAGGGCTAGAAACGAAGCTTGGGATCTCAAGACAAAACACACAATACTTCCTTGCTAATATTTTACACCTTGATGGTGTTGAATTAGCTTTTAATGCGCCTTATTTCAATGAAGTCGTTTTAAAAATCAATAAGCCAGTAAAAGACTTCATCAACTCTAATGATGATATTGTTATAGGAAAAGATATCACTGGACGCCACGGGCTAGAAGGAAATCTATTAAAGATTTCATTTGGTGATCTTCATTCACAAGAAGATATCGACAAGCTTATTAGCGTATTTAAAAATAATTTCACAGGTGATGAAAATGCAGATGTATTCATGCCTGATTTACCAGAAAAGTTCCTACGTACAGACGCACCAGGGATAGCTCAATTTACATTAGAAGAAGTAAAGGCCTTCTATGATAAATGTGGAGAGCTAAATGTGTCTCCTGATGATGCGATCTATCCACTAGGTTCATGTACAATGAAGTATAACCCATACGTAAATGACTGGGCAGCAGGTCTAAAAGGCTTCACAATGGCCCATCCAGACCTAGATGATAAATACACTCAAGGAACTCTTGAGCTCCTTTATAATATTCAAGAAGACTTTAAGGCCATCACAGGACTACCAGGTGTTGTAACTCAAGCAGTTGCAGGAGCTCAAGGAGAGCTTGTTGGTATTAAAATGTTTCAAGCATACCATGCTGATAAAGGAAATGCGCAAACTAAGAATGTTATCTTAATACCAAAATCAGCGCATGGAACTAACCCAGCAACTGCTGCAGTGGCAGGATTTGTTCCTGGTAAAGTGGATGGAAAACAAGTCGGAATTATCACTCTTGATGCTGACCAAAGAGGTCAAATTGATCTTGAGCAATTAAAAGAGATTATTAAAACAGATGGTGATCGCATTGCCGGTATCATGGTTACAAATCCAAATACAGCAGGTGTTTTTGAAGAAAACTTCAAAGAAGTTGCAGACCTAATTCACTCAGTAGATGGGCTTGTCTATATGGATGGGGCCAATATGAATGCAATTGCTGGTATTGTCTCTTTAGAAAAGCTTGGTGTTGATGCTTGCCATAATAACCTACATAAAACTTGGACTATTCCACATGGTGGAGGTGGACCAGGAGATGCTATTGTAGCAGTAAGTGACAAACTCGTTGATTATATACCAGGTACTCAAGTTGAAAAACTTTCAGATGGAAGCTTTAAAAAAGTACGTGCAAAAAAATGCATCGGAGACTTTCACCGTCACGATGGAAATGTTGCCCACAAAGTTCGTGCATACACTTACCTTAAGGCCCTCGGTCAAGACGGCGTTGTTACGATGTCACAAATTGCAGTTTTAAGTGCAAGGTACTTATTTAATAAACTTAAAGATGTATATCCAATGCTACCTCTTGGTGCAGACAATACACCGAGAATGCATGAGTTTATTATTACATTAAGTGATGATATGTTTGCTCATATTGAAAAATCTGGGACACCAAAGAATCAAATCATTGCAAAGGTTGGAAAGCTATTTTTAGACTTTGGACTTCATGCTCCAACAGTTGCCTTCCCTGAAGTTTTTGGTTTAATGATCGAGCCAACTGAATCATTTACTAAAAAAGAACTAGATGAATTCTGTGATGTACTCATTGCAATCAAGAATGTTTTAAGCGATTCTCCAGAAGTTCTTCAAACAGCACCGCACTTTACACCAATAAAGAAAGTAGATGAGGTATGGGCCAATAAGAATCTAAAATTCTACACAGAGCTTAAAGAATTGTGGGAGCTACCAAGTGACGAAGTTTCGCCTAAGCAATTAAGGCTAAATGATGCAATCGAAGTAGTTGAAATGATTAGAAAAAAACACAGAGAAATAAAAGAAGCATAGAAATAAAAAACGCCAGTCAGTGACTGGCGTTTATATATTGAAGTAGCAGGAATTGAAAAACATACGAATAATTCGAGAATAAACAACAACACGAAAATTAACACGAATTTGGGGAACAAAGAACAACAACACAACTTTATCGATATGTTTATTCATCAATCCCTGCTACATATGTCTGTGATTTATACGATGTGATTTTGGAAGTTACAACCTATCATTTTTGCACGTGTAAATATTACAAAGGGGTCTTGAACTGTTAAGCCTTGTTATTAACAAAGCTTAATTCAGATATAAGTGGCCCTTATAGAAGCGAAAGAAATTAAATAAAATACTAACTGAAAAGACAAGAAAGAAGTAACTATGGAAGATTTAAAAAGAGCAACATTTGCAATCATCTCTCACCCGGATGCCGGTAAGACAACAATGACAGAAAAGCTATTATGGTTTGGTCAAGTTGTAAGAAGCGCTGGGATGGTAAAAAGTAAGCAAGGTAATTATGCTAAATCTGACTGGATGGAGATGGAAAAAGAGCGTGGAATCTCTATTACTTCTTCAGTTATGTCATTCCCATATAATGAAAGGGCCATGCACCTACTCGATACTCCTGGTCACAAGGACTTCTCAGAAGATACTTATCGAACTCTTACAGCTGTTGAAAGTGTTCTTATGATGATTGATTCAGCGAAAGGGGTTGAGGCACAGACAAAGAAGTTAATGGAAGTCTGTCGTATGAGAGACACTCCTATTGTATCTTTTTGTAATAAGTTTGATCGTGATGCTCTTGACCCGTTTGAGCTAATCGACGATGTGGAGAAAACTTGCTCAATTCAATGTGTTCCAATGACTTGGCCAATCGGCTCAGGTGTTGAGTTCAAAGGTGTATACGATCTTCGCAATAAAACTATTATGAGTTTTAAAGATGCTAAAGATCCGTTTAGCCCAAATATTATCGATGCAAGCGATTTAAAAGCGGATCACATTAAAGAATTTGTAGGTGAAACTCTTCTAGAAAAACTTGAAGAAGACCTAATGATGATTGAAGAATTAATGCCAGAATTTAACGAAGAAGAATTTTTAGCAGGTATCATGACTCCAATGTATTTTGGATCTGCCCTTAATAACTTTGGAGTTAAAGAAGTTCTTGATACTTTTTCAAAATTTGCTCCAGGCCCTGGAGAGCGTGAAGTTCTTAAGGCCCCATTTGAAAAAGAAGAAACACGTATGGTTGATCCAAGTGAAAAGAAGTTCACTGGATTTGTCTTCAAGATTCAAGCAAATATGGATAAGAAGCACCGTGATCGTGTTGCATTCATTAGAGTATGCTCTGGGCGATTCACAAGAGGACAAAAAGTTACTCTTGCAAGAACTGGTAAAGAGATAAAGATTGCAACTCCTCTTATGTTTCAAGCACAAGATAGAGAGATCACAGAGTATGCAATTCCTGGAGATATAATTGGAATCCACGACTCTGGAAAATTACAGATTGGTGATACATTCACTGAAGGTGAAATTATCCAATTTACAGGAATTCCAAGCTTTGCCCCAGAGATCTTTAAAAGAGTTTTATTAAAAGATCCAATGAAAGGAAAGCAGCTTGATAAAGGACTTCAACAACTTTCAGAAGAAGGCTCTGTTCAATTGTTTAAAAGACATAATTCAACTGAAAAGATTCTTGGTGCCGTAGGTGTTCTCCAATTTGAAGTTGTACAAAGAAGACTTGAGGATGAGTACAATGTAAAAGGAGAATATGAAGGTTTCCCTTATACAGGTATTCGCTGGGTTAAAATTCCAACAGAGAAGATGAAAGATGAATTTGTGTCGCGTTATTCTGCTAATATCGCCTACGATATAAAAGGGCGTATATGCTTTATCTATCGCACGGAGTGGGATTTAAAGCTGGCCCAAGAAAAATTTGAAGAAGTGGAATTTTTCAAGACTAATGATTTTAAATAGTTAACTAAACTAAACTAAATATGTCTTGTAAATCAAATAAAAATTAACTATTATTATCTTCACCTTATTGAACAAAAAAAAAGGTTAAGAAATTGAAATTTTTATTTGTAGAAGATGAAGTAGAGTTAGTCGAATTATATCAATATATGTTTGATCGAATCGGCCTAGACTATGAAGTCGCTTATAATGGCGAAGAAGCACTTGAAAAAGTGAAGAATGGTCAATTCGATTTTATTTTCTCTGATATTCGTATGCCGAAAATGAATGGAATTGATTTTCTAAAGAATCTTATTTCAGAAGGTCTCAACTTCAAGAAGTTTGTTTTCGTTACGGCCCATCAAGAGGTCTCACTAGATGAGGTTAAGGAGATGGGAGCACACGACATACTCTATAAACCAATAAGACATCAAGTTTTCATGGATTATATTCAAGATTTACAAGCATAAAAAAGGGCCCTCCACGGGCCCTTTTTATTTATAGAATTTCATTGATTAATTCGTCACAACTATTGGTTCGAACAAACTCTCCAGGTAGCTCACGAGCTGGTACAATTTCTTGTCTCATTTCTTGAGCGGCCATAGCAGCTCTAATACGATGATCATTATTCATTGTATTTAGCTCATCTGCAGGACCTGGTGTCCACTGACGGCCAGTAGAGTTTAAAGCATTCTCTTCACTTCTAGCATCAACGGCCTGTCCCCAGCCTCGTTGATGTGGATGAATCGCCATTTTCTCTTCAATATCTCTAAAGAAGACCTTCTGACTCTCAATTTGTGAAGTTGATAATCCTTCCATTGCAGCAGTTCTAAATTGATTTACATCAAGACCTAAGTCATCACAAAGTTTCTTTAAGTCATCTTCAACAGTAGCTGGAGATTTTACATAATCTAAGTGAGTTGTATTATCAACTTCGCCATCTAAAGGCTCAGTTGAATTAATTGCCTTATCAAGCATTGCACGAACTAGCTTAATTTGCATTGCTGATTCAGCAGCATCTCTTGGCGCATTAAACATTCTAAACTCAGCTTTTCTAATTTTCGGGTCAACTCTAAATGTTCTTCTCCAGTCTGTTGTAGGATTTGAAATATCGAAATCATCTGTTACAAACTCTTCAGGAATTACATCTTGGAAATAAGCTGAAACATCAAGTTGTAGGTAACGTGTCTTACGTCCAAAACGAGTGTTAAAGTATCTTTCATTATAAAGAAGTTTTTTAAGCTCTTCCTCTGTTCCGTTAAAGTCTTTTAGCGCATTCTTAAGGGTATCACTAATCTCTATTTGTTCAGAAGTGTGAGTACGATTAATATGCTGGAACATAAGTGAAATAATCCCTCTGTGCTCATGGAAGATCGTTAAAAATCTTGCAAGGGCCTTAGGGTTATTATCAAATGCAGCTAGGTCAATATTCACGTGACCACCACCGGCCATAATAGACGGTAGAACATTATTTTTCTCAAATGCTTTATAAACTGCACTTACTTCTTCAATTGTTGGTGTGAACTTTGGTGTAATAAGCTCTATCGTTCCACCACGTGGAGAATCTGCGATGATTTCACCTTCAGGAGTATACGAACGTCCAATACCGTCCCACTCAACTTGCCACTTACGACCTTTCGAGTCGCGAATAGCATAGGCTACATCTAAACCGTGGCCGTGCCCATCAACCTCTAGCTTAACAGGTGGCTCACCTTCTTCACCGCCAATCTGATCGTAAAGGTCCTTAGCAACTCTCTTAATAATTGCTTCTCTTTCTTGTGAAGATAGATCAATAATCGTTTGTACCCATGCACGTTTTCCATCTTCAAGTCTCTCTTTAGAAGTGATTGACTTAAGTCTTAATGGGAACTTACCTGAATACTCAACCCCTAGATCGATATCATTAACGTCAACTGGATTATTAACTCGATTA
Organism: Halobacteriovorax sp. YZS-3-1; assembly: GCF_047084945.1. Classification (NCBI taxonomy): domain Bacteria; kingdom Pseudomonadati; phylum Bdellovibrionota; class Bacteriovoracia; order Bacteriovoracales; family Halobacteriovoraceae; genus Halobacteriovorax; species Halobacteriovorax sp. YZS-3-1. Next base: position 1,709,683 of record NZ_JBKIYI010000001.1, on the reverse strand, counting down.
GGAGCATCAACCTTGGCCTTAAAGTCCATTGTTAATTCGTTATAGTCCATATCTTTAGGACGCATATAGTTTTCAAGATCATCAATAAGCTTAGAAGCTGAAACCCATGTACGATTCATTTCACGAATTTCATTTTTCAATTGCGAAGGATCCATATTTGGGTCCATTAGAGCAACCTTTTGCGTATAATCCTTAACTAAGTTTTTAATAATCTCTCTTTTTGTATCACCGATGAAAGCAACACCTGGCTCAGTCCATCCCCAATACATGACTCGATAAGAGTCTTTGATTCCGGCTTTATTCATATTATCAAGGGCCTGCTTAACAACGTCTTGTTCAATACCAAAACGCTCTGAAATACTCTGTGCAGTCTGAAACGATGAACTATTTAAATTATAATCAGCAATGTCTGCAATTCCACTAAAGTCATTAGCTGCAATTCTAGCTGCAAGTGTTGTTTGATAAAAACGAGCCGGTGCAAGATTCTTTGTCCCCGCTCTAAATTCAATACCAAGTCCGCCAGTATTTCTAACCCAAGGTTTCCACTGATCATCAGGTCTAATTACACCGCGGCCACCATGATAGAGATTACTTAAGTTTGCTTCAGATTGAACACTTTTATAATTCGCAAATTCAATTCCAGAGTTCCCTTTAATTCCGTTAAGAACAATATAAGACTGGACCATACGATAGAACTCAGAAAGTTTTCCTGTTTCTAATTCAGGATGTTTTGCAAATACAATACGTTGGTGGCCAGGAGCTTGGAATAGCTTGATTTTTTTCTCTAGTGTTTGAGGGTCACGAATAACCTGTGCTAGTGACTCTCTAAACCAAGCGACCATTTCCTCAAACTCACCATATGTGTTTTGAGCGTGAAAGTTGATTTCCCAACCACCACCTTGTCCACCACCGTGTGCGTGGGCATCATTAATAAACTTTTCCGCCTTTCCAAAAACAGAAGTCCACTGAGAATAATCATATCTTTGTTTAAGAAATTTATCTGGAAGGCCAGGTAGATTTCCATTAAACATTTTCATTCTTACAGTAGGTTTAATAAATGAAAGAGGCTTATCCCCCATTTGATCAAAGAGGTTATTAAAAACTGTTTTTAAAGTATCTAAATTTGCCTCTTCAATATTTGTTGCCTTAAGCTCTGTAAGATCAAGTACCTTAGGGTTCCCCTCTAAATCTACAACATCTGAAGCAAGATCGATTTTCTTTCCTGTAAACATATCTTTATATGTACGATAACCATTAGCATCTTTGGCGTAATTAGAAAGAAAGTCACGATAGAACTCTTCTTGCTTTTCAGCACTTAAATTTCCAATTTTTGTTTTAATATAAGAAGTTGGTGGCGTCATTACACGTGTAAGTAAACTTGAAGATGCTTCTTTTTCTGCACCAAAAGTTACCCCACCAAGCATTCCAGGAAGAGTCTGACCATCGACAAGTGCTGCTTTTGCGCTATAGCTTGCCCCAGAATACTGGAGGTCTGCCCAGGCTTCATAGGCCGTTTTATAGTTACCATCTGATGATGGCGTACGATAATCACTATTTTTAACGTGGGAAATACCAAACCAAGCAGCGGTTCCAATCGCAACAGTTCCAAGAACTGGCAAATAGAGATCTTTAAATTTTTTGTTTGTTTTACTCATAGGTCATACCTTTTTGTATATTTTATAAAAATTAATTACTTAAAAAAACATTTCTTAGACTTAAGCTCTTCTATACTTGAAAGAGTCTCAGGAGTCTTATCACTCACCTTGTATAGTTCTTTAAAGAACGCATCTTCCCTTTGTGAAACAGGCTTATTGGCCGCTTCATCAATGGCCTTTGCAAGCTTTGCAGCTCTTTCAGGTGAAAACTTTCCATCAATAATCTTCCAAAATGAATTTTTAGCTCTTGGCCCGACCATTGTTACTTCTCTAGAATTACCTTTGCTAAATTTTGCAACGGCATTAAAGAATTCACGATACTCCTTCTTAGCTCTTTGCTCAGAGAAGCTTAAGAAAATTGCATATGATCTTCTTTCACTACTATTTAGATAGCGAGAAGCATCTTTGATATTATTGTTTCGTGATAATCTAGAAATGTATCTTGTAACTCCTGCAGGAGTTTTAGGTACTCTTTGAACAACTCTCATTAAGTTTGAATCAGCAACTTTCACAAGATTGTTACTAAAACCTAATGTTGCGAGTTCATCTGCTTTACAATACGAACAGTTAAGAACTTTTGCAGATTGTTCACCATATACTGAAGCAATATAAGCGAGATCATTTACAACATCTCTAAAAGTCTCACCTTCTACATCTTTATGAGACATCTTCAATGCTGCCATAACACGACCAATCTTTGCTTGGTCTTCTCTATTTGCACGATTTTTAATATCGGCCAGTGCGGTACTTAAGTCAGGATAACCATGCTTTAAGGAAACAACACTTGTACGAATAGAATCCTTTAATGTCGTTACCGATGCCCCTGAAACACCTTCTTTTACAATTTTTGATTTAATTGAAATAGGCTTTAAAAGCATTTCACCTAAAGTAAAAACACTGGCATTGGCCGATAACGTTATTGCAACTGAAGCGCAGAAAAGTAGCGCACTTTTGCCAAATAATTTCATTAATCTCTCCTCACTTATCAATAAATTTGATAAATAGCTAAAATATCATTCAACTTAACGGGTGAATTAACTGATAACTTGAGTCCAGTAATTGCTTTTTTTTCAAATTAGAGCATAATTTACGTAAATCTGATTAGTTACCAAGGACAGAAATGAGTGCAATACATGGTCGAATAAAAAAACTCTATCGACATAAGAAAAAGTGGGCCAGAAAAAATCAAATCGATTCCTATCGACTCTACGATCGAGATATTCCTGACTTCCCATTTATTGTCGATTGTCATGGCCCATATTGCGTGATTTATCGAAGAGAGATTGATCGAATTGATGAGAAGAAAAATCATCTCCCACTACTCATTGACGCCTTGATCAATGAATGTGAGTACAGTGAAAAGAATATCGTTATCAAAGAAAGAAAAGTTCAAGACGAAACCTTTCAATACACAAAAGAGAGCACACACCAAGATCTTGTCTTTAACTCAAAAGAAGGTGAAATACAGTTTAAGTTAATTCTTAATCGCTATATTGATACTGGTCTCTTTTTAGATCATAGGCCCCTTAGACAGAAACTAGCAAATGAACAGCTAGAAGATAAAAACGTCTTAAATCTATTTTGCTATACAGGAAGCCTCTCTGTTGCCTCGGCCCACGCTGGTGCAATCGTTACCAGTGTTGACATGTCTAACACCTATCTTAATTGGGCAGAAGATAATTTTAAATTAAATGATATCGATCCAAACAAACACAAATTTATAAGAGAAGATGTCTTAAAGTATTTAGCACATAACGCTCAAAAGATTTTAAAAGAAGAAGAAAAATACGATCTCATCATTCTCGATCCTCCATCAATGTCTAAGTCAAAGAAAATGGAGAAGCTCTTTGATATTCAAAGTGATCATATTGAGCTTATAAATAATTGTGCAAAGCTTTTAAAGAAAGATGGGACCCTCTATTTTTCAAATAATTTACGCAGCTTTAAACTTGATGAGAGTGTTCAAGAATCATTTAACGTCAAAGACCTCACCAAATGGAGTATTCCACAAGACTTTCACGATGCAAAAATACACAAGCTGTATAAAATAAATTTGCACTGCTAGATTTTGTCCATATAATGGTAATACATGAGTTTAAAACTTCTCTTTCAATTGATTACAACATTAATTATTTGCACCAATATAATGGCAGCGACGGTCTTAATAGATCCAGGACATGGGGGTGAAGACTGTGGTGCCAAAGCAAAAGTGTGGAAGAAGAAAAAGCTAAAGGTAGTTTGTGAAAAAGATATCGCACTAAAAATTGCAAAAAAACTCAAAAAGTTTATCAATGAAACAAAAAGGCATCGAGCCTATTTAACAAGAACTCTCGATACTACAATCACCCTACAAAAAAGGGCCGATATGGCCGACATTATCAAGGCCGATATTTTCATTTCAATTCACTTAAATGCAGCAACAGATAAGAGCTCAAATGGCTTTGAAACTTATTATTTAAATAATCATAAGGATGCGGCAATAACAAAGATTGAAAATGTCGAAAACCGAGATCTTCACGGCAAAGAAGTTGTTATCAATAATATTCTTACAGACCTTGTTGTTGAAAGAGTTGCTCCAGAGTCAAAGAAGCTTGGAGATAATGTTCACGGAGAACTAAGTAAACTCTTAACAAAGAATTATAAAATGAAAGACCGAGGTTTAAAACCAGGTCTCTTCTATGTCTTGGCCCTTTCAAAAAGGCCTTCAATTCTCTTGGAAGCAGGCTTTTTAACAAATAACTCTGAAGCTAGTTTGGTATTGGATAACTGGTTTCACCACCTTTATGCAAAGTACGCTGCAAAAGGTATTATCAGCTACTTAGACTCCATATCAGGCCCTAACCTCTTTTAATTTATTTTTCTCAAAAAAACTTTCGTTAAATACTCAAGTATTACCTGTACATAGCCGAAAAGTTTAACGAAATGTATCGATATATCATTATTGTTTTAACATTCATTCTACATTTGAACTTCGCCTACGGTGCGCAGACTTCAACATGTGTGGTTCAAAAAGAATCAACAGTGAGCAATAGTGTTCGAGACATATGCAGTGCAACCTTAATTGATCAACACAATATTCTATTTGATCCTTCTTGCCAGGGCGGCGTAAACCCTAGAAGTAGAAGAAATCAAAGATATATCGTAAGCTGTGCCAATGGATTAACGACATTTAAACTTCCAAGAATAAACACTTTTCGTCCTAAAAGAAGTTCCACATTATTCACATTTGAAGATGAGCTTCCTTTCATCCCGACAAAGCATTCTAATCAAGTCGATAATTCAACATTAGCAAATTGTTTTATTGAAACCCACAAAAGACAAGTTCCTTTAAGAAGTAACAGGCTCAAAGAAGATACAAGAAATTTAAATTTTCAAAAAGATTTAAGTAATGCTCCTGTCTATTGTAAGAGTACGAATGATGACGAAGTTGTGCTCATGGGTACATTAGATGAGAATGGTCATTTCAAGGACATTGATAGTTTAAATAATGAGTTCTCAATTGAATCTGACTTTAAGGTAAATTTAGATACAAGTAATTACGAACAAGATTCAATATCAGAAATATGTCATGGTGCTTATCAGTGTGTAAGTGAATTAATTGAAGATGTAAATCAGCTTAATAAAGACTTAGATGAAATATTAAAGCGCTTTTCAAACAAACAAATAGAACAAGAGCGAGAGCAACTTGCACGAGATTTTCAAGAACTTGAAGCAAAATGTCACCGAACAAATGTTAAAACAAGAATCGATTACAATACAGATAATGACGCCGGAATGGGTGATAAAGCAATGGGTGCTTTAGAAAAAGGTGTTATTGGTGTCTTTAGGGCCATTGAAAGCGTTAACCCATTTGATGATGAAGACTTCTTACTAAGTCAATTTAAAAACACTGAAGCAATTGCACAGAACTTAAGTGAAGCAGAGATCAAAGCAACATTTGATAAAGTTAATCAGCTTGATCTATCTAACTTTGAAAAAATTAGAGAATTGGCCCTCGCCTACTCTGAAACAGTAGTTCATAAGGTTCTTGATGAAATGGGAACTTTTGAAACGGCACAAGAAAAAAACGATTTTCTAAAACCGTATATGGATGATTTCAAAGTATGCCTTTCAAAAACAATAAACTCTTCCCAAGTTAAAGAATGTGCAAATACTTTCACTAATAATATTTCAACGGCCATTGGTGAAGTTGAATTAGATCGCCAAATTGGACTAAATTTTTCACCTGAAGATGACCTCTCTTCTTTAAAACTTAAAGCAAAGAATAAATATCTAGGTTGCCTTGATAAAAACTTAGGTAAATTTGAAAAAATAATTGATGCCACTGCAACTGTTAAAGGATGTGTTTACCAGGGAATGATAGCAAGTTATCAAGAAACAAGAAGAACTCGCTTAAACGATACCCTAAAGTCATACACTGGAAGAGATGATAATAGAGAGATTGTAACTTCCATTCTTTCAAAGACAAATACATGTCGATTTGCACCTGTGATAAACAAAGCAGAACACAATGACAGAGACTACCTTGCTTTAGCTCAAATGAGCACTGATAGCTTTACTAATGAAATAAAAGACTGCATCGATGGATTACAAAGAGTAGCAGCTGGTGATGTTGTTGAAATTGCCGTTAGAACAAATCAACAAATCGTAGAAAACTTAAGTGCAGATGAAGCGCAACTATTGTCTCAAGAACTAAAAGATATTCATCTAAGAGCATGTATGGAGGCACGTAAGACGAGTGATGGAAATGAATGTGCAAAATTCGTTACGGCCATGGCAACACTAACAGCTGCGGAATCAATTTTAAGAAATGAGTTTGAATCTCAATTTGAAGACTTAAACCTACCACAACAAAGAAGAGATGAATTAACAGATGAAATAATCGAACAATATCAAGCTTGTGCACAACGTACAAAAGAAGAATACTACAAAGACTTAACGAAAGAGCCAAATGAAAAGTTAGTAAACAACTGCTTAACAGGTGCCATTAAAAAGCTATCTAGTAGTATCTTAGAAGACAGTATAAATAAGGCAACAGCAGAAAAAGATATCGATGTGTCTCTCGTATCCCGAGCAGTTGACCGTCAAAAACTAGAAAGACTAAAAACAGAGATTAAAAAATGTTTTGATGAGGGCCTAGGAAAGTATGAAACAATGAGTACTTACCAAGAAAACCTCAATAAAGAGATTGAAAACTGTACCTTTAGAACGCAAAAAACAGTTATTGAATCAATCGCACAAGAGATGGCCTCAGATAAAATTGGAGACTTTGGTCTAAGCGAGAATAAGACTAATGAAGTTAGACAATTAATCTCTAGTCATATCAATGCAAGTACTCCACTAGATATGGATGAAAGAATTGATACTCTAACTCCTCTATTGATTAGAAATGTCGCATCTGAGGCCATCGAGGGAACAGTAAGTGACTTTAAGTCAACAATGACAAAAGAAGAATATGAGACAAAGCGTGGTCAAATTCAAGACCAATTAAATACATGCCTTGATAAGGTTATGTCTGAAAATGAAAAAGATAATTCTTTTAATGCTACTGATGCATCAAATATTTGTATCTCTGTTACAGCTAAGGATGCCTTTATTACATTAGCACCAACTATAATAGAAGAGTCGATCGCACCTCTATTTAATTCAGAGCCACAAAAAGTTCTAGACTTAACAAATCGTGCAAAGAGAAATGTCATGCCTTGTCTTGCAAGAATTAAAGATGATGAAAACGCACAAGCTAATGCTGAAAAATGTGTTATTGATGAATTACCACAAATTGCAACAACAATTGCATCTCAACTATTAGGAGATCTTAATAGTTTTGCAAATAAAGATGGAAGACAACCATCATTACTCGCTTCTAATAGCTACCAAGAATTTGAAAAGTGTCTTATACGTCTTGAGTCTCCTTCACTTAGCGAGGCTACTGAGAATATGAATGATTGTATAAAAGATCTTGAAAGAGGCGCTAAAACTGAATTACAAAAGAGATTTGTCCATGTTTATGGCCAAAACAACCCAAGAGAAATTAATGAAGTTATCGATCTTATCCTACAAATTCCAGGAGAAGATAAAGCACAAGAATATAAAAGTAATGAAGAGACTTCAGGAACTCCTAATAGTGAATTGATTTCAACACTTGAGCTTCTTGGGGAAACGATGAAATATTCTTGCGACAATAATACAGCTGTCTGTCAACAGCATATTTATAACGCAAAGATATCACTCACAAGGCATTTTCAAAATAATCCAAATGCTACAACACAAGAAAATACGCAAGCTTTTATGAATAGCCCTATCATGGACAACGTCATCGCTTCTCAAATAGGAATGACTCTTAATGAAACCTTTAAAAAAGAGTTAAACGAATATAATGATAGCTCTAACCTTCTTAATAGAAAGATTGACGAGATTACAAATAATCGCATGTTAACTGATATTTTAGCAACGCCTGAAGGTAGGCAATTAAAATCATATATATTTGATAAAATTGAAAAGGGTGAATTAGATAATCTGGCCGAAGACACAAAACTTAGAGAGTTATTGGCCGAGGCCCTAACAAAAGATACTGGAGAAGGATCATTTGGAGATGGACTTGCTGAAGGCCTAGTTCAAATACAATTAAATAAGATGAGAAGAAGATCAAGTGGCTTTGGAGGACTATTTAGAGAGTTCAAAGTGAAGTTTGGTGACATTCTTAATATTATTGATCGTAAAGACTTCAAATGGGATATCCTAACAAAGACACGCTCTGGACAAAGAGCACGTGAGTATATGATTAAAGAAATACTCGCCCCTTCAATTAAAGGTGAAGACTTAAGCGCACTTGAGAGCAGTGACAGAAAATATCCAAATCAACAAGAAGAGCGACTTGGAAAGCTTACTGAAATGATCACTCAGGCACTTAAAGAAGCTAATGATTAAGAAATAAAAAAGGCCTCTTTCATAAGAGGCCTTTTATTATATAGAATTTAATTTAAATTATCTCATTCTCTGAAGCATTCCCTGCCCATTTACGAAGAATAAATCGTTTTCATCAATTGATCGTAGAACAGATGAAGCCTTATAATTAACTTTAATCATAGCGGAAGCAATTGGGCTATCAAGACTTCCTTGGTTAGCAATTGAGATTACTTCACTAGAAGCATTAAAGTTAAATCCCCAAGAAACACTAATATTACTTGCTGTAACAAATAATCCTGTTAAATAAGCACCCTTGCCTTCATATTTACCACCGTATTGAAATGCTACAGTATAAACAAAAGAGATAACCTCTGAGCCAAAGCCATTTTTATAAGTTACTTTAAATGAGCGAACAATTGGCATCTTCCAATTTGACATTGAACTAAACGTTGAGTTTGGATCATCCATATTTGGGATTACGCTAATGGCCTTAGCAAAACTTGAATTACTAACTGGCTTACCAGCTTCAACAATCTTCCAAATCTTTTGTCCCAAGGCAATGAATTTATCAATTGTCATAAATACTTGACCCAATGAAGCGGCACCAGACTTTTCGACTAAACCTTCATAGACAGCTTCATAATCAGGAGCGACTTCTTCAACCTCTCTTGATACAATATGTAAATATTGTTCTTGATCAACGTTATCTAGTTTTAAGAAAGACTCTCTTGTCCCTACCTCAGGAACCTGAGCGAACGAATTGAATCCGATAACAATAGTTACAACGGTAACAAATAAACCTAAAAATGAGTTTGATGATTTCATTTAACCCTCCCAATGATTTGTTAAGACATAACTATCCTTTTCAAAGGAGACTCGTCAATAAAACAAGGGAGATATCTGCCATTGTAAGTTTTTTTCACAAAAACCGTGAACATTTTTCACTAATTTTGTGAATTTTTAACAAGTTGACTTACGCAGTACTTACGCATAACATATGAATATGGCGTTAACTAAAAAACAGAATCAAGTTTATTTATATATTAAAGAGTATTTTGATAAAGAGGGCTATGCCCCAACTCAAAAAGAAATCAAAGAACACTTTGGGCTTAAGTCCTTTGGTTCAGTCAATAAGTACATGCACTATCTTCAAGAAGCAGGAAAAATCGAAATCGATTGGAATGCGAGACGTGGAATAAAGTTACTTGAAGAAATCACTGCCTCACCGGCCATGGTAACAACACCTCAGGCACAATTTAGTGAGGTCCCACTGCTTGGTGATGTCGCCGCCGGTAATCCCATTGAGGCCATTGAAAACCCATCAGAGCACACAATGGTTCCAAATCACATGGTGGCCAAACCAGGCCGATACTTTGCTTTAAATGTACAGGGTGATTCAATGATTAATGACGGTATATTTGAAGGAGATATTCTTGTTTGCCGAGCACAAGAAAATGCAAACCAAGGTCAAACCGTTATTGCTGTTGTGGACAATGAGGCCACTGTAAAGAACTTCTACAAGAAAAAGAATTCTATTGAATTACACCCGGCCAATGATCGACTCTCACCTTTTATTATTACGGGGCAAAATGATTTTCGTATAGCTGGTATCGTCGTAGGCCTTCTAAGAAGTTATGAATAACAAGAACTTCATTTCTCATATAATTAACAATCTTAATATTAGATTGGATTCTCCCCTTCTTTATAAAGATGACAAAGTCCAATTAACATACCAAGAATTATTAGAAGCAATCAGTAAAAGGCCTAACTTAGATCAGCTAGACCAATTAAAGCAAAGTGATAAATCTTATACATTCTTAAAATGGACGGAAAATAATAAAGAGTTTATTTGTCGCTATTTTCAATTAATAAACTTTGGCATTATTCCCATCCTTGTTGATGAAAGAAGATTACAAAACTCTCCTGGTGACTATGACATAAAAGATGTCTTTGAATCATTTCAAAAAAATCAAATTCATATAATTGAAAGATATGAAGACTGTGCAACAATACTCTACACTTCAGGAACAACAGGTACACCAAAGGGTGTACGTATCTCACTTAAAAATTTAATCTCTAGTGCAAAAGCAACTATTGAGCATTATCAAATTACATCAGAAGATAACTGGGCACTCTCACTTCCCCTATATCACATAGGTGGACTTATGATCTTATGGCGATGCCTGATGGCAGGCGCTAGCACGACTCTATCACGCCCTGATAATGTGCAAGAAACAATCATTAATAGTAAGAAAGTTACAATGGCCTCACTTGTACAATTGCAACTTGAACGAATTGTTAATATTGCGAGCATGGATGATTTTAAAAAGCTTAAGGGAGTCGTTCTTGGGGGATCAAAAGTAGATCCAACGTTAATGAAAAAGGCAATCTCAAAGAACTTAAAGCTTTCAAATTCATATGGAGCAACAGAGAGTTGTGCTCAATTCTTAGCAACACCATTTACCAATGATCTGCAAACGCTTATGAGTGTTGGAAGTCCAATGAATGGCCATGTCTTTATCGAAAATGATCACCTCATTTTAGAAGGTGACAGTATTGCGCTAGGTTACCTTAATGGAGAAAACTTTAATTCAAGACTAATGACAAATGACAAGGCCACTTATGATGCCAATAATAATATTACAATTATAGGAAGAAGCGATAACACCTTTCAAAAAGCAGCTGAAAATATAAACCCAGAAAATATTGAAGCAAAAATAAACGTAGATTTAGAAACAAATTGTTATGTCGTCCCTATTGATAATAATCGATATGAAAACCTTATCAGTTTAATTTTTGATAAGAGAGAAACTCTTAAGAAAGTAAATAAAATTATTAATGACTCCCTAATACCTTTTGAAAGGCCACATCTCATTTATCAATGTGACGATATAAGCTCTTACCAGAAAGGAATTAAAATTAGTCGCAAGCAGATTGCCTCAACATTAAATGAGCTACACGATGGCTTCAGTGAGAAGCTCTATCTAAACGCTTGTGGTAGGCCTAGTGGCGATATCCTTATCATCTCTCATGGATTTATGGGTGAGGCCCTAGAGATTGAAAACTTGATTCAGGATCTTAAAGAGAAGTATTTAATTATCTTTATCGATCTTCCAGGCCATGGGAGCAATTGCAAATTAGAAAACTTAGAAGAGTTTAAAAATGAGATCATTAATTTCATAAAAAATGCCAATAATAAGGATCGTAAAATAAACTTCCTAACTTATTCAATGTCGGCCCGTATATTCCAGGAAATTCTTTTTGATAAACGACTTTCTAAGATCCAAAATATTGATAACTTTATTAATGAGTCTGGATCACCAGGCTTCTTAACAGATGAGGACTCTCGAAAAAAACGCATGGCCCATGATGGCCGAATCTTTGATACATATAATTCAAATCAAGATGCAAGAGAGTTTTACAAAAACTGGTACGAGCAGAGTGTTTTTACAAAAGTAAATGAACATAGTGAATATCAAAACATGATTGAAACGAAGTCTGCACAACTTCCTTCTATGATCACTTATTGGCAAAAAGCTGCTACGACTTTATCTGTAGCAAACCAAAAAAACCTTTTGGACATTACAAAACTGCCTAAAGGAATGAAGTATCACTATATACACGGCAGACTTGATACAAAATATTCTCAATACGCCCAGCAACTCAAGGCCCATGGTGCATTCACCTATGAAATAGCAGATGCTTCACACAACACTCACCTCATGTCCCCACAAGATTACTTAAAAGTTCTTCATAAAATACTGAAATAATGCTTATTTTTGTGTCAGAAGAGATTAACTTCTTACAACTTCTTACTATAAGCTCTCGAAATTTGCAGGAGTGTGACTGAGGTCATAGACTTTTTGTTCACAAACAAAGGGAGATCGTAGTGAAAAAGTTAATACTTGTGACATTATTGCCACTTACCGTCTTTGCAATGGACAAGTCTATATGTGGAATGGATGAACGTGTACCATCAAGTGACCCTAAGGTTGGGCGTTCACTAGAAAATAAAAGAGATAAAGCAGGTTGTACTGTAACTCTAATTTCAAACTCATGTGTAATTTCAGTCGGACACTGTGCTGCAACTCTAAACTACCTAGAGTTCAATACACCTACTTCAACAAGAAGAGGTATCAGACACCCAGGTCCAAAAGATATCTATCGCGCAGATAGAACAACACTTAAATATAAGAGCAATGGACAAGGTGATGATTGGGCAGTTGTGAAAGCACTACCAAATGAGCACACTGGACTTCTACCAGGTCAAGCACAAGGTTATTACCCAATCGCTAAAGAAGTTCCACCAATTGGAACAATGCTTTCAATTACAGGATATGGAAGTGACCGCGGTGAATATGAAAGACACTTCGCTCAACAAAATAATTTTGGACCGCTAAAAACTGTTGGTGGATCAATTTGGAATGGTGGACACAGACCTGCCCTTCTAGAGCATAGAGTTGATACAATGGGTGGTAACTCTGGTTCAAGTATTATCAATCTTGAAACTGGTGAAATCATTGGTGTTCACTCTCATGGTGGATGTTACACAAGTGATGACAGCAAGAATGCAGGAACAGTTCTTCAACTTCACCCAGAATTCAAAGCAGCAGTTGAAAGCTGTCTAGCATCTGAATAATATCAAATAAATAAAATTTAAATCTATAGAAAGCCTCCAGTTTGGAGGCTTTTTTTGTCTATAAAAGATTCAAAAATATAGATTCTACTCTCGCCGTGCGTTATTTTGAATCATTCAAATATTAATTAAATGCGGGGAAGACTTTGAAAACATTATTCATCTTACTATTTGTATTACCTATAACGACATTAGCAAATAATAAGTCCATTTGTGGATTTGACGATCGTGTACCATCAAAAAACCCAAAAGTAGCTCGTGCATTAAAGTCGCTAACGTCCAGACATGGCTGTACTGTAACGATGATCTCTAACTCGTGCGCTATCTCTGTTGGCCACTGTAAAAAAGACCTCAAGATTATTGAATTCAACACACCAGAGTCAACTAAAGAAGGTATTCAGCATCCTTCTCCAATGGATATATACTACGTTAATCAAGAAAGCTTAGTTTATAAGAATAATGGGCCAGGAGATGACTGGGCAGTTATGAAAGTTGAAAATAACGAATTCACGAACTATGCCCCTGGAGAAGTACAAGGCCATTACAAAGTAGCAAGTGAGATGCCTGAACCAGGTGCTTTTATAAAGATCACAGGCTATGGATACGACGATGAGTTTGAGAAAAACTTTGCTCAACAAACTAATATTGGAGAATTAAAATCATATGGTGCACAGGAGCGCTATAGAAACCTGCCAGGCTTAATTTCACATAAAGTTGATACGATGGGTGGAAACTCTGGCTCAAGTATTGTTGAAGCAAAGAATAATCAAGTCATTGGAGTTCACTCACACGGCGGATGTAATATGAGTCACTACTCGAATACAATGAATAAGGGTACAAGTATCATTCTAAATGAAGAGTTTAATAAGGCCGTTAAAGAGTGTCTTGATTCAGAAAAAGAAGAAGATTAGAAATAAAAAAGCCTCTCTTTCGAGAGGCTTTTAAATTATGATTTCTTTTTCTTCTTACCTTTCTTTTTCTTCTTACCTTTCTTCTTACGATTTTTTGCAATAAAGACACCTGCTCCAACCATAAGGGCCAAGATAATATATAAAGTCATATCATCGCCACCAGAGCCTTTACCTTGCTTGCGTTGTCCGCCAACTCCAATATCCTGAAGACCTGTTTCACTATCTAGGAAGTCACCTGATGCTCCTGGTACAGCTTCACCTTTATTTCCTGCAAGTTTTAATCCGTCAGCATTACTCTTAATACGTGAGAATACCTGCATCGTTTCAATAATTTTATCAAAAATTGGCTTATAAGTTTGGTAGTGCTCTTTTGCTACAGAGAATGTTACCGCAACACCAAGTTCTCCCTTAACTGTTGCCATATAACGAGTATAGAAGCCTGGTACCTCACTTGATAAGTGAAGAGAATCAACCCATGTGTGACCTTGGCCTTGAATCTTTTTCATTCTTGTATATGAAGGCTCAGAGATCTGACTCTTACCACCTGGTAGTTTAAAAGTTTTTGCTTGTTCTAAGTAAGCCTTGTATTGAATAAGATCATCTTGCTTACCACGATGTTTGGCAGCAAAAATAATAATGGCCTCTTTCTTTCTTCGATCATTTGTCGACTGACAAACATATTCACTTCCTTCAATTGCACATTCCCAACCATTAGGTAGCTCAAATTCCAAGAAATTAGATGTATAAGGTTTGGCAACGATACTTGAAGCGGCCAATAAGTAGAAAGCAATCAGAATATGCTTTATCATCAATAAATCCTTTTTGTGTTTATATTCAATATTTTATCTTAACTTAAAATTATATCAAAGGTTAAATATTTCCTAATATCAACTACTTAATTCTGGCCGCAAAGCCTTTTTGAATTGGCATCTTTCTATAACGAGTAACAATCTTCACAATTGAAGAGGCACTTGCAACTTCATACACCATTCCCTTTGCCACTAAAATATTTCCACCAAAGTAGTCAGTTTTATAAATATCCACAATATTACCTTTTTGAATATCATCTAGGCTTCCGTGATCAATCTTAATAAAGACACCTCGTGGAGAAACTTTAATAACATTTGCTTCAATGGTGTATTCTTTAAAGCTTTCTTCAAATTTTTGTTGAGCGCTAACCCCACCAGTTGTCCATTGAACACCTAGTGAAGCATAGATATCCTTATCTGTAGAAGTCGCAAGTACAGTTGAGCCGACTTTTCCATATATTAAATATTTATTTTTAATGATGGTTTGAGCGGTAGCATCAAGGGCCAAGAATTGACGATTGATAGAATTCCATCTTGATGTATAGCCACTTGATACAGCTGGTTTTGTCTGTGGTGAATCAGTATACTCATCTCCACCTAAACTATAGACTCCGTTTGCTGAAAGCCAAAATGCCCAATCGACATAGTGCTTAACCCATCTGGCTTCAAATGGGATTTCTGAAGAAATAGGGGCCCCAGGGATTCGATAACCAATTTTAAAATCATATGAGGTCCATTTAGTAGAATCAAATTTTGCAAGGAAATTAAACTCAATATCGTTTCCGCCATCTCCGAGAATAACTTCATCACTAGGAGCTGCATTTGCATAGGTATCAACAGAGTAGGGCCTAAATCGATACAAAGCACTTATTGCAAAGTCGCGTCCTCTCTTCTTACCAAGCCCGTAAATAACACCAGCATAAAATGATTCAAGACCTGCATTAGTAATCGTCTCCACAGAGTCTCCACTACTAACGTAGCGGGCCTTTAACCCGGCCAAGAGTTGAAAGTTATTCATGATTGCATATTGATAATCAATATTGGCATCAAATAGAAAGTAACTTACTTCATCATTATAGATTACTTCATTTCCATCAACATCATGCTGAGAAAGAGTCGATGAGAGATCAAACGAAAGATCAACCCAAGAAGCACCTTTGGATAAGAGCTTTGCTTCAGATCGATAGATTCGATCATTGGCATAGGAATTATTTTTAGCAAATAATGATAGTATAACTACTAAAGAAAAAACGAATAACTTAATGATTTCCATACGTTTAATAGAATAACGTACATTTTTATTCTTTTATAGAAGTAGTATTCTTTTACCTAGCTAACCAACTTATACTGTGAGTAACCGAGTTTTTTTATACGAATAGAGGTATACCATTTGTGATTCTTGGCCCAAGACTTAAAGCTGATATCTTGCTTTTTAGCTAATGAGGCCAAAGAATGAAGGCCTACACTATTTGATGGATCCTGTTCACTGAAGTCTTGTGAAATCGTATTCTCAAAGATTAGCTCAATTGATTCATCAATAGATGTGATAAATACTTTTAAATCCTTCTTATTCGACCAGAGAAAGATATTTTTTACGATGTTTTTTATCATTCGTTCAAAAAGGGCGATATCAAGATCAAGAGTGCTATCACTTAAGTCCTTATCGAGCTTAATTGAGAATTCTAAGTTATAAAGTTTAAATTGCTCAGAAATATACGTTGTAAGTTGTTCAACCGTTAACGTTTTTGCTTTTGCCGTAAGCTTATCAAATTGCGAGGCTATTTGATTTTCCAGGGCCTGAATCTCTTGGTAAATCAGGGCCAAGGATTCTTTGCCCATTCCTTCAACATCATTCTCTCTTGCTTCGAGAAATAATTTAAGGCCATGAGTGTGATTGAGAAGATCATGTAAGAAGTGAATGGCTTCATTTTCTGGTATTTTCTTCGACATATAAAAGGCCTCTCTTCATATTTTACAAAGTAGGAGAGGCCTTGTATTGAAAGATTTAGATTAAACCATCAAAGGCGGCATTACTGCCAAGGGCCTCTTCAATTCTTAATAATTGATTGTATTTTGCAAGACGGTCACTTCTTGAAGCTGATCCAGTCTTGATTAACCCACTTGAAGTTGCAACAGCAAGATCTGCAATAAATGCATCACTTGTTTCACCAGAGCGATGTGAAATAATCGCTTGGAAATTATTATCAAAAGCAAGCTTTAGTGTTTCAAATGTCTCAGTAAGAGAACCAATTTGGTTGATCTTAACTAAGATTGAGTTGGCCTGTTTCTTCTCAATTCCTTCAGCAAGAATTTTCTTATTTGTTACAAATAAGTCATCCCCTACTAGAAGAATCTTTTCACCAAGCTTTTCAGTCAGACTTACCCAACCATCATAATCAGCTTCATCAAGGCCATCTTCAATTGAATATATCGGATACTTTGAGACTAAATTTGAGTAATAATCAACCATATCAGAGCTTGATAACTCTTTTCCTTGCATTTTATACTTACCATCTTTGTAGAACTCACTAGCGGCCGAATCAAGGCTGATACTAATGTCCTTACCTGGTGTATAACCGGCCTTCTCAATGGCCACTAGAATAAGGTCTAGCGCCTCTTCGTGTGAAGAAAGGCTTGGTGCAAATCCACCTTCGTCACCAACATTTGTTGAATAATTTTTCTCAGTTAATACTTTCTTTAGCGAATGAAATGTTTCAACACCAGCTCTTAAGTTTTCACTAAATGACTTATCCATATGAGGAACGATCATAAACTCTTGAATATCGAGATTATTTGAAGCGTGTTCACCACCATTGATAATATTCATTAGAGGTGCTGGAAGACGTGTTTTATTACTTGCAGTTGGTACCTTAAGGTCTTCTCTTAAGTATTGCCAAAGAGGTTTACCTAATTCGAGAGCACCAGCGCGTGCAACACACATTGAAACCGCTAAGATTGCATTGGCCCCAAGTTTTTCCTTATTCTCTGTACCATCAATTTCAAGCATAAGCTCATCAATTGCCTTCAAATCAAATACATTCATCCCAATCAACTTTGGTGCAATATATTCAGTAATATTTGAAAGGGCCTTCTTAACAGACTTTCCAAGATAATAAGACTTGTCACCATCTCTAAGCTCAAGTGCTTCTTTTGAACCAGTTGATGCTCCAGAAGGAACAGCGGCACGGGCCATAAACCCATTTTCAGTCACAAGATCAACTTCAACAGTTGGATTACCTCTTGAGTCCAGTATTTGACGGGGAGTAATTGATTTAATTTTTGCGATTTTTTCAGACATATCCAAATCCTTAGTTTTATCTAAATATCATTATCTTTATACAAAGCTGGCCGATATTGTATCGTTAAAATTCAAGGATCGTCACTTTTTTAACCTAAAAAAACGGAAATCCTTTAAGGTTTTCTTTTTTGACAATGCGCCATTGCTCTTTAGTCGCAGCTTTTGAAGTATCTCGAAAATAGAAGTGGTCTCTGATTTCCTGTGTTTCATCAAGCTTATTAACAAGGCAAGAGGCCATATGCTTGGCCACATGAGCACAAGGAGAAATGGAAGTAGTCCCTAACACTTTTTCAAAAACCTCACTTACAAATGGATAATGTGTACAACCTAAAATAATGTAATCAAAACTGTCCTTAGTAGATTTTGTAAAAACAGAACTCTTAATCTCTTCTTCAATTTTATGTGTATCGAGGCGTCCTGAATCAAAAGCTTCTTCAATTAGCTTAGCAAGCATCTTTGATGTTCGGTACTCAAGTGTATGATTCGCATCGTATTTTTGCTGAAGGTACTTAAAGCGATTTGAGTCGGCCGTTAACTGAGTTGTTAAACATACTCCCCTTTTACTAATAAGTTCAGGCCTTAAATTTATGACGTTGATAAATGGCTCAATTCCAAAAAAGCGAATTTGAGGAAAGTTACTTCTTAATTCATCAATTGCCATTGCTGTAGCAGAGTTACATGCAATTAGAATGGTATCAATATCAATACTTAGAAATTCATTAACAATAGCTTCACAATAAGAGTAAACCTCTTGCTTAGTCTTATTTCCATAAGGTGCATTTAGACGATCTGCAAGATAGTAAATATCATAACGATCCATGTAATGGGCCACTTCCTTAAGGACACTTAATCCGCCAATTCCTGAATCAAAAATTCCAATCTTCAAATACTTACACCTTGAAAAATTAAACTAGACATCCTGCCAAAAAAGATTATTTTACCTCTATGGCATTATTTAAAATATTAAAGAACTTTATGACGTTAAGTCAAAGAAAGCGATTAGAAAAAGAATCCACGAAGGAGATTCTTTTGGAAAATATTAATGATCTTCTAAATAAGAAGAATGAAGATCATATTAATAATTTAAGGATCTGCCTGGCCCATAATACATTTGAAAAAGTGGCCATAAAAGATTTGCGAAAAAACCTACATGATACATACCTAAGTTTCGACTACAACTTAGAGTCAGGAAAACAAGCTGGTCACATTATTCATCTCGATCAGGATTCAACTTTGCACCTTGTTAAAGATGGCTATATTGAATACCAAAAAGAGATGGCCGAATTTGATATTGCACAAATCGAAGATAAGACCACAAAGTTCATTATTGATAATGCCATTAAAGAACTGACAAAAATAACTCCACAAGCAACCTTTAACAACGAAGACAAATCACTTGAATGGCTTAAAGTTACTCTTCTAACGTTAAAGAAGTCTCTTGATAAAATCGATCATCAAACAACGATACAAAGCTACAAGATATACTTTGGTGAATGGGAAGAAAATCCTATTCTACGCTTCATGATTTATAATCTTGATATTAAGTTGGCCTTTTCTCAGAATGAGCTTCTTCTAGAAGTTAGAAATAAAGAAAACCGTCAAGACTTTGATGAGAATGCAAAGCTATATCAAGCTTCATTTAAACAACTTCACAATGAAGTATTAAATGAAATAATAAATGTATTTATTAAATTAAAAGAAGTGAGAAATCGACCGCAGTAAGAGACTGCGGCCTATATATTTTTATTTTCTAATTACTTTCTTATCAAGTTTATCGACGAATGCTACCGCTGAAGTATTAGAGATTGCAGTGTATTGATACGAATCTAAAATTTCAGACTGAACATCTTTTTTAAGCACATATATATTTTGTAGCTTTTTCTTATCTGTATTTGACTTAGCAAGGCCCTCAAGTTGTTTATTAATTGCCTTAAGCTCACCAATATATGTATTAATTTGAATCTCTTCACCAAGACCTAGCATTTTATTCTTGGCCTCTTTAAAGATAGAAACTAATCCCTTATCTTTCTTTTGAGTATTATTAAGTGTTGCTACAACTTCATAACTTGCACGACAATTAGTGATTCGCCCAGAAAGTTTCGGACATTCAAATTTTAACTTTTTAATTTCATACTTAACAGTTGTCTGATCTTTAAATCCGATTCTAGACATTAAACGATTAAGGTTTGAAGTAATATCATTTTTAAGAACCTTAGCTGCTTGCTTACTCTCCAATGTTAATCCACCATGAGAAAGCTTTGCCATTGTAGTGGCCTTATTTGAATTGATTTTTACTATTTTTTCTTTCGAAATATCGAGATTAATTAGACTTGTCTTCGTTGTGAAAATCGACTCATCAACTGCCACTTCAACACTCTCAACTTGCTTCTTCTTATCTTTAATCTCAACTTCTAACGATGGCCTTTCAATTCGAGTAAATGCAAGCTCTTTAAACTCACCATTACCGTGATTTTTCATCGTAAAAATTTGCTTTGATTTTAATCTAACTGAAATAGAGCTAATATCGTCTTTAATATTTGCATCTGTGGCAAATGTTAACCCTGCATAAGTGACTAGGGCCAACTTCAGAATGTTTCTACTGAAAGCACTTAATTTCATTTATTTCTATCCTCTCGTCCTAATGTGTGTGTTCTTTTTCCATATTCATTCTATCAATTCAAAAGACTATTTTCTTGCTCGTTGAAAATATGAAAGGCCATGTTAAAAAATTTGTCACTAAAATTTAGTCAAAGATTACAGACACTTGCAGGAATCTGCGTAGTACAAAATAATTGCTTTTTATTTTATTGTAATTACAATTAATTATATGAAGATTGATGTAGATATTGACAAGTTTTCAGGGGGTTATAAGCTTACTTTCCCTCTTAGTGAATTCAACGACTTAACAGACTCTAAGATGGCCATTGCCATTATTAAAGTCTTCAGTGCCGATATGGAGCTTGAGCCAGAGCTCAGTCCTGATGACATTGATGACATAATTGATAAGACCAAAGAGCTAGAGCAAGAGCGCTTTATCGTGGAAATCTACGAAGACGGTATTGAAGTCGATATTTAGATAATTCCTAAGCAGCTTTCTTCTTAACAAGTGGTCTTGCCCAGTCTGGAGCAAGAAAATTCTGTTTTGGAAAAGGTAGTTTGTGAACCACAATATCTTCAAAGAATGTAGGAACATAATTACAAGGAACCATTTCACCGATATACTTTCCAGTCTCAGGATCCTTACCTGTTTGAACCCATCTAAAAATATCGCGAGTTATATAATTCCCATTATTATCAACACCAAGTACTTCTGAGATATGTGATGTACGTCTACCACCATCATGATAGCGACTACATTGAACAATGATTTGCAGTGCACTTCCAACCATTTTACGAATCGCATCCGGTGGTATTTTAGTCTCACCCATAAGGCAAAGAGTTTCTAAACGAGTACAAGCATCCACAGGATTATTTGCGTGAACTGTCCCCATTGAACCATCGTGACCAGTATTCATAACCTGAACAAGATCAAGCGCTTCATCCCCACGAACCTCTCCTACAATAATACGATCAGGACGTAGTCTCATGGCCGAGATAACAAGATCTCTAATAGTAATTTCACCTAGACCTTTTAATTCATCGGCCTTACGTGTTTCAAAATTTACAACGTGCTCAGCATCGACTTGTAGCTCGGCCGCATCTTCAATAATTATTAATCTTTGAGTTTTAGGAATACGCCCACCAAGAACGTTAAGCATAGTGGTCTTACCAGAACCAGTACCACCTGATACCAAAATATTCTTACCTAAATAAACACAAATATCTAAGAACCTTGCGGCAACATCTGACATCGAACCAAACTCAATGAGATCCTTTAAAGTTAAGCTATCTTTTGAAAACTTACGAATGGCAACAGTGGTACCATTCTTTGCCATTGGAGGAAGGACAACGTGGATACGAGAGCCATCTGGTAATCTTGCATCCAGACGTGGATTATCTTCATCAATTGTACGATTTACAGATTGAGCAATGGCACGCATTGCTGAAATCAATGTACCCTCATCTTCAAATTCATTAGGAACTTTAAAAACTAATCCTTTCTTTTCGACAAAGATTTCATGTGGCCCATTAATCATGACCTCAGAAACACCTTCATCTTCTAAAAGATCCCCAATAGGTGAAAGTAAATTTTTAATTGCATCCGTAAATACAGAAGACATAATCCCTCACATGCTAATTATTCCTAAGCTTAAGTAAAATTCCTACTCTTCCTTAGGTTGCCATACTCTAACGTTATCACGTCGAGTAGAAGCTAAATCCCTCTTTTTCTTCTTTTGATCCTTCGGGTGATCAATAACTGTAAAGCTTCCGCTAATCTCTCCTGATGGGCAATAGAACTTAAAGCGCCCTGGAGAATCGAGAAAGATCGTGGCCTCACGAACTTCTCCCTTTTTGGCCTCGACATAAACATCATGCTCTTTCATAATAAAACAGCTTGGACGATCAGTAGCGGCCGTTACAAATAAGCTAACTCTTTCCCCTACAAATGCAGTGATATTTTCAGGATAGAAACCCTTCTCACTTGCTATTACAGAAATGCTTCTTCTTGGAACATCAAAGGATGTTTTTTTGAAATAGTCTTCTTCAATTCCAAAAGAATCAATTGATAAGAAGAGCGCAAATAGAGTCATAACGAAGCTTTTCATAACTGTTTTATCGGCATTTTATGCCCCATACTTTAGCTTCTTGCTCAAATTTGGCCCAAAAAAAGATCAGACATATTATCGTAATTCCAGCTAGTTATATTTATTAATAAATCTTAAAGTTTTTTAACTAAGAATTATTGATAGTTAGATCTAAGATGAGTCTAGACAACTAATAGAGCTTAACGCCCAATAATCAATGAGGATATCAACATGAAGGCCCTAATTATTGATGACCGCAAAAGAATATCAGAATCTTTAAAACTACTTATTTCACAAAGTGGCTACTTCTCTAATGTATCGACAGTAACTAATGGGATTGATGCCTGTGAGGAAATTAAAAAGGATCGCTATGATCTGATTGTTCTAGACTTAAACCTACCTGAGATGGGAGGAAAAGAAGTCTTACAATATATTGAAAGACTTTATCATCTAGAAGAAAGAAATAAGGAGAACTACCCTCATATTATGCTTATTTCTGGGGACCTCGATTTAGGCAAAATTGATAATGCATCTCAGATAAATGTGGAGCAGGTTCTAACAAAGCCATTTAGCGCAAAAGACTTTAATCATAAGCTATATGCAATTCTTGAAAATCTCAATGGTGAGATTATTGCGGCTTAGTCTTTATATTAAATAGAATTTTTAGGAAGCTTTTCTTTAAAAGATAAGACAATATTACCATCATCCATCTTCATATCGACACTAGTAGTATCGAGGCTCGACTTAATAGGAATACTTTGTGAGAAGTTAAATTTTGAAAATGAGTTCTTCGACTTAGAGACCTTCATCCCACTTAGTACAACCATCCCCTCTTTTACATCGATATTAACCTCATCGTCCTTATTTACCTTAACAACAAGGGTTTTTGAGTCTTTCCAAAAATATTCTATTGCTTGAACATTCGTATTAAAGCGATCGGGAAGGCCTTGGATTTGTCCCATCTTCTGCATTCTTTGAAACATCTTTTGAATTTCACTGTCAAAACTATCAGTTGCCTGCATCTGCTTCATCATTTCTTCCCTCATTCGATTCAATTGTTCCATCACTGGATCATTTGATTGTGAGAATGCAAGAAAATTGAATGTTAACAATGTAAACAAAAATAATGATTTCATACGAGAATTCTATCATAATTCTAGATAGTTAGGCAATATTCGACAAAAAATTATACCAGCAAAATGACGCATCAGACAACAAAGAAACCAACAAAAACTTACATTTAGTTACTTTGGGCAAAAACCCTTAGACATACCGTGAACTTTTTAGAAAAATCAAACCTACGCTAAAACAAATTGTATTAGTCAAGTTAATAAAGCAAATCAGACAACATACTTTCAGGGAGGACTGAATTGAAAAAAGGAATTTTAGCTCTATTGATCACTTGTGTGGCTTCTTTTTCATACGCATGTGATGAGCACGGAAAAACTGGAATCGTAGAAGACAACAACCTATGGATTCCATCAAATGTTAAAGGTATCAACACAATTACAGAAGGTGAGTTCAACTCAATCATCGATAAAATTGAAGCTATCTATGCTCCTATTATTGAAGCAAAAGGTAAAACTCTTGAAATCGAAAGAAAGTGGGAAGACGGAACTGTTAATGCTTACGCACAACAAGTAGGAAACACTTGGAAAGTAAGTATGTTTGGTGGTCTTGCAAGACACGAAACAATAACAGGTGACGGATTCGCAACAGTTGTATGTCACGAACTTGGTCACCACCTAGGTGGAGCACCAAAGAAATCAAGCTGGTGGGGATCATCTTGGGCATCAAACGAAGGTCAAGCTGATTACTTCGCAACTTCTAAGTGTCTAAGAAAGTACATGGAAAACGACAACAACATCAAAATGATGAACGAAGTTGAAGTTCCAGCAATCGCTAAAGAGTCTTGTGCAAAGAACTTTGTTAACGAGAACGAATATGCAATGTGTTTAAGAGGTTCAATGGCAGGTATGTCACTAGCTAACCTTTTTAGAGCTCTAAGAAACCTAACAACTGATCTTAAGTTTGATACTCCAGATTCAAATGTTGTTTCTAGAACTAACCACAATCACCCAGCACCACAGTGTCGTCTAGATACTTACTACCAAGGTGCTCTTTGTACAATCGATGCTTACACTGATCTTTCAGATTCAGATGTAAACACAGGTGCTTGTAACAGAGATGAGAACTTCACAAATGGTCTAAGACCACTATGTTGGTTCAAGCCAGGTGAGCAAATTGTTGAAGGACAAGCTCAACTTTAATTAAAAAATTAAATTAAAGAAATAAAAAAGGCCCTCAAGATGAGGGCCTTTCTTTTTATTTATTCGGTATCTACCAATTAGTCTTTCTTACGATCTTTCTTCTTACGAGTTTCAAGATCACCATTGAATACCTTAAGTTGATTTACATAATCCTTATATCCAAATACATCATCGTAAAGAGCTTCAAGTTCTTGAGCTAGTACAACATATGTTTGCTTAGCTTCTTCATTTAGCTTTCCAGCTGCTGCTGAAGCCTTGTATTCTTTTTGAAGTGCACCGATTAAAGTATTTGCAACTCTAGCATTGTTATCCCAATCAGTATCGATTTGAGCTTCAGTTCTGTTAAGGATCATTGTGATTAATGTCTCAACACGGTCTTCTTTGTACCCATCGCTACCATAGTTAGTCGTTGAGTTTGTAAGAATTGAATTGAAGTAATCTGCTACTGCTCTGTCATAATCAACACTGTCACCAGAAGCACTACGAGAGTTCATAATTCTTCCACCAACTTTAGAAGTTGCTTTACCACTTACACCATTGTTGATGATAAATAGTGGGTCTAGTCCTGTTACACGTACTGGTACACGCTTTGACTCACCTGCTTTTAGCGCAGTCGTCGATGCAGTATAAGTATTTCCATCATTCATCGCTACCGAAATATCAACAGATGCTGAAGTCTCAGAGTTTGATGGGTTCTTAACAGTTACATAAACTGTTGCATCACCAGCTACGACAGAATTAATTTTAGTATCTGCTTTATACACAGGAGCAACATCTAAGATCTCAATTCTCTTTGAATCAGTACTTTTAAGCTCATATACCTTTTTAATATCACTTCCATCAATACTTACTGTTAAATAAGCTGTATCAAATACTTCAAGATTATTACTTAATTTACCTTGAGCACTTTGTGACTTATGCGTAAAGTTTAGTGAAGCAGGTGCTGTAACGTATTCAGAGCGGGCACTTCCAGCTTCAAAAGATGATGAATTAAGTGATACTTTTACAGCACCAGACTTAAGACCTAAGTTTCTAAGTCCTAAAACAGACTTTAAAGACTCACCTCTTGTAAAGATTCCATTTCCATCACCTGAAAGGTCAAAACCAGTGATCTCAACCATAGGATTATTTGCAAAGTAATCATAATTCTTATTCCAAGAAGTAACGAATAGGTTTTCATATTCTTTAGCAAATGAAGTTGCTGATTGTGCTTTATAAACACCATCATATGCTTCTTGCTTTGCTACATCGCGTGCAACGATTGCACCTACCGCTTTACCAGCATCTTCACCTAGGTTACGTGCCATATTGTGAGTTGATACGAAAGCTTTTCCAAAGTGCTCTTTTGCAAGGTTTCTATAAGATTCAAAGAATGCATCTTCATAAACGGCCTTAAGATCTTGCGCTGACTTACCTTGAACTGTACGGTAGCGAGTTTCAAAAATAGGACGTGATGTATCGTCTACTTGCTTATAAACGATATTTCCATTTGCATCTCTTTTTACAACTTTTCTACCAGTTGGTTGACCATTAGCATCTAATTCATCAACTTCAACTGCAACACTTTTCTTGTGGTAACCAATTTTAGCTTGGTAAGCTTCTTTTACATCTTGAATATTTCTGTATGCAATTGCTTCTTGTTCTTCTGAAGCTTTGAACTTATTCCATGCTCTAGTTGTCGACTTCCAACCATAATCTTTGAAGTTATACTCTCCATATGCAGAGAATAGGTCCCAAAGAGAGATCGTATGTAGTCCACGATCAAATAGAATTGGTGTCGAAGAACACTTATCTGCTAAATTTGCTTTAATACCAAATTGTCTTGCAACAGCACGTGCTTGGATTCTTTTTCCAATTGCACTTGATGATGAAACCCAACCTGCATTAATTACATCTTTAAAAGATCCACCTTTTCCATCAGCTGCATAACCATCTCCAAAACCTTCAAAACGAGGTACTTTAAGTACATCTGAATAGTCAGAGCTTGGAGCTGTAATTTGTTGATTTTCACTATCTCTTACATTGTCTCTAAAACGAGCAATGATCTCACTCTCAGTTGAGTAACGTGAGTCCTTTGATGCTTTTGCTTTACCACGTGCAACTGCATTTTCAAGTGTTACACCCTTAAGAGCACGCTGCTCCTCTTTTAGAATCTCAATAGACGGGTTAGACGTCATATTGAATCCTCTATATAGTCCTTGTTGGTAACCATCAACACAACCTAGGTGTGTACCTTCACCAGCAGCATATACAGCGGCCATACGTTGAGCAGACTGAACACCACGCTCACACATTTGCGTATGCTCTTTGTCCATATTTGCATCATCGTAAACTTTCTTACACACTGTTTTTGAGATATTACTTAAATTTTCTGGCGTATAAATACCATCAAGAGAAATCCCATCGATTGATGAGTTGTAATAACCAGCTATTACGGCCGGCGCCTGAGTCATTAAGAAAGCAGCTACTAGTAACCTGCTCCTTGTGTTTTGTTGTTTTTGTTTCATTCCTTCTCTCCTTTTAGAAACATAAATTAATTCTTCTTGTTGTTTATTTTGTTTCAAATTCAATAACGTCATATTTTAAATTTAAGTCTTTATCTATAATTCCTTTTTTTACTAATTCATTAAGTGAATTCTTCGCATGCACACTAATTGCTTCATTTGATGAATTCATATCTCTTAGTATCTGCTCTTTTAAATTGTGAGCATTCACATATTGTGGATACTTAAGCTTTCTTTTTTCTACTTCACATACAACGTCTGTCATATATGATTCATACAGATTATCTGGTGTCTGTAACCCTTCTGGAGGATATACAATCTGTATTAGGTTTCTAATAATTGGAATTTGGTTCCAATTAGAAGAGATAACATTTCCAAAGGCCCAGTTAACAAAGTCAGAACAAACACCCAATTTTGAATATTTCTCTTTCTTATCTACCTTCTTTAAGGCTTTCTCTTTTCTCTTTGTTACCTTCTTTGCTGAACTTGCGTTAACACTCATCCATGCAAAATTTGTTCGATAATCGTTATATGTATCGCAACCACTAGAATCACATCGACGATACCCCTTCTTAATTTCTAAAAATGGAGGCATCTTATCTTCTTCATCTTTTCCCCAGTTAAAACTTAAAGGATAGAATCCCATTGATGTAATTCTTGTATCTCTTTCAATATCTGTAATAATCTCAGCATGTCTAAAGTCCAGCTGACGATCATTAAATTTTAAAAATTCAACTAATTTAATGGCACCACTTGTTCTTGGGCTAAAGTCTTCAAAGAGGTCAATATCACTTTCAATCGACTTTCTAAGTAGAATATTCCCAGGCCCACCTAGTAGTGAACACACCTGTGTTGCTCGATAATACTTATATTCAACTGACTTAATTCCTAAGTCTGTTTCAATTTTCGTTGGCCTTAATTTGCTATTTACTTTAGCCGCCTCCAAAGAAAATCTATTGAACAGGATATTTACACGATTTAAGAGTACTTTTGTGTTTTTGTTATTTGCCTTTGTAAGTTTTACTAAGTGTTGTAAATCTAACACCTGCTTTGAAATTTCTTCATACTCACCAAGGTCATTGATATCAAAGTCTTCTAGATCATCAGCAATACTATCTGCTAACCTTTTAAATTTTAAATATGGATATGACTCATCTGTATAAATACGATGACGTCTTTCACGTCTAGGTCCAATCGCTCTTTTAATAAATTGCTTCAGATTGTCTTCAAGTTTATAAAGTTCTTCTTCTAAAAGGTCTAAGGCCTCAAAGTAATCACCTAGTAATTCTTCTTTTAGTGCCAAGAACTCTTCTTGTTTCTTATAGATTTTGCCAAGTTTCTTTAGGCCTTCTAGGATATCTGCCGGTATTGATATGTTATAACCATCTTCTTTTAAGTATTGAATTAATGTTTCAACAGAGTTTGCAATTTGTGAAACAAGAAGCTTACGTGAAGAAGGAAGTCTTTTATATCCTTCTAATTCTGAGAATGTGATGATGTACTTGCCAACATATTGAATAAAGTCATCTAATTCTTTATAGGCCAATTCATCTGAATAATTTCCATCATCATCTTTTCCAAGCTCTCCTTTTTTAAGAACTCTCTTATGAAGGTTTTTAATTTTTGAATGGATATTCCAATAAAAATGATAAGCTTCTTGCGTTTCCTCTTCATGTAGGAAACCTTTATTGTGACGGGCCACTTGTCTTAAGCGAGATAAAATCTTAGAAGAGGCTCGCTTTGATTCAAGAATCTCACGCTTTATTGCAGTATTTGCATTTGCGTTTGTACTCATTGATAAAACGAGGATTGTTATTATTAAATAAAATGTGGCCACTAGAGACCTAGAGCTTTGTTTTAAGTTTTGCATACGAAAGTAAGTGCAATTCATATGCCACAGGCGAAGTCTAAATATTAAGCACTTAATATTTAAAAAGTGTTCATTTTTTAAACATTTCTTCAAAGATTGAACAAAAAAGGCCTCCGTGAAGGAGGCCTCTTATTATTCGTAGTGTTGTTGTTCTGGTTTCCCAGTATTTGAATTATTTGATTAGACCAATCTCTCTAAGCCTCTGATTTAAGAAGTCACCAGCAGTGATATCTTCCCATTTCTTGCCTTCACCTACACAGCTATCAAGGCAAGCAAGTGACGCTTTAGAGTGTGGATGCACGAAGTATGGCATAGAATATCTCTCTTCACCAGAGTTATCTGGGTTAATAACTCTGTGAGTTGTTGCAGGAAGAACATTATTAGTTAATCTTGCCATCATATCCCCAGAGTCAACCACTAATTGACCAGGCTTTGAGTTAACATCTAGCCAAGTTCCATCACGATCTAGAAGTTGTAAACCAGATGAAGTCGCACCCACAAGCATTGTAATTAAATTAATATCTTCGTGTGCACCCGCTCTGATTGAGTTAGTAGTATCGTGTCCATCAGTTGGTGGATAGTGAATCGTTCTTAAGATTGAGTTTCCATCCTTTACCATATCTGCAAAGAAGTTCTCAGGAACGTCTAGACCTTTACCAATGGCCTCTAAAAGAACATTAGCTGTAGCATCCATTGATTCATAAAGATCAAGGAATTTCTCTTTAAAACCAGGAACTTCAGCTGGCCAAATATTTTCAGGGTAAATACCCTTATATTGAGAATCAGCTGCCAATTCGCGTCCAACGTGCCAAAACTCTTTAAGGTCAGGATGTTCGCTATCTTTAGCGTGCTCCATACCAAATGGTGTATAACCGCGCTGTCCACCATTCTCACCTTTGTATTCATTCTTCTTCTGGGCAGGTAGAGCGAAGAATTGCTTTACCATTGCATATGCTTCATCAACTTTTTTCTGGTCAACAGTGTGATCATTAAGAATAACGAATCCATATTCCTTAAGTCCAAACATTAAAGTATCGACAAATTGTACTTGCTCTTCAGGGCTTCCCTTAGTGTAAGAAGTAAGACTTAATTCTGGTACTTTTCTTTCATTATTATTGGCATTACTCATAATGACTCTCCGTTTTTAAAGTCGAATTAAATTAGTTGATAAAAATTTATTACAGTGCGCATAAATTAAAGTCAATAATACCTAGAATTAGTTCAAACTTATATCTGCTGTATTTTTAACGACTTAGAGGGGTAATTTTAGAAATTAGATAGTAAGAATACAATAATTAGGACTTAAATATGGCACTTCCGACCCTAATGCAGTCACTTCCAAGTTCCAAGGCCACCTTCATATCACCGCTCATGCCCATTGAAAGTTTTAGATTAGGATCAATCTCATTTCTAATATCTACTAGTTTTTGGAATGATTCTCTAGGAGGAAGGCCACTGGCAGCGGCCATTGTCATGAGTCCTACGATATTGATATTTTTCAATTCTTTTGCTGCATTATAAAACTCTTGAACAGTTGAGCTATCCCACAGGCCACCTTTTTGTTCTTCTGCGCTCGTATTAACCTGAATATAGAAATCTAATGGCCTAGCTAATTTTTCATCAAAGATTTTCATATGCTTTATTGAATCAAGTGATTGTACTGACTTTAAATTTGGAACTTGTGCAATCTTAGATATTTTCTTTGACTGGATGTGACCAATAAAGTGCCACCTTATATCAGATAAGCCTAATTCTTGAGCTTTAAGTGCTTTAGGCAAGAGGGATTCAATTCGATTCTCTCCAAAGTCTCGATGGCCTAGATCGTAAACTTCTTTAATATCATCAAATTCACTATATTTTGTGACGGCCATAAGTTTATTCTTATCACCGATTTCATCTAGAATTTTTTGATAATTTTTAGTGATCACTTAGTTTTCTTATCATCTCTTTTTTTAAATCGTACTACGACTTCATAATCATCAAGTATCGACTCTAAAAGTGTTTTTGGATCAACATTTTTTAAATAATGTCTTAATTCCTCTTGAACAGAATCGATAAAGTCCTGCTTCGACTTTTTTGCATTAGCAAGAAGTCCATTAACGACATCATTTGGAAGAGGCAAATCATCAATCACTTTCTTGACTGCTTCTTCAGTCATAAAGGCTGCGCCTATTCCTATTGAAACTACCTTCTTGATGGTATCACCAAGTAGGCCTTCTTTATGATATTCTTTCTTATTGTCTTTTGAATCAGCCATTAAGATTTAGCTCTCTCATAAAAACTCTTCATCATTGACGGAAGAGATGTTTCAGTTAATTTATTAACAATCATTTTAGCACCAGGAATAAATCCTTTTACTTCAATCTCTAAGCTATAAGTGACTTCAGTCTTACCATCACCAAGATCTTTAAGATCCCAACCACCATCGTTGATTTTAAAGAGGTCACCTTTCTTAAAAGTCCAAGCTACTTTATTAGGACGACTCATTTCCATATCCAATTGATAATTAAGTTTTTTAATCATATCAATTGAATACTCCACAACACCACTTGTCTCAGTCATGTCATGAACTTTAATATCATTAACACCAAGTACAAAGTCAGGATAAGACTCAAAGTCGACAATAACGTCGTATAATTTGTTAATATCAATATCAAATACTTCAGTTCGGCTTGCCTTTGCCATAATCAACTTCCCTGTTTAATCAATAAAGTAACTTATTTTAATAGCGTGGTTTTGTATCAAAGCGATGTTCAGCAACAATTCTTCTAATTGTCCCTGACTGGCTTCTCATAACAATCGACTCAGTAACAGCACCCCAAGACTTAAACTTAACACCGTTTAAGAAACTTCCATCCGTTACACCAGTTGCACAAAACATTACGTTTCCGGCCGCTAGTTCATCGATATTATAGATCTTATTAATATCATCTATTCCCATTGTCTTAGCGCGCTCAATTTCCTCATCATTTCTTGGCTTAAGTCTTCCTTGAAAGTCTCCACCAATACAACGAAGTGCTGCTGCAGCGATAACACCTTCAGGAGCACCACCAATTCCAAAGAGAATATCAATACCGCTATCAGGCTCACTACAAGCAATAGCAGCAGATACATCACCATCTCCAATTAATTGGATACGAGCTCCTGCATCTCTTACTTGTCTAATTAATTCTTCATGACGTGGACGATCTAGAATAACTGCCGTTAAATCTTGGATTCGACACTTCTTGGCCTCTGCAAGTCTCTTTAAATTTTCAGCAGGAGTATCGTCAATATTGATTAGGCCCTTACCTTCAGGGCCAACTGCGATTTTTTCCATGTATGTATCAGGAGCATTTAAGAAATTACCCTTTTCAGCAATGGCCATAACAGCAATTGAATTCCAACCACCATTTGCACAAACTGTTGTCCCCTCTAATGGATCAAGAGCAATATCAAGTTCAGGTCCATTACCAGAGCCTACCTTCTCACCAATGTAGAGCATTGGAGCTTCGTCTCGCTCACCTTCACCGATAACAACCGTTGCATTACACTCAACAGAGTCAAGCATTGTTCTCATAGCATCAACTGCTGCTTGGTCTGCAGCTTTTTCATCACCGCGTCCCATAAGCCTAGCACTGCTAATAGCGGCCATTTCTGTTACTCTTACAAATTCTAAAGCGAGGTTTCTATTCATTGGTAATCCTTTTAATTTGAAATATTTAGCTATATTTTAGGAAGTTAATTTCCAAATGAAAAGCCTTGTTTCAAATCAAATGAAGAATCTCGAGGTGTTTTAAGAATTATCCACTAATCTTACGCGTTAAAAACTTAAGATCTCCTTCTGAAATCAAAGATTCAGGGATATGCTGCACAAGTTCATTAGCGAATTCAAGCTTGTCTTGATCAATTGGTGAGTCAATTAGAAATTCAATTTCTTCTTCATGAGTTAGTGGTTTGTCTGAAGGACGTACACTTAAGACTTTTCCAGTCTGAATACCTTCTCCATCAGTCCATTCGAGAATTGAGTCCATCATAAGAATTTGAATTTTAGAAATTTCACCATCGCGATGGTGCCAAACAAAAATTTCAAATGGGCCATCACAACGCAACCATGTCTTAAGACCGATAGGAAGATCCATTTGTTCATCATATTCATGAATTGGTCTTAAATTCTTTGAAACATTAGAAACAGATAGAAAGTTTAGAAGTGATTTATCAAAGATATCACTTTTTACAAATTCAACTCCGATATTATCTTCTTCAACTCTTCTTACAATACATTTTACATTTACTTTCTGGTCATACCAGTGGATCTCTCCTGAGAACTCATCATCTAATTTAGCACTAACAACACCATCTTTTAGAGCGAGACTCATACCGCCATATGAAATATCTTTTACTTGGTAATTTACAGAATTATCATCTCTTTTAAAGACCAAGTAGCTAAATGGAAAACGTGGAAAAACACGCTTTTCAATAGATTGATGACCAGTTTTGATTAAATTGAGATGCTTTTTCATAGCTTCTGATATCCTTGTTTTTTTTGTTTTATCTAATTTATGTTAATTATTATAGACGTTTATGGCCTTAAGGTTTAAAGTTTAATTAATAGGAAAATTCTTCATTGAGTAGATATGTCAGATAACAATAAAAATAATGATAATAAAAAGAGCGCAACGAATACAATGACTGACAGAGAGTTATTAAGTGAATGGGAGATCGATAATCTACCTAATCGCTTAACTATTTTTCGTGTAGCTTTAATTCCTGTTATTTGCCTGACTCTTTATCTATGTTTATTTGAAGAAAATATCTTTAAGGCCACGCAAAAAACTCTTGGTTATATTGCTGCTTGGACATTTGTAGCGGCTTCTTTTACTGACTTCTTAGATGGATATATTGCTAGAAAAAGAAATATTGTCACAGTTTTTGGCTCTTTCTTAGATCCTATTGCTGATAAATTCTTAGTTGTTTCTTCTCTCATTCTTCTTCAATCACTTAATCGTGTAAATGTACTAGTGGTTATCGTATTAGTTATTAGAGAAATGTATATGACGGCATTGAGATTACTTGCAATGGAGAAAGGCCTAAAAGTAAGTGTCAATCAACTAGGTAAATGGAAAACAACATTTCAAATGATGGCCATTCCAATGCTTATGGCCTGGGATAAACCATTTGGTTTCTCATTCCCACTTGTTGGTACGATATTGATTTATTTATCATTTTTCTTCTCTGTATTGTCTGCGCTAGTTTATACATTTGGACTTGCAAAGAGAATCACTGAAGTAAGGCAAGCAAAGAAAGCAAAAATTTAAAAATACATACTAGGTTGAGCTCATGGAAGATAAATCAAATAACAACTCTAAAGAAATCATTATCACAGTATCTGGTGCCGACAGACCGGGGATTACGGCAAAATTAATGAAAGTAATTAGTGATAATAATTCCGATATTACTGATATCAATCAGGCCATTACTCACAACCTACTTTCTCTTTCATTTGTCTTAAATATCAGTAGTGACAAGGATCATGATCAAAACGTTCTAAAAGAGCTACTTTTTGCGGCCCATGAGATGGGATTAAAGTTAGAATACTCAATTATTAAAGAAGACGTTAAATACAAGTCTCCTTACAATAGTTTTATAGTAAATTGTGTGGCCCCTAAGAAAATATCTGCAAGCTTCATTGCTGATATGTCACAAAATATCGCCTCAAATGGAATCAATATATATCGAATTGATAATGTATCTAAAGAAGGCTTTAACTCTCTAGAAGTTTTAACTGACGTTCCTGAGCAAGTAGATTTAAACAAGGTTAAAGAGGATCTACTTGCTATCAGTAATACACATAGTACAGATATAGCCTTTATTAGAGACGATGTTTACAGAAGATCAAAGAGACTAATTGTCTTTGATATGGACTCAACTTTAATTCAAGCAGAAGTCATTGACGAACTTGCAAAAGTACATGGTATTGGCGCAAAAGTTAGCGCGATTACAGAAAGGGCCATGAATGGAGAACTCGACTTTAATCAGTCACTTATTGAAAGAGTCTCGCACTTAAAAGGCCTTAAAGAATCAACGCTAGAAGATATCTGTCAAAACCTTCCCTTAACAGAGGGTGTTGAAGAATTCATAAAAACAGTAAAAAAATATGGGTATAAAGTTGCATTAATTTCAGGTGGTTTTACATACTTTGCAAATTACTTAAAGAACAAACTTGAATTAGACTATGCGTTTGCAAACGAGCTTGAATTTGAAAATGGTGAACTTACAGGCAAGGTAAAAGGTACAATTATCAACGCAGACCAGAAGGCCGTACTTGTAAACTTAATCTCTCAACAAGAAGGTATTTCTCTAGAACAAGTTGTGGCAATCGGTGACGGGGCCAATGACTTACCGATGCTAGCTCAAGCAGGCCTTGGTATCGCTTTTCATGCAAAAGACATAGTGCGCAAAAACGCACAAAACCACATGAGTCACGGCCCAATGACATCTATTTTATACTTTCTAGGTATTCCAGGTCCTGAAGCAGAAATATAAATAGAAAGCACTTATTACGTTAATAAAATCTTCATTTTTGTTGCGTTCTCACCTAAGAATTTGATAAATAAGTTTCATGCGCGAAATGTTACAATCAAAAATACATAAGGCCGTCGTTACTCAGGCCGATCTTAACTATATAGGCTCAATTACTATTGATGAGGAACTACTTGATCTCGTAGACTTATGGCCTGGTCAGAAAGTACTCATTGTTTCCAATACTAACGGTGCAAGACTTGAGACTTACGTTATTAAGGGAGAGCGCGGTAGTGGTGAGATATGCTTAAATGGTGCCGCTGCACACCTAATTAACGAAGGCCACGAAGTTATTATAATCGGCTTTCAGATGACAGATAAGAAAGACATTAGGCCAAAGCAAATCTTAGTCGATAAGAATAACAAATTCGTCCAATATCTATAATTTAACTCAACAGACAATCATATATGTTACAATTTCTTTATGCTTATAAAGGTATCAAAAAGATATAGTAACTTTGATATTAATGACTTCTTTGAAGAAAAAGATGAGTCATTAACAAGTATAAACACATTAGAGCTAATGGTTAAGCATAAATGTGAAGTCCACTTAAACCTCGATACTTTAACAAACCTTAAGAAGTTTTATATTTATGCTGACGGTGAATGTAGCCTAAATCTAATAGGCAAGGCTCCTTTAGAAATTCTCAAAATGAGAGGTGTTAAGAATTGTCATGATATACATATTCATGAGAGCTCACCTATTAAGATACTACAATTAACTGAGTGCAATCTACATGCGATTCCTAGTTGGCTCTACAAGCTCACTAAAATCGAAACACTAGAATTACAAAGAAATAAATTAACTGATCTTCCAATTGAATTTGAATGGCTCAAAAACCTCAAGAGATTAAATTTGGACAATAACCTATTTCAAGATGTTCCAAGAGTCCTTGCGAACCTTTGTGAACTTAACCATCTTTCATGTGATGCTAATGAGATAGGTCAACAGAAATTAAGAGACTTCTTACAACTTTTAAACAGTTAAACCTCAGGTTTAACACGATTTGATGCCTTTCGTATGCGATCGATTAGTGTTTCTAATAAAGTTCGAAACCATTTTGGTTGCTTATTAACATACATCTCAAATTTCGATGAAGGGATTACAAGAAGACGTGAATCAGTTAAGGCCTTAATTGTTGCACATCTTGGAGAATTATCAAAGAAGCTCATTTCCCCAACTAACTCTCCTTCAAAGATAGTGCCTATTTTTACTTCTTGGCTATTTTTTACTTTGAAGACACCAAGACTTCCCTCTTCCACGATATATACTTCGTTACTCTCTTCACCTTCACGAATTAAATATTGATCTTTATTTACAAATACCGTTGTAGGAGATGCCATAAATTACACCTTTATCTTTTCATTAGTAGTTCTTAAACGATCTGCAAGGGTTCTCATCATAGTTTGAAGCCACTTTGGTTGTGAATCTAAGAAAGCTTGGAATTTGTGAGCATCAAATACCTCAACTTCACTTTCACCAATAGACTTTACGGTTGCACATCGAGGCCTATTATCAAGAAAACTTACTTCTCCAACAAACTCTCCAGGATAAATGGTTCCAATCTGCTTTTGTCCATCTGTTGTTTGTTTAAAAACAGCAAGAGTTCCTTCTTTTAGAAGATACATACAATCACTTGCGCCACCTTCTTCAATCAAAACTTCACCTTGAACTAAGTTAATTTTTTCTCTCATCTTAGGCCTTAAATTTAAAGAAAAAGAACCTCATGACATGCATTAATAAAGTCATGCTGCTTTTGTGATAGCTTATCTTTCTCTAGAATATTTTCTTCATAATAAGTTTTATCAATAACGAGATCCAAAAGGTCTTTATCGTCATTACTTACTTGTATTATTCTAGCATATTTAGAAATAACTTCGATATTATTTAACTTAAAGCTAAATTTAGGAGTTCCACCATAGATATGTTGCCAACTAGAAGTGTCAGATATCTTTGAGATCATATCTGGAAGCATACAGATATCTTGTTCTGTAATATGTAAAACTTCGACATCCGTTTTATAGTACTTACCAAAAGAGTCTTGAATAGATGTTTTAATTTTCTCTTCTGAAAGACTGTTAGAAATATCAAATAGATTTATAACATTAGATCTTACTGACTTTACTCCAAGTGCCGTACTGGCCTCAAATTTAGAACGTAATAATTTATTCAAGATATCTAAATCTGCATTCATAAGGAGTGTTCCATGGTGTAGAGCACTATTTCTTATCTCTTTAAAAGCGCACCCCGATATCTTATAATCTTCACCTTCATGATCGACTCTTAAGTCATGACGTTGATTTTCAAATGCTCTAATCCCTAAACTTCTAAGGGCATCAACTATAATGCCAGCATTAGCAGATTTATCATAATGTGAGCGGGGGCCTATAAAAGAGTAATTCAAATTTCCAGGATCATGATAGACACAACCACCACCACTTTGTCTTCGTACAAGATTTATTCCTCGATCTCGTATTTCTTTTACACGACATTCAACCCATGGATTTTGAAACTTCCCCATTACGATACTAGGGGAACTCTTCCAAAGTAGAATGATCTGATCTTGACTTTCATTTTCACTGTGAGAGCGAAGTAAATGATTCTCATAGGCAAGATTAACAAATGGATTAAGAGACTCAAGAAGATATAGTTTTAGTTTAGAAGATGTCATATCGGCCACAGGAGAAGCTACTCATCAGATAGAAGATCCATATCTTCTTCTACTTTAGCAAAAATATCAAACTCCTTTAGGCCATTAGTTGATCGTTTACAAATACTTAGTTTTTCAACAAGCCCATGGCTTTGATCAGGAAAAGACTCATCTGCCATCTCTATCTTCTCAAGTGTTTGCTTAAATGGCGCACAACCGTTTTTAAGGACCAAGAGAGAAAGATATTTTGATAAGGGAAGCTCTTCAATTTTTACAGATGCGTTTATCTTAGAGAGGTATTCACTATTTAAACGAGTTAACTCATTTAAAGAGGAGGCGATCTCCTGTTCTTTATGAGTTAAACGACGAGCTGACACGTTCACAATATTGATACAAAAACCAATAATGATTAATATAGATGAGGTTTTTAAGTTAAGTTTCATATGTAATTCCTTTTACATACAGAAATTTTGACTTATTTTGTCTTCTTTGGCAATGCAGTGGCAAAATTTATTACTTCGCGAAAGTTATCAGCAATTGTGACGTCACTATCCAATTCATACTTTCCACGTAAATGAATTGTTTCAACAAGAGGAAAATCGAGATCATCACTCATTTTATCACCTACCATATACGAATCAGAAAGCTTAATCGGAAAGTCATAACACGCCTCTAATAGCATTCCTGGATGAGGCTTACGACAAAGAGAGTGAAATTTATACTGGCCGACACCTTTTAAGAATTCAAATGGTGCAATATAAAAAGCATCGATGAGATTTTGTAATGAATCATTTAATGCATTATTAAAATGAACAACATCTTCATATTCAAACATTCCTTTTGATACACCAGATTGATTAGT
Source organism: Halobacteriovorax sp. YZS-3-1 (assembly GCF_047084945.1). Taxonomy (NCBI): domain Bacteria; kingdom Pseudomonadati; phylum Bdellovibrionota; class Bacteriovoracia; order Bacteriovoracales; family Halobacteriovoraceae; genus Halobacteriovorax; species Halobacteriovorax sp. YZS-3-1. The sequence goes on along the minus strand of NZ_JBKIYI010000001.1, from coordinate 1,670,065 downwards.
TAAAACGATTTTAAGACGTTCAATATTGAACTCATTTAAGAGGAATTCATATGCCCCCTCTTTAAGCTCTAAATCATCAACCTTATGCACATATGAATGATCAACGTTTAAAACACCATCGCGATCAAGAAATACAGCAGGTCGATAATCCTGCTTCTTATGGTAAGACTTAACTATTGGCATCACTGCTTTCTCAAAATGAGGCATCCCAACTGGATCAACAGCATCAACATAGAACACACCACTAGCAGCGTAATATTCAGAGCAAAGAGTGATATCCATTACTTCAGGAAAGATTTTTTCATTATTTTCCAACTCTTCACCATTGAGATTTAGTTTTGATAAATAGTAGTACTCACAATTACCATTCTTAGGTAAGTCATAAATATTAAATAGGTCTGGCTTCACACTACTTTTATAAGTGATGAACAAAACCTTATTACCTTCATTCACTAGATCCTTTAGTTGGCCATCGTCTTCAAACTCTAAAACTTGAAAAAGATCACACTCTAGTTCTTTTATCTCTTTATAGTCACGTTGACAGAGAACAATATCAAACATATTTAATCCTTGCGCTTAAACTTCATTGAGCAGTTAATTTTGTAAGAAGGTGCCGTAAACTTATTCATAGGCTTAACCCTTACTTGAAGGTTATCTCCACCAATGGAGATATTAAATGAAGAGATCTCGGGATTTAACTCGTGAATTCTTATCTCTTCAACTTCTGTGTAATTTACGACATGACAATAATCTAAGTCATAACTTTTATGCTTATAAAAACAAATCCCTTGGACAACATCCTTATTTCCAAGCCCCATTAAAGGAAGTAAGGATTCAATAAATTTGGCCTTATCTTGACTGAGTAATTTAGTAAATATTTCGTGATAATGCTTAATTAAATGACGATAGAGAATATAGAGGTCATCACGGTCTGCATCCTTAAGCTCTCCTGGCAGTTGAGTCTTTGTCCAAAGGGAGTCAAATCGTCCACTATATTCAAGTCCATGTCTATTATAAAGAGAGCTAGCGAAACGATCAAATTCCTTATCAATAAATTCATTTAAAGTATTTTGAACGAAGCCAATTGAGTCATAGGATCTAAAGTACTTTTCAAAAATACTCTTCGCACCAGCAGACTTAGTTGTGATATTGGCACCACTTTTAACAAGCTTTAAGCTAATTGGAACAATCTTCAAATCACCGCTTTTTATATCTTGAACTTGTACAACTATATCTGCTTCATGTAGGCGTTCTTTAATAATATGATCGTGTCTCTTACCGACGACGGTAACGTTTTTAATTTCACCTTCAATATTTGAGCTTAAATCCTTGGCCATCTCAATTGCCAGAAGAGGAAGTTTTGCCAATAGGTTACGATCATATTGCCTTAACCAACTTTCATACTCTCTCATCATAGTTAAAAGCTCACTATCCACATTCTTCAAGAATAGAGACTCTACTTTACTGACAATAGCAATTTGACGGGCCACTAGAAACTCAAAAAGATTACCCTTCACTTCATTTTTAAGTGCTTCTAATTGAGTATTATTATGTATTTCTTTAAAGTTCTTGGTAACCATATTCCCTATTTAAAAAAAGTGAAGTTTTTTGTGGCCATAAAGCTTTGACTTTATTATTCTTTTTAAAAACCATACTAGCTCAACACTATTGGAATGTCATGATTGGATTTCCATCTATTCTGGAAGGAATAGAAGACTTAAATCGAGAGCAAGTTGAGAAACTCCTCGCTCGCACAAAGGAACTAAAAATTGGTTCCCCTGCTAGACTTCCCCTAAAAAGAAAAATTTCAGTTGCAACCTCTTTCCTAGAGAATTCAACACGTACAAAACTTTCATTCATAATGGCCATAAACCTACTTAAAGGTATTCACATTGATTTTGAGGCAGAGAAGTCTTCACTTAAAAAAGGTGAAAGTCTAGAGCAAACACTTCTGACTCTTAACTATCAAGGTTTTGATATATGCATCGTTCGAACAAAGGAAACGAAGCTCTTATCTCAATTTAAACAAAGGCCACCTATAAAAATGATTAACGGTGGAGATGGAACAAATGAGCATCCAACTCAGGCCCTGCTCGATCTCTATACTTTAAATGAATTATTTAATGGCGAGTTAGCAGGAAAGAAAGTTTGTATTGCTGGAGACTGTACTCATTCTCGTGTTACCCATTCTCTTATGAAGCTTCTGCCACAATTTGGTATTGAAATTACCCTATGTGGGCCAAAAGAGTTCTTACCGAAAGAAATACCTGCAGGTATTAAAACAAATGCAAGTCTAGAAGAAGCATTAAAAGAAACAGATGCTGTTTATCTGTTAAGAATTCAAGCTGAAAGACATGAGAATCAATTTGATATGTCCACTTACAATGAGAAATGGGGACTAAACTTAGATTTAATTCGTCAGGTAGGCCGCAAGATTCCAGTCTTTCATCCAGGACCAGCAAATATAGGTATTGAAGTGGATCAAGAATTAGTAGATTCAAACCTATGGATGGCCCACAAGCAAGTAGAAAACTCAGTATATGTACGTATGGCAATCATTGAGGCAATGGTTACTAATGGCGATACAAATATTGGTGCAAAATATAACACAATTAACTTTGATAAAGGATTAACGACAAATGAAGAAAACAAAGTCTGATGGTCAATTGACATCATCACAACAGTCGGAACTTAATTTTCAAACCTCTCTTAAACAAACTCCTATTTTTCTTCATTTTCCAGATCATACAAAATTTCAAGCATATATTAATCTCCCTAATAACGACTCTCGACTAAAAGATGGTATCTTTGGTGAAGCGGCTTTTACAACAGGAATGAGCGGATACCAAGAAACAGCTACCGATCCATCCTTCCTTGGTCAACATATCATTTTCACAACGGCCCATGTAGGAAATTACGAATACAATGAGAAAGTTTCTCAAAGTCTTATTTCACAAAAGCCATTGGCCCAAAGTTTAATAGCTCGAAATTTCTCATATAATGAATTCTTAGAAAATTGTGATACTCCACTAATAAGTGACGTCGATACAAGAGCTCTTACAAAATACTTATCATGTGAATCAAAAGATCACCGCTGTCTTATAACAACAAGTGAAGAAGCACCAAATTTTAATAATCACAAATTGATTTGTAATGAATTATCTAGAGTCTCAATAAAAGAAAAGAAGTGGATAATTGAAGGTAAAAATCCGATTGTCGTTATGGATTATGGGATAAAAAAATCAATCGTAAATTATTTAAAAGATCTTGGACATCCCCTAGTGGTTGTTCCTAACAATACGCCTGCACAGGAAGTTATGGAATTTAGACCAAGGATGGTCTTTTTATCAAATGGGCCAGGAGATCCAAAAGAATATAAAGAAGAAATTTCACAAGTAAAAGAAATTCTAAAATCAGATATTCCGGTTAGGGGAATCTGTCTAGGACATCAACTAATTGGTCTTGCGTGTGAAATGGAAACAATAAAACTTCCATTTGGACAAAGAGGGGCAAACCACCCAGTCTACAATCATGGAGATGAATCCCTACTTATCACAAGTCAAAATCATGGTTATGCAATTGATGCAGAATCTTTTAATTCAAAAAGACTTGAAAACGAATTTAATCTAAAACTTTTTTGTGAGTTCACTTCCCTATTTGATCGCTCACTTGAAGGTTTAAGAAGTTACGATTCAAGAATCCGAAGTGTTCAATTTCACCCAGAATCAAATCCTGGCCCTAAAGACGCCTTCGTTTTCTTTGAAGAAATTAGAGAATTTTTAAATGGCGATATTAAAAAATATAATCCTGAAGATATTAAAGAGATTCCAGAATATCACCAAGGCCAAATGGAGTCACCTTATAAGAAAATTCTCTTAATTGGCTCTGGGCCAATCAAAATAGGTCAAGCATCTGAGTTTGATTATAGTGGGACACAGGCCTTAAAATCACTTAGAGAGCTTGGATTTGAAGTAATACTACTAAATTCAAATCCAGCAACTATAATGACTGATAAAGAGATGAGTCATCGAACATATATTGAACCTATTACCAAAGAAACTATTAAAAAAATTATCCTAAAAGAGAATGTCGATGCAGTCTTATCCACAATGGGTGGTCAAACAGCACTTAATATGTGCATAGAACTAGAAAAAGAAAATTTTCTAAAGGACAACGGTGTTGCTCTATTGGGTGCAAATACAGATACAATTGAAAGAACAGAAGACCGTGAATTATTTGCAAAAGAACTAGATAAGCTTGGCTATAAATCGGGTAAGAGATTTAGTGCAAAGAGTTTTGAACACGCACTAGAACTTGCTGACAATGAAGTAAAGTTTCCTTTAATTATTAGACGTGACTTTGCTCTTGGAGGAAAAGGTGCCGCTTTAGTTCACAATCTAAAAGAGCTAGAAGAGACCTTATCATCAAGTGATGTAAAGTTTCCAATTACCATGGAAAAATCTCTTCTAGGATGGAAAGAACTTGAACTAGAAGTAATGGTTGATAAAAATCGCTGTGGTGTTGTCATTTGCTCTATTGAAAATGTCGACCCATGTGGAATTCACACAGGTGATTCCATTACAGTTGCTCCTGCTCAAACAATCTCTGATCGTTGCTACCAACAACTAAGAACCATGTCTCTAACAATTGCTAAACATATGAATGTCGTAGCCGGTGGTGCAAATGTGCAATTTGCAGTAAATCCACTAGATGAAGATGATATTGTTGTTATCGAGATGAATCCAAGAGTTTCAAGATCATCGGCGCTAGCTTCCAAGGCCACAGGTTATCCTATTGCAAAAATCTCCGCTGGCCTAGCTGTAGGTCTAACATTATTTGAAATTTTGAACGATATCACACGTATCTCTCCAGTAGCATTTGAGCCGACTCTAGATTATGTTGCAGTAAAGATACCAATTTTTCCTTTTAATAAATTCCCTTCAAGCTCACAGGTTCTATGCCCTCAAATGAGATCTGTGGGAGAAGTTCTTGCACTCGGTGGAAATTTTAATGAAGCTTTTATGAAGGCCCTTCGTGCTACAGAACAAGGACTTGAGGTACCTTCACTTGAGCAATTAAAAACGACCCCTTATCCATTAACAAAAGAATATCTTAAAGAGCGCTTAACAAATCAAAGAGAGCTATCTCTACTAACGGCCCTTGAAGCTTTAAGACAAGGATTTACGACACAAGAGATTTACGAAATAAGCTCCATCACTCCTTGGTTTGTTAATCAAATGGCCTTATTCCATCGAGATGAAGTTGCCCTTAAAAACTCTCCAGATTTAATTAAAGACAAAGAGTCTCTTTTTAATCTAAAAAAGAATGGTTTCTCAGATAAGTACTTGGCCTTATTAACTGGAAAAAGCCTTGAAGTAATTCTTGACCAAAGAATAGCAAATAACATAAGACCAGTCTTTAAGGCCGTCGATACATGCTCAGGTGAGTTTAACGCTCTGACACCTTATTTTTACTCTACATACACACAATTTAGTGACGTAAAACCTATATCAGAAGAAAGCTGTGCAATATTTGGTTCTGGTCCAAATCGTATTGGACAAGGAATTGAATTTGACTACTCATGCGTAAAAAGTTGTATGGAATTAAAAGAGCAAGGAGTAAAGTCTATTCTTCTTAACTCAAATCCAGAAACAGTTTCAACAGATTATGATAGCTCAGATAGACTCTATCTTACTCCTCTATTTTCAGAAGACCTTTTTGAGATCCTAAGTTTTGAATCTCCTGAACAAATTATCACTTCATTTAGTGGTCAAACAGGAATTAATATTCGCTCTCATCTTGAGGCACCATTTAGAAAGAAGCATCAAGAATTTAACTTTTTAGGACCTTCACTTGAATTACTCGATACGGTTGAGGATAGAAAACGCTTTGATAGCCTAACAAAGGAAATTCCTCTATCGCATACAACTTCAAAAGAAGTTAGAGGTTATAAAAACTTCATTAACGCTATTACAGAGGTAGGCTTCCCAGTCATCATTAGACCAAGTTATGTTATTGGTGGTGAAAGTATGTTTATCTTTGAAGGCCCAGAGGATATCGAAAATCTGCCTGATCAAATTTTAAAAAGCCTTCATGAAAACTCGATAGTTTTCCAGGTCGAAAATTATATTTCTGGTGCACTGGAGTATGATGTTGACTTAATAAGAGATAAAAACGGTAATACTGTTTTTACAGTATGTGAGCATATTGAATATGCAGGAGTTCATTCCGGTGATTCTGGTATGATATCTCCTCCTGCCAAAGCAAATGATAATACCATCAACAAAATGAGAGGACTTGCCTGCCAGATGGCAGATATTATGAAGATTACTGGGCCAGTAAACTTCCAATTTGCTCTTAAGGGTGAAGATATCTATTGTATTGAAGCGAACCCAAGAGGCTCTCGAACGATTCCTTTCCTATCAAAGGCCTACGATATAAATCTTGCGGCCATTGCAACAAAAGCATTACTTGGAAAAGAAATTGAAACAATAAGTAATATCAAAGGTGATTATCATATCATTAAGCAGTCGACATTTCCTTTTGATCGATTTGTACAAGATTCAATTATCCTTGGCCCAAAAATGCGCTCTACTGGAGAAACACTTGGTATTGATAAAGACACAGATCTTGCAATGTTAAAGTCGTACTTAGGAAATTATCCAGACATAACAAATAAGAAGTCAGTTCTTGTATCTCTAGCAAAAAAAGACGATCCAAAGTTAATTGAAAATATCCAAAAGCTATCAGAACTTGGACTTAATTTCTATGCGACTAAAGGGACACATAAATTCTTAAAAGAAGAATGCAATGTAGATGCGACTTTAATTAATAAATTAGCAGATAAAGGTGACAACCTTTCAATGCTTGATGCTATCAAGAAAGATGATATGGCCTTCGTACTAAACACACCATTAAATCAGGGACGCTCACAATCCGATGGAGAATTTATTAGAAATGCCGCCATCCAATATGCTGTCCCATGCTTTACTAGAATAGAAAATATTAAAGCAGTAACAAGTTCCATTATTAAATCATATACCACAGAACTTGAACCAGTAAGCCTTCAAGAGATGAGTGGAGAGGTATAAATGGAAAAGACCTTTGTAGCGCTAGATAATATGGATAAGGATCAAGTTAGACAGCTTCTAAGTGACTATCCTCAAATCAAAAAAGTTAAAATTGGACTTGAACTCTATTTAAAGTATGGCAATTCGATAGTTAATGAAATTGCAAATGACTTTAACGTTGAAATCTTTCTCGATTTAAAACTACATGACATCCCTTCAACTGTTACAAAGGCAATTTCAGCGCTAAAAGGCCTACCAATTAGCTTCTTAACGATTCATGCAAGTGGTGGAAGAAAAATGTTAGAAGCAGCATATGAAAGTGCACAAGTAAATCTTCCAAACTGCCAACTTCTTGCCGTTACAATTCTAACTTCTCATACAACACGAGAAATTAAAGATATATGGGGAAGAGAATATAAAGAGAGTTTAAACGCATTACTTAATGAGATTACAAAAGCACAAATCACAGGCCTTGTATGCTCTGCCCAAGACCTGTCCATTATTAGCGCACAAGAAAATGAAACAAACTTAAGCTTTACAAAAGTGACACCAGGGATTCGGCTAAAGAATGATGAAAGTGATGATCAAACAAGGATCATGACACCTGAAGATGCAATTAAGGCCGGAAGTAACTTTCTTGTCGTTGGGCGCTCTATAACTAAAAACCCCAATTCGATTTTAGAAGGTCACTACCCTTAATTACATATCCCAGTAACTTTCTTCTAAGCTCTGCTCTTTTACTGGCAAATTGCGCGATAGTCTTGGCGACTTTTGCTTAAGAACCTCGTAACTAGTTCTATTTGCATATTTACATAATTGGTGAATCGAAGAATAAGTTAAGTAGGTACCATCATGCTTAATTGAATGCGGTAAGAGTTTACGGTGATAAACATTAGCAGAGATATCATGCAAAATAGCTGCAAGTGCAGCATCTCCAGCACCATTAGTATTTTCAATACTCTCAGGTCCTCCCATAAAAGGATTAATATGAGAGTAAATCTTTATAGGCTCTTTACAATGTTCTTTTAGTTGTCCACGAGAATATTCAAATTGATTATAGTTTTCAATTGATTTTGAATGCAGCTTATCTTTAGTTTCTCTGGCCTTTTGCTTACATGCCCAAGAGGCCATATAAAGGCCCTGGTCGCCATCTGTAATAAGAGCAAGATCAGTAATATCTAAAACGGCCTGTCCAATTAATAGTGGATCATCAATTCCTAAAAGAGCATGAGCTTCCTGGCGATTCATGGCCAAGACATTTACGTTCTCTTTTACAAAGTCATAAAAGAAGTCGCGATTCTCTTCAATAAGTGAACTTGTTCCAAGAGCAAATACAACTGGAACTTTATATTTCTTGGCTATGCTTACGGCCTTAAGGGTAGCTTTGAACAACGGAGCGCTATGATCCCTTAACAAGAATGCAGTAACTAAGAGGGCACTTGAGTTTTTTATTAATTCATAAGGAATGAATGATTCATCTAATTGATTCATTATTCCTTTTCCAATAGCAAATGTACGCTCCTTATCAGGAGTGATCATACAAATTGCTCTGGCCATTTGCCCTTTACAAGGCTGTAAATAGCTAAAATCTACTTTAGATGAAGTACTGCAAATATACTTAAAAGCATAATCCCCTACTTTTATATTCTCACAAATAGTTCCCAGAGCAAATGATTGATCATCTGATAAAACCGAGTAGTTATGAAGGGTATTCCCAACCGCACCACCAGCATATTGGCCAAGAATTTTATCGTTTTCTAAACAGTCTTGATAAAGCTCTTCAACGATGTGATCAGGTAAGATATAAGATTCACCTGGTGAAAGCTTATAGCGCTTTAATAGATCTGTTGGGGCATCTATCTCGATATCAACTAATAATTGATCGATTCCAACAATATATACATTTTCCTTACTGTTGAAATCTGTTTCAAATGAAAGTCTGCCTTTAGCACTTACCGGAAAGTAGTGCTTGGAGCGTCTCTTACCTGGAAATCTCATGGTAGTTCCTAAACTATTGTAGTCAAAAATTTTAAATTGATTATAATGTATATATGAAAAAAATTTTAGTATTATTTTGTATTCTTTTCCATTTAACAGGGCATGCTTATCGTTTTGCCATAACAAAGGCAAGACAAACAGTTGTTTATGCTGATGTCGACCTCGCGGCCCCTATTGGATATATCAGAAGTGGTAGAAAGCTTAAGGTTGGAGATACGAGCTTAAAACAAGGTAGCATTGTCCCTTTAATCGTTTCTGGAAAAATAGCCTATGTTAAAACAAGTGATATCAGCTTTACAATCTCTGGCTCAAAACTTGAGCATAGAACTCCAGAGCTAACTGAGCATGAAATTGATAAAATTTTCAAAAGTGATGCTGAGAAACTAAAAGAAAATAGCTACTTAAGTCTTGATTACATGCGAGTTTCACCAGGCAGTGACTGGCAAGACTTTCATGAAAAATATAGCAATACAGATGCCCCGGCCTTTAATCGAATCAACCTTGCTATTGAATACCGAGACCCAAAGTCGAGAAACGGCTTTAAGCTTGGACTGGGTTATCTCTTTGGTTCAAGTGAAAATACAAAAATCACTAGTATCTACGGGGATTTTCAATATCAATTTCGCATTATCAATCGATCAAGTTTTGCACTTGAGGCCTATGCAGGACTCATTATAACTGGAGACTTTACACAAGAAAACTTTGGTGAGAAGTCAGCTGGAGGCGCTTGGGGATATAATGCAGGAGGAAGAGTAAGGATTGCACCTTTTTCGGCCCTAGGATTCTATGCTCAAGCAGCAATAGTATCTTATAATTCTTATTCAATGGATGAAATCGTTACTGAGACTGTTTCTTCTGTAGGTGGTGTATCTTTAGGTGTTGGTATTAGTTATCGACTATAAAAAAAGCCTAGCAAAAAGCTAGGCCTGTATATTTAGAAACAATTTATTGAAGCATTTTCTCCAGATTCATTTACATATTCAATGAAAATTTCATCAAGCTTTTCATCATAATTAACTGTAATATAATACTGATCAAAGCTTTCTTGAATAAAAATTGAATTTTTAAGGCTTACGATTGCATTATAGCTAATTGTATTTCCATTGAATGCCTTATCACCTTCTGCTCTAAGATTATATAATCTAATTTCTATATCTTCATCTGTGCGAGCAGAATTTTTCTGTCCATCAAGACATACATTTCGATAGTCGTTTAAAAGAACATCACGGATTTTGTCTTCAATTTCACGTGCACCCCAGCCAGTTTTAGCACCCCAACCAGTCTTTCCAAGAACATCAGATACATTTGGTAAGAGTTCATCGAATACGACAGTAGAAAACATTGCACTTGTGTTTAAAGAGATAATGAGTGTGAGATAAATAGTTTTAAGCATATAGTGTATTCCTTTTAATGCCTATTTATCCTATATTGGCGTCATTTACTCAACCATGTGTGTAATATCTTTAGTTCATTGTATAAATTAGTAAATTTTCAAATATTTCACAGATTTTGCTAAATTTATTTGAAAAAAGAGACGAAACGTAAGTTATGGATATTAGAGGTATAGACCTATTTAGCTATATTGATTATCGACTTTATTTAGAAGATGTCTTTAGTGAGCGAAAAAAACTTGATCGCAAGTACACTTTTGGAAAGTGGGCAAAAGAGCTTGGTATCTCAAGTGTTTCAGGTCTAACTATGATCTTAAAAGGGCAAAGACATCCTGGCCCTAAGCTAATTAAGAAATTAATAGAGAATCTCAAATTAAATGAAAAAGAAGCAGACTTCTTTACATCTCTTGTTCAAGCAAAAAAGAATGCAAAAGGAGATGAAGAAGTATTTCAAGTTATTGCTCAAAAGCGTGTGACGGATATCTCCAAAAAAGAAAGGCAAGTTGAATTTAAATGGGAGATGGCCCTAATTAGAGAGATGTTAAAGTGGAAGAACTTTAATACAACTAAGGACTTAAGCTCGCTACCAATTATTTTTCAATCAAATGAAGGTTATCAAGAAATTATCGAACAAATGAAAAGTTCAACGATAATCAAAGAAGAAAAGAAAAAAATTAGTCTTAATCCAGATTACGAACCTCAATACAAACTTGAGATGTCACAATTTGTCCCTCTCCATCAAGAAATATGTGATCTATCAGATGATAGTTACTATATGCCAAAAGAGCAAAGAATTCTTGAGCACGTCCTTATCAATGTAAAAAAAGAAGACTTAACTAAGGCAAGAAAAAAACTATATGAATTCATCCAAGAATTTACAGATGAGTTTGATAGAGAAGATGGTAGCTCTGATGATCATCAAATTTTTAATTTAACCACACTATTCTTTCCATTTACAAAATAGAAACTTATTTAACATTATGAATGTAGACAGAACTTAGCTTTCCAGGTCCCATACAATGTAGCCTGATCTGCATATTTTTATCAATTTGAGCATGACCAATTAGTGCACATTGCGCAGGTATTGAGTAATGATACTTGAGTTTCGTTGATAATTCATTACCATTTTTTGTTATAACGCTTATGTTATTTCCAAATAATCTTTGCATATCGGTATAGATTGCACCTTTAGAAGTATCAATTTGTGACATTTGAAAGATTTGAGAAAAGTTAGCACCTGGGAAACTAGACTCTCTATTAATAGAACGCTTAGAGTGATTCACGATCTTATTATCTACAATTTTTAATAAGTGAATATTATATCTTCCTTCAACGTATATTGAATACTCACCTTGACCTTCATCAAAAGCTGCAAGAATTGAAGAAAGAGGATCTTCCCACTCACTCTCAAACCTTAAGGTCTTAGATGAATCGGAGAATTTAAATGCAAGTTTGTTACGTTCTTGCTGTCTTGTGATGAGATAGTTTTGAGTGAACTCACCATCAACAGTAGATCTAATCGTTGTAATATTAGATTTATGAATTTGTAACGATCGATTCTTTTTAACGATATTAAAATTAGTTGTATCATCAAAATTAATCACATAGTAATTATTAAAACTGACCTCTCCTACTGCAAAAATTAACTTCACACTCCCCTTCATTAGAGATTTATTATCTTGCTCAAGGAGTGATACAAATTGTAGATTTTCATAAAAACCAAGATCTAGCTGTTCTCTTAACTTAGAGTCAAAATCATAAGACTCTAATGTTCTAATTTGTAACTTAACTTCTTCGTCAACAACCTCAGGTAGAAGATAGTATGGACGTTTCTTTTTAACGTTATTTAAATAATCGATTGGATCTTGATTATTATCAATTTGAGGCAAGTCAAAAACTCTTGAAACAAGCGGTACTAAGACATCACCAAGAGATTTAGATGTGGTTTTAATAAAATTAAAATAAGGCCTTCCTCGATTAAAATTCAATCCACCAAATTGTGTAGCATTTAGTTTCCATGTTGATTTTTCACCAAATAGTGGTTTTCCAGCTACATCATATGAAGCGAGGATATATTTTCTCTTATCTTTAGAAGTTCCATACACAAGAATATCTTTTGTACCATCTAGATTCATATCAGCTTTTAAAACACTAATGACATTGATATCTGTTGCAAATTTAATTTGCATTGGTGAATATTCTTTTCTTGCTTCATTTAGATAGAAAATACTTCTTAATGAACGATTATTTAATACATAATAATCCTGTGTTGCTTTATTAGCAGTGAAATCGATTACTTTTAACAGAGCAGAACTTTTAATATTAGGTGCAATTCTTAACAGAGCACCTGCTGCAATCTTAGTGATCACCTTGGCCTCGTCTAACTTAATTGGCTTAACAAGCTGTAGACTTGCCTTTTTAGAAACAAGAACCTCATCAGATGAAGTGATTAATTTAATATTAAAATTTTGCCAAGACTCAATATCAAAAGATTTAATTTTTGACTTAAGCTTTATCACATTGCGTCCAGCTACTATTTTTTTGTCAAAGCAAGTATCTTTAATAAGTATGTCACTATCAGATGTTAGACATACTTTATGAGCTGAAATTGATTCATTTGGATTATATACTTCAAATTCAAATACAATATCTCCACGAGGAGATACTTCTAATGTATCCATCTTCTTAGTAAGAAGAACAGGATAAAGATTCTTAACTAGAAGAGATCTCTTGTAATCAACACTAGGAAGCCAAGAGTCTTTAGAATAACTTGTGCTTGATTGATTCAAGACAGATAAGAATTCATAGCTATTTTTAACAATTCCTTTTAACTTTAAGGCAGCTGCAAGTGCTGTCACATGAGCAATAGCGTAAGAAGTTCCACTTTTAAGATCATATTGACCAATACGAAGAACTTTTGATTCCATATTTGTTGGAATCGTACTAATTAGCTTCTCTCCAGGAGCATAGATATCAACAACCTGACCAAAGTTAGAGGATGCAACTTTTTCACCTTGAATATCAATCCCACCAACACAAATAACTCCATCATAATTACAAGGAAAGATATTCTTTTTCTTATTATTATTTCCGGCAGCAGCAACAACAATCACATCTTTTTCTAGGGCGTAATCAATTGCACTAATCAACTGTGGAGTTTCGATTACTTTTGGAATACCAAGAGAGAGATTAATAACATCAGCACCATTATTAACAGCAAAAGCTATAGCACGAGCTATATAACTTGAAACGACCTTACCTTTATAAGTAAAACCTTGAAAGTTTGTGATGGCCTTAATAGGCATAATTTTGATGTTTTTAGGCAATAGCCCATCGATACCTACGCCATCTTTCTTAGCGGATAAAAGACCTGCAACAAATGTACCATGTCCTTCATTATCTGAAACGTCAGCATTACCATCTAAAACATTATAACCACGACATGGTAATTCTTTCTTTTCTTCTTCACTCTTACCAATACATTCAGGATAGAGCCAGATATTATCTTTTAATTCAGGATGATCGATATCGACACCAGTATCAATAATAGCAACTAAAGACTTTTTATCATCAATACTTTTTAAGTCCTCGTCAGAAAAGTAATTAATATCGACACCATCAACGCCTTTGATTTCTTTAAATTCTAATTCTGATACTTTTCTTGAATACGATTGTGAATTATTATCTATAGACCATTGTCTAGAAACTAAATCGATACTATTAGCATTCACAACTAAATATACAGCAGAAAGCATTAATGTTTTTAACAAGTGAGTTCTCATTAATTAAGATCCTCCCTATACCAGAGGCCTTTAACTTCTGCTTTAATTAGATTAAGAACAGATATTAACTTACCAATAGGCCCACCAAAGCTTCTCGTATTGATCTTTCCATATGAGTTACCTTCAATAGGAGCTAACATTAATTCATGATCAACGCGATATCCTGAAAGCTTAGATTCAACGTATAAGTTTCTTTCACCAAAGAAGTCTAAAAGAGTACGTGCATCAATGTAGCGAGCAAAATAATGACCGACATGAGAGAGGCACTTTAAACCTTTTTGAGCTTTATCTTTTCGTAAATACTTCCTACACCAATATAATTTATTAGATATTACATCAAGATCCCCACAACGAAGACGTTGAGAGCGTGTTTGCCCTGAAGTATTGCGGTCGTGACGACGATGTCTCTGATGACAATTTCTAATAATCATCTTACTTGATAATTCATCTAATTCTCTATCTGAGATATTAAGAATTCTCTTAACTGCTCCATCAAAGAAATGAATCTTTGTCTCAAGTCGTGCAAAGTGCATATCTCCGGCATCAGATGCATCTGATTTTGTATATAGCTTTAAATTAAAGTCCTCGTTTTCCTTTTTAAGTTTCTTTCTAACAACTTTTTCTTTAATTACAGCTCTTTCATATGTTTTACGATAACTCATATAGAGTTCTTTCATATTGCTGATTTCAACTTTTCCTTCGTCATCAATAAGCTTTGACTCTAAAGTTGTCTCATGTGTAGTAGCTGCTCCAAAGAGATTCTTTCCTGGATTCTTATAATAATGTTTGGCTTCAGACAAAAATGGAAGATCATCGACATCAAAACTTGAGCCAATTTCACTTATATATCTCTTTAAAAGGTAGCCACCCATGTTGCGAAGAAACTTACTATAATTGACACCATCAAGTTCACCATGACTAGCAGAAACTAATTTTATATCAAGGCGATTCTTGATTTTAACCAGAATTTCACTAAATGTATTAAGAGACTTTTTAACAAGAAACAAGAAGTTAAAGTTAAAGAGGCTATCGTTTGAATTATTATAAACTTGAATATCTTCTTCTCCCATCGCATCGTTTGTACGATCTCTTAATAAAGAGATAAACTTAGCAACGTTCTTAGAAAAATCTAATTCATCCTGTTCTGGATCAAGAGTGATCTGGTATAACTTCATATCAAGTTTTGAATCAATCTTTTTGCCTTCAAACATAACGATTGGAATAAGATATGATAATCCACCTCGAATCCTAAGCTCATTTACACGTGCATCATCATAATAGACATGAAAGTTGTATTTTGATTTTCTAGTAATATGAATACGAGATAACTCTTTATACTTCTTACTTACACTTCCATAACCGTTAGCAACATCAAACAGTGGAGCATTTAACGAAAGTGTAATATCAGGAACTACAGAAGTTGATATAATAATCGACTCTCCAACCCCGAAGTTTTCTGAAATTGAGCGGTATATATCAAATAGCTTTTCTTTTTTATCTTCCTCATCATTTGAAGCAGATAAATACTGAGTAAGATTCTTTTGTAAAACTTTAAGTGTTTTACCTACAAGCATATTCTTATAAGGTGTTTTAATTGCTTGCTTAAGATCTTCGACAGGCCTTACATGAGTATAGCTTGTATGAATACCAATATTAGGAAATAACGATCCACTAGTTGTTTGAGAGATAAACCTTTCAAGCCCAATAAAGAGTCCTAAATTTGTTGTAAAACCAATCGTATCTGCTAATTGAACAAAGTTATCTGTACCAAAGTTTTGACCTACGACAACATCTCTACCAAATAAAATATTTCCACTTACAACTGGAGACTTCCAGCTTGAAAAAGGAAGTGGTGGAAATTGTCCATGTTCTTCAAAATAATCTAAAGCAAATTCTTTATTTCCTTCAAAGTCTTCTTGCAGCCATTTTATTTTTGCATCCGAAATATTAAATAGCTTTAAATTTTCACTCACTTTACCCATAATTCCAGAAAAAGCTGCTGATTGAGCTTCTCCAAAGAGAAAAGATGGTAGATGATCAAGAGGACCTTGAGATGCTCCAAAACTGAATTGTCCAGCGTATCCCTCAAACTTATGAGGCTTTAAGTGTCCATCTTTCACTAATTCGTGTTTTATTTCTTTTTTAAAGTCATATTGCTTGGCCTGAAGCTTTAAAACTTCAACCAAATTATTTCGTCTAGCAATTAATTTTTCGATGAGAATCTTTTCAACGATTGCAGGATAGTGAGAGGCCTTTACTAATGCCGTTATATCTTCACGATCAAGCTCGGCGACAAGTCTTGCCATCCAAAGCACATCATCATATGTTGCATCAAAATCTGAAGTTGTTGGATAATCAAAAACGAGATGTTCATTTTTTATTTTTAAGAAATTATATGAGAATTTATTAATTGATTCATTTAAATTAAGATAAGAATAGATCACAATTAAGCTTCTAAGGGATCTCAAGTCTTTTGAGTCATTTAAAGATGTCAGAGCAACATCATAGAAATCACTTTCTTGTGGCATACGAACAAAGATATCTTTTAGGACTAGATAATTAGTACCTTCTTCAACTAACCAATTCTTATATGATGCTCCTAATTGAGTTACTAGATCAACGTCTTTAAAGAAGTCTTTTTGTCTTTCATTTTTAAAATTGATACGCACTTCTTCTAAATATTTTGAAGCTGGGATAATATAGCCAAGCCTTCTTAGAAAATGCTTACGAAGAAGTATTGTATGTAGACTTTTTGAAAGGTGTACCTGGAAATTACCTTCATTATTTGAAGCATTAAATCTTAAGATACTTGCAGGAGAGCTGATTGTTCCCTTGAAATCTAATTCATGGCCTTTATAAATTGGTAATTCTTTGTCATCACGCTCATGATCAGCGAAGTTATTGTGTCCGTTCCAAAGACTTGAAAGTACAGGTGAAAGCTTGGATAAATCCACTCCTTCTTGTTGTAATTCGAAGGCTTGTTCAGAGTCGATAGCACCATATTTAGGACTATAGAGATCAGCAGCAGGTAAAGACTCACCTTTAATAGCAACCAAACCAGTGGAAGCAAATGTCTTATAAGACATACTTACTAAGACAATAAATAATATAGCTGCTTTAAATAAATTCATTGCCCTAACTCTATCAACATATGGAACGAAATAAGGAGAAATTGAAACAAATTCAAGTATGTAAATAATGTGAACAGTAATTAGTTCTCTAAAAACAAAGGGGCCAATTTAGGCCCCTTCTACGGTGTGGTATTTTTTGTCTTATCAACAACTTATAATTCAATTGATAGTAGTTCTGGAAGGATAACATCTTCGATATTCTGAGTTGTCGTTCCTAAGTGGCCAGCTACATCATCAATGATTTGTTCACGTGCATTTAGATCATTCTTTGCGGCCATGAATTCCTCAATCGACTTACCTGTAAAGTGCTTGATATTATTTGCAATTGCTTTTTGGTCTTCTTCAAGAAGTTCACCATTTTTAGCATTTTCTAGCATTCTTGAAACTTCTTTTTCCATCGTTACTAGAGAAAGAGCTTTATCTGAAGGAAGTTTAAATGCTTGAGAATAAAGAGAAGCTTTATTAAACATTTCTAACTCTTCATCATTAGCGGCCATAAGACCTGTATCCATTGTTTCTTCTTCATCTTCATAGTAGTAACCAGTATCAAAACCTTCAAATACTGGATCACCAAATACATCGTAACCTACGTGATCAACGATTTCGTAATCATCACCCCAACCGTCACCGATAATTCCATAGTCCCAAGCATCATCACTTTGAACATCACGGAACTCATCTGCTAGACCTTGGTTATTTGAGTAGTAGTCCCAATAAGCAAGAGTTCTAAGGTATGTAATATCAATAGCTACAAATTCATTATATTTAGCATCCCAGTAAACAAAGAAGTCTTCTCTAAGAGAGTCATATTCATCTTTTTCAAGTGTATTAAGGTCATAGTAATAAGGATCAACACTATTTAGAGCTGATACAAATCCATTTGCTGTAACATAAGGTGACGTGTAAGTACCGTAAGTCGAAGAAGAACTGCTTCCTCCACCTGAACGTCCACAAGATGCGAATAAAGTTGCTAGCGCTGCAATAACCAATAAGTTTTTCATGTAATTTTCTCCCTACGTTTCAAAAACTCGACACCCCTCGCTGCCGATAGTGTTAAAGTTAAATCTTCTTGATTTAAAATTGAATAGTGAAACTAGTTCAAGATTCATGCCAACTTTTACACCACATAATTGACGTTTTTAGTAGCATACTGGCCCCAAGTTGAAAAATTAACAGGTGCTTAATGTAACTAGATATTATTTTAGGACCAGAATGCACCTTGCAGCACATCATTTAACGCTATGCTCTTCTTAAACGCGCAAGATCCTTTTAAGATTGACCACTTAGACAATATTACTTATATTTTATATTTGAAATATTAACGTGTTTTTTGAGTAAAGAATTTCAAGATGAAAGTAACTGAAAATATGGAAATTGAGATTATTGAGGCAAGTCTTCTAGACTATCTACCTCATTATGAAGCTTTCTTTTCAAAAGTCGGCTTTAAGCGCATTGAAGGCGCTGTCTTTGGTGTACTCGTTTATTCTCCAAGGGCCCTTGCCTCTGATGAGATTGAAAAGATCTTAGGTCTATCGCAACCAGCAGTTTCGAGTGCCTTAAAAACACTTTCAACATATAAGATGGTTCTAACTAAGGATCATCCTGAAATTAAACGAATGAAAATCCATGAGGCCAATGATGATGCCATCAACATCGTTTCCAATATTGTAAAGAAACGTGAACTTGAAATCATCGAAGAATTTGAAAATATCACTTCAGAGTCTTTAAACCTTATAAAAGATGAGAAAAGAAAAACACGACTAACAAATATTTTAACGACAACTCGATTTGCAAAATCATTGAGCGAATTCATCATCTCTATTAGCAAAGAATTAGATAATCCTTATATGGCCATTGAGAAGTTCCCAGTTGTGACGAAAGTATTAAAAAACTCTATGACAGATATTAATCAACTTAAATCAGGACTTAAGACTGGTTTAAGAAACTCATTTCTAAATATTGTATCAAAAATTGAAAATGAAAAACATAATGGAGCAGGTAAATGAATCTATCACGCGTTGTGATTACAGGTGTTGGACTAACAGCACCAAATGGAAATAATTTAAGAGAATTCCGCTCAGCACTTCTTGAACAAAAGTCAGGAATCACTTACGAAGAAGTTCGATTTATGGGAGAAATTCCAGTTGGAAAATGTGACTTTGATGTAAAGAAGCACCAAAAAGGAAAGATGAGAAAACGTGGGACACGCGTAGGAAGCATCTCTGTTTATTGTTCTAAAGAAGCACTAGAAGACGCTAATCTCAATATCGATGAAATGGATAAGTCTCGAATTGGGATCTATCTTGGAATTACTGAGCATGGGCCAGTAGAGACAGAAGAAGAATTATTCCAATTCTACAAGAATAACAATGAAGATAATTCACTTTGGACTCATCACCACAATCCAAGAACAGTTGCCAATGCTCCTGCTGGTGAAGTTTCACTAAATCTAGGAATTACAGGGCCTCACTATACAATAGGTGCTGCATGCGCGGCCGGGAATATGGGACTAATCCAAGCGGTACAAATGTTACAACTTGGAGAAGTTGATCTTGCTCTTGCAGGTGGTGTATCAGAATCGGCAAATTCATTTGGAAACCATGTTTCATTTAAGGCGCAAGGTGCACTAGCAGACTTCCCAGAAGATCAGACTAGAGCAAGTCGTCCACTTGATAACAATAGAAATGGAATCGTTATCTCTGAAGGTGGATGTGTATATACACTTGAAAGACTAGAAGATGCACTAGCTCGTGGTGCAAAAATTTACGGTGAAATCGTTGGCTATCATACAAATAGTGATGCCTCAGATTTCGTATTACCAAATCCAGAGCGTCAAATGCAATGTGTACATAAAGCAATTGAGAAAGCAGGACTTACAATTAAGGATATCGATATTGTAAACCTTCATGCGACAGGAACAAAAATGGGCGACATCCAAGAAGTTTCAGGAATTAAAGAAGCATTTAAGGATGCTCCAGAAGTTGCTGTTAATTGTACAAAAGGCCTTATTGGTCACGCAATGGGTGCTGCTGGTGCATTAGAGCTAGCAGGAAACCTTCCAAGCTTTGAAGATGGAATGGTTCATCCTTGTCACAAAATTGATGAGATCGATCCTGAATGTGCAATGGATCAACTCGTTTTAGAAAAGCCACTAAAAAAAGATGTGAAGTATATCCTAAACAATTCATTTGGAATGTTAGGTATTAACTCAACGCTAATTATAAAAAAATACGAAGCTAAGGCTTAATTTAAAGTAAAAAGAATTACAGGAGAAGAAAATGACACCAGAACAAGTAAGACAAATCGTTGTAGATATTATTGCAGACATTGCAGTTGATGATGATGTAACAACAATCGATGATGCAACTCCACTAAGAGACCAACTAGATCTAGACTCAATGGACTTTCTAGACATCGTTATGGAGCTTAAGAAACAACACGCTGTAGAAGTACCTCAAGAAGACTACCCAGAGCTTGCTTCAATGAACTCTTGTGTTGCTTATCTAACACCAAAATTTCAATAAATTGATACATGGCCACCAAAGGTGGCCAATTTTTAAAAAGAAACGATATGACACAAAAATATGATGTAATTGTTATTGGCGCTGGGATGAGTGGACTTGCTGCAAGTATTAGGCTTGCGATGTTTGGTAAGAAAGTTGTCTGCCTAGAAAAGCATTCTATCTCGGGAGGACTGAATTCATACTACCGTCGAGGTAAAAGAAATTTTGATGTAGGTCTACACGCTCTAACTAACTTTGCACAAAGAGGAGAAAGAGGAAAACCTCTTACAAAACTCTTAAAACAACTACGTATTCCATGGAAAGAGCTAGAATTAATTGAACAAAAACAATCAAAAATTATCTTTCCCGATACAACTCTTACTTTCAACAATGACTTTGCTACTTTAGTTCAAGACATTGCAGAAAAGTTCCCTACTCATATTGATGAATTCAATTTATTTGTGGAACACATAAAAGACTTCAATGAAGTCGCCCTAACTAATGAAACATTTATGGCAAAAGATGTTGCCAGAAAATATATAAAAAATGAAAAGCTTATCTCAATGATCTTTGCACCTTTGTTGATTTATGGATCTGCATGGGAAGACGACATGGATTTCTCTCAGTTTGTAATCATGTTTAAAAGTATTTATCTTGAGGGTTTTGCTAGACCAGATGGAGGTGTTCGAAAGATTATCAATCTCCTACTTGATAAATATAAAGATCTAGGTGGAGAACTTCGTTTTCGCGCAGGTGTCCAATCGATCAATACACAAAATGATAAAGTAACAAGTGTTACACTAGAAAACGGTGAAGTCCTTGAATGTGAAAAAGTAATCTCAAGTATAGGACACCCTGAAACAATGTCAATCACTCAAGGCCAAACATCTCAAAAGATAGAAGTAGGCCCGATGACCTTTTGTGAGACTATCCTGTGTTTAGATGAAAGACCTAAAGACTTTGATATGAATGACACTATTCTCTTTTACAATGAAAAAGAAGATTATCAATATCGAGCTCCAAGCGACTTTATCGACGACAAAAGTGCAGTCATTTGTTTCCCAAATAATTTTGCAGACGATGATAATAATGAAGGCCTAATTAGACTTACTTACATGGCAAATTACGAAAAGTGGAAAGAACTAGTCAATACTGATCGCAAAGCCTATTTAGCTAAGAAAAATGAAATATACGAGCAATCATTAAAAACTCTTAAAACAATATATCCAAATGCGAAGCTTGATGTGAAATTCAAAGATGTTTTCACACCTCATACAATTGAACGCTACACAGGCCATATGCGTGGATGTGTTTACGGCTCAACTCAGAAGCTACGCGATGGTAGAACACCAGTTAATGGACTGTTCTTATGTGGAACAGATCAGGGATTCCTAGGAATCATAGGCTCAATGCTAAGTGGAATTTCGATGGCAAACTTACATGGCCTAATGGAATAAGAAAGGAAAGAAATGAAGTATAATAATGTCGTAATAGAAGACTACTCATATATAGATCCTCCAGAAGTTTTAACAAGTGATAAACTTGAGGAATTACTTGAACCTATATATACAAGATTAAAACTTCCTCATGGCAGACTAGAGCTTATGACGGGAATTAGGTCACGAGGTTTTTGGCCAAATTCAACTAGGCCAAGTTCAATTGCAACTCAGGCAGGAGAAAAACTCTTAGAAAAGCTTTCTAAAAAAGGAATTCAAAAAAGAGATATCAACCTGCTAATTAATTCCAGTGTATGTCGTGACTTCTTAGAGCCCTCAACGGCTTCGGTTATTCACTCTAATTTAGAAATGCCACAAAGCTGTAGCCTATTTGATATCTCAAATGCTTGTTTAGGAATGATTAGTGGATGGGAAGTTGTCGCCAACATGATTGAAACAGGTGCTATAAAGCGTGCAATTATTCTATCTGGTGAAAATAGCGCTCCCCTTTTAGAAAACACAATTAAAACACTTAATGAAGATCAAACGATTACAAGAAAAAGCGTTAAAAAGTTTTTTGCAAACTTAACAATTGGATCTGCTGGTGTAGCATATTGTCTAGCTCATAAGAGCGAGGCCCCTAATGCACCTCAAATTACTTCAATAATTAACAGAAGTGACTCGACAGCAAATAAGCTATGCCAAGGCGATGGTAACCCAGAGACTCTTGTCATGGAAACAGACTCTGAAGAATTACTAAAATACGGAAAGGCATTAGCAAAGAAAACTTTTGAAGAGTCTCAATTAAAAGCGAATGAAATTGATATCGTTATCGGCCATCAAGTTGGTAAGGCACATAAAGAAGTCGTTCTAACAGAGCTAGGACTAAATAAACATCAGACATTTGATACATTTGATACTTTAGGAAATACAGGATCAGCAGCGCTTCCTATTACACTTGCAAAAATGAATGATGAACAGGGAATTGAAAAAGGTAAGAAAGTTGCTCTTGTAGGAATTGGTTCTGGTCTTTCTTGTTCTGTACTAGGAGTAACTTGGTAATGGATATGACAATCGATACTTGGCAACACGAATACCCATTTAGAAATAATTTTCTTGAAATCAATGGCAATAAATACCACTATCTCGATGAAGGTAATCCTGAAGGTGAAGTTGTTATCATGCTTCACGGAAATCCAACGTGGTCATTCTATTACAGAAATATTGTAAAAGAATTACAAGAAGATTATCGTTGCATTGTTCCTGATCACTTTGGATGTGGCCTATCAGATAAGCCACAAGACTATGAGTATACATTAGAAAATCACATCAATAACGTCCTAATGCTTATTGATCAACTCCAAATAAAGAAGTTTAAACTTCTAGTTCACGATTGGGGTGGAGCTATTGGAATGGGTGTTGCAACATCAAGACCAGAAAGTGTAACAGGTGTTATTCTACTTAATACAGCTGCATTTAAGTCTCTTGATATCCCAAAAAGAATTGCTCTTTGTAAGCTTCCTCTTATTGGAGAGCCAATGGTTCGCACGTTTAATGCTTTTGCTTGGCCTGCAACATTTATGACCACAACAAAGCCTCTAGCTAAACATATTAAAGAAGGTTATCTTCACCCATATAATAGCTACAAGAATCGAATTGCTACAGCTCGATTTGTAAAAGATATTCCACTAACAAAGTCCCATCCAAGTTATGGAAGATTAGAAGAGATTGAAAATGGACTAAAGAATGTAAAATGTCCAAAAATGTTTCTCTGGGGCGCTAAGGACTTCTGTTTTAATATGAAGTTCTTAAAGAGATGGAAAGAGTTTTATCCCCAAGATGACTCAAAGACTAAGTATGTCGTATATGAAAATGCTGGTCACTATGTGATTGAAGACGAAAGAGAAAATTGTCTTAAAGAAATAAAAGGCTTTCTGAATGAATATAGCTCTTAGAATTGAGAACTGGGCACAACAAACTCCAGACAAGACTTGTCTTAAGTTTCCAGTTAAAACAGGCAGTGGATATAAGTATGACCAATTAAGTTTTAAAGCGTTTAATGACTTAAGTTCTCACTATGCGGCCTGTTTAAATGAAGAAGGTATCCAAAAAGGAGACAAGGTATTACTTTTTGTAAAACCATCATTTGACTTCCCTGCCCTTACTTTTGCTCTCTTTAAACTAGGGGCCATCCCTATTCTAATCGATCCAGGAATGGGCCTTAAGAACCTTTTTAAAGCAATCAAAGATGCAAAACCTGACTATCTAATCGCAGTTAATATTGTGCATATTCTTAGGCTATTTAAAAAAGATAGCTTTAAAACAATTAAGAAGTATTTCACTACAGAAAGTAAAATACTTTCTTCTTTAACAACAATTAGTTCACTCAGAAATAAAGAACATAGGGACTTTAGTACACAAGAAGTTGCCCCTCAAGACTTAGCGGCCATTCTCTTTACTTCCGGTGGAACTGGTAGGCCAAAAGGTGTTGAATACACACATGAAATATTTAACAGACAAACTGATGTGCTACAGGAATTATTCAATCTAACTGCTGAAGATATTGATGTTCCAGGGTTTCCTCTATTTTCATTTTTTACCATGTCAATGGGAATGACTAGCGTAATCCCAGACATGAACCCGAGTAAACCAGCAAAATGTGATCCCGAAGCACTCATTAAAAATATCAATGATAATAAGGCAACATTTGTTGCTGGCTCACCTGCTATATGGGATAGAGTTGGACGTCATCTAGAAAAGACGAATCAAACACTCGATACTGTAAAATACATTGTTATGTTTGGTGCTCCTGTTCGCAATGAAGTACATGAAAGACTACTTTCAAGACTGACTCGTGAAGATGCGGACACATATACACCATATGGAGCAACTGAATGTTTGCCAGTTAGCTGTTTTAACGGAAAAGAAGTTCTTACCAAAACACAATTTGAAACTGCTAAGGGTTCTGGTACTTGTATTGGTCTACCTTGTCCAGGCGTTGAAATTAGAATTATTAAAGATGTAGACGGTGTAATTAAAGATATAAAAGATACAAGGCAGCTTCCTAGCGGAATGATTGGTGAAATTATTGTGCGAACGAAAACAGCTACTGCCGCTTATCATGAATTAGAAGACAAAACACGAGAAGCAAAAATCTATGACGGTGATACATTCTGGCACCGCATGGGTGATATTGGAAGAATTGATAACGAAGGTAGACTCTGGTTTTATGGACGCAAGGCCCATCAAGTAAAGGCCCATGCCACGACATATTATCCAATCTCAATAGAAGCAATATTTAATAAACATCCATTAGTTGAGAAATCCGCTTTGATATGGATTCTAAAAAATAATCGCATTAGACCTGCTTTAAGTGTTGAACCAAATTCATTTGTCATGAATAAATCTCGTTTAAAACAAGAGTTAAAGATCATGGCCAATCAACACTCACACACAAAGGATATCGATGAGATTTATATCTGCTCAAAATTTCCAGTTGATATTCGCCACAATATAAAAATTGATCGCAAGGCCTTATCAAAACTAGCACAAGCAGGGAAGCTGAGGTAGTCATGAGAGTCTTAGTTACAGGTGTTACTGGCTTCTTAGGCTATCATATTGCAAAAGACTTATTAAAAGATGGACATGAAGTAATCAACTTCTCTCGTCGACACACCTCAGAAGTTGACGAGCTCGGTATCGAAACAATAAAAGGCGACCTAACTAATTATGAAGATATTAAAAATGCCTTAAGAGATATCGATGCAGTATTCCATGCTGCAGGAAAAGTTGGAATGTGGGGAAAGAGTAAAGACTTTCATCGCATTAATGTTGATGGAACAAAGAACCTTGTAAATGCTATGAAGGAGCAAGGTGCAAAATATTTAATCTACACAAGTACACCAAGCGTAGTCTTTGGAAAAGACGAAATTAAAAATGGAGACGAGTCACTTCCCTATCCAAAAAAATATCTTAATGAATACGCAAAATCCAAATCTATTGCAGAACGATTTGTCCTAGAGTCAAATGGCCATGGAATACTAACAACTTCAATTAGGCCTCACTTAATTTATGGAGAACGCGATAAGAATATCATCCCAAGACTTATTCAAAGGGCAAAAAGTGGCCGTTTAAAAATTATTGGTGA
This sequence comes from Halobacteriovorax sp. YZS-3-1, assembly GCF_047084945.1. Taxonomy (NCBI): domain Bacteria; kingdom Pseudomonadati; phylum Bdellovibrionota; class Bacteriovoracia; order Bacteriovoracales; family Halobacteriovoraceae; genus Halobacteriovorax; species Halobacteriovorax sp. YZS-3-1. The sequence continues at coordinate 1,643,607 of NZ_JBKIYI010000001.1, read as the reverse complement.
TGGCCAGAATTTAGTTGATATTAACTACGTAGAGAATGCTTCACATGCACATGTCATGGCCCTAAAAGAGCTATCTACAGAGGCCAAGAATCAAGGAAAAGCATATTTTATTGGCCAAGAGAAACCCGTCAACCTATGGGACTTCATTAATAAAATACTAGAGGCCAAAGGTGAAAAGCCTATTAGTAGTAAAGTTTCTCTTAAGATCGTATACTTTATTGGCCTTATTTTCGAATTAGTTTATAAGCTTCTAGGAAAGTATGACGATCAACCACCAATGACACGTTTTGTGGCCCTACAAATGGGAACTTCTCATTATTTCAAGCATGATAATGCAAGAGTTGATTTTGGTTATTCACCTAAAATAACAATTGAAGAATCACTTGAGAAGATAAAAAACTAGCGCACTTAAAATCAAGCGATAAACTAAAAAGTAACCAAATTGGATTCTCTTTATAAGTTTCATAAAATAGTGAATAGTAGCAAGGCCCACAAAGAATGAAACCAACATGCCTATTGCACAATTAAAGAGCTCAAATTGCACACCTTGTGGTTTAGACATTAAGTTATAACTTTTGAGCATAAAGGCTGCAAAAATAAGAGGCAGAGATAATAAGAATGAAAATGAAGAAGCGTCAGCTTTAGAAAGCCCTAAGAATCTTGCCGCAGTAATTGTAATACCTGAACGTGATACACCTGGGAAAATCGCCAGTACTTGAGATAGTCCAATTACAATAGACGATGAGGCACGAAACCCTTCCATATTCTTATTTGTTTTACTTATGCGATCTGATATGAACAATAAGATACCAAAGAATGCTAAGTTGAATGCAATAAAGACTTCATTTCTTCCATAAGCTTCAGCAACTGGTTTTAAGATTAATGCAAAAAAGCCTGTAAAAAAAGTTGCGATCATAAAGTTCTTAGTGAAATCATCACATGTTTTTCCAGGTAGAATAAAGAAAATTGCATTCTTTGAAATTCTTAAGACATCTTTATGGAAGTAGATACCTACGGCCAAAGCTGTTCCCACATGCATAGCTAAATCAAAGAATATTCCTGGGTCTTTAAACTCATATATGAATGGAAGTAAGGCCAAATGACCAGAGCTTGAAACAGGTAGAAACTCTGTTAATCCTTGAATTATTCCATAAACAATGGCCATCCATAATGTCATTTCAACTTTTCCTTAACTTCTAAAATTGGCTTTCTATCTTTTAATTTTAGGCCAAGAAGAATGTCATTGAAACCCTTAATTGTCGCTTTAGAATAAAATATGTCTTTTCTTTCTAATGCCATTTTAAAAACTAAAGAATAACGCTGCAAAGCTGAACGAACAGTATCGATATAATCTTGCTGATTAGACTCTAGGGCAGATAAAGCAGACTCAACGTAAACTCCTAAAATATATCTTTCAAAGTTTCGTCGATAATCTTTACTCTGATCAGCTTCATTTAAAAAATCAAAGGCAAATAAAGGATTAAACAAGCTCTCCTTAATCCAAATATCATATCTCTCCTCAACTTTCTTTCCCCATCTAGCTTTGAAAAAAAGTGCGTTAGATAAAGCGGCCTGTGACTTATCATTATCAAGATGTCTGTCCCAAACACTTTTATAAACAATAGGTCTCAACTGAGAGAGACTAAAAAAAGTTTCACGGTATATAATATTCTCACCAGAATAATCTTTTTTACGTACAAATATAGTGTCTCCACTTTTAATGAAGTCCACATAATTATCGTGTGTTAATTCAAGTAACTTAGATAGCTCTAGTTTCATTTGAAGGTATGGTAGGAATTGGAAATGTCCTTTCATTATTAATTTAGGAATATTTTTATAATCAACAAGAAAAGCATTTGATATTAATTGAAACAGCTCTAGTGATGCTCGTTGATTAATATAGAAGTAGTCCTTGTCATCTTTAATTGATAACTCCAACGATTTATCAAGTTCGGGATAGTAAAGGCTAAAAAACCAAAGATTATTTTTTGCGACTTTAACAAGCTCATAGAGATCAAAACGTGAAGCTATTTTAAAACTGCCCTTAATTGAAAGTTTCTTATCCCATAGAGAGACTAAAGGACGAAAGATTGTTTTTGAGGAAACCTTTCTAATTTCATAACTTGGAATAAGCTCAAAACGCCCATCTGCCAAGTTTGTGAAACTAGAAAATCCCAAAGTTTTTGAACCAATTTCTTGAAAAGATTCAAAGTCCTTAATATCCCCTTCCACAAAACTCTTTAGGCCATAATCAACTTGTTGCTGTCCTAGAAGTTGTTGCTTATACATCAAAGGACTAAAAGGTGTTAAGGCGACTGCTATGAGACAGATTAACGTAGCAAAGAAGTAAGAGATTACTTTTGAACGATATACTAAGCGAGATGCTGTTAATTTAGAACTCCAAGGATGCTCAATTTCTCTAGAAAATAGGTCAAGTACAACACGAATTGGTAAAAGTATTAATCGCATAATGGCGGCCAATCTTCGCAAAAAGAAGCTAGGGGCCATAATTCTTACACCACATATTAATTGCCCAAAAGTTAAACTGAACAACAGTGCGCAATAGAAATAATAGAAGAAATAAGTCACGACAAAAACAAAGAGATGCTGGATCGAGAGAGAATCCTTTGAAATATGAAAAACAGAGTTGGCCAGTGCCAACACGAATTCATTTGACAATAATCCGTAGCTTAAAAACAAACATAGGCATAAGTCGATTATAGTGGCCGTAATCTTTAAATATCGTTTCGGTGTAAAAAACATAGAGATTTTGCTTCCAAATAATAGTTATTTCTTCAAACGGCCACAAAATTTGGCACTATATTTTTAGAAATTTTGAAATTTAGATATATTTTAACACTATGAAATGACGTGATCCAATTCATAATTTCAAGGACTTATTTTCTTGTCGAAACAATAAATTACCCAACTTACTAGGTCAGAATTGAAAACCTTAATAAAATAAAGAAAATAGATAATTTGTCGATAAGTATAAGGCATTGAATTGACAGGGGAACTAAAGTGAAAAGATTAACAAAGGCCAAAGAAACAAAGAGCTTGAATAAAGAAGGTGAAAATTCTTCTTTAAAAAAAGTTAAGGTTAGCGTACTTGCACTAACTCTTATTCATTCATCTCTACCATTAAGTGCTCAAGCTTTTGTAAAAAAAGATGGAGAGACATGGTCTCAATACACTTCTGGCTCTGGTGCTAAAACAATTATGGGTGCCCTAAACCTTGTCGGTAATATGTCTAAGCAGATGTATAACCAAGGACAACTTTCACAACAAGAAATCCAAGGCCTGCATTCATTCAATAAAGCACAAGCAGATGCACAACAGAAGATGTCTGCTCGTCGTTTTCACCCTGCCTTTAACTGCCCTCTTGCTCCTGAACCAATCCTTGCTCCAAATGGTGCCTGTAGTGTTGGTGGACAAATGAAAATTCCAGAGCAAGCGCTTGAATTTGGACAAAAGATTCTAAATGAATATATGAGCTTTAAAAAACCTCGCAATGTTCCTCCTTATATCGGGGAACAATGTCTTACAGAGGGGCTAAAGAGTATTGAAGACAATTACCAATCAATGACATCTAAATATGAAGAGATGATTGCTCAATTTGAAGCTCAATTAAATCAAACAATTGAAATTCAAAAGAAGAATAAAATCAAAGTCGATGAATTAAACGCATTACTAAATGGTGGCGGAAATAAAGTAAGTCAGGACTTTAAAAATACTGACTTTAATAAACTACTACCAGAAAACTGCGTCGATGCATATGATGTTAACAAGATCATCAAAAGCCCTAGAGGTGGTGGACTTGTTGGCCTAAAAGATAAAATGACAAATGATGAAAGAGAAGCAAAAGGATTTAGAGGACACTCTCTTGCTGAATTAAATGCAAAAATAGCAAGTGATAAGAAAAAAGTTATTGCTGCTCTTAAAAAAGACGGACTAGGTGCCCTTACAAGAAATAGTACTTATAGTGGCCTAAGATTTGGGAAACTATTTAATGATATCGGAAAAGGTAACCTAAGAGCAGACCTTGGAACAAGAGCTGCTAAGATCAATAATCTTATGAGTAAACTTGGTGTAAGTGATGCAGACGTACCAAAGGATCCATTAGATCCAAGCTTTAGTGCAAAAGTAGAACGTCTTGCTGCAAAGAGTACTGCTTCATATCAAGAAAAGTTTGTCTTAGAGTGTATGTCAGGTTCAAATAGAGCTGCATACTCAACTCCTCTAGCACAATCACTAAAGAGCTTCGACCACGTAAAGCTAGGAAATAGTGGTGATGCCTTAAGCCGTTTTAAAAGAGTTGCTTCTGATGCATTTAGCTCTCCAACTTCTCTATCAGCACTTGATCGTACAGTTAACTCAATCGAAGATGGAAATATCAGAATTACTGTTACTAATAGTAGCGGTCGTGATGTAACAAAATCAGTTGGTCAATACTACAATGATCTAAAGAATGAATGTACAGCAATCTATAATGGTGACCTAAAGCCAGCTGGTGATGCTGCAAAACTTGAAACATATCGTGCAGAAGTTCAAGAACTAGTAAGTGAAGCTAAGAAGCTACAAGAAGATACAAGTAGAAGTATCGCTTCAGGAGGAGAAGGAAGTATTTCTGCTCTTATCGATGAAGCATTATACAATTGTAATGGACGCTCTATTGAACTAAGTAGCTGTAGTTCTAAAGATACTTATAATACATCAAGCTCAAGCTTCTGTGTAACTCAGGCAGCATCTTGTTCTGAAAACCTTGCACAATGTAGTGCATTCACAGAGAACTTAGTGCAACAAAAGACACAAGAACTAAAGCAACAAGCTGACCTTTATAATGCACAAATGATGCAACAAGAAGAAAGGGCCAAGGCCCTTGTGACTCAAATGCAGTCACACATGTCAAATGTTGCAGACAAAATGTATAAGGGAATGTTCCCTAACCTAACACCAGCTGCAGCAAAAGCTTTTGGATTATCATCAATGAACGGTCTAACATTTGAAGGTGGACTTACTGCTATTGATGTTCCAAAAAGTGATCAACAAATAGCTGGTATCTTTCTTGAAAAAGATCCAGAAAAGTTTAAGAAAGCATTAATGGATCAGATGGTTGGAAATATTTCTAAAATGAAAGGAAGTCTTGAAAACTGGAAAAAAGAGCAAATGAATCATATTGCTGAACAAAAAGGCACAATTGGACAAAGCTTAAATGATGAGATCACAAAGTGGCAAAACTTTGTTTCAGACTGTAATGGAGCAATTCAAGAAAGAAATAACAAGATAGCCTCACAACTAGAAGAAGCTAGAAAACAAGCTGCAGATAATTCAAAAAAACAAATGGAATTTTGTCAAAAGATGAGAGGTCTACAAGAGCAAGGCTATGGACCAGGTTGTAGCGGTGATCACTCAGCAAAGGATCTCTACTCTGATGCAGTAGAAATTGCTTCAGTTCTTCAAGCACAACAACCTCAACGAGGACCAGCAAGCATACTTAACCCAGGTGGTAATAGTACTCTCATCTTTGAACAAATCAATGAATATAATAGATTCTGTGATGAAGCAGGACGTGAAGGCCTTCTATCAGAAGATGGTGAAAGTGCTAACCCTACAGATGATTTGAAAAAAGCATGTGCTAGAGCGAATGGGACAAGAAACTTAGCAAAAAAACTTAAAGATATTGTTTTTGATAATATGACTGATGAAGAAAAGAACAGTGAAGATGATTTAAAGTCTTATATTAGCGAGGCTCTTGCAAAAATTGAAGCTGGAGAGACTTACGACAATATGAATGATGCCCTTCATGAGAAGCTCAACTCATCAACAGTAACTTCAGTTCAAACGTATTTAGGATTTGAACAATCAAATTATAATTTAAAGAATAACAATAAGCTAGGTGAAGACATTTGTCGTGCAATAAAGAAATCAAAAACAGCTTACTCTAAGGCCCAATGTGAGGGTGAAAGTGATGAATCTGATGGTGGAAAAAGTGCTTATGAGCGCTGTATTGACAGAGAAGATGATAATTATAAGGACGGTCTAGCCGAGGCTCTTGGTGTTGATGATGTTTCTATCACACTTAAGAGAACTATGAACCCAGGATTACAAGATGCATGGAAAAGCATTGGTGAAAAATACAGTGGTACAGCATGTGCGGCCATCAACGGATCACAACTCGGGCAAAAAGGACTTATCCCAGGACTTATGGAGAAGATCAATCGCGATATAGCTTCAGAGGATGGGATGATCCAATAAGGAAAATTAATTAAGGCATAGGAGGCCTAATTGAATATAGCGGTACGTAAGCTTAGAAAAAAACAAAGAGAATTAAAAGCACTCACCTTTTATTTGTGCTTAGGGCTTCTTACAACTTCATGCTTAGTAGATCCCGCTCAAAATCGTACAGGTTCTGGGGGAAAGGCCCTAAAGAATACACAAGATACAGTCTCTGCAGGTTATGGACGAGTACTTGCTGCTAATCCACTGATCTTAAGTGATTATAGTGCTGATGAAGATACAGATCTATCAACTCTTATCACACGCTCTCCAGTACCAATCACAAATAATCAATATCTAATTAAAGATTGTACCATGGTTGCAAACTGCCTTGAGGTTACAGAAGATACAGGAATTTCTCCTTTCTACAATGAAACAAGTCAATGGGCATTTCCAGTTACATCAACTGAATTTCTACAAATTAATGCTTACTACCACATGTCAAAGATCATGGATACATACCTATCGGACATGCAAAATTACTATAATATCGTTTATCCAAATACTGGATCACGTCCCTTCTCAAGTACAATTCCAAGTGATTCCGATCAGCATAAGTCATTTTGGAAAAGCTTAACAAACTCAAGTTCAAAACTTATTGTAGAAGCGGATTCTTCACTTAAAGATAATGCAAGCTTTAGCCCAAGTAATTTCAAAATAAGGCTAGGTTATCTATCTGGTTATACAAATTTAAAAATGGCACAAGACCCTTCAGTTATCTACCATGAGTTCGGTCATACTGTTGTTGAGCGTCTAATGAACCATCGTAATCGCTCTTACGCAGTAAATAATTGCCTTGGAAATGATGAATACGAAGTATGTAGTGGTGAAAGTCAACTAGGATACTTTGCTCACGATGATGCTTTATCAATCAACGAAGGTCTATCAGATTATTTCTCGTACTTCGTTAATAGTCGTGAACATATGGGAGAATGGGGACTTGGTAAATTTAAAAATGCCTCTCGCCCACTTTCAGAAGATGATAGTCTTCACATTGCAGGAATATCAAGTGATAGTGATTCACGCTTAAGATATCCAGAATACCTAGGATATAATGTATATTCACCTGAAAAAAGAATTGATGATATCCACTTAGATGGACAAATAATCAGTCACTTCTTAGTTGCTCTTACAAAAGAATTTCAAAATAAATGTACTGGCACTCACACACAAGCTAAGAAATTAGTATTCTACACTTTGGCCGAAACACTGGCAGAACTTGGTGACTTAACAGCAAAGGCAAAGGACAGTTTTGTCGACCAGATAAATCTGGATATTAACTATGCACACGAATGGCTTAAATCAGTAAAGCCTGTTAATTTTAGAAACTTCTCACAGGCATTTGCTAGAAATGTTTTAAAAATGACTATACAAAGCACAAGCCTATGCCCTCTCAATTCATTCTCAAAAGATGATCTTGAGCAATTACTCGACTCTTATGGCCTACTCCTATTTAGAACATATAATACTAATTATAACTTTACAGGTACATCTGGTAACGTAACTGTTAATCAACTTAATAGAAAAAAATCTGAACTAATAAGTAAAAATCTTTTAATAGAAGACACAAGATCGACATATTCGGATATTAGTGTTTTCGATATAAGATCTACGATCTATCAAACAATTAGAAACCAAATGAAGATCGAAGAAGTCACAACAACTGATGCAAGATACAATAATGGTAACGGCCAGGTTTCACCTGGAGAAATCGTTGGAATCTTTGCTAATGTCTTTAATAAGTCCAATTCGATTATGGCAGGAACAAGAGTGCTCGCTTCAGACTGGGCACATATGCAAGATGGCCTTCCATGTACAGATTTAAGTGACAACTTTCCTTCCCTAGCTCAGGGTGGAACAACATGTGACCAATTAACAAAAGATAACTATGATGATTCAGGACGTATCATGCCAGTTTGCATGCTTACATATAATGATGGCTCAAGCACAAAGATTTTAAATCAACATGAATTCTTAAAAAAGATGAAATCAGATATTGGACTACTTGAACAAGATTGTCTTGGACAAGGAGAAGAAAGAACACAAGATGATTTAAATAACTGTTTCGTAAAGGCCATACCAAGTGCTAACACACAGAATATACCATTCATGCTACCTAACTCAAACTGGCAAGAAACAATGCAAGATGAACAAGGACAGCCAATATTCACTGACTCAAATTTAATGTTTTTTGAAATTAACAAAAATATACCAATTGGAACAGAAGTAACATGTCGCCTACGTACGACATTTTCAAATTGTGATGATTGCTATCATGATAGTCAATCTTCATATGACGACTTCAGTGATTTTGAATTTGCAGGTGAGAAACCTTTTAATATTTTAAATATTAATTTTAAGATTGGACAATAGGCCATAAGGGAAATCATGAAAAAAGCATTAGTAATTGGAAGTTTCTTTGTTGCAGGGTTATTCATTATCTCTTCTTATCAAAATGAAGAATCAAATATTGTCACAAAGTCAAAAGTTCAAGCAGATAAAGCTATAACAAAAAACACACATAAGCATCACCATAATAAGAAAGTAAAGTCTCGCTCTATTGCATCTTTGGATACATCACTAAATAAGAATCCGCATAAAGTAGAAACGGAAACACCACAATTTGGACGAATAAAGAAAGAATTAACTGAATCTGATATTGAAGTTATCAACAAGGTTAAAAGCAATATCCCTGCCCTTGCAGATAGTGAATTTGAAATTGTAAAAAGGCTAAGAATCTCTAATAAGTCGATTTATATCGTTAATCAGACATTTAATGGATTACCGCAATCATTTACAGCTCTAATTGATAATAAGAGTGGTCGAATTGAGAAGAGCTGGGGCAAAACACGATATGAAATGCCCCAAGCAACAAGACACTACCCAGCAACTACTTACTAACTTGCTTTACCCACTCAGTCGTATGACCGTTTAGGCCAAGCTTACGAGGAGTTTTATGGTAGCCGTGGCTTTCATTTAAAGAATATTGTCTGAAGTTATCAATTGAACAATAATGAACAATCTCATCGACATTAAATTCTTTCGCGGCTTCTTCAAAGAAGTCCATTATTCTGTGAGAGTAACCACTCCCACTATGTTGCATTTTGATTGAAGTATTTTTACAAAGCAATTTGCTATCTTCTTTCTTTACGAAAGCAGCTGCAATGATTTCATCTGATAGCTTTACTGAAAATAATTGCCAACCATCACTCATCTCTTTTTTAATATCATCAAGAGTCCACTTAAAATCTGGACTATCAGAGAATGCTTCAACATTGTAGTCATACACATCTTTTACATTCTTCTGAGATGTTACTGATTCAAATTTGAGATCGCCGACATTAATGGCCTTTACCATGATTCCTTCCTAGTAAAATTTAAATATAAAAATTGATCTTAAAGAGTTGAGATATACGCAGCAAGATCTTTGAAATCTGAGTCTTTCAGATTCTTAATAAATGGTAACATATCTGGGTTCTTTCTTTCACCTGTTTTAAATTGAACAAGTGACGAGTAAATATACCAATCATATTGGCCAGCAATACGTGGAGCCTTCATTGACTTCTTACCTTCACCATTTTCACCGTGACAAGAAACACAACGATTATATAATGTCTTACCATTAGCAGCGCTCTGTGCTTGAACACTATTCATTGAAAAAATACCAAGTGTGATAAGTGCTAGGGCCGTTAACTTCATTCTACTTCCTCTTTTATATACTCAAAAATTTTTAATATTTATTTACCTATAGCTATCTAATATTAACTGTTTATATATTACTGCGCAACCAATTTTATCTTTGTACTCTGATATGAGAAATTCAAATATCTAGCAATACTATCAAATAATACCTCTTTCAATTTATTGGCCTGCGGGCCACGAAGTCCACTAAATATGATTCTATCATCAAGGCAAACTTCATTCTCTTCTATGCTAAACAACTGAATTTCACCAATTTCAAACTGGTCTAAACAAGAATTAGTATTTTCAACAAAATTACTAACAGAATCAATTCTCTGTCTCAGAGAAAGACTTTCCCATTGCCTCATTTCAACCTTATTGCTCATCAATTGAGAATCAAAATAGTCCTTTTGGATATCCAAGAGAATCATTTCAAACCACTTTTTTAGCTCTAAAACACCTTCCCAGGCACTTTTTGTAGGATCATCACGCAAGAAGCTTTCTGCCTCGCGAAAACTCGCCATAAACAGTCCTCGAGGTCCAATTTTACTAATTATATTTAGAGCACTTACCACTAAAGCTTTTTTTGCCTCAGCATTCTCTTCCGTAGACATAAAGTGCTCGTCAAAGAATGTTGGTGATAAGTATTGCCCAAATTCACTTCCGGAATAGTTTTCTAAGAGAGAATGGGCCTGGTTAGATATATTCATTTTTATCTTTTTGTTAAAGTATGAGATCTGCAAATTATCAATAATGTTACATTTTGACCACTAGCTAGCGCAGTAATCTTTTATGTTATCATAATCACATGAGTGAAAATTCTAAACGCTTTCATTTAATTGATTTGATTCGCGGCATTGCCGTGATTCTAATGATTATCTTCCACTTTACCTATGATCTGGATATATTTGGATATGTTGATGTCGAGTTCTTTAGGCCTGGTTTCTGGTATTACCTACCAAGACTTATTGTTACTTTATTTATGTTTTCAGTTGGTGTCTCCATCTGTATGGCCCACCCCGGAAAAATACACATGAGATCCTATAATATCCGCCTTGCAAAAATTGGAATTGCGGCCTTAATCATAAGTATCTCAACTTACTTCATGTTTCCTAAGAATTGGATATACTTTGGAACTCTCCACTGCATATTCTTTGCGACTATTTTGATCACGCCACTACGCAATAGGCCATGGCTTAGTGCAATTCTTGCCGTCATAATCCTTGTCCTTGAACAAACAAAGTATGCAATTCCTTTTCCACAAATGGATCATGCATCTCTAGATTATATTGCGATATTTCCATGGGTGGCCGTTTCACTACTTGGAATCACTTTTTTTCACCTCGGCCTACACCGTATTAACTACCCTCAACTTTATCCATTGAGAAAAATACAATTTCTTGGAAAGCATTCATTCCTTATTTACGTTACGCATCAAGTGATACTTTACTCAATTGTATATGTCGTATACCAGTTCACAAAATGGATCTCTCAATTGTAAGTTCTTTGTAAATTAAGCAAAATAAATGGCCTGACTTCAGGGAAAATGCTATTCAAAGTAGCAAAGAAGGAAAGGCCAAGTATCAATGATTACAGAAAAATTAACGAATAAGATAAATTATAAGTATCTTGAGCGCACAATCGGCTCAATGAAGTTTGCAGTTATTATTATCGCTTTATTTTCATTAGCAATGACTGTGGGAACATTTGTTGAAAGCTATTACGGAACTGATTTTGTAGGGCGCTTGATCTATAAGACTTGGTGGTTTATGGCCATCCAATTCTTCATGTGTCTGAGTATCCTATTTGCAGCCTTTGTAAGACTCCCTCCTAAAAAGCGTCTCTATGGATTTTATACAATTCACACAGGTCTAATCGTAATTGGAATAGGCTCATTCGTTACCTATATCGCTGGTATTGATGGGACGATTCACCTTCGTCCAATGACTCCTTCAAGACAAGTTGTTTTAAATGAAGATGTAATCGAGATCACTCGCCCTGATGAAAATACAAGGGCCGTTCTTCCTCTTCCATATACAGCATTTGATAAGAATATTGATGTCAAATATAAAGACGTTGAAATTGGACGTTATATGCCATTTGCTGAAAAACAAATGGAGTGGCTACCAGCTCTTGATGAATCTGAAAATAGTGAGAATACTCATTCTTCAAGTTACATTATTTCAAACGATAACGTTGCTCAAGACTTCACACTAAGTCTTCATCCAGAAGCATATGACTTTGAAGCATCTCTATCAATGGGCCTTTTAAATATCACATATCTTCCCAAAACCTTGGCCCCTTGTATAAAAAGGCCAGGAAAAAGCGGCCTTATACTATGGGACTCTAGAGACTCAACATGTTTTACAGCAGAAGAGCGTGGACTGAAAGTCATTCTAACAGAAACTGACGAGCCAAAGAGATTCTTTGCTATAAAAGATGGAGACAAAGTTTACTCTTTCTTTCCTGACATCAGCCCATGGGCATTTGATATTCAAAAGAAACAACCGATTATGGATGCACCAATTCGTGTTTTTTCAATGAATTTATTTAAAGAAAAACCGAACCTCTTCCTATTTGGCCGCCAGGCTTCATTCTGGGACAAGTACGAAGAAAAATGGGTTAGCCAAGAATTCGATAACAATGGTGAGATGACTCTACCTTGGATGGGCTTCACATTAAAACTAATACGCCATGAAGATAATCTTGTACCGACAATGGTACCTCACTCGACATTACCAATTCAGCAAAATGGTTCTCTTGTAAAAGGTGCCACTAGAGCGGCCAGAGTAAAAGTTAGAGACAAAGAGTACTGGCTAACTGATGATAAGCCCGTAACAGTTCTAATTGATGGTGTTAAAACAAATATCTTTTTAACAAAGCGATCATTTATGCTTCCATTTGAGTTTACGTTAACTCGTTTCAAAATGGATAAAGACCCAGGGACGAATCGTCCTGCAAGTTATGAGAGTTTTGTAAACCTATTCACAAACGGAAATACTACCCCATATCATGTCTATATGAATAATCCATTAAAATATGATGGATTCACATTCTACCAAGCTTCATATTCACAAGATCCACAAACTGGTCAATATAGTTCAACTCTTTCAGTGAACTTAGACCAAGGACGTTGGATTAAGTATCTTGGTTCACTTCTTCTTGTTTTTGGTTGCTCTTGGCATTATTACCTAAATTATAGGCCAAAGAAGAAGAATAAGGACCTACTTGGACTTGATGAAGAAACAGGAGACCTAAATGCTTAAACTACTACTAAGCTTTTTTGTACTAACAAACGTTTATGCAAATGTTAATTTTTGCCAAAGTGAACTTGAAAAAATGCCAATTAGGCAGGACGGAAGAGTTAAGCCTTTAACGGTTCATGCTAAAGAAGTTATTGATCACTTAACGGGCAAGAAGAAAGCTAAAGGATACACAAGTGTAGAAACTTTCTGTCATTTAAGTGCGAAAGCATTTGGACTTGAAGTACCATTTAAGCTTAAAACAAAAATTGAGCATAAAGACACGAAAAAACTTTTAGATAGCGATGGAGAGATGGGATTTGATGAACTCATCACTCATAGCACGACAATTAGAATGGCATACCAAAAAGAAAAGGTAGAGTCAGGTTATAAGAAAGAGCTAAACAAGTTATTAAACAAAATTGGCCTCTACAATGACATTGTCGGGGGAACAAATTGGCAACTCCCAGTGAAAGTAGGTGCAGAAATAAATTGGACACCTCTTACTGACTTTCTAACTAAAGAAAAGATTGATGCCATAGCACAAACTTCTAGTACGCCATTTAAAGACGCATTTGCTCAAGCAAAGAAAGACTATGTGAACCTAAAAGGTGACAAGTACATGGTTGAGTATACTTTTGATAAAATGCAGTTAACAAAGATTGCATTTGCTTTAACACTTATTGCTCTTGCGGCACTCGTTTTATTTAAAAAGTTTGGCGTGGCCTTAAGTCTTGCTACAGTAACAATCATTATACAAACAATTTACTTAAGCCTAAGAGTTTATATTTCTGGACGTGCACCGATTACTAATATGTACGAAACAGTTATCTTCTCGGGCTATGGTGGGCTACTTCTTTCAATGATCATCGGGCACCTTAAAAAAGAAAAAACATATTTATATATGGGGCTTGCTTATAATCTATGTACGCTTATGATGATCACATTTGCGACGAATATGGTTTCACCATCGATTAGTCCACTTGTACCAGTACTAAGAGACAATTTCTGGTTAAGTACACACGTTACAACTATTATTATGTCTTACGGGGCACTAGCATTAAGTTGGATTTTGGCCAATACAATTCTATTTAGAAAGGCCTTTGGTGAGTTCTCTTCAAAAGATGAAACTTATTACAATGACTTAATTTACACAACACTTAAGTATGGTGTGATCATGTTAGCAGCAGGAATTATTCTCGGTGGTGTATGGGCCGATTATTCTTGGGGACGTTTTTGGGGCTGGGACCCTAAGGAGACATGGTCACTGATCGTTCTGTGTATTTATATGGCAATACTTCATGGAAAATACACAAACTGGATTAATAATAATCGCTTTGGAACTCTCGTAGCAGGAGCGTTTATGAGTGTTATGATGGCGTGGTTTGGAGTTAACTATATCCTAGCAACAGGCCTTCATTCATATGGATTCTCTCAAGGAGGAGCCTACTTCCTTGGAACATTCTTTACAATTCAGACATTAATTTTAATTTTTACTAATATAAAGATTCACTCGAATAAATCAGCATAAGAAAAGGCCCACAAAGTGGGCCTTTATTTTTTATAAACTAGATGAAAATGGATTGATGTATTGAGACTTTAATTCTTCTTTCATAAATGCATTATCATTCATTTCAAAGTAACCAACTAAAGCACCTTCAGTGATTTGTTGAGTCTTATAGTAAGACTTAATAAATGCATCCACATTATCTTTAATAATGGCCGGTAATGGAACAAAGCTAAGTCCAAGGCCAGCAAGCGTTAGAACAGCTCTAAGTCTTTTCACACGTCCAGGTCTATCATATGAGTAGGCAACAGCTGGAGACCTATCAAAAGTATGATTTCCATCGAATAGGTTTACAATTACACGCTCACCATCAAGAGTTACTTCTTGGAAGCTGTAATTCAATCTCTCACCTACTTCTGAGTATTTTGAATTATATTGTCTGAAACGGTTTGTTGCCATTCTAAACTGTGAATAAAAGTTTGAAGTACCATATCTTGGCCAGTTAAGCTTAGCACTACTTGATTCCCAAAATGCGATCCAATCGATTCGAGACTCATAAATTGAAGAATAAATCAGATCAACTTCTTCCTTAGTTAGTCCTAGTGCACTTGCATCAGCAAATTCTAAGTAATGAAGCATTAAGTTTTGATGGTAGTGTCTTCTTGTACGAAAAAGCTTTTCTGCTTCAGTAATTACATAAAAAGCAGTATTAAGCGCAGGAACACTAGATAGTCTCTTTCTCGCTTGATTTAAGGCCCATGAAACAACTTTATAAGTTACATTCTTACGATAGAAGAATGTAGAATTATCTGGCTTAGCAATAATTGTTGGATCAATGTAATAAAATGCATCCTTAAGCTTTGCTTGGAACTCTTCCATTAATTCTTTAAATTTTGGGTTTGCAAAAATTTCTTGAAAATTGATTCCTTCAAATGCTCTCATTGAGCGTACAACTCTCTTTACATTCTTTTGAGTTTGAAAATCATTTCCTAGAAAACCATTACCTGTTACAAATAGTCCTTCGACTTCTGCTTCATAATTTCCAGTAAGACCAGATTGTGCCATTAAGGCCTGTTCGTTAAGAATAGAGTTCTTAACGTAATCAATATAGTCTTGAAAACGAAATTTTTTGCGTATCGAAAGATCCCTTACGGCAACGATCTTACCTTGGTCATCTCTTTCAAATGAAAATCTGTCATGAAACTTTTGCAGATTTGCTGCTAGAACATTACTAGATAAAAATAGCATCAATGCTAATATTAGATTTCTCATTATCTTCCTCCATGAAAATATCCTTTTATTTTAAAGGCACTCGGAAAATAAATCATAAGATGTAAGAAAAGAAGAGAATGTTTCTAAATTAGTATAGTAATAAGGAAGGTTTTATTTTTTACTGGCAGTATCTTCAAGGCTTTGCATAAGTTTTTCATCTTCTGTTAGCTCTTTTTCTTTTGTTTCTTGAGCAGATGATTTCTCCCCATCTGATTCGCTATCGGCAGATGCTGCCGCCTCAGCTTCTAAGCGGGCCTTCTCTTTTTCTTCAATAAATCGCTTATTTGCCTCTTGTTGCTCTTGAGCTTCTTTTTCTCTTTCGTCTTTTTTGTGTTGAGTATAAACATCATTTACAAATTGACGAAGACGCATTTTTTCTTTTTCACCAATTGCATGAATTAACCCATGATACTTATAGGTATCACCTTCTTTAACGCACAGTTTTCCTTCTTGAGGGACAATCTTAACGGCGAAGTTAAAAGGATGAGTTAAATAATAATTTCCATATCCAATTTCTTCTTTAGTAGTAAAAAAACAAGTGGATTCTGATATCTCTACCAGGCTCGCATCACGAATAATAAGCGCATGGCTCATTTCATCTTTTTTACTAACAAAGTATTTTGGTGGATCAAAGTATGTCTTATTAACTTTTGCATACTTCATAGGATCTTTCTTTCTTAATGCCGCAATTTTAGCATTAATATCTTGCTCTTCTTTTTGAAGTCTTTTCTCTTCTAATTGATGAATCATTTGCGCCAAGACGTTCATACCAATTTTATTCGGGTTTACTAGAGCATATTGATATGAGTACTTATCTTGAAATGATTTAGATGTATATTTTGTACAATTTAGAATAATTAAATAAGGAGCATCAGCACCAAAACTTTTTAGCCTTGTAATTAATTCTGAAAAGATAGCATCTTGCCTTCTCTGGAAAGCTTCAAGCTTTTTAGCGGACTCTGAAAGCCCTTCGACATCAACAGTCTTACCAGGCTCGTCTAAACTAAGAGGGTTGCTATTTTTCTTTTTATCGTCTTCATCTTCTGTATCGACAAATGTATCTTCATTAAAAGTTGGAAAAGAGTAAACGATAATATCAGGCATTATACGCGTTATATTTTTAAATTCAGAATCAAACTTTTCATTTATTCTAAATACAAAATCATAAGTATCTGGATGCTTCTTATTGTCTTCAAAATAACTCATATCAGGATCAACCATAAGAAGCTTGGTTCTTTTTCTTGATCCATAAGAGGCATTTTCATTTACCCATTTCTTTAGGCTCTTACCAAGTTTTAATTTCTTATTGAGTTCATCTTCACTAAGATCTTCGACATTTAAGCTGAAGCTTCCATCTTCTTTCTTTGCTGGATCGACATATAAATACTCTAGATCAAGCCAGTATCTAGAACCATAGTAGATATCTTCACTACCAGATTTTAAAACAGAAAAATACTTCGTTGCCATATGATCTGAAGGTAGATGATGTTCCACTTCGATGAGCTTTCCGGATTCAATCTTATTTGCCGTTTCAACGTGCATTGAACTAAGGCCATAATAACCAACTCGAGCAATTTCTTTCAATTTAATTGGAGCAGGCTTTTCCAAGGCACCCATGGCAAACTCTTCAGACTCTGCTATTTCTGGAAATTTAAACATAAAAGGGTGATACACAATATCGTGAGTTTCAACACCTTTAACAAAAACAAAATCAAGATGATCTGATATGAGATTCATAACTTCTTTAACATTAGTTACGAGAGCAACAACTGGAACCATTGAAAAGAAATTGATTTTTTTTAAGAGCCTAGCAAGATCTATACTTGCCTTGTCATTTTCTTTGATATCAATATAGACGACATTTGGAGCAAATTTGAAAAGTTCATAAATTGAGTGATTGACTGTAGTTTCATCGACTTTTAGATCGATAAAATCAAATTGCTCTTTGTGGTAAGTATTGATAAATCGCTTCTTTAGGTCATCCCAGTAACCTAAATCATGGCCAAAGTAAGCGATTTTTTTAGACATTTATAACTCCAACAAAGACTTATTTAGTCTATTTTAGCATAAATTCATTTATCTATGTTAAATATTTGAAATTGTTGAAAGTTAAATTACCTACACTTCAAAGTCGTCATAATCCTGACCATAATACTCGTCAAATTCCTTAGTAAAGAACCTACGAACAAAGTATTGGCCAACACGAATTGTTGAAATAAAGCCAAAATTTTCCAGCTTCAATATTGACTGGTGAATTTCATCAAGTGAAATATTTAGCTTTTCAACAACTTCAGACATAGACATAAGTTGTGAGATACCATGAAGACGATATGGATTAGTCTTTGACCAAACCTTGCGGTATAAATACATGAGGATCACAATCTCAACTCGTGATAAACGGTAATTTACAAGAATATCGTCAAAGAAAACTTCTGGAATATCAGAAAACGTAGGAACAGGAAACGAATTCGCATCAAGCTTCGTCTCATTTACATCTCGATTCTTATGAGTTGCAATAATTGAATGAATGTCAACCATATTACCCCCACCGAAGTATTTTCCTTCTTCTATTATCTCATATATTAAGATTGAAAATCTAGTGGTATCTTATTTAGGCAAAAAGTGCCGAAACCTTAGACGAATAGCTCTTAAATGTACTAATTCGTTCATCTTTTGACCTAGCAGAATCTAAGCTCTTATCTAGTTCAACTTTTAAGTCATAATACTTAAAGCGATCATCCACTTTAATTTTAGAAAGGGCCTCTAAGAATTCTAGAGCATCCTTTTCTAAGATGGCCTTCTTTAAGCGGCAGAGATTTGCATAACGAGATCTTTTCATAGAAAGAAACTTAAATGGCCCTTCTTCTACTAAGCCTAAGTCAAAAAGCAGAACCTCTTCATAAGATTTTGTCTCTGATAGCAACGATTGATTTTTAAAGTCTTTAATTGGCACAAGCTCACTAACAAGAGCGATATTGTAAGTAGAAACAACTTTGACGAGATTATCGACAAAAGTCGCTGATGACTTACACTTTCTTATCTCATACTCAAAATAATATTGCGTAAGTTTTGATAGATTAAAGCGTTTATATGAATCACTTAACTGTAATTTAAAACCAGTGTTTACACTGAAACGAATTGCACGAAGAAGCCTTACTGGATCTTTAAAGAAATCATCATTTATATGTGAACATACCTTATTTGAAATTTCATCAAGGCCATTATACGGATCCACAATCGTTGCGCTTAATTCCTCTTCTAAATTAAACTCTAGTCCAATAGCATTGATACGAAGGTCACGTCTTTTAAAAGATTCAAGATAACTTAGTGTTGAATCAAAGTGAGGTGTAAAATTCTTATGAGATAGTCCACCATCAAACTCTTCAGTTCGAGGTGAAGACAATTCAATTTCATATTCAGGAAGTTTTATTCTAATGACACCCATGCCGATATACTCGGCCGAAGGAAAGCTGGATTTCAAGAAATCAATCCACTCCTCACCGTGCATATTATTAATATGTCTTATTTCAAAATCAAAATCGAGACTCTCCTTACCAATGGCCCAGTCTCTAACAAAACCACCTACTAAGCAGAAGCGAAAACCTTTGCGATAATTCTCTTTAATGAACTCTCTTATTGATGCTGGAATATTATTAACATCAAATTCTTTCATGATTAAAGAAATGGATTCTGTTCTTTTGTTAGCATCTCTATTGTCTTTCTGATTCTAACAAGGTCAGTAGCATCCTTGTGATATACAATATAGAAACGGTCATGGGACACTTCAAAGGCCTTTCCCAATGTTTCGATATCATCTTTATAATGCCAACGCTTTAGAACGTGATTTGGAACCACAGCAACTCCTAGTCCATTTTTTACGGCCTGGAGCATATTTCCATGTGAGTTAACAGAAAAACGAGTATTTACTTTCTTAGGCTTTTTTCCATACTTAGCAAGACACCAATTTTGATAGAGCTTATCACCTTGTTCAAATAATACAGTAGGCATTCTAGTAAGCTCTTCTAGTGACGTGTTCTTTGTAATATTAAAAGGATTTCCCTTTGGAAAAACTAGAGTTACTGCCTCTTCACTTAGAAGAAGTTTTTCACCAGACTTCGGTACGGCCCCTTCAGGAAGTACTAGGAAGTCGATCTTATTTTCTTCAAAACTTCTAATTAAGTCTTCTTGGAATCCAAGAGAAATATGAATTGAAAGTCCATCTTCTTTAAGTGCAAAGTTCAGTAATTCTTGCGCAAGCCAAGACTTACCAACACCTGTTAAGGTACCAATGCGAATACGTCCTTTCATTTCGTCTTTATTATCTTTAATTTCAGTTAAGGCCTCATCCATTTCACCCAGAAAGTTTTGAGCAAGCTCATAGAGTCTCTCCCCTTCTTGAGTAAGAACGACTTTCTTTCCTGTTCTTTTAAAGGCCTTCACACCAATTTTATTCTCTAAATTCTTAACAGATTGAGAAATTGCTGATTGCGTTACATTCAAGTCCTCTGCTGCGCGAGAAAAGCTTTCAGCACGAGCTACGGCCACTAAAGTTTGTAATTGACTAGTTTCAAGCATAATTTAACCTTATCTTAAGTATAAGTTGAAGCTTATACCAAAACACGAGTTTTGTAAACAAAATCTCTGTCTCCATAATGTAAATATCTAATAATTGAAAGTTACACCGATTGCGTGATTGGTAATTACAGGTGTAATGAGATTCATGAAGGATATTTGAAAGTCCCTCGACTTGTAAAGACTTATATTGGCCTCTACTCCTGCGATAGGAACAAAGTAGAACGAGCCAATTCTTGAAAAATAGGCACCTTCACTAAAATCAAAACCATCTTCATCAAAGTGATAGAAACCGACAGTAGCATTAAATTCAAGATAACGATTGCGATAGAGATTATAACTTTGTGTCACTCCCCAAATAGGCTCACAATACGAATTCTCACCTACAAGTAGTCCAGTGGACCAGTCATAGTCATAATTGATTCGTAGTGAATGGAGCTCATTATAAATAACGCCGCTGCCTTGAGATAACTCATTACACAGAGGCCTAGCATTAGCACCTGTTGGACGCTGGATATGAGGTGTGATGCCACCAAATATGTAGGTCATATCTAAGGCGCTAGCATTTAGGCTTGCAAGAATGAGTGTAGCGATAAGTTTCTTCACACTTATATAGGTGCAATCCGAGTGCCAGAAATTTAACGGATTTATAACTAGATAGGTAGTCTACACAATGGGCACTGTTCAATAATTAGGCAAACGAAGGACCTTGTGGTGGCAGAATACAAATTCGGCCACCTAGCAATTACCTACTCAACGTAAAGAGCATCTATTTTACATTTATACTTTTTAGATAATCCAAAAAGGCCACCACCGCTGAGCTTATATTTTACTTCAATAATATTATCTATTGATTGAGCAAACTCATTTCGAATTCTTATACATTCATTACGAACCTGCGAATACTTACCTTTAAGCTTCTTTTTAAATTCTTTGTTCACAAGTATATATGAGTAACTATTTAAATAAATGACAGTTACACATGTCGTATAAAAGTGCAGATTTCCTCCGGCCATTGTCGAATTTCGATTAACTGAAGTGTGAGCAAATAATCCATCAATATTCATTGCTTCTAATTTATTATCAAGAATCTCTCCTCTTCTATAACAAAGATTTGCCTCTTCTTGTGTGTGAATTGTCTCATAGTGATAAGTCATGGATTGAATGTCACTTGAAGCTAGAACTGATTGAATAAATAGTAGTAAGAATAAAATAATTTTTTTCATAGATCCCCCTTATTAATGAACTCATCATCTGAGTTTTGTTACTTATTTTTTTGGGGATGGATTGGGAGATAAAATTAATACTATTTTGTTAAAACAATTTCAAGTCATTAAAGAAATTGTTATTAATTACAATAACTCTCCCATTGCTCCTGAAAACATCGCGTGATTCGGTTATTTTAGATAGATTTACTTGCTAACTTTAGCAGAGCTAAAGTGTCGCTACTATTATTCGATGGCCTTCCCATTGGCCTTGAGACGAACCGGTGTGCATAAACGCACACCTCTCGACAAACCTACTAGCTAAAGACTAGGGGCCTAGCACCGCAAACAATAGCCCGCCTTTGGGCGGCCAATTTTGCGGATGCTTCCCATTGCTCCTGAAAAAAGAACGGCCGGTATAAACCGGCCGTCTTTATTGAAAATCTGAATTTCAAGCTCTGGGAGCAGATTAAAAATTCAATATGCCTTTGGGCATATTAATTTTTAATCCTCATTAGCAAGTTTCTCTTTACGTGCCTTCATAACTTCCTCTTGGATGTTAGATGGACAATCTAGGTAACGAGAAAATTCCATTGTGTATGATGCTTTACCTTGAGACATAGATCTTAGGTCATTTGAGTAACCAAACATTTCTGAAAGTGGTACCTCAGCATTGATGATAACTTCTCCACCTGGATCAGTTTCTGAACCTTGGATCATCCCTCTTCTTGAAGAAAGGTCACCAATTACAGAACCTTGGAATTCATCTGGAGTTGTAACTTCAACTTTCATAACTGGCTCTAGAAGAACTGGTTGTGCTTTGTTGATAGCTTGTCTCATCGCTTGTCTAGAAGCAATACGGAAGGCCATATCAGAAGAGTCAACGTCGTGTGACTTACCGTCTCTTAGGAAGATTTCACAGTTAATAACTGGGAATGCAGCAAGAGGACCTTTGTCCATAACGTCTTGGAAACCTTTTTCACAGGCACCAATAAATTCGTTAGGAATTGATCCACCTTTAATTTCGTTATTGAACTTAAATACTTGATCTTCTTTATCCTTATCTTCTTCAGCAAGTGGCTTAAGTAGACCAACAACTTGACCGAATTGACCAGAACCACCAGTTTGCTTCTTGTGAGTGTAATCAAAAGCTGCTTCAGTTCTGATTGTTTCACGGTAGTTAACCTGTGGAGCACCAACTTCAACGTTAGCACCGAACTCACGCTTAAGTCTCTCTACGTAGATCTCAAGGTGTAGCTCACCCATACCAGCGATACGTGTTTCACCTGATTCTTCATCAGTGTATACGTGGAAAGTCGGGTCTTCTTTAAGGAATTTAGCAAGACCTTTAGACATTTTAGCTTGCTCGTTCTTATCCTTACAAGAAATCGATAGCTCGATAACTGGGATTGGAACGTGAATACCTTCTAGTGATAGGTTCATATTATCGTCGTTACCAACGAAAGTATCCCCTGATGCACAGTCGATACCAACGATAGCGATGATGTCACCAGCGTGAGCTGAATCGATATTCTCTCTATCGTTAGAGTTCATACGAACCATACGTCCGATACGAACTTTCTTACCTGTTCTTGTATTGTAAACAGTATCACCTTTATTTAGTGTACCTCTATAGATTCTTGTATAAGTCAGCTGACCGAATTGCTCATCAGTGATCTTGAATGCCATCGCAAGTAGATCTTGTTCTGGATCTGGAGTGATCGTAACAGTTTCTTCAGTTTCTGAATCAACAGCTGTTGGAAGAGCACAAGTAAGTGGTGAAGGAAGGTATCTAGCAACTGCTTCAAGAAGTGCTTGTACACCTTTGTTCTTGAAAGCTGACCCCATGTAAACTGGAGTAAGTTGAAGAGATTGAACACCTTTTTTGATACATAGGTGAAGTTGTTCTTCAGTTGGCTCATTACCTTCTAGGTATGCTTCCATTACGTCATCATCAAATTCAGCAACAGCGTCAACCATTTCAGATCTAAGCTCTTCTACTTTATCCACTAGATCAGCTGGACAGTCTTCGATTCTAACTTTTTCACCGTTATCACCGTCGTAGTACCATGCTTTTCTTGTAATTAGGTCTACAGCACCAACGAATTCGTCTTCTGCACCGATTGGACATTGCATAAGTACAGCATTGTGGTTTAGTTTTTCTTTAAGAGCATCTCTACCATTGAATGCATTCGCTCCCATACGGTCCATCTTGTTTAAGAAAGCCATTCTAGGAACGTTATATCTTTTCATCTGTCTATCAACTGTAATTGACTGTGACTGAACACCAGAAACAGAACAAAGAACAAGGATAGCACCATCAAGAACACGTAGTGATCTTTCAACCTCAACTGTGAAGTCAACGTGACCCGGAGTATCAATGATATTTACACGAGTATCTTTATCGATACCATCAGCAAATGTCGTACCTTTACCTTCGATACCTTTCCAGTGAACTGTCGTTGCAGCAGATGTAATTGTAATACCTTTTTCCTTCTCAAGTTCCATGTGGTCCATAGTTGCACCAGCACCACCACCACGAACATCTTCGATTTTGTGGATCATGTCACAATAGAAAAGGATACGCTCTGTAAGAGTTGTCTTACCAGAGTCGATGTGAGCCGAGATACCAATGTTTCTCGTTTTCGCCATCAATTTGTTGTTAACCATTCTTAACTCCGTTTTGAGGTTGTTAATATTTTAAAAGAGTCCAAATAAATATGGATGTCCAAATTTACAGATACCTTAAATACAAAATAATCAGTGTTGCATATTAGAGAAAAAAGCCATTCAAGTCAACGAGTTATAAGGCTTTTTTACGGCCAAAACAAAGAATATTTAAGTATTTATTTTTGATAAAAGCGGTTGACAAAAAATGACGTAGTTCTTAAAAAAATTTTCACACTAAAATTAAGGAATAAACGTATGTCTTCACAGTTAAGCAAACAAGATCTGTACGAATCAGTAAAAACACTAGTTGAAAGCGATGCACAATTAGTACACTTGGCCCAACATAAATTATATACCCTCTTTAGTGTGGCGTTCCAATATATGCTATTTAGATCGACAAAAGAGGCCGGAGCTTACATCATTCGAGTTCAGGATGCGAAGTTGGCGCAAAAGCTTGCTCGTAAGTCAAAAGATGAATCAACGCGTAAATTCTTACAGCAATTACAGATTCCAAGAAAGATCAAATATGGAAAGTCTACTTTCTATTTAGACTTCTTCAATATTGCTAGCTGGAACCTAACGAAGAATCTAAATCCTGCAAATATCAAAGGATCAATTATTGTTCGTGACACGACTGAAGAGTCTCCAGTTAAACAAATCATGGCACTACAAGCAGAAGCGGCAATGAATGAAGCAATCTTAGAAGGGCGTGAAGAAGAGGATATCAAAATTGATATTCCAGAGCTTCCTGAAGACTTCTACTTTTCACACTTAGTTGAAGCTTCTCCAAAATCAATCTTTATCGCTTTTGATGAAGTGTTAGAAGAAGGAGTTCTAGAGCCTTTTAACCCGACTGCAATCAACTTCCCTTTTATTAAAAAGGATGTTCAAAAAACAATTTCCGGTGTAACGATTTCAAATGATCTAGATTGGGATAAAATTGATGAGTAGACGCGGCATTGTCTGCCCAAAGGCAGACTATTGGACGCGTCGACAGCTCCCCATTCTTTAGCTAATATACTTAATTCAACAAGCCGGGTTCAAGCCCGGCTTTGTTGCCTCTGGAGCAATGGGAAAGCTCACGTAATTTAAGCGATATTTTAGCGCAGCTAAAATTAGCAAACTGGTACATCGATACTTTTCGACACTTCAATCACATACACAAGACAGTAACAATTGAGCTTAGTTTTAAAGCATCTAATATTAATAAAAGTTATTCTTTTTAGACTTTTGTATTAGGGACCCTACTAATATGCTTCTTGTTACATAGAAATAGCTTTCCAGATGATAAAAAAACAAAATTTAAACACATAACATTATGAAATGTCGAAAAGTATCGACGTACCTATTTTTTACAGATTACTTAAATTGTAATAGTACTGAGCGACAAAAAATAAAACCGGTGCGATAGGAAAAACAAAAAAAGAAACTAAAATCGAAACGAGTCGATTGGAGAAGAATTTTAATACATACTTATTTTTAGCAACTCTTGTATATTCACTTGAAATAAAACCAGGACAAAGAACAAGAAATGCGGCCAAGAAAAGTTGTCCTATAATTGGTATCATCATTGTTCCATGAGCAAGCAATATATACTCTGGCATGAATCTACCGAATATATCTCTAGTTCTTCTAACAAATGAACTGATTAGAATATAGAAAGTAAAGCATATTAAAATAGCAAACAAGACCTCTCCAGACGGTGACATAGAAAGCCCTCCTTTATCACCAGGAAAAGCAGCAATAGGCCCGAAGATTACAATTGGAGTCATCACTACTGGAAAGATAAGCCCAAATATCAGAAACTCTTTTCGCGCTCCATGTCCTCTGAATGTTAAAAAGTCTAGAATCACGTCTCCCCCAAAATTAGTTTATAAAATTATAACATACGTAAAAAATCTAACTTGAATATTTATTGAAAGCAGTCATAATCTAGATATGAAAACTGCTCACATGATCTCATTCTTTGTTGCCCTCCTCTCTGTTGTTAATCCAATTGGAGCACTCCCAATGTTTATGGGACTAACAAAGAATCTTTCAAAGACTCAAAGAAAGAGTATGGTGCGAGTTTGTTCCATTGCCGTCTTTGTTACTCTTGTGATCTCTCTATTCATTGGAAAGAAAATCCTAAGCTTCTTTGGCATATCAATAGGGGCCTTTACTGTAGGAGGAGGTATACTTATTTTCTCCATGGCAACTTCCATGATCAATGCAAAAGACGTTGAATCTAAACTTACGCAAGATGAAATGGACGACGATTCAATTCGTGAAATTGGAATAGTACCTTTGGCCATTCCACTTCTTGCTGGACCAGGGGCCATATCAACGACTATCATCTACGCGCAAAAACTGACGTCTCCAATTGACTGGGCCTTAAGTATTCCGATCCTACTTCTTGCCGTTCTATGTATCTACATTGCTCTGATCAATGCGAATACAATTAGTGAAAAAGTTGGCCAACTTGGTGTTAATGTAACAACACGTGTCATGGGGCTCTTTCTCCTGGCCATGTCTGTTGAAATGATAACAAATGGATTGGCATCAATTCTACCAATTCTAAAAGCACAACTTTAAGAAAATCTTAATAACGCATAAAGACATCAGCTCTTGACCGAAGAGACCAAATTACCTAGAATCCCCCTTCATGAATTCGTTCAAACTTATATCCATTTTCCTTTTTGCCATTAGTATAAATGCTAATATCCACAATGGGATTGCCAATAAATGGTTAGAGCTCTCTAAAGAATTTGGCCTTGATAGCAAGGAGCATGGATTTTGCTATCTCTACAATGGAGAAATATACGGAAAAACGGCCCATCTAAAAGCGAGGCTAGCATCCACTTCAAAACCTCTAACAAGTCTTATGGCCTTAAAAACACAAGGCCCAAACTATGAGCATCAAACAGAAGTCATTTCCGATGGAAGAAATATACATCTTATTGGATCTGATGATGGCATGTTTAACGAAGATAAAATCTTCTATCTCATAGGCAGATTAAATGCTTTGGGAATAACAGAACTAGATAATTTAAGTTTTGATAACTACACTCCAATATTTGCAATTGCCCTATACTCACGCATGAGTATGAGCGAAGCATGGTATTCAAAAGAATATAATATTGAGCAACTTAAAGAATATTTCAATTTAGATACTAATAAGGACATTCAATCGAGACTAAGAAGATTTCTAAAAAATACTCCGGTTGAAATACTTAACGAGCTTGGAATCTCTTCAAGATATTCTGATTACAAAATGAGTACTAAAAGAGTTTTCTACAGCACAAGAATTCCTTTGATTGATTATAATTACAATTTCACACTGACTGCTCCAAAACTGCTGACTTATCTTAAGTATCAAAACTCAGTGTCGCATAATTGGCTTGCAGATATAACTTATCGAAGCTTTGGCGCAAGATCATATGGAGACTGGTTTCTAGAAAATTTAGCTGAAGAATCATTTGGAAACGACTACTACCAAAAACGAATTGGATTTAAAGATCAAGAGCCCCATGCACTACTCTACACAGGCTCAGGCCTAGACTCAAAGATCAATGATGAGCGTGTTGATAATTACGCAACTTGTGCAATTATAGTTAAAGCATATGAACAATTAGAGTTAGAATTAGCAGACTATGGTAAAGGACTTAGCGATATATTACCAGTTGCTGGAGTTGATATAGGAACATTGGCAAATCGCTTAAATGCACGTCGAAACCTAGGATCAATAATGGCCAAGACAGGAACTCTAATGAATACAAAGTCTCTAGCAGGTAAGCTAAAGACGAAATCAGGAGATATATTCTTTGGCTTCTTTCATCATGTATATAAGGCCAATGGAAGCGAACAATATAATGCAAAAATTGTTCAAGATCTTATGACAGAATATTTAATTGAAGAATTTGGAGGAGCAAAACCTCTTATCTACAAAAGGCCAAAACAATTCTTCCCACTAAAATTATCAGAGGCAGTGCTACTTGAATAAACTTACCATTCCACTTGTCATATTTTTTATAGGTCTTGCTACTTATATTTCTCGTAACGGAACAAAGGCCGCTAATACAACGTTCGAGTCTCCTGTTCCTATTGAAATCTCAAGAGAGAGTAGAAAAGAATTAGAGCGCACTAATATAAGAAATCATAGCAATTATAAAAACTTTGATGAGGCCTTAATTGCAAGCCTAGCGATGGAGGATGACGAAGAAGTTATTCATGCATTAAAAGCAGGGGCAAATCCAAATATAATCTTTAATAATCGAAAGTTTACCATGGCAATGGATAAGAGTTTAAATTGTAACCCTAAAATTCTTATGGCCCTAATTGAAGCGGGGGCCGATTTAAATATGAAAGATACTCACAATAAAAGTGCACTTGATTATGCCAAGAGAAATGGAAATGAAGAGTGTATAAATATTCTTATTGATTCTGGTGCAAAATAAAAATGGGGCCTTGGCTTGTACTTTAAAAGAAAAGGTAGGATTTTAGAGCAAGAGAAAAAAACAAATTCTTGTTTTTCAGCATGGTCGGTAGAAGTGTTAAGTGGGACTCTTTTTAAAGAACCAAGGCCATCCAACCATTGATACTTTAATTAAAGCAATGCACGTGCCAACTTTTGAACCGATTCACTCAAGTAAATTCAAATAGTTAATCGAGGTGCATAATGCGTCCTGAGGTCAAAATGAACTCATTTCAAAATAGTTCCTTGATGCCAAAGCGCACATTGCATTGCATCATGCGGAGATTATTTTAGGAATTTAGATAGAACGGGTTCTAGCTTTTGAATGATCTCACTAGAGTTTTCTGTGAACGGAGAAAGAGATAATCGTAGAACATTAGTCGAAGAAATATCATCTAATCCATAGGCCTTTGCCACTCGAGAAGGCTTTATGATACCAGATGCGCATGCTGAGCCACTTGATCCGCAGATACCGGCCATATCAAGTGCCATCATAAGAGTATTAATATCTCGATCACCTATACTAAAGAAGATTGTCGTGGCATTACGGCCTTTAGCATTAGCACCTATTACCGTAATCTCATTATTAAAGTTTTCTAATAACCATTTTTCAATTTCGACTTTGGCATTATTTACTTTATCGTAATCAAATTTTTCAAGATTGTATTCAAGAGCTAGCTTAATAGTATTTGTACCAAATGCATTCTCCGTTCCCGAACGCATGGCCTTTTGTTGACCGCCTCCACGTATAAGTGGAGTCCAATTAGACTTTGTCGAGATAAGGGTAAAGCCAACACTTTTCATGGCACCAAATTTGTGGCCAGAAAATGTATAGTAATCAAGACCTAAAGGAAGCTTTTGCCAATCTTTAACCTTAGAAACAAGTTGAACACAATCAATATGGACAGTTGCACCTGTCTCATTCTTTATCTCCAACACTTCATTTAAATCCCAAACAACACCGCTTTCATTATTTACGTAAGTGAAATTAATAAGCTTATCACCCTCAAGTCCTTTTAAGGCCTTAATAACTTCTTCTTTATTGAAGTCACCATCCTTAGTATTTAGAACTTGAAACGTACCACCTAATATCTCT
The DNA here is from genome assembly GCF_047084945.1 of Halobacteriovorax sp. YZS-3-1. NCBI lineage: Bacteria > Pseudomonadati > Bdellovibrionota > Bacteriovoracia > Bacteriovoracales > Halobacteriovoraceae > Halobacteriovorax > Halobacteriovorax sp. YZS-3-1. Next base: position 1,613,633 of record NZ_JBKIYI010000001.1, on the reverse strand, counting down.
ACGTGCTCTCTTTGATTGACCATACTAGAATGATCACTGTCAAAGCATAGAACATGAAATGGCCTCTTTGCTTTTAATGAATTGAAGCTAAAGCCTTTTACAACACTATTAATGGCCTCTGTTGCACCTGAGTGAAAGAAGACATCGTATTCCTTAGCATTAAAAGTGGATTGAATTGTATCTATTGTTGCATTGATAAGAGATTTCGACTTTCTACCTAATTGATGGGTAGAGGCCGGATTACCAAAGCATGCGGCCCCCTTAGCGAGCCAATCTTCAACTGGTTTCACTAAGGGGGCCGTAGCATTATAATCTAGATAAAGACAATTATTGATTAATTTCACCTAAGCCTGATCTGATTCCTGAAGCGTACTCGCTAAATGCACTTTCTGTTGATGTGCTTTGAGTTTGAGCTTCAACTGTTTGTGAAGGTTGCTCATTAGTGCGCTCTTCGTTACCTCTTACTTCAGACTCAACCTCACCTGATTTTCTAATAAGGTCACCTAAAGAAGTTGTCGATAGGTATTCGCTCATAATGAAACCAAGGTTTTGGAAATAATTCTTTGATAAGTGGAACTCTACTGTATTTGCTTGTTCAGCTTCTGTTCCAAGAATATCCTTAGCAGGGTTGATGTTTTCACCAACACATTCAAGAACATCTTTAATTGTAATTTCTTCCATCGAACGAGCAAGAACATAACCACCACCTGGTCCTCTTACAGACTTAACTGCTTGACCATTTCTTAGCTTTCTAAAAAGCTGCTCAAGATAGTGTAGTGAAATGTTTTGTCTTTCTGAAATTTCCTGTAGTCTAACAGGGTTACCGTTGCTGTTTGTAGTTAGATCAAGCATTGCTCTAACTGCGTAGCGTCCTTTCGAAGTGAGTCTCATTGGTCTTCCTCCATAAATCCAAATGTTAAATAAAAAATTAGTTTTTTATACTTTAAGCAAGTGTGTGCTAATCAGGAGTCGCTTTCCATGCTATCCTTTCCTTGAAAGACCTTATCTATAAAATCTTTCTTCCTAAATATTATGTCAGCCCATCAGACTTAAAGTCAACTCGATTTAATCAATTATTATGAAAAAATATTTTTCATTTAATATATCTATAGAAAGCTAATAAATTCAGACACTTGAAGGTGAAAAAGAAGCAAGTAAATCTATTTAAAAACAGACTTACTCGGTTATTTCTGCCCACTTGTTAGAAGATGTTAAAAAATAATTTTTTTCAGAAAGTAGTTTCTTGAGGCTTCATCGTGTCCATCTTTAACTTCATTGCTTTCAATGTCTAATTGAAAATAATGGAAATCATCTGAGAGTTCACGATAAATATCACGAATATAGTCTTTTCCCCATTCTACTAGAAAGTACTTCTTTTCTTCTAAGTACATAGGAAGTTCTAAATGCATGATCTCTTCTGCTGTTTCAAGACGATAGAAGTCAGCATGGACAACTTCTCCGCAATCATTGATTAGAGAATATGTTGGAGATCCAGAATTATCTTCACCAAGAAAAATATTTGTAAAAGTTGTCTTACCTGCACCAACTGGCCCATTTAAAACAACGATTGCTGGCTCTTTTAATGATTCTTTTAATTCGACAATAATATTTGAAATATCGCTTTGGTAAACTTTCTTCCAATGTCTAACGTCTTTGTAGTCAAACAACGGTTTCTCCTTAAAATTCATTTAAGAATATTTTCAACGATTAAAATTTTTAAAGCAACGAAAGGAAAAGCATTCCTTACTTAATTGGATGGTTTCTAAACAAATTAAGCATATCAGAAGTTACATTAGCTATTCCGCTAAAGACGGCCTGAGATACAATCCAGTGACCAATATTATATTCTACAAATAAACCCTGCTCTAAAAGAGGTTTTACACTCTCCATCGTAAGGCCATGACCAGCATGGAAGGAAACCCCACTATCTTTAAGATAATTGAAGCATTGAACATATTTTTCTAAATGAGGATTTAAGTCACCTTCTTTTAAAAAGTCGATTGCATAAGCACCTGTGTGAATTTCTACAGCATCAGCTTTCAAGTCAATACATCTTTGCATTACTTTAGTATCAGCTTCTACAAAGAGTGAAATTTTCGTATTTGGTGTCTTTTCGCGAAGATAATTCATTGAATCTTGTACCTTAGAAAAGTTATCACTCAATAGGTCAAGACCACCTTCAGTTGTCTTCTCTTCTCTCTTTTCAGGAACAAGACAAATCCATTCTGGCCTAAAGTCTGCTGCTATCTCAACAATCTCTTTGGCACATCCTATTTCTAGATTAAGTGGTTTTTCATAGCGTTTTGTTACGGCCATAACACTTGTTAAGTCAGTATCTTGAATATGTCTTCGATCTTCTCTTAGGTGGATTGTAATTTGATCTGCACCGGCCTTTAATACATGAGCAGCTGCATCGGCAACGCTTGGATAACCTTCATCGCGTTGTTGTCTTAACGTTGCAACATGATCAATATTAACACCTAATCTAGCTATATTCTTTGTACTCATTACGCTATTTCCTTTTTAAGAGCGGCAACCAGACGATCACATACCGCTTCAATTAGAGCACTGCTCTTTCCTTCAACCATAACTCGAGCAAGAGGCTCTGTTCCTGAATAACGGAAAATAACACGCCCTTCATTTCCAAGCTCTTCCTCACAAGCTCTTAATTCTTTTTCAAAGCCAGGCATCTCTTCAATGCTTTTCTTTTGAGAAACTGAAACATTCTTAAGGATTTGAGGATATAATTCAATTTCTTCAGAGAGTTCATTGATTGATTTCTTAAAGTAAAAAGTTGCTTCAATGGCCTTAAGTGCAGCAAGTGTTCCATCCCCTGTCGTTGCATGCTCTAGGAAGATGATGTGACCAGAAGGCTCACCACCTAAAAGGGCATTTTCGCTCTTCATATATTCCATGATATAGCGATCACCAACTTTAGTGCGATGAAAGTTAAGGCCAAGTTTCTTTAGATAATTCTCAAGTCCTAAGTTCGACATTATTGTACCAACAACAGTGTCTCCCTTTTTAAGTTTACCTTGATCTAGAAGTAACTTAGCAAAAATTCCAATTAGTCGGTCACCATCAATTAGTCCACCGTTCTTATCAATCACCTGAATACGATCAGCATCACCATCAAGACAAAAGCCAATGTCAGCACGAAGCTTTACAACTTCATTTGCAGCCTCTGAAGGATGAAGACTTCCACAATTTAAATTAATATTTTCACCGTTTGGATTTACTCCAATTGAAAAAACTTCTGCTCCAAGCTCACTCATAACAAGAGGAGCGACTTTATAACTAGCACCATTGGCACTATCTACAACGACTCTCATTCCAGTAAGGTCACATTCTTCAGCAATTGCTGATTTCACGTGAACAACGTATCGTCCTTCAACACCTTCTAACCTCTTAGCACGGCCAATTTCACCACCAACCTTTGGCGGGATAAGCTTAGGATTTAATACTAGTTCTTCAAGCTCAAGCTCAACTTCATCAGGAAGCTTAAAACCATGAGCATCAAATATTTTAATTCCATTATCATCAAAGTCATTATGTGATGCCGAGATCATAATTCCAGCATCTGCTCTCATGGAAGTCGTAACAAAAGCCACGCCAGGAGTTGGAAGAGGTCCCGTAAAAATAACTCGTCCACCTTGAGAAAGTACTCCAGCAGAGAAAGCTTGTTCAATCATATAGCAGCTTAAACGGGTATCTTTTCCGATAATAATTAGAGGTGCTTTCTTATTTTCATTTTTCTTTTGAAAATAAAATGTTACTGCACGGCCTAGTGCCGTTGCGATCTCAGGAACCATTGGGTAAATATTAGCTTTTCCTCTAATTCCATCTGTTCCAAATAATTTTCTTTCACTCATTTTAACGACTCACTTTTATTACTTCTGGGTGTATTTTTAATAAGTGCACATCATCAGGGAGCTCTGCCCTTAAACGAATATTTGCACTTTTACCCATATCTGCAGGAATATCTGCATAAATCTTTATATCACTTTCTTTAATTTTATCATTTCCTGTCTTTAATACATCTAGGGAAACTTTTCTCACTCGAGAGCGAAATTTAATATTAGGTGCGACAAAAAGAATAGGAATATTCTTTAATGTTAAATTGGCCTTTTGCGGCCTAATATCATATTTAAACTTTACGATATTCTTTTCCCCGTATCTTAAGAAGTCTGGCAGCTCTTCAAGTTCAACTTGGGCCTCACCTTGTCCAGTGTACTCAGATAGATCAATCATACGAGTTTTAACAAGCCCTACTCCTCGCATAATATCTCTTGCTCCTTCAATTCTAACTTTAGAAGGCTGAACATCGGCCGAAATAAGCTTCAAGTCCTTCGGGAGATTATTTGTATAATTTAATTTTACTGGGACATTCTTATAAATGAGTTTATCAAGGTTTATGGTTACATATTTTGGAGAAATTTCTACGACTTCAACACCAAAAGGGACAACCAGATCACTATCCTTAATCGTATACTTTATTCTTTTAGTATTGCGCTTTACCTTTAATTTCTTCAAATCAATTTGAAACTTTAAATGATCATCACCATGAAAGTCCTTTAAAAAGGCCCTCGCACCTTTTAGTTTGACGTGAATCTCTTTTGCAGAAACAGATGTAACATCAACACTTGTTGCAGGAAGCACACTTAGATTATAGATCCTCTCAGTTTCAATTGGCTCTGAGTTTACAACGTAGAACCATAGAAAAACGGCCAGCGCTAAACTTGTTAGGATAAGAAATTGATTTTGTAAGAACTCAAATAGTCGACTATTTTCAATTTTACGTAACATCTCTAAACTCCCTGTCCTGTAAGATGAGTTTGTGAATCAAGCCTTTTACCTGACCAAGCTTTCTTAAGAAGTACACGTAATTCGTTTTCGTTATGACAATATAAGAACTCTCCATTATAGCAAAGTTTGATTTTTCCAGTCTCTTCACTAACGATAATTACAATAGCATCTGAAACTTCTGAGATACCAAGAGCGGCCCTGTGGCGTGTACCAAAGTGGCGGTCAATTTCAATATTCTTAGATAGAGGAAGAAAACATCCAGCGGCCAGAATCTTTCCAGCACGTAAAATGATTGCTCCATCATGAAGTGGAGAAATCGTTTGGAAAATTGAATAAATTAAATCAGAGTGAACCTGAGCATCTAAGACAGTTCCAGTGTCGATATAATTTTGTAGTCCATTTTTTCTTTCAACAACAATTAGTGCACCAGTTCTCTCTTTTGATAATGCCGTGACACTTTTTATAACTTCTTCAAGGTCGTAATTAACAGGAGAACGATCGAAGAAGTTAAACATTTTACGTCCAGTACCAACAGTCGCAAGTGCTGCTCTTAATTGATCTTGAAAGATAACGATGAAAATGATGAAGATATAATCAAAAAAGTGTTCTAGAATCCAATTAACTGTGTAGAGATTATAGTTAATTCCTAAGAAGTAGAGAATGGCCAAAAAAACCATCCCCAATAATACTTGAATTGCTCTGGTACCTTTTACAATCTTTAATACTTGATAGATCATAAAAGCGACAATTCCCATATCGAAAAAGTCTTTTATACTGAGCTGCTTTAATAGCGTGGAGAATAAAGTCATATATAATTCTTTTATTATTAATAATATTAAATGTTTGGAGTTTAATGATGCCTATAAAAACGCAGATAGTAAACACATCAGGGGAAGGCTTTTATAATATTACAAAAGAAATTCGTCACTGCGCAAAAGAACTTAACCCACAAGAGCGTGATGGAATCCTTGTTTTACAAATTCTACATACTAGCGCGGCACTATGTGTTAACGAAGCATTTGATCCAAGTGCAAAAGAAGATATGGAAAACTTCTTAAAACATCTTGTTCCAAGAGACTTAAACTTCATCACACATACGGCAGAAGGCCCAGATGACTCACCTTCACACATGAAGTCTATTCTTATGCAAACAGGACTGACCCTAATTATTGAAGATGGAGAATTTGATATTGGCAGATGGTCGGGAATTTATCTTTGTGAGTTTCGAGATCACAAGCAAGAAAGAAAAGTAAAAGTGAAATTTATAGAGGGATAAATAACAAAGGCCTCATAAAGAGGCCCTGTTATATAGTTTTGTTTTTTATTTTATTAAATCAATAGTTTAATGAATTACTTTGTTGATTCGTAGATTGCTTTAAATCCTTCAAAGTCTCTAGCAGCGATTTCCGCAAGCATCTTTCTGTTGATTTCAACATTGTTCTTCTTAAGCTGTCCCATGAACTTTGAATAAGAAGTACCAAGAAGCTTAGCAGCTGCAGAGATTCTAACGATCCAAAGCTTTCTCATATCTCTTTTAAGAAGCCTTCTACCGATATATCTGTAGTGTAATGCTCTTTTTACTGTTTCAGAAGCGTGATAGTACTTAGTTCTTCTTGAAAAGTGAAAACCTTTCGCTAATTTAAGAACCTTGTTTCTTCTCGCTCTTGCTTTAAAACCTCTTCTAACTCTAGACATAATTTACTCCATTTTTTTGACGTTTGGGGGTTAACTCATTAATCGTCAACTCTTGTACTTCCCAAAAATCAGGTTAAAAAAACAAATTGTTTTGTCGATTTATAGTTTCGACCAACTTAATTTTTGAATTGCTTGCGCTTAGTTTTTTGCAGCGTAAGGTAACATTCTTTTTACACGACCAGTATCTGAAGCGTGAACGTAATCTGTTTTACCAGCTCTTTTCTTCGCATCAGTTGGTTTCTTTTCAAGAATGTGTCTTAGGTTTGCTCTTTTTCTTTTGAACTTACCGTTACCTACTGGCTTAAATCTTTTAGCAGCAGCTCTTCTTGTTTTCATTTTTGGCATTAAATACTCCTTAAATTTTTCTGTGTTAAAACACAGATCGAGAATTCAACAAAATATAACAAAACTATAAGTGCATATTTGTAGCAGGTTTGCACACTTAATGCAAAGGATAATCATCTTTTAGTAAAAAAATATCAGGCACTTAGGAAGTATATGAGAAGAAGTGCCTGACGTAAAATCAGGCACTTACATATGAAAAAGAGTTATTTCTTTTTAACAGGGGCAACGATTGTAATAATACGATTCCCCATCATCTTAATTGGAGACTCAATAGCAGCTGAGGCTTCTTCGCAAACTCCTGCAAGAATCGACTCAAACTTCTCTTTCCCCATATCTTTATAGGCCATTTCACGTCCACGAAATTGCATAACAAATTTTACTTTGTCGCCATTTTCAAGGAATTTGTAGGCCTTCTTAAGCTTAGTTTCAAGATCATGTGCTTCAATATTTGGACGCAGCTGAATTTCTTTAAGTTGAACCTTAGCTTGCTTCTTCTTTGCTTCAGCAGCTTTTTTCTGTTGTTCGTACTTAAACTTACCGTAGTCCATTAGCTTTACAACAGGTGGCTTAGCTGTTGGTGCGATCTCGATGAGATCTACGCCAAGTTCTTCAGCAATTTCACGTGCCTTATCAATAGAAACGACTCCATACTGTTCTTCATCACTCATTAGACGACATTCTGGAATTCTGATTTGGTCATTCGTTCTAGGGCCTCTCTCTTTTCTTCTACCCCTTCCACCTTTAAAATTGTTGCTAATAAAACACCTCCGGAAATAAGACCAATTATTAGCGGTTGGTCTCATAATAAATAAATATCAAGAATTGATCATATACAATTCTAATAGTTTACAATTGTGATTGCAAACATAACAAAAAATATTCCTCGAGTATACATTAATGAAGGAGATATTTCTCATAAAAAACCTGATAATCCCCTTCATGTGAAGATATTCGTAAAAAATAGTCCTCATCTATACCTAAATCATTAAATAACTCAGAAATCTTCTTATATTCTCTTAACTTTTCTAGGCCAATCTCTACACTTTCAATATCTCCAGAGTTTAGATCCTTAGTTATAAGATTCTTATTCTGTATATTACCTATAATAGGAATCCCTACAATATACTCTAAGTCCTGCTTTTCATCCCTACTAACGAGAAGATAGAGTTCATCGTATTTGAAATGAATGAGATTGCCATGGACTATTTCAGACATTAAATGGGCCGCCTCAGAGAAAATGCTGCCTAATTCTTTATGAGTGGCCCCGTGAACCAATCGAATATTTCCAATTTTTCTAATATTTTTATCTTTACCTAAATCCATTTAGTCCTCGTGAGTCTCATCATCTGGTTCAATATGGATTAAAATATCAATATCGCGACAATAATCCTTAAGTAGTGATCTTAAGCGATCTTCAACCTCATGTGAAATTTCATGGGCCTTAGTTAATGAGAGCTTAGGATCAAGTAGAAGATGAAAGTCTATTTGCATCCAGGTCGTATTTCCACGCGCTCTAAACTCATGTATATCACGGACATATTGCATATCCTCTAATGCTTTTAGATAACGATCCTTAATAACTGGTGATACATCGAGGAGATCATTTAAGTTATCTAATGTAATTTGAATCGCTAGATAAAAGAGGTAGAAGATAATAAGTCCACCAACAATATAGTCGACAATAAAGATTTCAAACTTAGCACAAACGATTGAGATAAGAACACCAATACTAATGACCATATCACCGAACGTGTGCCCGCTATCTGCAATTAAAATCTTAGAATTTAACTCTCGCCCTTTTCGACCTTCATAACTTGATACAAATGCACTTACTGCAATTGAGATGAGTATTGATAATATTGGGATGGCCCCGAATAAACCTCTGGTCTGCTCCCCTGAAAAAACAAAGTCGTGATAATCAATACCTAATTTAATTGAAGAACCAAATAACATTAGAGCAATAATTAGTGCTCCAAGGTTTTCAAATTTATAATGGCCGTAGTTATGTCTACGATCACTTGGCTTTGCAGCGATTGCTATGGTGATTAAACCTAAGATATTTGAAGAGCCATCAAAAAGTGATTCAATCCCAGAAGATCTAAGAGAGAGAAAATCAAATTGAATACCAGCAAAGAGCTTAATTAGAGCGACTGCAATATTTAGGAAGAAAGTTATTAGTAAAACTTTCTTTATCGCACTTTCTCTTGATAGTAATTCAGTCTTCAAAGGCAACCTTTTAGTTATACCACTTTAAAATTAAGTTTGAGTTGGTCTAATAGAATCTTCTCAGTAGACTCGATAAAATCAGCGAGTTTATCTCTATCTGCTACGTAGTAAGAATTGTCTTCGTAGCCTAAAACACCGACTTGTTCAAAATACTGCAAAGCAGTTTTCATTAATTCAACATTTTGGCTTTCTGGAAAACGGATGACTCTTTGAGTTTGAATTTCTGCATTATAAACATCCGCAAATCGCTTCATATAATCGGCCGTCTTAAAAGAGACATTATTCTTTTGAAAACTTTCTAACGTCAAGGCCGATACAAAGTATGCTTCGTTTATATAAGTAAGAGAGCGAGCAAAGATACTTAATTTGGAAGCGACTTCATAGAGATCTTTATTAGTGAACTCAATGGCCTCGTTTAAATTAGCAATATCTCTTCCCACAACATTACTTAGTATCTTAAGAGTCTTTGAATAGTATTGTTTTACAGTTGGTAAATAAAACTCCATCTTCAATAAGCTTCTTTGCTTAATGAAGAATTGTTTTAAACAATCGGCATTTTCAATCTCACCACTAAAAACATTAAACCAAGCAAGTGATATGGTCCAAGGTATAATGAAGTGATGAACTATTGTATTTTTGAAAAAGAGAAGCTCTCCTCTTGAGTCCTTCTTAATTGAATAAAATAGAGAAGATCCAACTTCTTTTTGCCCAATAACATCAACTTTATTATTACCAATAAGGATGTCCATTGCACGGCCAATAGAGTCTTCTAATAGAGAGTCTTTTAAACCATCAGTAAAAGGAATATCATATGACTTACAATATTCTAAAATTGCCTGAGCTTTTAATATGATATCTGTCCACTTAAGAGCACCTGTTGGCTCATCAAGAAGAATTAGAACAAGTAAGTTAGTCGGCGTTATAACCATTTGATCACCAACACTTCTAAAACATTTAAATGCAAGGTCTCTTACATGCTTCTTATTCTCATCTGGATCATCTAATTTATATGCATATTGAGGCTTACCAAGATTGATATGTATTTTACCAAATTGATAGGCCATAAGTTTTAGAAGGCCAAAGAGTTGTCCTGTCGACTCTTTCTTTTTCTTTCCACCCATCATCTCTTTTGCCAGTGCTTTTTGCTCTGGAACATACTCATGAGCAATACTTACAGGAACAAATGCTAATCCTCTCTCTTTTGCATTTGGAAGATGTGAATGTGCCTCTAGTAGCATTTGGTATAGGCCGTATTTTGGTGGCCTAAGTTTTCCAGAGCGAGTACGCCCACCTTCAAAGAAGAATTCAATGGGCTCTTTCCTTTTTAATAAAGCAAAGAGGTAGGCCTCCATTGTAAATTTATAGAGAATGTCGTTTTGAAAGCTTCTTCTGATAAAGAAACATCCAGATTTTCTAAATATTTTACCAATTGGGAATATATTTAAGTTATCACCACCTGCAACATAGAGCATGCGTTTGTATTCTTTAAAGAATTTGTAATTAATAGCAATATAATCGGCATGTGATTGATGATTTGGAACGAGAACGACACTGTCTTTTTCAAGCAAAGCTCGAAGATCAGTGTCATTTTCTTTGTAACTGATACCATCATAAAGTCTTGGTAAAGTAGCATCAAAGAACTTTTCCATCGACTTCATATATGAAGGTGAGTTAATTGCACGCATTTCTTTAAAGTTTGCAATTACTTTCTTCCTAGTCGCTTCAGGATCTTTACTATCACTGATGCGTTTTACGATCTTAGGATAACTTAATAAGTCATCTAGGATATCAGTTTGCATAGAGCGGCCTTTTATTGTTTTCCGTGTGGTTTACTCTCTGCCATACCAGAAGATGACATTTCCATAAATAATCCGGCTTCACTCATTTGATCAAGTTGATCAACACCAAGATAAGTCATCCCTGAGCGAATACCACCTGTAAGTTCATTGATAATATTCTCAACTGGCCCTTTACAAGGAATCATTGTATCAACACCTTCTGCGGCCATACCTTTAGGAAGCTCCCCACGCCAAGAAACTTGAGCGGCCTTTGAAGCCATTCCACGATATTCTTTCATTCCACCTTTAACTTCTCCTGGAGTTTCTAATGCTCCTGAGAGAAGTGATCCGGCCATACATGAATTAGCTCCAGCACATAATGCTTTTACCATGTCTCCAGAGTTCTTAAGTCCACCATCTGCGATAACAGGGATCCCTGCTCTCTGTGCCTCTGCAACACACATTGCAACAGCTGTTAATTGTGGAACGCCATGACCTGTAATGATACGTGTTGTACACATACTTCCAGGACCGATACCAACTTTAACAGCATCAGCACCTTTATCAATCATACGCTTTACACCATCTGGTGTTGCAACATTACCTGCAATAACATCAATTGATGGATAATTTTTCTTAATATACTCGAGAACTTCCATCATCATAATTGAATCACCATGAGCGATATCAACAGTTAGAATTTCTACTCCTAATTCAGCAAGTAGGTCTGCTCTCTTTTTTCCCTCATCCTTAACACCAACAGAAGCTGCGATTGGAAGAGAGATAGAATGTTCTTTGAAATATTTTTGAATTGCTTTTACATCTTCAACTTGTTGCTCTGGAGACATGAAACGATGAAGAATACCAACGCCACCTAGACGTCCCATCTCCATTGCCATCTCTGGTCCAGTAACTGTATCCATATTTGCAGCAATAATTGGAATATCAATTGAATGGTTCTTAGTAATTTTTGTTTTTAAATTCGTGTGTCTGCGAGAAGAAATCTCTGAATACCTAGGAATTAATAAAACGTCATCAAAAGTTAAACCTTTTCCACGACTTAAAATACCATTTGCTTTGAATGTTAAATCCATACTCTCCCCTAAAATAACAATCCCGTGTGTGTAATTTCAACGTCATAATATCATTGTCGAAAAGACACACACAAGGGAATTTTAGGTTTTATCTGAAAGTATAAAGACGATAACGTGATGAAATAAAAGCTAAAAACTCATCGTCATAGCTCATGTGACCAAATACGGCCGAGTAGGCAGAACCTAAGTCAAACTCTTGTTTGATCATTCCATTAGAGTCGATGAAAAAAGCAGTTTTACCAACTGTTGTGACAACAACACCACCCTTCCAAGGAGCGAGAGACGACACTGCTTCATCTGAAAGCTTCACTCTCTTATATTCTTGAAATTGTTTATCAATATAAATGAGTTCACCATTAACGCTACCAAAGACCATATTTTGGCCGTTACCAATTTCTAGGCCAGCGCGGTTTGTACGGAAGTTCAATTTTTTAAAAAGAACACCAGACTTCGGCACGATCACTTCGGTACGATCATCAACTGAGCCAACAAGGATCTTTTCATTAAAAATGACAGGTCGCATATCAACATCAACAAATTTCTGCCCAGGGCTTAGCCTTCTTTCCCAAAGTACTTGACCTTCTTCAAGAGAGAAGCAGACAAAGTATCCATCAGCAAAGCCTGCGTATAAGCGTCCATCAAGTATTAATGGTGTTGAAGCGCGTTGCACTGTTGAATAGTATGGAACAGATCTCTTGTACGACCAAATAACGCGACCAGTATAAACATCAATACTAAATAATTTATGATTTCGAGTATGAATGAATAATCGGCCATTTGCTGTAACAGGAGTTGAATCGATTCCACCATCTAGGTCAAACTCATAAGCGAGCTCGCCCTTATTGAGGTCTCTTGCATAAACACGTCCAGTATCATCACCAAAGATCAATAGATTTTCAAAAATAATTGGAGCACTTGTCATTTGCCCTTTAATCTTGTGCGTCCAAATTAGGCGGCCATTTTCAACATTATAAGCATTAAAATTACCACGGCCATCAGCAGCATAGAGAATTCCATCAGCAATTAGTGGTGAAGATAATGAAATCGGAAGATTTCCAGACTCGTAACTTGGCTCTAGATTCTTAGTCCAAGTAAGAGTTAGAGGGTCCACCTCAAGCTTCTTGCCTTCTAACTTACTTGTTACTTTTTTTATGCTTGAACAAGAGGCAAGCAAAGTGGCCATTGCTATGACCACTAAAATATTACGATATAACTTCATAAATTCCGCTTATTTGATTGTATTTAAGTGATATTTAGCTAACGACTTATATACATTTTCAGTTGTTAGAGTAAGGACTCTTTCAAAGTGTCCTTTGGCCGAAGCAGTGTCACCTTTTGCAAGGTAGCTACGCCCAAGTTCAAGCTCAATTCGACCCATTGATAGTGCACGATCATTACTTTTAAGTTCTTTAAGTGTCGCAATTGCTCCATCGTAGTCTTTTAAATCTTGCTGTATCACTGCCTTTCGAACATTGATAAAATATGATTGTAATGAATTAGATGCGCTTATTAGACTAATAATTTCAAAAGCTTCTTGATTTTGACCTTTATTCGTTAAGTGATCTACGGCCAATAAAGTTGTTGAAATAGCAGCAGAGCTATCACCAAACTCACCAAGAATAGTTTTTAGCTCAGAAACCATTGCGGCAGAGTCGATCTCACCTTTTTTAAACTTCTCTAAACTTCCAGTTTCAAAGCTATAAAGAGTTTGGGCAGCTTTCTCATTTTGTTGGTTTTTAACATATGAAAAAATACCGTAACCTGCAGTCGCACCGATAATAAGTAAGATTAATCCAATAACCAATGCCTTATTCTTAGCGATAAAAGCACCAAGCTCAGTTGAATTTAATTCAGAATTTAGGCCTTCATTTGGCGCTACTTGTGTTGTCATCCATTACCCTCTAGTTAAAAATTTTTATCATTTTAATAAATAACATTGAAAGTTGTCAAAAATACATGAGTATTGTTAGAATTAAATTAATTAATTTCATAAAGGATTATTACGCACCATGAAAAGGATTTCATTTTTAATAATTACCTTATTTATTTCACTTAACTCTTTTGCCATTGAAAGAGTAGGAAGATTAGGAGTTGGTTTTTCAAATACTATCTCTGACTCTATCCCTTCTCTGTCAATTAAGGTCCAAAGAAGCTCGACATTCTCATATGCAGCAATTTTTGGAGTAAACACTGCTGACGACGGTGGATGGCACGGAGGAATTCGACTTTACCGTAATATCTTTGATGAACCGTATCTCACATTTTATACGGTTGGCGCCGCGACATTGATCAACCAAAAAGTACCTGGCCAAGATAGCGAATCAGGATTTCAAGGCGATGTAGGACTTGGAGCAGAGTTTTCTCTACAAGGAATTGACAGCCTAGGCTTTAGCGTTGAATTTGGCGTACGCTTCAAAAATCTGGATGACTTTGAAGTTACGACAATGGGTGAAAACTTCTTAAATGCAGGTATTCACTTTTATCTTTAAATTGGAATTATTGAATGCATATATCTAAATACATGGCCTTCATTCTTGTCTTCATATTTGCAATTGTGTCTCCACAATTTACAAAGGCACAAGATGGGATGATCGGTGCAGATGATGACTTAAATATCGGTGGCGATATTTTCTCAGATTTTAATGAAGACCTACAAGAACAACAAATCTATGAAGATGAACGTTACTACAAATACGGACGCTTCTTTTCATTCTCAATGGGTATTGGTTACACAACTTGGGATGGCAATCGTGGAAAGATGTATGAGGATCTACCTCCTACTTTCAACCTAACAGTTCAATACTTCTCAGACTTTCAATCGGCATGGAATATTGGTTTTGCATATTCTAAGCACAATATAAGTTTAACAAAGCCGACTCAAGGAATCAGTAGTGCAGCATCAATCGATATTTCAATGCTTCGCATGTACTTTGGATACCGTTACTATATCGACACTTCAAACCTTGGTACGGCCATAACTTACTCAAATCCTTATATAACGGCGAGATTTGAATATTGGTATGAACAAGAAAAGATTGAAACTGTAGGTGAAAAAAAAGAAGACAGCTTTGGAGGCGCAGGTGTTGCACTAGGTGGCGGACTTGAATTTCCAATAAAAATAAAAGAATCATATGTGAATATTGAAGCACTTCTTCACACTGTAGCTCTACAAGATGTGCGTACGATAAAATACGCATCTAAGGATGGAGGGCCTGGTGTGCCTGATTTATCAGGATTTGCTTACTCTCTAACAGTTAATTATGTTTGGAATTGGTAGAGCAATAAAGAAGAAACAATAATCACAGAGAGCTATAGCTCGATGATGATTGCAAAGCGCAAACTTAATTTGCATAAAATAAAAGGATGTATTTATGAATCGTTTAAACTCAGATTTAGGTTGGTTATGGCTTAGAATCACAGTTGGACTAGCGATGCTACTTGGGCATGGTTGGGGAAAACTTGCAGGCTTTAGTACTCTAATGACAAAATTCCCAGATCCAATTGGACTTGGTTCACCTTTTGCACTTTCTGCAACAGTATTTGCAGAAGTGTTTTGCCAGATTTTTATTATCATCGGATTTAAAACGAGATGGTTTGCTGCAATTTCAGCAATTACTATGCTTGTAGCGGCTTTTGTCGTTCACGCAAGCGATCCATTCTCTGGAAAAGAAAAGGCCATAATGTATGCAATTATATACATCGGACTCTTTTTCTCTAATGGTGGTAAATATTCAGTTAAAGCATAATCTTAAGCTCCCACAAGGGAGCTTTTTTTTTCATTAAATACTAAGATCATATTATGAAAAAAATTGATTCAAGAGAACTTTTACAAAAGCTTCCACCTTTCACAAAAGAATCAAATAAGTACAGTTTTGGTCACGTTGTAATTATCGGTGGGAATGTCGGTTATGCAGGAGCAGTCAAACTCTGTGCCGAAGCAGCTCTACGTTCAGGATCAGGCTTAGTTACTGTCCTTACAAGGCAAGAGAATGTTTCTTCAATTGTTTCAACAAGAGCTGAGCTAATGGTGCGAGGTTTTGACACACAAACTTCTGGAATCAATCAGGCCAGACCAATCTTAGAAAAAGCAGATGCTATCGTTATTGGCCCTGGCCTTGGAAGAGACGAATGGGCAAATCATATATGTTCATTGATTGAAGATTTCACGGCACCAAAAGTTTTAGATGCTGACGCTCTTTGGAACCTATGTCAAAGAAGTGAAAAGCAAAGATATCAAAATGCAATAATCACCCCTCATTTTGGCGAAGCCGCACGTCTTCTAAATTGCACGAGTGAAGAAATTAGAAAAGATAGAAAAGAAGCAGCTAAAAACCTTCTACAAATAAGTGAATGCGTTGTCTTAAAAGGAGACCATTCTCTTATCGCAAATGATCAAGATATCTATGAAAACGATACAGGAAATTCCATCTTAGCAATGGCCGGGACAGGAGATATTCTAGCAGGAATTATCGGTAGTTTCCTAGGACAAGGCCTGAGCTTAACTGAAGCAGCTTGTCTTGGTACTTGGGTACATGGCAAGGCCAGTGACTTATTAAGAGAAAATACAAGAGGAATACGAGGAAGTATAGCCTCTGACCTCTTTGCTTATATTCAAGAGGTCATTGGCTAATATCTATTTTATTTTGAAACTTTTTTCATACGCTTTTGAAGATCTGTACCTGTTCTAAAGATCAGGTGAATCGGCGTATTATCAAGCGGGAAGGCCCCTCTTAAACCGTTTTTAAGGTAGCGTCGGTAGTTTTCAGGAATTCCACGTGACTTATTTGTGTAAAATAAGAACGTTGGTGGATTCGCTTTAATTTGAGAAGCGTATTTAACACGGAATCTCTTACCACGAGAACCTTTAAGGATAATAGGATGTCTTTCAATAAGCTCAAATACGAAACGGTTAAGCGCACCTGTTGCAATATTTTGTCTTCTAATGAAAATCGTTTTCGTAAGAATCTTCTTAAGACGCTTAAGACCTCTTTTATGCTTTGCTGAGATTGGAATAATATCGCAATAATTAAGCCATGGAAGTTTATCGCGAATATCAAGAAGCCATTCTTTACGTGATTCTTGATCTCTAAACTTATCACCCATCAGATCAACTTTATTTAGACAAACAATAACAGAAGCACCTTTTTCAATAGCGATATCAAGAAGACGCTTATCTTGGTGTGAAACACCCTTTGTTGCATCAATCATATAGATACAAATATCACTATCAGCAATACTTCTTAGTGAGCGATAAACTGATTGTGACTCAACAAAGTCATCAATTTTCTTTTGCTTTCTAATTCCTGCAGTGTCTACGATGTGAATTGAGCGCCAGAAACTTCCTTCAGAAACTTCTTGCTCATCATCTACTAATTCTTGCTCGACTTCTTCACCAGTAGCTTCTTCACCGAAAACTTGTGCTTCCATACGATTAGCAGATGTTTCATCCAGCTGCTCATCCTGCTCGAGCATTACATCCTCAAGACCTTCAAGCTCATAGCTATCAGTATCTAACTCTTCTTCAACATCATAAGATGAAACAAGTTCGTTATAGAGATCAGGATTATTCTTTTTAAAGTCTTCGTATTGAGACTGAAGAAGATTATCATTTTTAAAATGCTCTTTTGCTTGATCAAGCTTTCTAGCATCATCTCCAAGGTAGATATCAAAGTATCCATCAATTGGATCAACTGTAGTTCCAGCAATATCAGAAACTAGAGCACGTTCACTTCCAAGAAGTTGATTTAGTAGAGTTGATTTACCAGCATTAGGTGCACCAATTAGTGCAAGTTTTGCCACAACATTCTCACGTGGAGTTACACCTTTTTGAAGAGCTGTAATATTCATAACATCAGCAGAGTCATCAAAACGCATCATCTCCTCATGAATATTCTCACGCAATGTCTCCATTCCCCTACCGTGAGCGGCAGAAGTAACAAACATTTCGTCATCATTTACACCAAGTTCATAGAAGCTATACTCATCTCCACTTTGAGACTCAGAATCATACTTGTTAACAACAAGCCACATCTTCTTCTTTTGCTTTCTAATATAATTAGCAATGGTCTTATCAAAAGGAAGAACACCTTCTCTTACATCGACAACAAAGAGAACAAGATCAGATTCTTCAATCGCTTGATGAGCATGATCTGTCATAATATTGAAGAACTTATTAGCATTAACTTCTTGATCATTCTTTCCACTCTCATCAACTTGAGTTGGATAGAACCCACCAGTATCAACAAGAATCGCATCTAATGGACGGTCTTCATCTTTATCATTAAAAGATGTAATTCCATAGTGGCGATCACGTGTTACACCTGGCATATCGTGAGTAATGGCCTTATGTTGTTTTTTCATTAGGCGGTTAAAGATGGAACTTTTCCCAACGTTTGGCCTACCAATTAATGAAATAATCATTGAACGCTTTTGCATTTCAAAATCCTATTTAAGTTTATTATTTATAATTATTTTTGTTTCCATACACGGGCAGAGTTAATTGCACGTGGAAGTCCTAGTTCTTCTAGAACAAAGTTATTCTTAAACCACTTTGGTGATACTTTCACGTGTAGGTTTAAGTGAACCTTACCATCAGTCATTGCTGCAATCTTCTTACGAGCACGTGTTCCAATTTCTTTGATCATCGAGCCTTTAGAACCAACAACGATAGCTCGCTGCGATGGACGATTAACAAGAATTGAAGCTGAGATGTGAGAAGTAAAAGCGCCTGTCTTATCTTTAAAATCTTTATATTCATCAATAATGACGGCCATCTCATACGGTAGCTCATCCTTTAAAAGGTCAAATGCCTGCTCACGAATATACTCAGTAGCAAAGAATCTTTGGTTCTTATTCGAGATAGCACCATCAAGGTATAAGTGTGAACCTGGCTGTGCATTATCACAAAGAGCTGCTGTTAAAAGGTGTACATTATCTCCGGACTTAGTTGAGATAACAAAGTACTGCTCAAGAGCTGGAATAACTTCTTTTGCTTGTTCAAATACCTTATCTAGTGGCATATCTTCTGCATTTTCAACACGATCTGACTTTGTGAAAACAAGCCATGTTTTTGATAACTCTTTCTCTTTTCCACCAATGAAATCTTTGAAGGCCTTGATTTGCTCAAGAATATCTTTTGTTAGGTCAATTAGAAGTAAGTTAACATCAACACCATCAACACCTTCAACGGCCTGTTGATTAATACGCTTATTAAGCTCCTGGCTTGAAGTGTGTAGACCTGGAGTATCAACTAGAACAACTTCAGTATGATCAACTGTGAAAACTGCGTGAAACTTATTACGTGTTGTTTGTGGTTTACTCGTTACAATTGAAAGGTCCATTCCTAGTAAGTAATTTACAAGTGAACTCTTTCCTACATTTGGTGCACCAACGATTGCTGCCATAATGGATTTGTTGTCTGGGTGTTGATCAGTCAATAACATAATTTTCTCCGTTGTCCTTATTTAATTTTGTCTAATAGATTATTTTCTAAACATTCTTTTGCGATTTCTTTTGTTCCTATTTTTTTACTATTGGAGATTAATTTCGATATTAACTCTCCATTTATATAAAGTTCGATTTCAAACTCTTGACCTTTATTTAAGGCCTTTGTGCGGTACTCAGGTAGACATTTAAATCGTGCCAATGTCTCCTCTTGTAATTTTGTCTTTGGATCAAAATCCACAAGTTTTTGAGCATTAAAGAAGATCTCTCCACTTTCCTTTTCATAAGTCGCAATGACCTGGTCGAGATAAGAGTTTGCTTTATCATTTCCTTGATCAATGGCAATGGCCCCAAGAATTGATTCAAAAAGATCACAACGAATCCCTTTATTTACTTCTTGGTCTAATTCACCTTTTCCAACGATTAGAAATTGAGAGAGTCCTAAAAAGTCAGTTAATGAGCTTAGGCTATCTTCATTTACAAGTGCACTTCTTAATTTTGAAAGTTGTCCTTCATTCATATCTTCAAAATTTAAAAAGAGGTTCTTTGTCACATATGAGCCAAGAACAGAGTCGCCATAGAACTCTAGGCGCTCATAACTTTTAAACTCTAGTTTGGCCTCATGAACATATGAACTATGAGTAAAGGCCCTCATGACTAGAGAGTTGTCATTAAATTTTAGGTCGAATTTATCTAAGAAAATTGATTGAATATTGGATTGATCAAAAAATAGATCTGTGACTTCATGCTTAGACACGCCATTACCAGCACCTAATTGCTTAAAATCAGCAATAGTTAGCCTATAAAATGCGTGTGCAAATGTAGGACTCTTCCCTTGTGGGTTGAGTGAGGTCGTCTCAAGCATGTAATCACCTAATATTAAATTGTTAAACGATTTATAATGCTTCTGCCCATCATTTGCAAGTGCAAGATTACTACTTGTGAAAGAATAACAGGTTCGTTAAAATCTCTTACAGTAATATACGTAGTTATAAGTCCTTAGGGTGGTTTATGGAACTAACAGAAGTCAATAAAAAGAAATTAGATAAGTGGCAAGATGCATTTTTCAAGAAAATAGCGGCCAAGGGCCGTTCAAATAATACCCTGAAAAACTATCGCACTGACCTTGCTTGCTTTAATCAATACGTAACAGAACATAAGAAACAAACGGATATTGAAAAGTATTCAATTCCAGAGATTCAAGAATACGGAAAGTACTTAGAAGAAAAATATAAGTCAGATAATTCACGAAGACGCCGTGTCCAGGCACTTAGAATATTCTTTGATCACCTAGTAGAAGAAGGTGTCTTTAACGTCAATCCAGTACGAAAAATACCAACTTCTCCAAAATTCCTAGATATACCAAGGCCAGCTTCGTTTTCACATATTAAAAGTCTTTGGCACACATTACTCAATGATCAAAGAAATGCACAAAGTGATCTTGAAAAACTTAAGGCCAAGAGAAATGGAATCATCTTTGCAACCGTTTATCTAGGAGGCCTTAAGGTCTCAGAACTATCTAAAATAAAAGTTGCAAGCTTCTCATTTCGCGATGAAATCAAGGCCATTATTACACATGAAAAAAGAGACCCCTATACCGTCACATTTCCAAGTATCTTTGGCCGTATTTTCTATGAATATGTTGAGCTATTAGAGAAGGTTAAAAAGGCCCAAGGTGTCTCTTTTGATCACTTACTTTTTAATGCTAATGCTCATAAGATTCTATCAGGTGGGCTATCTGCACGTGGGATGGAGCTACTCTTTGAAGACTGGCGCTCTAGACTTATGATTGAAATAACACCAAAGACTTTAAGACAGGCCTGTGTCTTTACTTGGCTCCACGACGGGGTTAATGACACAACCATAAAGGAATGGCTTGGTGTCTCGCCAGCATACTCTTTAAAACTTTATAAAGAGCATATGGACTCACATTTCTATAATCAACAATTTATTGAATTGGCACTTAATGAAGATAAATTGATTTAAGGCTGCTTAATTGGAACTGGCCTATCATAAACAGGAAGGCCGGTATCCTTATCGAGGTGCCAACGATCTGTATAAAGCTCATCTTTTTCAATACGATAGAAGTCGAGATCTTTATCTAATTTATCCAAACTATAGATTAGCTGTGATTGTAGTCTGACCTGATCGTTCTTCTTAGAAAGAAGTAAATTTAAGGCCTCATCTTTTTTTCGTTGTAACTCAAGAATCTGCTTATCGTATTCTGCAGCGACCTCAACTTGTTTCTGTGAAAAGCCCCAGACAAATTTATTCACTTCATTTAATTGGAATGTGAAATCTCTTTTTTTCGCCAACAATGTTAAACGGTAACGAGAAGCTTCCTTAATTCTCAATGCTAGCTTATCACTTTCAAAAACAAGAATTGTTCCTCGTCTTAAAGTCGAGTTTTGCCCCCAACAATTCTCAAGGTCTTTTGCGTAGATTGTAATATACATATCTTCACTATTTCTGACGTGGCCCTTGCACTTATCTTCATCCATACGTCGCGCCACATTGAAGTAAACAATATCAGAAGGCTTCAAGAACTTAACATTCTTTGATTCGACTTGAATTTTAAACACAGTACTTGATGGGTCCTTATCTGTAACTCGGCCAGAGAACTTTGAATAATCAATGCTAGGATCGTAGAAAGTATCATAACCATGATCCTTGATATAATTATCGTAGGCATCATAATCATTTTTGATATCTTTATTTCTAACCTCATCTCTTTTAATAATAAAGCCATCACTATTTGCAACAGAGACCAGCGTTATTAAGCTCAATGAAATGAATAGAAAAAATCTTCTCATACGTTCATTATAACGCAAATCTAAGCAGACAATAGGGGGAGAAAACTTGTCCATTACCTGTGCTCATGATAAATTTTTAGAAAATTTATTAGGAGAATAGAATGCAATTTTTTATCGATACAGGTGATATTGAAGAAATCAAAGAAGCAGTAAAATGGGGCCTAATTGACGGAGTTACGACTAACCCATCAATTATTGCCAAAACTGGGCGTACTCAAGAAGAAGTAATCAAAGACATTTGCGAAATCGTTGATGGACCAATTTCAGCAGAAGTTATTGCAACAGATACTGAAGGGATGATCAAAGAAGGTAGTGAACTTGCAAAGATTCACGAGAATGTCGTTATTAAACTTCCACTGACAGAAGCTGGAATCGCTGCTTGTAAGTGGTTTAGTGACAATGATATTAAAACGAACGTAACACTTTGTTTCAGCTCAAACCAAGCATTACTAGCAGCAAAAAATGGTGCTACTTACATCTCTCCATTCATCGGCCGTCTCGATGATATCGGTGCAGATGGTATGACTCTTATTCAAGAGATCCGTCATATGTATGATGTTTACGGTTTTGATACAGAAGTTCTAGCAGCATCTGTACGTCACGCAGACCATGTAAAGCACTGCTCGATGGTAGGTGCAGACGTTGCAACGATGCCATATAAAGTAATCAAGTCACTTTTTAACCACCCTTTAACAGATAAAGGACTGGCACAATTTTTGGCCGATTATGAGAAGTCGCAAAAATAATACCAATTAGGCGATTTATTAACTAATTCAATAATATCTATATAATAACGGGGGCTTACAGTCCCCGTTTCTTTATTTTTTCTAAATTTAAAATCTTAAATACCGATATCGTATAAAATGGTGCAAAGCACGTCATAGTCGAGCTTTAAGCTCAACTTTGTACCTGTAAATGTATTTTCAAGGTATTTTTGGGATGAAAATTAATAGAACCATATTATCAGTTTTGGTGATTCTGCTGACTCTATCGTGTGTCGAAGAGCCAGAGAAAGTTTCTATTACGGCCCTGCCTTTAAAATGGCGTGAAAGTGCACTTCCTTTAACAGTAAAAGTTCATGCAGATTTTAGCAGTTTAAATGCAATTGATGGATCATCAGATGATCTTCCATTAGCGGCCGCTGATGATGGCCTCTATGATGATTACGATTTAATGCAGGAGATGCAAAAGGCATGGAATGATGCTGATGATGCAAGAGAATACTTTGTTCTTGACCACGGCCAAGCCGCTGGAGCAGACCCATATACTGACCTAGATGACTATTACGATGGAGAAATCGGAATTTATGTAACAGAGAATTGGTTTTCAAGTATTGGTTATGGTGTTTTGGCAATCACTTCATATTTTGCAGAACAACGAACAGATCACTTAAGAATGGTTCATGGTGATATTATTGTAAATTTCCGTGATTATTATTTCTCATTTGATAAGGCCAGAACTCAGGAGTCAACGACTTACTACGACCTTCCTTCTGTCATCTTACATGAACTAGGCCACCTCTTAGGACTTAAACATACAACCTCATCAACAGTTCAATCAATCATGTACCCACAACTTGGTTCAACAGAAGTTAAGAGAACTCTTGGTTACTATGACTCCCTATCAATTTCAAATCTATACGACACAAATACTCAAGCACTTAAGACGGCCCAAGCATTCAGTTCAGCTAGCGTAGACGAATCAATGAAGAACGCTGACGATGGCCAAGAAAAACCGAAGATTATCCACGGCTATATCGAATTAAGGGCCGACGGACATTGTCGCCATTTTCAAGATGGAAGCCTAATACACGATCATAAAGTCTTTTAATTTTTAACAAATTTTAAGAATGCACCATTTTGCTCTCTAAAAAAAATCCATAACTTATGGCCTAATAGTAGTATGGGCAACAATTACGAAAACATTTATCAAAGTCAAATTGATGAAGAAACTTTGAAGGATAATTCAAAGCTTCTACTTTGCCCAGAATGTGATGAAATCTATCTATTTGAAATGATCAATAAGCGACAAAGGGCAAAATGCCATCGCTGTGGAGAAATTCTTTATAATGGAGACAGCACCATAACGATGGTGAAAGTCTTAACGATTTCAGGACTACTACTTTTTTATCCAGCAATCTTCCTACCAGTATTGAAAATAAAGATGGCCGGAGCAAACCTTGAAACTTCAACTTACGAATCGATATTTGCTTTTACAACTAAAGCGTATTGGCCAATAGCAATTAGTGTTGTTCTCTTTGCAATCTTAATTCCCCTCTTTCGCCTCGTTGCATACTTAACTGTTGTCTTTAAAAACCAATTTATCAATCATCACCTTGGAAGAACTTTCATCAGATTTCTAAGGGCCTCACACGAATGGTCTATGATTGATGTCTATTTTATGGGAATCATTGTAACGGTTGCTAAAATGGTTGATCGTTCTGAAGTAGAGCTCACTATTGGGACACTAAGCCTTATCCTATTAATGGTTAATAATATCTTACTACAATCAGTTACTCACTATGATGAGTTATGGAAGAAGCTATATGAGAGGAATTGATCATCAAAAGGCCCTTTGTCCAAAGTGCTATAAAGTAAATTCAATACTCACCTGCCAGCGCTGTGGAACTCCCATCAAACTTCGAAACTATGAAGGTATCTCACGCTGTAAAGCCTATTTAATTGCAGCAATTGCATTATATATCCCTGCTAATATCCTACCAATTATGACGGTTTTAAAATTCAACCATGGTATCCCTCGTACAATTGTTGGAGGTGTCGTCAATCTGATCAATCTGAAAATGTATCCCATTGCCATGATTGTTTTTGCAGCTAGTATAATTGTTCCAATATTTAAAATAGTTTCACTTTGGTATATCATAGATAATATAAACACCTTAAATGAAAAGAAAAAACTAATGCTCACAAGACTTTATCGAGTCGTACATGTTGTCGGTAAATGGTCCATGTTAGATATTTTCGTTATTGCCCTATTAGTTATTCTCGTCAAGGTTGAGTTTATATCAGAGATAAGAGCTGAGCCTGCAGTCTTATATTTCACTGCAGTTGTTATATTGACCATTCTAGCGTCAAATGAAGTCGACACTAGGTTAATCTGGGATGATAAGGAAAAGTATGAGTAATGCCACGCCTAAAGTAGAAAACAAAAGAGGAATTAATCCTATATGGTTCTTTCCTGTTGCTGCTGTATCGATTGGACTTTGGCTTTTATATACTAGCATTATGGCCCGTGGCTCATATATCACTATAAACTTTAGAAATGCGGATGGTATCACGCCAGGAAAGACCACTGTTATCTACAAAGGTACGATTGTCGGTAGAGTAAAAGATACTGAATTAAATAAGGACCTCTCAAGTGTTGCCGTCCATATTGAGATGTCTCCACAAATGAAAAACTATCTATCTAAAGATACAAAGTTTTGGCTTGTAAGTCCGACAGTAAATCTATCTGGTATCTCAGGGCTAAGTACCATTATAAGTGGAAAATTTATCAATATGTTTCCAGTGAAGGGAAAGGCCGTAAAAGTATTCAACGCTTTTGAAGAGCCACCAAGAGGTCTAAGAAAAGACGGCCTTTATGTAAAACTTCACAGTAAAAAACTAGACTCAGTTTCAATTGGCTCACCTATTTATTTTAATAAGGTACAAGTTGGAGAGGTTACAAATTTTGATCTCGATATGGATGGCAATGGTGTTGAAGTTACGATCTTTATTGAAGAAAATTATCGCAACCTACTTCTAACAACGTCGCGTTTTTACAATGTTAGCGGCTTTGAATTAGATGCTTCTCTAGCAGGAGTAAAGGTTCAATCAGACTCACTTATTTCAATCATCAAAGGCGGAATTGCATTTGTTAATCATGAATCAGAAGAGAATAAGAATAATCAGAAAGTAACAACTAACTTTGAAAAGAAATATACTCTCTACCCTAGCTATGCTCATACTGTCCCAGGAAAAAAAATAAAAGTAATATTTCCTCTAGGAAGTGCAGTAGCAAAAGAGAAGACTCCAATTAAGTTTAGAAATATTAATATCGGAGTTGTTACAGGTTCAGAAGTTGATCGCAATAAGGCCCAGCTCTTAGTAGAAGCGACGATAAAGAAAGAATTTGAGAATATTATTGTTAAAGGTGCGAAGTTTTGGGAAGTTAAACCAAAAATCTCTCTTAAAGGAATTGATAATCTTGATGCAATAACTGGCAACTATATCGCAGTTGATATCAGTCGTTATAATTTTAAGAAATCAAAGCCTGCAGGAACCTTTACAGCTCTTGCCCAAGCTCCATTAAAAGAAGTTCACAATAAATACGGGACCCATTTAAACCTATTTAGTTCAAGAAGAAATTCACTAGCAAAAGGCCAGGGAGTTTACTATAGAGGCGTTCAAGTAGGTGTTATAACAGATGTTAGACTTAATACACGAGCAAAGAATGTTATAACAGAAATCTTTATCAACTCTCCTTATCACAAGCTGGTAAAGGAAGAAACAAAGTTTTGGAATACAAGTGGTGTCGATGTAGAGTTTGGCCTATTTTCAGGTGCAAAAATAAGTACCCAATCAATTGAAAGTATTCTTTCTGGTGGAGTCGAATTTGCAACCCCAGAGAAGTTTTCAATGCGCAAGAAACAATATTTTCAAGTTCATAAGAAAGCGCAGGAAGAATGGCTAGAATGGACACCAATAATTAATTTATAATAAAAAAGGCCTCGTATGAGGCCTTGATATTTTTTATGCTTTTATTAAGCAGCTTTCTTTTCATTTCCTTCAAGAGAATCAAGAACCTCTTGAGAATAAATTAACTTCTTACGTAATGCCTCACGAGAAATTCCCATCTCCTTAGCAGCTTTTGATTTATTACCGAAATTACGCTTAATCTCCTCTAAAATCATTTGTCTCTCAACAAGAGCTAAACGCTCTTTTAGAGGAAGTGTGAAGTCTGTCACATGATCAATTTGACCAAATTGCTTTTGCTTCATTGAAATATCAACTAGAGGTGCAACACCATCATTAATTTCAATATCAGATATGATATGAGATTTTGGATGATAAAGAACAGCTCTTTCGACACATTTCTTTAGCTCATAAACATTTCCTGGCCAATCATATTGTTTGATTTGATCCATTACTTTTTTAGAGAAGCTCTTTAATAGAAGTCCTTGTCTTTTACATTCAACTTTTAAGAAATATTCAACAAGCATTTCAATATCTTCTTCACGACGACGAAGTGGATCTAAATTAATCTGGGCCTGTGAGATATATTCAAACAGATCACGATAGAACTTTCCTTCATCTGTCATTATGGCAAGATCTTTAATTGATGTGGCCATAATACGACAATCAAAACTTACGATTCCACCTTCTAGGCCTTTCTTTTCGATAAGTTCAAATAGTCTTTCTTGCCACTCAAACGACAAGTGCTCAATATGGCTTAGAACAACAGTTCCACCTTGAGTGCTAGTAAAAACACATTCTTCTTCATTAGGGCCAAAAAGCATTGCTTCAAGCCTATTGAGATCTTTTAGCTTACAATCAACTGTTGTAATATCATGTAGCCCACGCTTACCTTCATAGTGAAGAACAGTGGCAAAAAGATTTTTACCAACTCCTTTTTCACCAGTGATCAGGACAGGACTATCTAAGTCTTTAAGTTTTGAAATAGAGTTTCTCATTGATTTTACACCTGGCGTGTTACCAATGATTGCAAATTGACGATCATAAGGCGCTGAGAAGCGGCGAATTTTAGAAGTCGTCGAAATTGGATTAAAACTATGAAATACTGAAGAGAAAACAAGAGCAAGAACTTTCATCGTCTTTTCATCTTCTATAGTAAATCGATCTTCATTTCTTTTATTGATAACTTCAATTACACCAATTATCTTATCTTCACGATTATGAATCGGATAACAAATAATTGATTTCGTTTCAAATCCATTCTTTTCATCAAATGCGTTATTAAAACGAGAGTCATCACTTTCAGTACAAATATTTAAGGCCACACCTGTTGTAAAAACAGACCCAGCAATACCAAGACGATAATCAAACTTTAATCCTGTCTTATCCAAACCTAGAGCAGCAACTGCTTCTAATTCATTTGTATCTGGATTAATTAAAAAGATAGAAGAACGTTGAGCATTTAGGATACGAATAACCTCTTCAAGCATTGTATCGAGGAATCCTTCTTTATCTCCAAAATGTGTAATATCTTTAAATAATGAAAGAAGTAGAGAAAACATTTCAAACCCTTCATTAGGGTCTGTATATCGCTCCTTAAGTGCTGACTGAATAAGGCAGTCTTTTAATCTTTCTGAAGAGAAACTCATAATGTAACTTTCAAGGAATTTATTAATTCCTTTTTCAACATCAAGTTCAACTCCATATATAATTTCTTCGTCTTCTAAAACATTTGAAAATGCACGAACAACTCGACCAGTTAGATCAAGGTGACGTTTTTTAAATTGTAGAGAAACTTCCAACTCAGTTCCAACAGAGATTCTTTCATGTGTTTTAAAACCGAATCCTGTAACTGAAATGTCCACAAGCTTTGCATCATCGATATAAGAAAGCCTCCCCATGTCGTCTTCTTTTTGTATCAAAAACCTTAGATTATCGGCTTCCTCAACAGGAATACGAAACGATTGAAAAAACTTAAATTCTGAAAAACTAGCGAGCATGTTAATCCCCTCATTAAACTATACTGTGAACATATCGGTAAATTTGCTTTAAACTTTAGGTAAATGCCCACAAAAATTGGCTATAATTTCTATACGTTACATGAAAATCAACTCCTTACGACTTGCCTAGACTTAAGCTTTTGCGTATGATGATGCTTAAAAAAAGATCGTAATTTTAAACACTTGCAAGAGTGACAGGAAGAGTAAATGATTTTTGAAGGTTCTGAAAAGAAGGCCGAAATAATTGTTGGGCCTAACTTAAATCTATTGGATATCTCAGACGACTTTTGGTCTCAATTAGTCGAAAAAGCACAAGCAACAATTTTATCCACTATTAATAATGAAAATATAAAAGCATTTCTCTTATCAGAATCCTCGCTTTTTGTTTGGAAAGATCGCATGCTGATAATCACATGTGGACAAACAACCTTAATCAAGGCCATCGACTTCTTCACAGATCGCTTTGGTAAAGATGTAATCAAACAATTAATTTTTCAAAGAAAGAATGAGTACTTCTCTCATATGCAACACTCAACTTTTGCAGATGATGTGAAGCTATTAGAAAATAAATTTTCAGGACAAGCACTACGCTTTGGAAATATAGATGATCATCATAACTTCATCTATTTTCTCGATCAAGAATATGCACCAAGTGCAGATGATCACACTCATGAGTTACTTATGTATGAAATCTCATGTAAAGCGAGAGAAATTCTAACTAATGAGAGTGTGACAAAAGATGAAATTCGCCAACTTTTAAAACTTGATAAGATCTTACCTGGTTTTGAATTGGATGATTTCGTATTTAATCCATACGGCTACTCTCTAAATGCCATCAAAGATGATAATTATTTCACATGTCATATTACACCTCAGGAAGAGTGCCCATATATTAGTTTTGAGACTGATATCAATATGAAAGAAATTGCAGATGTTCTAATCGAAGCAATGGAGCCAATTTCATATGACTTTATCGAGTTCTGTCCAAATCAAGATGGAAGCTGTGGATTAAATCTTAAGAAAGAAGATTATATAGCTAAAACCCAAGTTGAAAGCTATCTAAAATGTGGCTACATAATGTACTTTTCACACTTTTATAAAGTACGCCCAAATCGCCTAAAGCCTTATAAATTACTTTAAATGAATAGGAGTTACCATGCATAGCAATCTATGGATCGAAGAAAGATATAAAGATTTTTACGGAATGAGATACAAAGTTGAAAATGTTCTCTACTCTAAGAAGACTGAATTTCAAACTGTAGACGTTGTTGAAACGAAAGGACATGGAAAGATGCTTCTTAACGACGGCCTAGTTATGGTAACAGAAAGAGATGAAATCGCTTATCACGATATGATTGCTCACGTTCCATTATTTGTTCATCCAAATCCAAAGAATGTTCTTGTTATTGGTGGTGGTGACGGTGGTACAGCTCGTGAAGTTCTACGTCACTCTTCAGTTGAAAAGTGTACGATGGTAGAAATCGATGGTGCTGTTTGCGAAGCTTGTATGGAATTCATTCCACAAACGGCCGAAGTTTTAAAAGGTCATCCTAAATTAGATCTTATCATCGGTGACGGTGTTAAATTTGTTCAAGAAACGACTGAGAAATTTGATGTTATTATCATCGACTCAACAGATCCAATCGGGCCTGCTGCTCCACTATTTGGACCAGAGTTCTACACAAATGTAAATAAGTGCCTTGCTGATAACGGTATCGTTGTCTCTCAAGGAGAATCTCCTTGGTTTGAAGCAGAGATTCAAAAGAGCATGCTTGGTGTTTTAAATGATATTTTTAAGAATACATTTATCTATAATTTCTCTAACCTAACTTATCCAGGTGGGCTTTGGTCATTTACATTTGCAACTAAAGGCGACATACACCCAATCAATGATTTTAGAAAAGAAGCTGTGGCAGCAAGTGGCCTAGAGTTTTCTTATTATAATGAGGGGCTTCATCAAGCTGCATTCTATCTTCCTACTTTTATGAAGAAGAATCTTGAAGGACTAATACAAAATCCATAATAAGGAATCGTCATGCAATACTGGCTCTTTAAAAGTGAACCTGATGCTTTCTCAATTGATGACCTTGCCAAAAGGCCCAAGCAAACTGAATCTTGGGATGGGGTAAGAAATTATCAAGCACGAAACTTCATGCGCGATGAAATCAAGATGGGAGATAAGG
Source organism: Halobacteriovorax sp. YZS-3-1 (assembly GCF_047084945.1). NCBI lineage: Bacteria > Pseudomonadati > Bdellovibrionota > Bacteriovoracia > Bacteriovoracales > Halobacteriovoraceae > Halobacteriovorax > Halobacteriovorax sp. YZS-3-1. The sequence continues at coordinate 1,582,559 of NZ_JBKIYI010000001.1, read as the reverse complement.
TCTTTTTTTATCACTCAAGTTGTAAAGAGCCAGCGATTGTTGGAATAGCAGAAGTTGTAAAAGAGTCACATCCTGACAAAACTCAATTTGATAAAAATTCAAAATACTATGACCCTAAGGCAACAAAAGAAGAACCGCGATGGTTTCTCGTTGATATAAAGTTTGAAGAAAAGTTTGAAAAACAACTCAGCTTAAAAGAGATGAAAGCTGATAAACGATATGATGAGATGCCACTTGTAAAGAAAGGCTCTCGCCTATCTATAATGCCTATCCCTAAAAAGATTGCCACATTAATTTTAAAAGATGTAAAAAACTAGACCTTGAAGAAACTCACGTCCAAAACTTGTATAACTCAAAAACAGAGTTGCAAAGCTTAAGATTAGGCCAATTGTAAAGAAGCTTAAAATTACGATTCCCGTTCGTCCAAGCAATGATTTAATTGGCTGCTTATAATAGAGAGAAAGATGTGAGAGATCATTATGGCCGTGGGTACCACCAAACTGATGAACCTTTGCTCCACCACCTTCTTGATTACCAAAGTCTTCTGCTGCCATAAATTCCCCAATACCCTCTTAACTTTATTAAAGCTAAATAGAGTATCGGTAGAATTTAAGTAAAAATTAAATTTGAGTATTTTGGCGGTTTATTGAATTAGTGAAGCTGTTTCAACTAATGGGTCCTGAGAGCTTGAAACAAGGCCCGTAGAGGCTTTAGTATCTGTAATTACAGAGCTTTCCTCACTATCAGCATCAATATTTGAATCATCGAGATCATCTTCAGCAATAACGACAGAGTCAACAAGAATCTCTCTAACAAGATCTAATTTATCACAAGAAATTTCATTCACACTATCTAGCTGTTCTTTCAAGTCCATCAACTGAGAGCTTAGATCTTGCTTGGCCTCTAATTCTAAATTAAATTGCTCTAAGCAACTAGTTAGACGATCTGTTAGATCCTGTTGTCCAGATCTTACTTCTTGTTCGAGGTTAGAAAGAAGCCCAATGGTATTATTGAAGAACTTGGCCAAGTTACGACTTAGCCCTTCAAGCTCGACACTACTTTGAGTTAATTCGCTATCATTACTAAGTGAAGCTTGTACATCAACTCTAAAACTTAAAGTCTTAAGCTGAAAAATAAGATCTTTCATATCTTTAAACTCATTCATAAATGTATCAAAGAGTTCATGAAATTTAATCTCATCCTGTTCTTGAGTCTGCTCACTATCTTTCTTATGCTTTAAGCTATCAGACATTTCTTTTTCAAAATCAATAAGCTCTCTGCGAGCATCAATTAAAGAATTAACAACAGTATCTAGCGACTTGCTAGTATCTTCAACGAGAAGTAATTGATCGTTAATATCATCGCTTGCTGCAATAACTTCTAGATCATCTGCTTCCATTTTTTCAATATCAGACTTTAGACGATTTGAATCTTCGATTTCTTGAGAAAGCTTAATTTGAAGCGAATGCTTACTTTCTTTTAATTCTGAAAGTTCTTCATTGATTCGCTCTAGCTCTAAACTGAGTAACTCTTTATCATTGTGGATTCTTACTTTTGCATAATACTCTTTGATCATTGGGATAATTGCCAAGATAGCAAAAGCAATGGCAGAGGCCATAAAAATTAAGTTCAGAAGGTTTCTATTTAAGAACCAGTTATATATTAACGCTCCATGCGTAAGCAAGGCCAATGCACAGATAATTAAGTAATTTGTTTTTGATTTTGGATTTGTATTCTTTCCAGAAGCTGATTTAGTGGCCTCTTTTAATTTTTGATCAAACTTTAATGACATGTTATCGATCCCTGATAAACTCTTTTAACTTCAATGTTAATATAATTATTAGACACTAAAGTAAGTAAGTCAATTATCAGGGACCAATATTTTTACGAAAGGTAGGTATAACTCTTTAAGCAGCTCTCATAGAAATCAACTAATGACACACCGTCACGAGGTCTAATTGTTCCCCTAGCGACTTGTTTATCAATTGATCTTTTAACCTTAAACGCCATATATTCTGGATTATACTGCATCGTCGATAAAACATTACGTGCAGAAGAGCCTGGAACGGTCTCTTCAATGTAGAAGCCTTTAGGGTCATGCTTATCAGCGTATACATGTACTTCATTCACGCGGCCAAAAAGATTATGCATATCACCCATTACATCCTGATAAGCACCAGTTAGAAAAATACCAATATTATATTGCTCCCCTTCTTTTAACTCGTGTACAGAAAGTGTTTTCTTAAAGCCTTCATCTGGGTCATAAAAGCGGTCGATCTTCCCATCACTATCACAGGTAATATCAGCAAGAGTTGAACGCTTTGTTGGCCTTTCATTTAATCTTGTTAATGGAACAACAGGTAAGACTTGTTCAATTGCCCAGCTATCGCATGCAGATTGAAAAACAGAAAAATTACAAAGATACTGGCCACTTAAGCTATTTTCAAGTTCTGCAATTTGTTCGGTTTGAAAATCTTCATCAGGAACAAGATTATTGATCTGCTTAAGAATTTGTAAGTGAAGTGTCTCGATCTTTGCACGCTCTTCTAATTCTAAAATACCAAGTTTGAAAGCATGGATTGAATCAGACTTAATCTTTACAGAGTCATTATAAGCTTCTTGCCAATTTTTACTTTTATCAAGGAGCTCTTTTACTTGTCTCATCTCAGTAACAAGATGATGCTCTCCTGTCTTCTTCTTCGTTGAGAATTCAATCTTAGTATTATCAATTTCACCTATAATATTTGTAATGACACAACTGTGATGTGCCGTCATAGCACGGCCACTTTCAGTAATAATATGTGGGTGCTCAACATTTTCAAGATCACAAACTGTTTTAAGGCCGTAGACGATATCTGTTATATAATCACTAATAGAATAATTTATAGACGAATCATTCGTTGAATTTGTTCCATCGTAATCAACACCGAGTCCACCTCCAACATCAAAATACTCCAGAGGTGCACCAATTTTTTGCATCTTACAATAGATACGAGAGCCTTCTTCAATGGCCTCTTTAATCGAGCGAATATCTGTGATTTGAGATCCAATATGGAAGTGAAATAATTTAAGTGCACCTAATTTCTTATGCTTTTTTAAATATTCAATTGCTAGAATAATTTCAGATGTCGTTAGACCAAACTTGGCCTTTTCTCCACCACTTGACTCCCACTTACCACGACCTTTAACAGTCATTCTTCCACGTATTCCAATATTTGGAATAACACCATATTCTTTTGAGAGCTCTACAAGCATCTTAAGTTCAGAAAATTTTTCAATAACAACAAAGATCTTACGCCCAATCTTAGTTCCTAAAATAGCAAGTCTTAAATAATCACGATCTTTATAACCATTAAGAACAGTTAGTGAATCGATATTTGTATTATATGCTAGAGCAGATAAGAGCTCAGGCTTTGACCCAGCTTCAAGCCCATAATTATATCGTGAACCTGCATCAACAATTTCTTCAACAACTTCTCTCATTTGGTTAACCTTAACAGGATAAACCCCAAAGAACTTTCCACCGTAATCTTCTTCATCAATAACTTTTTGAAAAGTACGATTGAGAAGCTTTACTTGAGAGCGAAGAATATCATGGAATCGAATAACAAGAGGAAGGCTTAGGCCTTGCTCTTTAGCATCCTCGATTACATCATCAATGAGAATTCCTACATCTTTTTTTGGATTAGGTGTTGCCTTAAGCTTTCCACTTTCATCTATTTTAAAATAACCATTACTCCACTTACTAACATTGTAGAGTCGGTCTGAATCATCAATTGTCCAAGTACCATTTGTCATTTTATGGCCCCTTTTGTTTTCGAAGTTAGAAGAAGAATTAATTCCCTAACAACTTTTGCTGCAAATACAGAACTATTTCCTGTTAAATCAATTTCAGGAGAAAGCTCAACCACATCACATCCAACAATATTCTTCTCTGTTAGAATCTTAACAAAACTAATAAATGAATGAAAATCTTCACCACCTGGCTCTGGAGTACCTGTTCCAGGAAAGAAGCTTGGATCAAAGTAGTCGAGATCCAAAGTTAAGTATATTGGCCTATTAGAGTCGATTTTAGATACTCTCTCAAGAAATTCCTTGCGAGACTTAGCAATCGATCCAGAACTATTCATATATTCATATTCCTCTTTTGTTCCAGAGCGAATACCGTATTGAATTAGCTCATGCCCTTCTTTGAAGTGATCAAGACTTCTTTTAATGATTGAAGCATGTGAATAATGATAGCCTAAGTAACCATCTCTTAGATCCGCATGGGCATCTAAATGTATGAGAACGAGATCATCAAAATCATTCAGATATTTTTTAATCGGAGCATATGAGATGGAATGCTCACCACCTAAAGTCATAAGTTTGATATCATGTTCTTTAAAGTTAATTTGACTAAAGTTATCCTCGAAACATTTCGTGGCCTCTTGCCAACTGGCCTCAGTTTGATCTTTTACTGGCAAATTTCCAAGATCATAGAAAGTATAATCTTCAGTTGTTAAGTCAAGATATGGTGAATATGTTTCTATACCATCAGAGACTTCTCTTAGGGCATCAGGCCCAAGGCGAGTTCCCTTTCGAAAACAAGCGGTACCATCAAAGCCAAAACCGATGAGAGAAACAGATGAGTCTCTAAGTTCATCAGTAGCAATTGACATATCATATGGAGTTTCAGGCGCGATTGGCCCTTTTAGTTTTAACATTGCACTTCTCCAAAAAGTCTAATCTAACTTTTCTTTATTCCTATTAGCGGCAAACTCTCGACGAGTCATGGGTGCATGAAAGAGAGCGAAATCGATTGATTCACGAAACATCTTCCAATATTTCTTATGGTTACGATTATCACTTGAAGGCAGCTCAAGTGTATAAGTTGGTATCTTCCTTTCATTCCCAGCATAGTTGCCTAGGCTCCCAGGAAAGAAGGGATAATTTTTAACACGATAGCCATTTGCTTTCTCACTCATAACATTTAATAACTCTTCTGCTTTTAGGGCCAGGCCATCTTCATCATGAACATGATTACTTACAACTGGGCCATCATAGTCGAGAATCGTAAGAGGAGCATGTACAGTAATAATCTTATCTGGGTTATACCTAGCAATGATATTTACTTGAAAGATCGTTTCTTGTTCTGAATTTGCACGAACTCCAGGATAGCGTCTCTTCGCTGCTCGGTAGCGTGTCTTCCAAAGCTTTAAGGCTTTCTTATCCCAATCTTTCGTTGGGAAGTTGCGATTTGGATCGATTCCACGAGCATTCGTTCTCGTAGGTCTTCTTTTGAAAAAAGAATCTGGTGAAACAATTGGTGCCACTGCTACTAAGTTATTTTTAAGTTTCTTCTGCCCTTCAACAGTAGCGACTTCATGATAGAGGTGATGTAAAATATCAAAGCAGAATTTAATTGGTGTAATCTCATCCCCATGTACACCACAAAAAACGAGAGTCATATTCTTTGGCTCGATACGGTGTTCAACTTCATCACCAAAAACAGTCCACATTATTGGCTGACCTAGGTGGCTATTTCTTACGTGAATCCACTTATAAGAATCACAATGAGATTTACCCCAACCATACTTACGAAATTTCTCATCTATTTTATTACAATAGTCTGAAACGGCCTTCGTATTTTCAACTTTAACAAATTCATTCTTATGAGAATGATCTGTAAATTTTGAATCATCTAAAATATCTTTGCTCTTATCAGTCTTCTTAGTCTTTGGAGGCCCGACTTTCTTTCGCGCAACCTTTAACTCCTCTTTCTTCTCATTAGAGATTTCAAGCATCTCAACACCTGAGCAACTAATAAGTGTTAAAGTTAAGGAAAGAAAAAGAGAGATTTTACTTACTAAATTCATAATCACCAAAAGGGCATATTGTTAAAGTGTTATAATATCATATAATTAACAAATATTATCAATATTTTATCGAGTCAAAAGACTATTTATGCACAAGGCCATCAACTTCCTCATTATCACCACAAACCCCAATGTCTATGCTGCTAAGCAGTTAAAAAATCATATTGAGAAAGAAGGTCATCTAATTAACATTTGTTCACCTAAAAGTCTTGAAATAGATACACTAAAAAGTGCTGATATTATCATCAATCGAAACACTGGCTTAAATTATTCAGATAAGGATTTAGAACTTATTGAAGAAGTACTTAGGCCAGATAAACAGCTTTTAACGAACTCTCTTAATTGCTCTAGGACCTTAAGGGATAAATTACGACAGGCCGAATATTTAAGAAGTCTTATCCCTAATGAAAACCTAATTGCTACCTATAGCTTGTTAGAATATCAAAAAGCACTTATCGACTCTCCAGAACAAAGAAAGTGGATTATAAAAACACGAAGAGGACAAAAAGCCAAAGGGATACATTCAAGCGTCGATCTTGAAAAAGATGCCAAAGACCTTATGGCCAAAGGTGATCATAATTATATTATTCAGCCCTACTTCCCTCTATCGAGAGAAATTCGTGTCCTAATTCTTAAAAGCCTAGATTCGAAACATTCTAAATTAATATATCTTGAAAAAAGACCATTAGATAAGAAGTCTCCATTTTATATTCTAAATTTTGAAAACTCCTCGCCAAGTTTAATCAAAGACAATCAAGTCCCTAAGGTTATTAACGAATTGGTAAGTATTATCATAAATTCACAACTTGATTTTCACTTTATCACCATCGACTTCTTAGAAGATGAGAACGCTATGATAAAGCTTCTTGAAATCAATAGTTCTCCTGGCCTTGAAGGGGTATCAAGTCTGCTACAAAAGCAGTCAAATTCCACCAATATTATTGAAACTTATCTTCAATACCTAAAATCAGATTTCAATAGACTTGTATAACGTATTGAAATCATATTAGGCAGCTCTAAAAAATATATCGCAACTCAACTTTTTGTTTGATTATTGAAACTTTTGTCGATAAGATAGAAGCAGGAGATAGTTTATATGTATATTTGTATATGTAACGCCATTACACAAGATATGCTAGACAATGCGATAAAGCAGGGTCAGAGCGAAAAAGAAGTCATGAATAAGTTAGGCATTGGTAATTCATGCGGTGTTTGTGTACTTGAAAAAGTAAGCTCAGGTCTTGCGGCCAAAAAGAAAGCTGAAGCAAGTCAACAGACGGCAAAGAAAAACTTAACTCAACCAAAAAAATAATTTCTTGAAACACATTCACTTCTTCTATAGCATTAATCCATACAATTATTAATTTAATGAAAGGGTTTAATCATGAAAGGTGATCAAGACGTCATAAAAGCACTAAATGGTGTTCTCACAAAAGAGCTTACAGCAATTAATCAATACTTCCTTCACGCACGCATGCTTGAGGACTGGGGACTCGATAAAATCGGTCATCTAGAATACAAAGCAAGTATCGATGAGATGAAATTTGCTGATGAAGTAATTAAAAGAATTCTCTTCCTTGAGGGTTTACCTAATCTACAAAAGCTAGAAAGAATCAGAATAGGTCAAAATGTTGAAGAGATTATCAAGTCAGACCTTGAAACTGAGGCAGAAACAATTCCATTATTAAAAGAAGCAATCGAGCTTTGTGAAAAGAAGCAAGACTATGTTTCACGTGATCTTCTATCGAAGATTCTTGATTCTGAAGAAGAGCATATTGATTGGCTAGAAACGCAACAAGAACTTATCAAAAAAGTTGGTGTTGAGAACTACATGCAATCTCAAATCGAAATGAAATCATCTGGCCACTAAGGCCGCATAATATAAAGCAGACTCTTAGGAGTCTGCTTTTGCTTCACTAGGCTTAGGTAACTTCGCCACCATTATAATAGGAATAATTAAAAATACACTTCCAATAAAATAAGGTGCTGCAGAGTTGTATCTCCAATAAATAAGAGATGCAATAATAGGCCCAAAGACACGGGCAAGAGCACCTAGAGATCTAAATACACCAATAACATGACCTTGATGATTTGATGGTGAGTACATTGAAACAAGAGAAGTTAAACAAGGTACAACTAATGATGATCCAATTGCTAAGAAGAAAAGACCTGCATAAACTAGCCAACTTGAAGAGGCCAATCCAATTAGAACAAGTCCAGGGATAATTGCAATAAGACCTTGAAGGGCCATCTTCCTCTCACCTACCTGATGAGCTTTTCTTCTAACATATCCTCCTTGAACCATTGCGAGAATAAATCCAATAAAGATAAACATGTAAGCATTATCCATTGATGAATAATTTAGTCTCTCAGCAGCTAAGAATGTTAGAGTGAACTCCATTCCTGAAAATGCTAATAGGAATAAGAAGTATCCAAAGTTTGTTAAGTTAACTCCTTCATATGGAAGTGGCTTAAATAACTTTAAAGGATTAGCACTTCTTTCAGTCTCATGCTTACCTCTTTTATCCTTAGGTAATGTCTCATCAAATTTATTAAATAAATTAACAAGATTAAATAATGAAAGTAGTCCAGCAACAATGGCGGCCATAGAGAAAGGATTTATTCCAATAGACTCTAGTGCTGGATACATTTTTGTTAAATCAAATAGAGATAAGATACCACCCATTGCAGGGCCTATAATAAATCCAAGTGCAAAGGCAATACCAATGATGGCCATTCCTTTTGAGCGATTCTTTCTAGTTGTCACATCAGCAACAACTGCTGTCGCTGTTGAAATATTACCCCCCATAATTCCACCGATAAAACGCGCAAGAATAAGAATAGTAAAGTTGCCAGCAACGGCCCAGAGAACATAACTTACAAAGAGTCCAAATACAGAGATAAGTAGAACTGGTCTTCGCCCAATTCGATCGGAAATAGTTCCCCAAATTGGTGCAGCAACAAATTGCAATAAAGAATATAAGGCACCAAGGGCACCACCAAAGAGAACGATAGCAGAAAACTCTCCTGCTCCTCCTACATTTGTGAGTGTATCAATTGAGCCAAAGATTGCTTTTAAAAAGAAGTTATCAGCGTCAACCGTTAAGTAGTATTTCGCCAAGGCCGGAAATAATGGAAAGATAATTGAGAAACCAACGAGGTCTAAGAATAATGTTAAGAACACAATTTTTAGAGACTTCTTAGCATTGTCACTTAAGGGCTCTGATTCCATATTAACTTTTGGCATATCCATATACTTTTCCTCTTCAACTTCATATTCTAATTGTGCAACCTCATTAGGTTTGTCACAAAGTGTTTCTACATAATTGGCAAAACCTTCAGACCACTTCTGATCATCATTTAAACAAGGGATTGCATGTATTGTTGTTCCAAACTCTTCAACTTCTTCTTGTAACTCAGTACCAATTTCATCAACTGTTTCTAAACAATCTGCAACAAATGCAGGACAATAAACAGCGATATTCTTCTTTCCACTTTTAGCAAGCTCACAAACATAATCATCAGTATAAGGAGTTAACCACTCTTCACTTCCGAATCTTGATTGAAAAGTAAAATGTATGCGATGACTATCAATTTCTGAAACGCGATCTTTAATCAACTCAAAAGTTTCAAAGCAATGTTGATAGTATGGATCTTTTTTATAGATCACTCTTCTCTTTGGGATACCATGAAATGAGATAACTAAATCATCGATCTGTTCACTTTTTAACTTTTCATTAATTAGTCTTGCAGAGTTATCAATAAAAGCTTGGAGACGATGAAAATTAGTAATAACCTCAAAGTTAGGAATCCTAACCTTTGTCCCTAATAGCTTACCTAGGAAGTCTATCCCACTAGCAATTGTTGATTCTGAATACTGTGGAAACATAGGTATAACGATGAGTTTTTGGGCAGGATCCCTTCTCTCATCTAATTCTTTTTCCCACTTCGCATAGACATCAGCAACTCTAGGCTCACAAAGTAGAAAAGCGTGTTCAACTTCAATATGCTCAGGCGTTAACTCATTTACCTTATGAGTAAACTCCCGTGTGATACGAGTAAGAGGAAATTCATTGCCTTCCCAAATCCTGCTATATAAAGCAGCTGAGCGTTTAGGCCTAAATGGTATGACAAAGAGATTTAAAATAATCTTCCATAGAGTTGGATTAATATCAACAACTCTTGGGTCCCCTAAAAACTCTTTTAAATATGATCGTACATCGGAAACTTTTGGACTCTTTGGAGAGCCTAGTTGAACGAGAACGACTTTAATGACTTTCTTTGCATTTTTTTTAGATGCTGGAAAAGTTAATTGCTCATGACGCATTGTCATTGGTCCTTGATAGTGTTAAATTAGATGACTATAACCTATCAAAATAATTCAAGAGAGTCGATAAATGAGTGCATCGAAGAAATCTATCAAAAAGAAAGCAACAAAGAAAAAAACAGCGACAAAGAAGACGACAAAGAAGACGACTAAGAAAGCGCCAAAAAAAGGTCGTAACGTAGAAGAGCTAACAGCATTTGCCCTTGGTAGCGCAAATACACAATATCCAGATACATATGCTCCAGAAGTATTAGAAGCATTTGATAACAAGAATCCAGGCAGTGATGCATGGACAACATTTGTTTGTACAGAGTTCACTTCTCTATGCCCAAAAACAGCACAACCAGATTTTGCAAGAATCTATATCAACTATATTGCAGACAAGAAAATGGTGGAATCTAAGTCACTAAAACTATATCTGTTCAGCTTCAGAAATCACGGAGATTTCCACGAAGATTGTGTGCAAAAAATTTGTGACGATTTAACAAAGCTCATGAAGCCAAAGTTCATTGAAGTTATTGGTGAATTCACACCTCGTGGTGGTATTTGTATCTATCCATATGCCTCAAATTCCAATAATAAGAAGATTTATAAGGAAATTCGAGCAAAAAGGTTTAGCGAATATGCCCCAGGTAAGTATACAATGGACTTATCTAAAATTTATTAATTTAGCATAAAAGAGGATTTTATGAGTCTTGGAATAACAGAAAGTTTAATCATCTTAGCTATTATCATCCTATTATTTGGTGGTAAGAAGCTTCCTGAACTTGGTAAATCACTAGGAAAAGCAATTACAGGCTTTAAATCAGGACTAAAAGAAGAGCAAAACGAAGAAACAAATACAGCAAAGAAAATAACAGAACAGAGTGAAAACAAGAAAGATGACACCAAGAATAGCTAAAAGCTATTCTTGGATCACTGAAATAACTTGTTTGAGAGTAAAAGGCTTTGGAAGAATTCCAGAAACACCCATACCCTTAATAGAATCATCATTTATTGTGCAGTCACCTGTAGCCAAAATAAACGAAGGCATATCCTCTTTAAGAAAGCCTCTGGCCTGACTCGCAAACTCCATTCCATTCACCTCAGGCATTTGATAATCTGAAATAATATGAGAATAATGATTACTTCCTAAAGCGTTTAATGCTTCTTTAGCACCAGCACAAGCGTCAACTTCATAGCCCTCAGAAATTAGTGCATCTTGAAGAAGCTCTAATATCTCAACCTGATCATCCACAAGTAAAATACGCTTTGAATTCATAATTCTTTCCACACATCCTCCTAGGATTGGAAATTTGTTTATTGGTAGATGCTCAATTTTGAGCAAAAAAAAACCTATCTTTCGATAGGCTTTTTTAAAACATAAAAATTATTGATTCAAGTAAATTATTCTATAATTTCTAAAACAGATCTTTTTTTCAATTTTGTTGATGCAGCATTAAGAATTGTTCTTAGTGCACGAGCTGTTTTACCTTGCTTACCGATAACTTTACCAAGGTCAGTCTTATCAACTTTTAATTCGATAACTGTTGTCTGCTCACCAACAATTTCGTTTACTTCTACTTGCTCTGGCATATCAACTAGTGCGCGACTAACTGTGTCGATTAAATCTTTTAACTCACTCATCATGAACTCCTTCTACAAAAATGCCGTTATCGCTTAATTTAAGAAAAATCGAAATTCTTAGTTAAGAGTAATTTCGTTTTTCTTTAGAAGTGTTCTAACAGTGTCAGAAATTGTAGCACCTTTACCTAGTAGCTCAGAAATTCTCTCAGCTTTAACATCGATAAGGTTACCTTCTTTAAGTTGTGGATTGTATTGACCTAGTTTTTCACTAAATTTACCGTCTCTTGCATTTCTTGAGTCTGCAGCAACGATTGTGTAAATAGGCATGTGAGTTCTACCACCGCGTTGTAATCTAATTGTTAACATTAAGTACTCCTACATCTATAGTAACGCTATAATAATCAGTTTAAATATTTCTAAATAAATAATTGATTTTAAAAAGATAAGCAATATCTTTTTTCAAATTTTTAATTAGAACGGTAATGTATTAAAATATCTGTCATATGACAAGCAAAGAATCCCAGAGTGCAAAATTTATCGACCTCCACGGCCATCAGAGCTCTTCTAAAAGCGAAGATAGAGACTTCTTATATATTTATTCCTACTCTCCCAAAATCAATGACTTACCTAAAGAGAGCCAATTCTTTTCCGCAGGAGTACACCCATGGGAGATTGAAGATGCAAGAACAAGCTTTGAAGAGGTAAAGAGATTATGTGGTGAAAGTAATTGTCTAATGGTTGGAGAAGCAGGGCTTGATCGCTCAATCGTGGATGATAGTGACCTAGGGCAACAAGAAGAAGTCTTTAAGTGGCATATTCAGCTAGCAAATGAGCTTAAAAAACCACTTATCATTCATAATGTGAAATGCCTGTCCGAAATTTTTCGCCTTCACAAGCAATACCCAAATCACTCGAATTGGGTCTTACACGACTTTAATGGAAGCCTTAGCGATATCCAAGAATGCCAAAGAAGAGGCATTGCCATGAGCCTTGGGCCACGCTTTTATGAATCTCAAACCGCAAGGATTGCTCATACAATCTCTGATCACAAAATTGATTTGAATCTTATTTTCTTTGAGACAGATGAGCGAGGTGATATTAATATCAAAACAATCTATGAAAAGTTTGCTCAAAAACAAGAAATAGAGATTGATGATTTAAAGGATAGAATTTGGCAAAACCTGAAGGCCCTTCTTGGCACAAATTTAACGAGTTAGTCCAATTTAAGGCCCTCCTGGCCCCAATGGTTGGACTCTCACATGTGGCCCTAAGAGATGCCCTACGTGCCTACTTTCCAGAGGATACACCAACACTTTGGACAACAGAGATGCTAAATTCGCGTCGAATTCCAGGCCAAAGGCTTGGGGAAACACCAGAGACCCTAAAGTCACAACAAGATATAAATCTCTATCCCCAAATTCTATGTAACGAAGAAAGATATATTAAAGATTCAATTCCAAAGCTAGAAGAATGGGGAGCAAAAGCAATTGATATAAATATGGGTTGCCCAGTAAAAAAGGCCTTAAAACATAATTACGGGGTCTCGTTAATGGGTGATATTAAATATGCCTCCCAAGTTGTTTCTTGTGTAAAGAAATATGCCACTGTTCCAGTATCAGTGAAGCTAAGGGCCGGACTTCAATCAGATAAGGGCTTCTTACTTGAATTCTGCCATGCTCTTAAGGAAGGAGGAGCAGATTGGCTTATCCTCCACCCTCGCCTAGCAGAGCAAAAAAGAAAAGGAAGTGCAGATTGGTCACAAATTAGACTTCTTCAAGAAAGTATCGATATACCAATTATTGGCAATGGAGATATTCAAGAAGCTCAAGATATCACTCGCATGCTTGAAGAAACAGGCTGCCAAGCCGCTATGCTTGGAAGGGCCTTAACAGCAAAACCTTGGATTATTACACAATATGCTTACGAAAGTGGACATCAGCTAAATGAATACCAAGAAGCAATAATAAATAAAGACCCAAGTGCCCACGCTGTCTTATATGGAGAATTTGTGAAGTCCTATATTGAAGCTTGTTTTCGTTATTACGATTTTAAAGATGCTTTAAAGAGAATACGCTTCTTTCTAAAAGTGGGACACGTCTGGCTTAATTTTGGGCATAGCTTTTCAAAGAAGCTCTTTAAACTTGAGACGCTACAAGAGTACAAAGAGGCCATTGACCAATTCATGTCAAACTCTTCTCTTAAAATGTCAGCTCGAACAAATCTTAGATATTAATATTTAGTGATCGCAGTGATGACAGCGACAAAGCTTAATATTAAGCATATGGGCAGCAATCAATGCAAGTCCACCAATGATAGAAGCAACGATTTCAACTGGGCCGATAGTATGAACATGGTGTGCATGTCCTGCGTGTTCTGCAAGTAGAAAGAGATGCTTAAAATGCCCAAATAAAATGGCCGCCATACCAAGAACACCGATAATAAGAGGTCTCTTATCCGAGTGAACCTTAAGATTCTTAACAAAAGCGTAGAGGCCAACAGGAACCACGATGAAGATAGAAAGACTGTGAATTAATGGATTTTCAAAGATACTTGCCACTGAAGGCGTAAACATCACCAATAAAGGGATTGCCATACAATGTAGGCAACATAGGACAGAAACGATAAGTCCCGCGCGATCCGCAGATTCGTTCAAATTTGTTACTTTTGTTTCTTCCATATCATTATCCATAATCGTCCAACTATTTATTATAAGTATATATAGAGAATTCTTAACTCCAAAGCAAGAAAATATTAAATTATTCAGGGTATTAAAGTGTTGAAAATACTTACTAATGAGTTTACCGTATTAAGGTAATATTATTGATACCCATTCAAGAATGAATCGGTTGAGATTTTAACCAAGAAGATCGATAGCGAGGATAAAAATGAGCTTAGAAGATTTTTTAAAGAAGAAGAATAAACAGGCAAAACACGCCCTAACTTCTTCAAGTGATGAGATTCTAAAAAAGTGTAAGCATTTACTAGAGCGAATTCAAGATGAAGGTAGTGAGAAGTACGATGAACTCTATTACCACTTTCGTTTTCGTTACGACAAAGTAAATGTGCAAAAGCATAAACTTGAGAAATTCTATGAAGAATTAAAAGAAGAACTCGATCGTCTTGGTAAAGATCCAATGAAAGTCTTGGCCCAATATGAAGAGAAGATTGAAAAAGAGATTGCTTCTCTTGGCCATGGGGAAACATATCAAAATGTTAAAAAAGGGACTAAGAAAGCGATAAATCGCGTTAAGAAAGCGGCCAAAGATGTTTCTGATGAGATGGAAGAAACCGTTGAAGAGGTTCGCAAAACAACGAAGAAAGTTGCAAGTGACTTAAAGAAAGCTGCAAAGAAGAAAGTTGTTAAAAAGGCGGCCAAAAAGACTGCAAAGAAAACAGCAAAAAAGGCAGCAAAGAAAACAGCAAAGAAAACAGCCAAGAAAACAGCCAAAAAGGCAGCCAAGAAAACAGCCAAGAAAACTGCTAAGAAAAAGGTAGCCAAAAAGACTGCAAAGAAAACTGCGAAGAAAAAGGTTGCTAAGAAGACAGCGAAAAAGAAAGTAGCAAAGAAAACAGCAAAAAAAGTAGCCAAGAAAACGGCCAAGAAAGCTGCAAAAAAAACGGCCAAGAAAAAAGTAGCCAAGAAAGCTGCTAAGAAAAAATCAAAATAAATACTAATACTAGGCCCTGAAATTCAGGGCCTTTCTATAAGAGTGCGTGAGCAATTGAAAAATAAATAATGATTCCCGTGACATCACAAATCGTTGCAACAAAGGGAGTTGAAGCTGTAGCAGGGTCAAAGCGTAACTTTTTTAAGAGAAATGGCAGCATTGAGCCAACAAGTGTCCCCCACATTACGATACAAATAATACTACATCCAACAATTAAAGATATCTGAGCAAAGTTCACACCGTATGCTTCATTAGCATGAGGCCAAAAGTAAATTCTCATGAATCCAAAGATTCCAAGAATAAATCCCATAAAAAGACCTGAGCCTAATTCCCGAAAGAAGACGCGAAGAGAGTCACTATTTTTAACTTCACCTAGGGCAAGCGCACGAATAACGAGAGTCGAAGCTTGAGCACCTGAATTCCCACCAGATGAGATAATAAGAGGAATAAAAGTTACTAATGCTACTGTGTGAGCAATGGCCGCTTCAAAATGAGTCATGGCCGTCGCAGTTAACATTTGTCCGATAAAGAGTATAACAAGCCAACCGAGACGCTTTTTTGTCATCTCAAAGAAGCCTACTTCAAGATAAGGAGCATCAAGAGATTCGACGGCCGCAATTTTTTGCATATCTTCCGTGGTCTCTTCTTCAACGGCCTTGATAATATCATCAATTGTAATGATACCTTTCATTCTGAACTCATCATCAATAACCGGAAGAACAACTTGTTCAAAACGACTGAAGACGCGTCCAATTTCTTCCTGGTCCATATTATCAGGAATAGCAATGAGGTCATCTCCACTAGTCATCAGATCTGATACCTTTTGACCATCTCGTGCACCAAAGAGTTCACGAAGGGAAACAACACCTAGAAGCTTTTGAGTGGCATCGATTACATAAGTATAATAAATTGTTTCAACATTACTTAAAGTTTGAGTTCGAATATAGCGAATGGCCTCTTCAACATACATATTGGCGCGAAGTCGAATATAATTCGAATTCATTAAACCACCGGCCACATCTTCTGCGTAGGCCATAAGGGCCATGACTTCGATACGAGCGTGTTTTGCTAATAAGCTTAATGTTTCTTCAACTTGTTCAGGTTCAAGAAGCTGGAGAATATCTGCAAGATCATCATAGGCCAGGTCATTGGCCCATCTTCTTTTCAGGTCACGATCAAATTGTTCAAATAAGTCAGCTTGGTAATTCGAATCTAGTGAATCAAAGAAGTCACTTGCCTCTTCTTCTGACAAACTATTAAAAATCTCAAGACGCTGCGACTCCGAAAGAGACGGCCAGTCTTTTAAGGCAATACCAATTTTAGTAAATTGCATTGTCTTTTCAATTTCAGAATGAAATTCGTTTGTCATTATAATTACTCCAACATCCTACTTGTCGACATCGAATAATAAAACTTAAATAAAATTAGATAGTTATATTACTCAAGTTCCTACTTAAACTTTAAAGGAACTTTGATATAAGGGCCACCATCAGCTTCAGTAAATATAAACTCTCCGCCATTCATATTATATTGGATACTAGGTATAATTAATCTTGGCTCATTAAGCTGTGCATCTCGATTAGTACGAAACTCTAAGAATTCTTCCTTAGAAGTCGAGCTTTTACATTGGATATTGCTACGCTTTTGCTCACCTACTGTTGTTTTATATTTTATCTCACGCCCACCAGGTCCATAATCATGGCCAACATAAATCTCACATTCATCATCAAGTGCGTAAATCTTTTGAATTGAATTGTATAGCTTATCTGCACTTCCCTTTGGAAAGTCACAACGTCCGGTACCCATATCAGGCATAAATATCGCATCACCTACAAAAAGGGCCTTCTCATTTACATAAAGACTCATACACGCAGGTGTATGGCCTGGAGTCTCAATAATTTTCACATTAATATCGCTACAAACATCAAAACTCTCACCTTCTTGTGTAAGAATATCAAATTGCGAACCATCCTCTTTAACATTTGATGAAAAGACAGCATTAAATACACCCTGAACCAACTTAATATTCTTATGAATAACAACTTGCGCAGTGGGATAAAGCGATTTTAGTTTAGATGCTCCTGACAAATGATCGGCGTGAACATGAGTTTCAAATATATACTTTAAACTCAATTCATTTTCTTTTAGAAATAAATCTATTTGATGGATATCTTCACTTGAAACGCTACCACTTGCGTAATCGAAGTTCAGAACGGGGTCAACAACAATGGCCGTTTTTGAGACCGATGAATAAATGATATATGTCATTGTATTAGTGACCTTATCAAAGATAGAATGAACCAACATTTAGAACTCCTTTTCTCATTAACAACTTGTTGCACCACGCAGTAAAAAAACTACTAAAAATTCGCTTAAGTTTTGGTGATTTAAGGATTATAATCCAAATCAAATAACATTTAAAACTTTATTAAATCAGACAAAGGAAATGGATCAATGTCAGCATTACGCTTTTATTTGACGAACTCCATTGCTAAGAAACAGGTAATGGGAGTGACGGGACTACTTCTATGTGGATTCCTTTTTTCACACATGTTAGGAAACTTTTTATTAATCGCAGGTAAGGATGCATTCAATCAGTATGCATACACCCTTACTTCTAACCCGCTAATCTACTTAGCAGAAGCAGTTCTTTTAGTGATCTTCTTATCTCACATCTTTATGGCGCTTAAGCTTACGATTGAGAATAAGGCAGCTCGCCCAGTTAAGTACTACATGAAGCAACCGACAGGAAGAGGTTCGACATTTGCATCATCAACTATGCCTTACACAGGTATGTTGATTCTTTTCTTCCTTGTTATGCACTTAATTAACTTTAAGTACGGTGATGTTTACATGACAACACTTAATGGAATGGAAGTTCGTGATCTTTACAAGACTGTTATTGATTATTTCGCTTCACCACTGAATGTTGGAATCTATGTACTATTTATGATTACAATTGGGATTCACGTATCTCACGGATTCTGGTCAGCATTTCAATCAATTGGCTTTAACCACCCTAAGTATATGCCAGCAATTCAATTCATTTCTAAGCTTTATGCTGTGATCTTAACTGTTGGTTACTCGACTATCGCTATTTGGTGTCACGTTAAGGGAGGAATGTAATGACAAATATTAAGAAAATGGATGGAAAAGTTCCTGCGGGAAATGACATCACAAAAGTTTGGACTGATCATAAATTCAAAATGAAACTTGTTAACCCTGCCAACAGACGTAAGTTTGATATTATCGTTGTTGGTTCAGGTCTTGCTGGAGCATCTGCTGCAGCAACTCTTGGTGAACAAGGATATAATGTTAAATGTTTCTGCCTACAAGATTCTGCAAGACGTGCTCACTCGATTGCAGCTCAAGGTGGTGTTAACGCAGCTAAAAGTTATCCAAATGATGGTGACTCGATTTGGCGACTATTCTATGACACTGTAAAAGGTGGAGATTATAGAGCACGTGAAGCTAACGTTTATCGTCTTGCTGAAGTTTCAAATAATATTATCGACCAATGTGCAGCACAAGGTGTTCCTTTTGCTCGTGAATACGGTGGGACACTTTCTAACCGTTCATTTGGTGGTGCTCAAGTATCACGTACATTCTATGCTCGTGGACAAACTGGTCAACAGCTTCTTCTAGGTGCTTACTCTTCTCTAATGAAAGAAGTAGGACGTGGAAAAGTAGAAATGCTTACTCGTCGTGAGATGGTTGAGCTAGTAGTTGTTGAAGGTAAGGCCCGTGGTATTATCACAAGAAATGTAATCACTGGTGAATTCGAAAAGCACGCAGCTGATGCAGTTCTAATGTGTACTGGTGGATACGGAAACGTTTACTACCTATCAACAAATGCTATGACTTCAAATGGTTCAGCAGCATGGAAGGCCTATAAGAAAGGTGCAATGTTTGCTAACCCATGCTTCACTCAAATTCACCCAACTTGTATTCCAAGACACGGTGAAAACCAGTCGAAGCTAACACTTATGTCAGAGTCTCTAAGAAACGACGGACGTGTTTGGGTTCCAAAGAAAGCTGGTGACTATAGAGCTCCAAATGATATTCCAGAAGAAGAAAGAGATTACTACCTAGAAAGAAAGTATCCATCTTTTGGTAACCTTGTTCCTCGTGACGTTGCTTCAAGAAATGCAAAAGAACAAATCGACCAAGGTAAGTCAGTACGTGAAGGTGAAGAAGCTGTTTATCTAGACTTTGCAACTGCAATTGAGCGCGATGGTGAAGATGCAATTAGAGAGCGCTACGGTAACCTCTTTGATATGTATGAAAGAATTACTGATGAAAACCCATATAAAGTTCCAATGAGAATTTATCCTGCAGTTCACTACACAATGGGTGGTTTATGGGTTGATTACAACCTTCAAACAACAGTTCCAGGACTATTTGCTCTTGGTGAAGCAAACTTCTCTGACCACGGTGCAAACCGTCTAGGTGCTTCTGCACTTATGCAAGGTCTTGCAGATGGTTACTTCGTTGCTCCATACACAGTTCCAAACTACCTAGCTAGTGAAGGACTAATGGGTAAAAAAGTTGGTACAGATCATCCTGAATTCGACAAAGCACTAACTGATTCAAAAGAAAGATTCACAAAGCTTCTTTCAATCAATGGATCAAGATCTGTTGAGTCAATTCACAAAGAACTTGGACGTATCATGTGGAACCACGTTGGTATGGCCAGAAATGAAAAGACTCTTAAAGAAGGTATTGAGAAAATCAAAAAGCTTCGTGAAGTATTCTGGAAAGACGTTAAAGTTACAGGTACTCCAGATGGAATCAATATTGAGCTTGAAAAAGCAAATAGACTTGCCGACTTCTTAGAACTTGGTGAACTAATGGCACGTGATGCACTAGAGAGACCAGAGTCATGCGGTGGACACTTTAGAGAGGAATCTCAAACTGAAGAAAGTGAAGCCTTACGTGATGATGAAAACTACTGTCATGGTGCTGTTTGGGAATTCACTGGTCAAGATAGCGACCCAATTAGAAACGTTGAAGAATTAGACTTCCCTAACGTTCCACTAACGCAAAGAAGTTATAAGTAAGAGGTATTAATATGAGTAGTAATAATAATATGACTTTACATTTAAAGATCTGGCGTCAAAAAAACCGTGAAGACAAAGGTCAAATGGCGGATTACACACTAGAGAATGTATCTCCAGATGCTTCTTTTCTAGAAATGCTAGATCAACTTAACGAAGAACTAATCCCACAAGGAATTGAGCCGGTAGCTTTCGACCACGATTGTCGTGAAGGTATCTGTGGTATGTGTTCACTAATGATTAACGGTCAGGCCCACGGGCCAGAAGCTGAAACAACAACTTGTCAGCTTCACATGAGAAAGTTTTCTGACGGTGATACGATTGTAATCGAGCCATTTAGAGCAAGAGCTTTCCCAGTAGAAAAAGACCTTATGGTTGATAGAAGTGCATTTGATGAAATCATCGCTGCTGGTGGATTTATCTCAGTAAATACTGGTAACGCTCAAGATGCAAATGCTATCCTAGTTCCTAAAGAAAACGCTGACCTTGCAATGGATGCAGCTGCTTGTATCGGTTGTGGTGCATGTGTTGCTTCTTGTAAGAATGCTTCTGCAATGCTTTTCGTTTCAGCAAAAGTTTCGCAAATGGCACTTCTTCCACAAGGACAAGCAGAAGCTTCTCAACGTGTTCAAAACATGGTTAAGAAGATGGATGATCTTGGATTTGGTAACTGTACTAACGAAGCAGAATGTGAAGCATCATGTCCAAAAGGAATTGAGATCACAAATATCGCTCGTATGAACAGAGAGCTTCTAAAAGCTGCTGTTGTTTCTCAAACGACACCAAAAGTATAATTTAGCTTAACAGTTAAAAGATAATTAAGAGGCCTACGAAAGTAGGCCTTTTTTTGTTAATTTCTAGTAAACTTTTATTGATTTCATTGGGACTTAAGAAAAATTCTTCTAAAATGTAGAAAACAAAAAAAAGGAGTTTTGATGAAGTTACTTATAGCAATATTACTCACATCCCTAACTTTCGCCCTCTCTCCAGGAGAGAAAGCTCCTGAATTTATTTTAATGAATCAAAAAGGAGAGCTCGTCTCACTTGAGAACTTAAAAGGCCGAAGAATTGTCCTTGAATGGTATAACGAAGGTTGTCCATTTGTTCGTAAACATTATGATTCAAAGAATATGCAAGAGACTCAAACGTTTGCATTGAGACATGGCTACACATGGCTGACAATTAATTCTTCAAATGTAGGAAAACAAGGATATATAGAGGACTCTGAAGCGGCAAAGAAGCGCTTAAAAGCAGAAGGATCTAGAGCGCAACACTTTCTACTTGATACGAAAGGAGTCACTGGTCGACTCTATAATGCGAAAACGACACCAGAGATTTTCATTATCAATGAGCAGGGAAGAATCGACTATATGGGCGCGATTGACAGTATCCCATCGGCCGATAAAAGCGATATTCAAAAAGCCGAAAACTATGTTAAAACAGCTATAAAAGAGATTGCTAAGGGAGAGAAGGTCTCAACGGCAAAAACTAAACCATATGGATGTAGCGTTAAATACTAATGTTTATATATAATGAAAATACCCAATTATTTATAAAGAAAGTTCGTCTCAAGGCCCGTGATATTTTTGCGGGCATGGGACTTGAGCTCAAAAGAAGTCGCCTGCATTATAAGGGTGTTATGTATCCCCTATCTTTTGTGGTTAATGAATCAGATAAAGTCTTGGGCTTCTACGATCCACTTATATACCAAATTGGAATTAATAAGTGCTTTATGACCATGAATGATGAAGAGCTCTTAGAAAATGTTCTAAAGCACGAAATAGCTCACTTTATGGTACACGTAACGTGTGGCATAAGTGAACAAGCACATGGCGTTGAATTTCGAAATATCTTTAAAAGATATGCATGGAATCAGGACTTTTCAAAATCACAGATTAATCTAGCTGCTTACACAAAGACTAGTAACCAAGTTACTCAAAAAATTCAAAAGCTACTTGAACTTGCTAAATCTGATAACGAATTTGAGGCCAAGCTTGCAGCAAGAAAGGCCAATGATCTTATTGCAAAACACAATCTAGAAAAAGTAAGACTTACTAATTTCACTCGCAATGAGATCGATATGCGTGAGCTTGAAGACACCTATGTTAAAAGAGTCGCCTCATTTAAAAGACGAAACCTCTTACATGATTGCCTCTATGATATTCTAAAAGAGTTTTCAGTTGCACCTGTATTTAGCAGTGGCCGTGGTGGTGGCTATCTTGAAGTTATCGGCGCAAAGGAAAATGTCGAAGCGGCCCATTATATTTATGACTACACTACACAGGCCATGAACGGACTTTGGCTTCAAGCTAAGAAGTCATCTAACCTTAAAGGTGTTCGAGCTAAGAATACGTACTTTAAAAGCTTCACAAAATCCTTTCTACAAGAATTAAAGAAATCTCAACAACAACATATTAGCTCTCGTGAGCTCGTCCACTTAAATGGCCTAACTTCGGCCCATCGCAATCGTGTCTATCCTCGCGTTAGCTCTCAATCGAGCCAATCTTCAAGCTTTGATCCAAAGGCCTGGAGCCTAGGTAATAAAGCGGGAAAGTCATTTAAAATTGGCAAAGGCATTAATGGCAAAGCCTCCACAAAATTAATAACTTACTGAATTCCGTAACAAAATTCGCTTTATTTAAAGATTATCTAAAACTTTTGAGCGGATTTCCGATATGTGTTAATGTGAAGTTTGGAGTGTAAATGGCAAAAATAGCAAATTCTAAAAAGATTATTAGAGGATTCATTACTCAATGTACGTTAGTATTTAAGTCCTACGACTACAATGTAGTTGAATCTAAGAATAAGCAGAATCTTTGGCATTTTAGCGTAACTAAAGACGATAAGAAGTATGTCGTCTACTGCACAAACTCACTTGAAAAAGTTCAGGGTATTATAAAAATAGCTCTCAAGAAACTTCCAGAAGGCACTCGCCTAGTGGTAATCTGTAATGATTTTACCGATGAGGATCGTTCAAAAGCAGAGGCCAGCCAGTATACAATCACTTCTCTAGGTACGATTAAGCAATACGGTGTTGAAATGCTCGATGCCAAGCAGAGAGCTCAAAGACAAGCCTCTTAAAGGCCATTAGACACTTTTCTTATCTGCGCCAAAAATCCACTTATGCTGTTGTCCAATAACTCGGAAAGGACCACCTTCGATTTGATTCCATTCTTGAATATCGATAAATCGCTGCATAGGAAATTCTTCACTTGGCTCATAACAAGGAGTCAAAACCCAAGGAAATTCAATATTACCAAGCTTTGATTCAAGTTCGCGATAAGCGCTTAATGTGTATTCAAAATCCTTTCGATCAGCAATCACGGCCTTCATTTGAAAGCGATTAGGATATTGCTGTGCCATCTTTTCGATAAGTGACAGACGTGTTCTAACACCTGTTGAAGGAGTTTTTAGGTCATAAGAGATATAGTCAAGAAGATCAAAAACCTCGTCAACAACTCGAGTTCCAGCGGCCTCAAGATTAATTTTAAAACCTCTCGATTTTAAAAACTTTGTAAGCTCCACAACGCTTGGAACGTGTTTAGGATGAAGAGGATCACCACCAGTAATAGAAATCCAATTAATTTTACCTTGATAACTCTCTTCAAGAATTCTTTCAAAGATTGTATTAAGAGAAGTACTCTCAATATCAAAACTCCAGGTGTCCATAGAGTCGCAATTAACACAACCGATATTACATCCTTGAAAACGCACAAAGACTTGTGAGCGTCCGACAAAGACTCCCTCACCTTCTGTAGCGCGATAAATATCGTTAATTAAAAATTCCATGAAACCTTCTAAACACCAATGTTTAAGCCTATTTATATAGCATAAGCCTTTAAAATGTCATAGAATTATGTAAAATCAAGTAAAAGCTACACGAAATAACTTAAGGCAATGATTATGATTGATATAAATGAACAGTTTCAAGCTGTCATTAAGGACTTACAAAGTGGGAAAAGACCAAATTGCAGCTATTCCAAACAAGATATAAAAGTCTTTAAAGATGAATTTATTCGACTCAATGACAAGAGAGACTGGCAGGCCTTAATTCCCCTTCTGTGTATTCTCGATAATACGATAACACTCGATCACGACTTATATCCCCAAATTATCCATGCAATAAAAGAATGTGATGATAATGAGGTTCTTGTTCTAATATTAGGAGTTGCAAGAAAGCAGATTATTGATGAGCACCACAAGCGTGGAGAGAGACTTCCATTTGACTTCTTAGAGGTACTTGAGGGCCTTATCGGTCATAGTAATCCGGAAGTATTCGAATGGAATCTAAGACTAATAGAAGGACTTGGCTCACAGTCTATCTTCTTTAAAGAGGCCATTTTAAAGGCAAAACCAGGCTTTTTTGCTCGATTTAACCAGCACAAGAAGGCGTGCACGGAAATTATTGAGCTTCTTGAGCGTCGCTGGGGCTAAGATGTTATAATAGCTCTATGAATAGAAAGTTTGATGCTAATGAAAATTTTGAATTGTTAAAGAATGAGCGCAATATTGCAGGACGGGCAATGTATGAAAAGCGCCCTTCACAAGAAGTAAAAGTTCAAATCTATCCAGATAAGAGTGTCTCTCCAGCTAAATTTATTCCAAATCAAAGTATGCCTGGAACATTTCGCGCCCACCCAACAACTATCGCCGCAATGCGAAGTGATCTTTTTGCAAATATGCATGACGAAGCATTTGAGGAATTAAGCGCAATAATCACTTGTTCAAGTTGTAAAACTCAGATTGATCAGCAATTTTGGAAGTTTTGCCCCTACTGTGAAGCACCGTTTCCAAAAAATCACGGATAAGTATCTGAAATCTCGTTTTAAAGTAAATCTTTGTAAGAAAAATACCTTTTACTAACACTTTCTAGACCAGTAAATTCTTTCTACAACACACGAACACAATATTTGTTGTAAATAGCTTTAATTTTGCCAAATCGAAATTTTACAGCTACAAGCAACTTGTTTCACTGGAAGAAACACGGCACAAGGGAGTCGAAATGAAAAGAGCAAACTCGTATCTATCGGACAAGCAAATAGCTGCACTAAAAGATGCACTACTTGCTGACAAAGAAAGAATTCTTAACAAAAACAGTGAGAAAGAGCAGTATTGCATGGACAAGAATGAACTACTTGATCCTCTAGATGAGGCAGTAGCAAATGTCCAAACTTCGCAGGAAATTCGTTTCAGAAATCGTGAGAACTTCTACGTAAAGAAAATCAATAAAGCACTTCAAAAAATTGAAAAAGGCGAATATGGCCTTTGTGATGAGTGTGATATTGAAATCGGTTACGATCGCCTTATGGCAAGAAATACAGCAGAACTTTGTATTGCATGTAAAGAAGAAGCTGAGCATGAAGAGAAATCAAATGTTTATCTAAAGCGTTCGAAATCTCTTGGAAAAACAATTGCTGAAATTGGAAAAAGATAAAGATACTAAAGGCCGCTTATGCGGCCTTTTTATTTTCTGAAATAACTAAGACTAAGTAATTCAAACTCATCTGCAATATGGTATTGGCCAGACGAGAAGCTCACAGAACGGGCAAGACCAGAAGACTCGACCGAAGTTTTAATCTTCTTAATCTCATCTCTTTCAACTGAAAAATCTAAGACATAAACTGAGCCAGATAAGTGTTGTGCTTTCTTAACAATATGCCCTTTGGCATTTAAATATTTTTGTAGATCCACAACAAGATCAGATTTAATCGAAATTATAAGACGATGTGGATTTATCCCTTCACAAGCACCTTTTCGTGAAGCGGCCAATGGTAACATATCCTCACCTTTATCAAAAACTAACTCTCCATCTTTACTGGCATTTGCACGAAGACAATACTCTACTGCATCGTAAGTCACACGAAATGCGATGGCCAAACGAGGGCCACAAATTCCATAAGTATGGATGGCATCGATCTGATCAGCTTTAAATCCTTTCTTATGAAAAAACTTAACCACGGGAGCTAAAATATCATCACGAGAGGTATTTAAACTTATTTGATCATTGAATGAAGCAATTTTTGTACGATAGTCACCTTCTTTATACCAGCAGGTATCATTTCCAACAGAAGTTAAAGGACCGGCCAATAGTGAGCTTGAAGTCACAATCATGATAAATAAGAATACTCGGGAGCTATCTAAAATTTTCTTCATACATATGAATCGGTATTTATGATGCAATATTTAGTGTAGACTTAAGTTATGAAAAATCAGGAAGAAAGTATTAAGTTAATCGAGAAAGTTACTCGGTCTTTTTATCAAAAGGCCATAAATGACGTTTTCATTGGTTATCACTTTCGTAAATTAACTTCAAACAACGGGCCGATCTCAAATATTGAAGACTTCAACGAGCATCTAAAATCAATAAATGCCTTTTGGCAGGCCCAATTACTTGGAATAAAACTACCTAAAGGGGCCCATCACCTCTTATCGGCCCACGAATATTTAAAGATTCGAAAGGGAGAGCTAGGTCGATGGGTCGTATTGTTTAAACAAACACTAGAGGAAAATCGATCTGAAGATCCAAAATTTATTAATATTTGGGAACATAAGATTGATACTTTTAAAGTAGGCTTTGAAAAGTATTTTTTTGAGGGATAGGCATGATTAAATATGAGAAGAATATTCAATATGTCATAATTGATAGCTTTTCTAGAAATATATTCTTAATTTGCACCTTCTTCTTACTAGCATTAATCTTAACGCTTATCTTCAAAGACCCAAGGCCTGCAACAAAAGATATTATAATTTTTCTCATCCCAATTATTGCAACTGTTTCAATATTAAAAAAGCGTCATCTTGAGCTCAATAAACCTCGCAACACAGGAAGACTGGAAACACGCTCTCTTATAAGAAAGAAGTTTGAAAACTTTGGTCTAGATGAGATTGAAGAAATTGAACTTAATAAAGGACGTGGCAGCGGGAATGCAGGCAACTACTTTATTACAATAAAATTGAATAACTCTAAGAGACTAAAAATTATGACAACTGATGCTTTTCAGTCAAATAAAGAGATTAATGAAATTTATGAAGAACTCAGAAATTGGATAAAGAGCTAATTACAACTTTCGATAGTTTTAGGTTTTTTGGCCTTATAAACTTTTTTAACAAAATCCTCAAGAACAGGCTCACCTGTCACATCATCTAGAAGCCAATTACGAGCATGCCATTGACCAATTTTTGCGGCCGCACGACAAGCATCACGAGTTGTCATGTATTGAACAACTATCATTTCCACAAGACGAACCTTGAAGCGCTTAGGAGAGCCCTTAAGACAACCTTCTTGAGGATAATCACTACACTCTAAATGACGATCCTTATCCTTTGCTGCAATACGAACTTCTTCAATTGTATTATCAAATTTATAGGCCATATCAAACATTTCTAAAGGAGTGTAAATATCCTTTTCAGAACAAGACGTAAAAATTAGAGATAATGTAAATAGAAAGACAATGCTAATATGTTTAGACATATTAGCATTTTATCACTTAACCGCGACGGCCGCGAGATTTTTTTGACTTATTGGGCGTGTTTCGTCCAGATACAACAGGTTTCTTAGGCATACGCCCACGTCTAGCAGGTGCCTTCTTCTTAGAAGCTCCCTTATTCGCCTTCCCCATTGTCGATTTAAGAAAGATTGGATCAATTTTGAGTGTATCCTGATTTTTAATGGCATCATTGATTTGACCAATGAGCTTTTGATCTTTCTTTGTAACAAAATTATAAACACGTCCGCTTCTTCCAGCACGTCCAACTCGTCCTGAACGGTGAATATAGTAAACAGCTTCAAATGGAAGATCATAATTTAAAACCCATTGAAGTGTTTTAATATCGATTCCACGAGCGGCCATATCTGTTGTGATAAGAACACCACCAGTAGACTTAAAGTTTTTAAAGTTATCACTTCGCTCTCTTGCGCTGATATCACCATGAGATAGGAAAAGCTTTTTTGCAAGCTTCTTCTCTTTCATATAATTATAAACTTCAACGGCCTTCTCTTTTTGATTCACAAAAATAATACCATTGCCTTTGGCCTCATTTTTCATAAAGACATCAAGCATGGCATTTTTCTCAGTATATTCCAGAGCGATATTATAAGTTTCAATAGTTTGAGATAGACCGTGAGCATCAGTTAAGCTGATTGTCTCAAATTCCATTCCAGAGAAGAAGTCTGCTTTTAATAGGTCAAAGTCATCGGCCATGGTCGCAGAAACAAGGGCCGCTTGATAATCATTTGTTAAATGTCTTCTAATGGATTTTAGCTCACGCATAAATCCCATATCAAGAAGTTGGTCTGCTTCATCAATAACAAGAAATTCAAGATTATCTAGACGAATTTCTTTTTTCTCAATCATAGACTTAATTCTTCCAGGGCCACCCACTAGGATATCAAAGTTCTGGCTCTTTAGAGAACTTACTTTCTTTCCCTTCTCTCCACCAAGTGCCAGTCTAACTCGAAGCTTTGCATGGTGAGAGATCTTCTTACACTCATCGGCAACTTGTATTGCAAGTTCTTTAATAGGAAGAAGTATAATTGCACGTGGAGAACCAGGTTTTTGATCATTCTTACTAAGATTTGCTTCACTTTCTTTAAGCATTTGAAAAAGTGGAAGAAGATAACTTAGAGTTTTACCACTACCAGTTTTGGCCTGAATTTGAATATTTTTTCCATCTAGAAAAACAGGAATTGACTGAACTTGAACATCAGTTGGTGCTGCAAGTTTATTTTCTTTTAGAAAACCTGCAAATAGGTCCATATTAATTAAATCAATAAAATTTTGTGAGTCTTTTGCCATTATGTACTCTCCTAAAGTGACAATTCCGCTCGCGGCTCCCCGTAGCCTACACGGTAAAAATAAAAAGGGGGATCAAAGATCCCCCAATATGTAACACAATGGCAGTTGTATTAGAAGTGTAGTCTGAAATTTACAGAGTGAATTGTTGCAATTTCCACACCTTTTACCTCAGAAGTGATTGGTTGCTTAAGAGAATACATGAAATCCATGAATCCTAGCTTAAATCTTGGAGTCAGAGTCAGGTGTTCTGAATCAACCATCCCTCTAAGAGTTAAGGCAATTCTTTGCTTCCATACGTGAAGCATAACATCTGTACCAGCATAAACACCATCTGCGAAATCATATCCATCTCTCATATGGAAACCAACAAATGGACGAAGTTTTAAGTTAGAAAGGTCAAAACTATAGTCAGTGTGCATACGGTAACCAACTTCTGGCTCATAAATTGGAAGATATCCTTCATCACTTTCAATAATTGTTGCAAGTGCAATATCTTGAATCTTAAACATTGTTCTAAAGTTTGTTAGCCAATTGAAACCATAAGTAATATCGGCCATAGCATAAAGAGTCATATTCTGATCAAGGTTTTCAGTGTCGATAGCATCACCATCTCCAGCAATTGCATCCTGATCAAGAACACGTCTTACGTCAGCTCTATATAGCCCATATAGAGAAAGTCCACCAAAGTGGTTCTCATTCTTATAATCAAAGTTTAATCCAGCTGTAACATCAGCTTTTACATAAGCGTCGATAATAGCTGCAGTTTGTCCAGATCCTGCAAATGGAATAGCTGTACCACCTAGTGCTTCTGTTAATTCTGTTTCAAATTGAGTTCTCTCAGATCCACTTAGTCCTAATGCCGTTGCTAAATCAGAAACAGTATTAGTAGTCCCAGCTAGAACATCATTAACAATATCTTGTGTTAACTTATCTTCTAGAATTGTCTTTGCAGAAGCATCTGCTGGAATGGCCGCAATAAGAGTATCTTTTTCAATATCTTCTTCTCCAATACCAATAAGAGAGCCAACATTAACCCCTAGTCTTACACTTGGGCTAATTGTTCCTTTAAAAGCACTAAATGAAGGAAGAGGAACTCCGACCTCAACATTTACTCTTAAGTTTTGTTCTGTATCAGCATATTCGCTAAGAACTTCAGCGGCAGCAGTTGAATCTTCAGCATCTGATACATCTGAAGCAAGCTCCATAATGTCAGTATTAGCGTAGACTGACATATCAATTAAAAAGTCATGTCCTGGCTCTCTTAAGAATTCTTGAGTTTGAAACTTGTCTTCCATTAGACGGAAGCGATCAAGCACATTGTAATCAGCGTCTGCTGCGTAAGCTACCTGTCCTACCATAAGAGTCGCTAAAGCGGCCTTTGTTAGGATTGATTTTTTCTTCATTTTAAACATCAACGTCCCCTAGTTGTTATAATTATTCGAATCTTTCGAACTTAATAAAGCATGAAATTTTTGTTAACTGATTTTACCATGAGCGTGAGAGAAAAAATTAGTAGGAAAATTTATATATTCACCTTAAAATAGTAATTAAATTAATAGATTACGTAAGAAAAGGTTGAGTATGCAGGTTGGTTTTACCCACAGCAATCAGGGGGACTCACAGGAAGTTAGTGTCTCTAATCATGAATTTTATTTTAAAGAAGAAAATAATGAACTCATTATCTCTGAAAACGGAGGAAGTATCCGTGCTCAAATTGATGATGATTGCCTAATCTTAAAAGTCATACAAAAAATCCCACATGCCATTTTAGAAGAAGCAAGCCTCCAAGAGGGTTCTACTTACTTCATGGAAGTCGGAGAAAAGCTTTCATACAAAGACAGCACGTATGAATTAAAAACTCTTGATACCTCATCACCTATTCCAGAACCAACTATCACACAAAATGATGAAATTGCGCCAAACTCAGTCAATGAGGACTTGGGCCAATCACCATCGTTAAGTCTAGAAAATGAAGAAAGTCATAATAGTATTCAATTTGAAGATGCAGATGATGACGAAAGTAATGAAAAACAGGCTAAAGAGATCTCTGAATCAAAAGAGACTCCAGACTCAACTGACTCACCTGATTCTGAAGATGAGTCTGATGTCGAGAATTCAGGAAATGGCTACTCATTTCAATTAGATACTAACCTTGCTCAAGATACAAATGAGGATGAAGAAAAAGACTCTGGTACAATGAGCATCACTCAAGTCCTAAATGTTGCAAGACTTCAAGAAGATGAAAAGCAAGCATCAAAGAAAGAAGATGAGCATGTAAGTAGGCCATTAAAGAAAAAGAGTAAGAAGAAGGCCAAGAAGAAATCGGGAAAGAAAAAGAGCAAGAATGCCTCAGACTCAGGATTGGCCATCACAACGGCACGTGATTACAAAGGAAATCGAGCCAAGAGAGATTCAAAGAAGAAAGCAAGATCAAGATCAAAACTTTTAAATGATCATAAATTAGTTGGACCATTTACGAGATTCTTAAGTGCTTTATCTCTAATGTTTGTGACAGTCTTACTTAGTGCTCAAGTTGAAAATGAAGCAGTTAACTCTTTGAGCAATAAGGGAACTGAAATCATCAACACACAAATTGAAAAATTTGTAGACTTTAGCTTCAATCCAGAAATTACAAAGTCACTAATTGTCCTATTTATTATTCTTTTTATCTCAAATTTACTCTTTAGTGTTTCTCCTACACTATTTATTTGTGGGGCAACAACAAAAGGAAGCTTTCTAACAAAGAGAGCAAAGGCAATTTTAAGAACGCCATTTGACTTTATTGCACATTTCTTTCCAATTTTTGAAACACCAGTTATTTTTGATACTCCATCTTTGAAAGAGATTATAACGAGGGGCCCTATCAGCTATCGCCTAAGAGCTTTTCGCTATATTCCACTAGTAACCCTTTCAATATTTACATTTATTTGTGTTGGCTACCCTATTATTGAACAAGGATTATCTAATAGTAATCCTCCAGAAAAAATAAATATTCCTAAGAACCTAGGAAAGAGGCCTTTAAAAATGAAAGAGCTTCTTATCTCAAAACAATTCTCACAAGAAAATATTATTCTAAGAATACCAGCGACTCGACCGAGCTACTTCATTATTAATAAGAAGTCTGGAAGATCACTCTATTTAAAGAACACATCTTCCACTTTCTTTGCTTCATTTAAAAAGACTTTAGAAACTATACCATTCTTTAAATATCGCTATCCTTACCTAAGTAGTTTCTTAAAGGATGAAAAATCATCATTTCTTGTAAGAGAAGATTTTTCTAAGATTCTATGGGGTGGAGAAATCATTAAAGGAATGGCAACGGAAGATTTAATGTATCTAGACTTTCTTGCAATTGATCAATCAAAGAAGATATTCAATCATTTTAAGTTTCCATATATTGAATATCGCAACTTAAATAAGTTTACATCTTTTTATCGCTCAAAGGTTGAGGATGTTTATTTGTACATAAATGATAACTCGCTAATGCAATTTGCAAAAGTCGCTGGCACGATGCGATCAAGCGAGCTTTCTGGTTTTACTTTCCTTGCACGTCCTAAAGTAAGAATTGAATATGTTGATGCAGTAGAAAAAGCATTCAAAGGAACAAATGATTCTTTCTTAATAAAAGAATTAAAAGATATTCAATCCATTATTGCCGTTACAGATAATGGTGAAAATAGAAAGGCATTTAGAGACTTCACTCAATATCTTGTGGAATATTTTAAGGCCTCAGGTAATGAATCGGCCAATCGAGTTGCAACACAAATTCTGAATCTAAATATTCTAAGTAACTAAAACTTCAAAAAATGAGGCCAAGCAAATCAATCTTGGCCTTATCTGCTCTATAAATATTTCATAACAATGGTGACAATAGTCTCGATATGTTTAATTGAGCTTATGAACTACTTTTTTATCCTATTTTTTATGGTTTGCTTATTTCTCTCATCACTGACTGTGTATGCGTCTTTTGTTTAATTTTTACAGATAAGAGAGTTTTAAATAGACAAGCAAGCTTAATGGCCTTATTAATTCTAAATACTTTAAATAACTAAAGTTATTAGAACGAATACATAAGTCGAGTTACGACAAAGGGCAGTCCATGCGCATTCAAGATCAAGTCAAAGAACATTTTCAATTTAAAGTTGTCCACGAAGACAAAAAGTCCGGGGCAAGAGCTGGTGTCATCACTACTCCTCACGGAGAAATTCCGACACCTGTATTTATGCCTGTTGGTACACATGGTGCCATCAAAGCATTACCACCTAACTTTCTAGAAGACTTAGATACAAAAATTATTCTATCAAATACATATCACCTTCACCTATCACCAGGTTCAAAACTAGTTAAGAAAGCAGGAGGCCTTCATAAATTTATGAATTGGCCACGCCCAATCTTAACAGATTCTGGTGGGTTCCAAGTATTCTCTTTGCAGAGAAAAAGTATCAAAGAAGAAGGAGCAGAATTTAAAGACCATAAAGGTAAGACAATTCTTCTGTCTCCTGAAACATCAATTGAGATTCAGCAAGAGCTGGGATCAGATATTATGATGGCCTTTGATGAGTGTATTCCATACCCTGCAACACGCGAATACACTAAGAAGTCAATTGATCGAACACATCGTTGGCTAGACCGCTGTATTGAGTCTTGGACAAATCCAAAACAAGCACTTTTTGGAATTATTCAAGGATCAACATACGATGACTACCGTGACGAATGTCTCGATGAACTCGTAAAAAGAGATCTACCAGGCTATGCCATTGGTGGAGTATCAGTTGGTGAAGGCCCTGAGTTAATGGAGAAGATCGTAAAGTACACAGGTCCTAAGATGCCAAAAGATAAGCCTCGTTATGTAATGGGTGTTGGTAACCCTGAAGATCTTTGTATGATATGGGAAAACGGTATTGATATGAGTGACTGTATCATTCCAACGAAATTTGCTCGCGGTGGAACTCTCTTTACAAGAAGAGGAAAGATTAGAATACGTCATAAGAATTATCGTCGTGACTTCTTTCCTATTGAACCAAATTGTAAGTGTTACTGCTGCCAGAACTTTACACGCGCATATGTGAAGCACTTATTTGATTCAAATGAAATTCTAGGACAAGTTCTAGCAACAATGCACAATATTGAATTTTATAAGAATATGGCAGAAGAAGCTCGTGAAGCAATTCTAGATAATCGTTACTCACAGTGGAAAGAAGACTTCTTAAAGAGTTATAAAAAAGACGACGGTTCAAAGAATAACTAGGAAAGCAATGGCACTGATTAGGTTAAGCTTACTATTGACTCTTCTTACTTTCGCATTATCAACTAATGCAAAGAGGTATATAGGTGGTGACCAATGGAATAGGCCACGTATAAATAAAAGTTTCTTTATAAAGCAAGACAAGTTTATAAAAGAGCTAATCTTAAGAACTGTAAAAGTCGTAAATACAAAAAAAAGAAAAGTTGGAACAGCATTCTTTTATAAAGAGAATGCTGACCACTATATTTTCCTAACAAATTACCACGTCATATCTGGCAACAGAGAATGTCGCGACTCAAAACTTCTTCTTATTAATTCTGAATTCAATAAGCGCTACGCTTCATGTGATGGAGTTATTCAAGAAGGTACAATCAAGTCAGGAAGTGATTATATTTACTTTAAAGTAAATAAAGAAGAGAGATTAAACTTCTTATCTCAAATAAGTGAGGTTCGTACTGATTTTTCTGATCCGGTAATCGGAGACAGACTTGTGAGTGTAGGCTTTGGCGCGGGAAAAGCAAACCTAAGAAGATATGATGCTAAAATATCAATGGATCGCGATTGCCTTTATTTAAATGGAAATATCGATATAACTTTCAATAAAGATAAAGTCAGAGATGTTTTCTTCACTGCCTGTGATGCTCAATCAGGAGACTCTGGAAGTGCTGTAATGAATTTAGAGACTGGTGATATAATTGGACTCTTCTTTGCTGTTGCCGATCAAAAGCGCAGTAATCCTCTCACATCAAAAGAGATTCAAGACAATCTAGGTACGGATTATATGGAATTCTACACCAATGCTTCAATGTCGATTGATCTTAGAAAAATTAAATTAAAATAACTTCATCACCTAAACATTCTTTTCTTTACGAATCATGGCCATGGCGACTTTCACACCATCGACAGCAGCAGATGTAATCCCACCTGCATAACCAGCACCTTCACCACATGGATATAGACCTTTGTGAGATTCTGACTCAAAAGTTGCTCGGCTTCTCTTTATCGTTACAGGAGCAGAGGTTCTTGTTTCAGGGGCCATTAGAATAGCATCATTATTTATAAAACCTGGCATTTTCTTATCAAAGCTTTCAAGTCCTTCCCTTAAGCCCGTTGCAATAAAGTCAGGTAGAACAGAGTTTAATGAATGAGAAAAGATTCCAGATGGACAAGAAGTCTTAGGAAGATCTTTTGAAACCTTACCTTCTAAGAAGTCCTTAAGTCTTTGGGTTGGGACCTGCTTACCTTCAGCATGCTCCATAGAAGCTTCATATGCCTTTTTCTCAATATCACGTTGAAAGTAATGGCCATTTAAGACATCATCAGTTGAGAAGTCTTTACCAGCTTGAACAGAAACAACAAGGGCCGAATTTGACCATGGTGAATTACGAGCGAAGTTACTCATTCCATTAACCACAATACCATCTTCATCTGTTCCAGATGAAAGAACATATCCTCCAGGACACATACAAAAAGAATACGTACCTTTGTCATTATCTTTATTGTGATATGTAAGCTTATAGCGAGCAGCACCTAGGTTTTCGTGAACAAAGCGTCCATATTGAAGAAAATCAATTAACTCACGACGATGCTCAACTCTAACACCAACAGCAAAGTCCTTTGGTACCATCTTAACTTCTTTTTCTTTTAAATGACGATACATCTCTTTAGCTGAATGGCCTGTTGCTAGAACAATATTGTTACTTTCTAATAATCTACCATCACTAAGCTTTACACCACGAGCTTGAGATTCATCAAAAAGAACCTCATCAACCTTCACGTTATAGTAGATCTCACAACCTTTTTCTTTAAGGTGATCTGTTATCTTTTTTATTAATCCTCTAATTTTATTTGATCCAAGATGTGGATTTGAAACATAGGCCGTTTCAGGAGGAGCACCAAAATCAACAAATTTATTCATTACATATTGAACATATGGAGACTTAATACGAGTAATAAGTTTACCATCTGAAAATAGGCCCGCGCCACCCTCACCAAAGCAAACATTATTATCCTTATCAAATTCATTATATCGCCAAAAACGAGCAATATGCTTCATACGATTATGGGCACGATCTCCTCTTTCAATGACAATTGACTTTATTCCATACTCAGCAAGTCTTAGAGCACAGAATAATCCAGCAGGCCCTGCTCCTACAATAATAGGCTTTTCTTTGAACTCACCTAGAAAATTGAATTGCTCTTGATAAGCACTAAATTTTTCACCAGGGTAAATAACTTCTATCTTATAATTATAGATTGGCTTTTTTCCACGGTTAGCACCACGTGCGTCAAGTGCCTTATTATGAATACGATAATCCTCAAAACCTGGAAAGTTCTTATTTAAGTAGAATTCTAAGTCTTGATCAAAGTCTAATTTAAAATTTGTAATTTTACTCATTCAATCTCTTTCTTGTAAATTTATATGATAAAATATCAGCGTATATTATAACCTATCTTGGTAAAGTTAAAGGATTAACATGGTTAAAATTTCCCTTAGAGTCTCCATGATAATTATTGGAGATGAACTATTAAACGCTAAAATCAACGATCTTAACTTGCAGATACTAGCAAAAGAGATCGCACCTTTAGGATTTAGCTTTAAAAAATGCACCGTCTTAGGTGACAAGTTCGATCAAGTAACAAATGAGATACAAAAACAATCTAAAGAAAATGATATTTTAATCATCACTGGTGGCCTTGGCCCTACTAAAGATGATCTTACGAAGTCGATTATCGCTAATGCTTTAGGTGTCTCTTTAGTAGAAAATGAACTTGCTAGAGAATATGCTATAAAGCAATATGCCAACTTTGGTAGAGAGTGGTCAAAAGAAAATAGTCACTATCATATGATGCCTGAAGGATCTTTACCTTTATACAATCCTGCGGGAATGGCACCAGGAATTCACGCTAAAGTTGATAAGTGTGAAGTTTTTTGCACCCCAGGAGTTCCAAGAGAATGCCAGGCAATGGTTCGTGAGACAATCGTTCCAATGTTAAAAGATCGTGCTCAAAGTGGTCATGAATTATTCATATGTAGAACTCACAGTATTCCTGAAGAAACCATCTTCTTTAAACTTTGCCCCAACTTGTGGGAGACATTAGAGGAGTTTGGAAAAGTCAGCTCTCTTCCAATTATCTCTGGTGTGGATATTACTGTAGACCTAAGACCAGAGCATCAAAACGATGAAAGTCGACAAAGATTAAAAGCAATATTAGAAGAAACTCCCTTAAAAGATAATATATGGACTTATGGGCCTCGTAATATCGAGGAAGTTATTGTTCATGAAGCCAGTGCAAAAGGCTTAACAATTGGATTTGCAGAAAGCTGCACTGGAGGTCTTGCAAGTTCAACAATAACAGATGTGTCAGGATCATCAGCGGTTTTTCTAGGCTCAGTAGTTAGTTACGCTAACTCCATCAAAGAGAGTATTATTCACGTTAAAGAAGAAACCTTAAAAGAAAATGGAGCTGTAAGTATTGAAACAGCTAGTGAGATGGCCAATGGCGCAAGAAAAACCCTTGGCGCAGACATTGTCATCTCTTATACCGGTATTGCTGGTCCAGGCGGAGCTACTCCAGGTAAGCCTGTTGGAACCGTATGCATAGGTGTTGCAACAAAGAATGGAGTAAGTGCAAGCAGATATGAGTTTCGCGGTGACCGAAAAAGGTTGAAGAATAAGTTCTGTCAGCAAGGATTAATCGTTTTATTGAATGAGATTAGAAGTTCGTAGCTGCTTCACCTGGCCACACTTCCTGTGTGGCCATGCGTTTCGCGGCATCATTTTTCCATCCTGGAAAATGACGCCTTAAAAAATAAGAGGGGCCAGATTCGTGACCAGGCCCCTCCCCCCATCTGTACTTCAACTTAGGCAGCTTTTTTAGATTCTTCCATTTCCGTGATAAGGTTAGAGATCCGTTTACCTGCGCCTTGTAAACGTCCGGCCAGTAACCTTGATAGATTGAGTATCAAGAGTGAAAATATTCGAGGATTGGTTTTGTACAGGCCGAATATGTCTGAGTACTTCATAACGAGAACATCTGTATAATTATCTGATTGAACTGTCCCATAGCGGACATTTTCTTTTAGAAGAACCATCTCACCAAAGAGGTCTCCTTTTTTACATTTAGCAATTTCTTTATCATTTACATTAAAGACCTTAGCAGAACCGTTAAGAATCAAAAAAAGCTCTTCACCCACATCGCCATGCTTAAATACATAGTCACCAGGCTTTAAAGTTAGAACCTTACAGCGCTCACATATAGTCATAATTTCGTTGTCGTAAAGGTCGAAAAATAGCGGACAACCTTTAACGATTGATAATACACTCATATCTTCCTCTCTTTATTAAAATTAGTATTACAAGTTTTAATTAAGCAGCATCTTTCTTATCATCACGCTTTGCGTGTTGCTGCTCTTTTAAAGGTGCATCTTCTTTTAAGTACCTTTCAATACTTTGAAGAACTTTTAAAACACCTTCCATTGCAATTTGCTCTTTAGCATTACCTCTTTGCAGGTGATACCAAAGGTTTTGCATACTTGTTTCAACTTTCTTAAAGATCTTAAAACGCTTCTCCGGTAATGGGAAAAGAGTGTTTAGGAAAGTTAAGATTAAAGAGAAGAAAATCCCCGCAATCGATGTCTTCATGGAGAAGGCAACGTTAATAACGAAGTTTGTAAGATTATCTGACGACTTTTCAATATTATTGAAGTCAATGGCAGCAATCTCAGGAAGTGCCATGGCAATACCAATGAAGGTACCAAAAACCCCAAATACAATGAATAAGTTTGGAAGAATATCGATCATACGAGAAGCACCATCAATTGGAATATGCCCATAGAGCTTCGTCCAATTTCTATCATCACTCATAATACGATCAGTAAGTTCTGTATAATTTGGCGGAACAGTTGATTTAAAAACCGAACTCTCCCCATGAATGGATGCAATAAGACCGTGCTTAGAACCAATGTATTGATTTAGAGAAATACTTGTTCCATCAGAACTTTGCGCCTCTTTATCAATTTCCCTTTGTTGCATAGCCTCTTTACCGTCATAGTGACGATTTTGAATATTAGCATTATTACTGAAACGAAGAGCGTTATCAGGTAATGCAGCATTTACACGTCCAAGTAAATTAGACATATAAGAATCGATATCATCAATAGGAATATTCTTTTGCTTATCATCATCGATACAAGCATCTAATTCTCTTGTAAAACGTGAATAATAAGCATCATCATCTTTACTGTGGCGATAGGCCAAGTAGCGGAAGACAAGAGCACAACATAGTAGCCCCATCATAAATTCGATAAGATAATTACCGAAAAATCCTAATACTAACTCAATCATACGTACCTCTTTGTTTACCAAATCCTCGACTATTTGGTTGTATAGTTATCCTTTTTCACTATTGGATCTAATTTCATTAAACGCTCCATCGCTTTTGGATCATCCTTAAGCGTAAAGCTAAGCTCAACACGTTGTGATTCAGAACAGCTGTAAATACCACACTTCATATCTTCATTTTGAAGTGGTACAGCGATCACACTTGCAGGAGCACGGTCTTCAAGGATAAATCCTTTCGGCTCGATAAGCTCTGCTGCGATTGATTCGCGCTGGCGCTCAATTACCTTCTTGATTGGAACAGGTCTTGAGAACCCGTAACCAATCGACTTCGTCACATTTCTCATATAGAACTTATATGGATAGTTCATGCCATCACTATAGATATAGTTAGAGATAGCAAGAGCTCTTCGTGACGAAAGGTTTAAGTTAAAGTTATATGAATATGCTTCGGCCATCATTGGATCAACTGCTTTACCAGCAAATAGTGGTGAAGCGTGACCTTCAACGTTGAAGCTATCAATTTGTTCTCTAACAGTATCATCTTCAAATAGAACTTCAGAATATAGAGGGATTAAGCCTTTAAGCTTAGTCTTTGCATGGCGACTAAGTCTTGACGATCCTGTCTCAAATAATAAGTTCTTATTCATAAGTAGAGTTACGTTACCTGTAACCGGATCAACTGCTGCATCAATATCGTTTTCTCTAAACTTATTAGCAAGATTCTTTGCGATATTGGCACGTAGGTTACGCTTTTGATCATCAACCTTTTTAGCAATCTTCTTAACTTGCTTCATTAAGTCTTTCTTATCGTTAATTTCAGTTAAACAAGAATTAAGTTTCTTAGTTGTTCCATCTAGCCCATTTCCAAGTTCTGTAACTTTCTTGCTTAAGTCAGCATTACCTGCCTGACAGTTATTAAGATCATTACCAAGAGAGGCAATTTTACGACCTAAGTTACCATTTTCATCATTCTTATTAGCAAGTGCATTTTGAAGATCATTAACTTCTTTACCAAGACCCGCAACCTTACCTTTTAGATTGTTATTATCTTTATTAAGAGTTGCAATCTTCTCTTTTGCCTTACCGAGATCACCCTTGGCCTTTCCAAGTTGATCTTTAAGTCCTTTATTTTCTTTTCCAAGACCTGCAAGTTTTCCTTGTGCTTCACCAAGAGCTTTCTTAAGACCACCGTTCTCTTTTCCAAGACCAGCTAACTCACCTTTAGCTTTTCCAAGGGCCTCTTTAAGTCCACCGATCTCTTTTCCCATACCTGCAAGTTTACCTTTTGCTTTTCCAAGTGCTTCTTTTAGGCCACCATTTTCTTTACCAAGACCAGCTAGCTCACCTTTGGCTTTTCCAAGTGCATCTTTAAGTCCACCGATCTCTTTACCCATACCGGCCATCTTACCTTTGGCTTTTCCAAGTGCATCTTTAAGTCCACCAATCTCTTTACCCATACCGGCCATCTTACCACGAGCTTTTCCAAGAGCATCTTTTAGACCACCATTCTCTTTTCCAAGACCAGCAAGCTTACCTTTAGCTTTACCAAGTGCATCTTTAAGTCCACCGATCTCTTTACCCATACCGGCCATCTTGCCTTTTGCTTGACCAAGGGCCTCTTTAAGTCCACCGATCTCTTTACCCATACCGGCCATCTTTCCTTTTGCCTGACCAAGGGCCTCTTTTAGACCACCTATTTCTTTACCCATACCAGCAAGCTTTCCTTTCGCTTGTCCAAGGGCCTCTTTTAAACCACCATTTTCTTTTCCAAGTCCGGCAAGCTCACCTTTTGCTTTACCAAGAGCGTCTTTAAGACCACCGATTTCCTTACCCATACCGGCCATCTTACCTTTAGCTTGACCAAGGGCCTCTTTAAGTCCACCGATCTCTTTACCCATACCGGCCATCTTGCCTTTTGCCTGACCAAGGGCCTTCTTAAGACCACCGATCTCTTCGCCCATTCCTTTCATCTTGCCTTTAGCTTCACCTAGAGCTTTCTTGAGTCCGCCATTTTCTTCAGACATACCAGCAAGTTTTCCTTTGGCCTGACCAAGTGCTTTTTTTAAGCCTCCGATCTCTTCGCCCATTCCTTTCATCTTGCCTTTAGCTTCACCTAGAGCTTTCTTAAGACCACCATTTTCTTCTTGCATACCTGCAAGCTTTCCTTGGGCCTGACCAAGGGCCTTCTTTAGGCCACCGTTTTCTTCGGCCATTCCCTTAAGTTTACCTTTGGCCTGCCCTAGAGCATCTTTAAGTCCACCATTTTGTGCCATTAAAGACTTCTTATCACCTTCAAGTTTTCCAACCATCGCCTTTAGACGATCAACTTCTCCAGCAAGACCTTTATTCTTCGCGTCTCCTTGAGCTAGCTTTGATTGAAGGTTTTTAATATCACCTTTTAAACCCTGGTTATTTTGTTGAGAGCGTGCAAGATTTGATTTAAGACCTTTTACATCATCATTTAAGCCTGCAATCTTTCCATCACGAGCGGCAACATCCGCATTAAGCTTTTTAATTTGAGAATCTTTTTGAGCTGTAAGAGAATCCATCGCCTGGGCGTGTTTTCCTTTAAGATCCTTGATTTGGTTATCATAGGCCATTTTTTGATCGGCCTTACTCTTTTCAAATTGCTTAGTTAAGTCAGTAAGCTCACGTTTATGATCAGCATTAAGTTTTGCAATTTGAGACTTTGCATCCTTCTTAACACCTGCAAGTTGCTTTTCTTTTGTATCAAGTTCTGACTGATACTTCTTATTAAGATCAGCAATCTTAGACTCATAACCTGCTTTTTGTTTTGCTTCAGATTTCTTGTGCATTTTCTCAAGATCAGTAATTTTCTTAGCATGATCAGAATTAAGCTTGGCAATTGTCTCTTTTGATTTTTTAATTTGACCAGCAAGTTGTGCTTCTTTTGTATCTAACTCAGACTGATACTTCTTATTTAAATCAGCAATACGACTTTCATAACCAGCTTTCGTCTTTGCTTCTGTTCTTTGGTGCATTTTTTCTAAATCATTAATCTTCTTAGCATGATCAGAATTAAGTTTTGCAATTGTTTCTTGAGATTTTTTAATTGTTCCTGCTAATTGCTTATCTTTAGTCTCTAATTCAGACTGAAATTTCTTATTTAAGTTAGCAATTTGAGTTTCATAACCCATTTTTGTATCTTGCTGCTTTTTCTCATATGACTTAGTTAAATCATTCACTTTCTTTGCGTGATCAGCATTGAGCTTAGCAATTGTTTCATCAGACTTCTTCTTTTGACCAGCAAGCATCTTATCTTTAATATCAAGCTCTGATTGATACTTCTTATTAAGATTTGCAATTTGAGTTTCATAACCCATTTTTGTATCTTGTTGCTTTTTCTCATATGACTTTGTAATAGAGTCAACTTTCTTTGCATGATCTGCATTTAGTTTTGCGATTGTTTCTTTTGACTTTTTAATTTGACCATCAAGTTGTTGTTGCTTAGATGTAAGCTCACTTTGATATTTTTTATTAAGATTTGCTATTTGAGATTCATATCCCATCATTGTATCTTGCTGCTTTTTCTCGTAAGACTTCGTTAGGTCATCGACTTTCTTAGCATGATCAGAATTAAGACGAGCAATTGTCTCTTGAGACTCTTTCTTTTGTCCTGCTAATTGCTTCTCTTTAGTATCAAGTTCAGACTGATACTTCTTATTAAGATTTGCTATTTGCGTCTCATAGCCCATTTTCGT
This sequence comes from Halobacteriovorax sp. YZS-3-1, assembly GCF_047084945.1. Taxonomy (NCBI): domain Bacteria; kingdom Pseudomonadati; phylum Bdellovibrionota; class Bacteriovoracia; order Bacteriovoracales; family Halobacteriovoraceae; genus Halobacteriovorax; species Halobacteriovorax sp. YZS-3-1. Next base: position 1,538,976 of record NZ_JBKIYI010000001.1, on the reverse strand, counting down.
ATCTTGCTGCTGCTTTTGATAAGTTTTCGTTAAATCAGCAACTTTCTTTTGGTGGTCAGAGTTTAAACGAGCAATAGTTTCTTGTGACTCTTTCTTTTGTCCGGCAAGTTGTTTGGCCTTCGTATCAAGTTCTGCTTGATACCTCTTATTTAAATCTGCAACCTTCTTTTCAAAGCCTGCTTTTTGAGTTTGTTCTTTCTTTTCAAATTGCTTAGTAAGATCAGCAACTTTATTCTGGTGTTGGGCATTTAGAGTTTTAATCTCATGTTCTTTAGTTGAAATAATATTGGCATACTTCTTATTAAGGCTCTCAACTTTGAGAGTATGATCTTGATTTAACTTTTGAACTTCCTGCTCTTGAGCCTTCTTTTGTTCAACAATCTTTTGCTCTAGCTTCTCTTGAGCAATAATTCGACCTTGTATTTCACGATTAGCTTTAGCAATAATTTCTTCATTCTTACGCTTTACTTGCTGAAGTTCTTGAATTTTTTTAGTATCTTCTGATAATTTCTGAAGAGTATTCGCTAACTTTGAACGAACCTTTACGATTTCATTATTCACAAGCTTATTTTCTGCAACTTGTTCTTGTACTTTTTGCTGCTCTTGCTTAAGTTTTGTTTCTAACTTTGTTTTAACATTTTCAATTTGTTTAATATTCTGTGTTTGCTTAGATACTTGTGTTGTAAGCTCTTTTAACTTCTTTTCTTGTTGAGACTTAACTTTCTTAGCTGAAGCAAGCATCTCTTCAATTTTCTTCTTTTCTTCTTCAACTTCTTTCTTTTTCTTATCTAATTCACCGACTTTAGAGAAAAGAATATTTTCCTTATCTTTTGCCTTTGCAAGCATTGAGTCGCGTTCTTCAATCTTCTTTTCAAGATTAACGAGAGACTTTTCTTTAAATTCTAAAAGTTGCTTAATTCTTGCTTCTTCTTCTGCCTTCTTCTTTACTTCTTCTTTTGTTTTTTCAAGATTCTTAGAAAGCTTTTCGTTCTCTTTAGACTTTTGTTTCATTTCTTGAACGATTTTCTTTATCTTCTTTTCAAGCTCTTTCTCTTCTTTCTTCTGACGCTCCATCATCTTTGATAGCTTGTCTAATTGAGATTCTTTTGACTTTAAATCGTCTTTATTTTTACGAATTTCTTCAAGACGCTTTTTAAGTTCTTCTGACTTCTCATTAATTTCTTTCTTTAATTTTGTGTTTTCACGAGAAATTTTAGATGATTTATATTTCTCTTTATCAAGTTGCTTTCCAACTTTTTCAACAATTGATTCTTTTTTGATTTGATCCTTAACCATATCCTGCATAACTTTCTTGTTTTGCTCTAACTTCTCAACAAATTTAGAAAGCTCTACCATCTTTTGATTAATGACGTTCTTATAGTCAGTGACCTCATTGATTGATTGCTCAATCTTATTCTTGGCCTTCATTTCTTTGATTTTCTGCTCTTTTGAAACCATCCCCTGCATCTGCTCTTCATGCTTCTTTTTCTGTTGAGCTTGCTGGAGTGACTTTACCCCGACCTTGATCATGGCAAAAACGAACATAACTAGGAAAACGACAGCAACTGTCGTAAACATATCTGAATAAGAACTCCAGATTGATCCGTCGTCTTTTCTTTCTTCTTTTTTCATAATCCTACCCTCGAATAGCACCTAGAATAGCGATTTCTGTGACTTATAAAAGATACTCATGGCATACAGAGCTATATATTTAGTAATGATCAATAAAATCAGATAGATAAAGTTCTACTGAGCATATTAGGGGCCAAAAACAGCTTTTTTAAATATGGTGATATTTTGACAATTAAAATAGTCACATTGAGTTCATTTAAATAAAAAGATATGAATGCCCACTATCTGAGCTAATCCATCAAGTTTAAGTCCACAGATTTCAGGTGCAACTAGCTGAAAGCTCATAAAAGTTGAAAATTACTACGGCATTTTTTAACCTTACTTTATATTAATCTTAAGTAGTTACGTGATTGAGACGATAATTACTTGGGATAGTAAATGAAGAAATACACGGATAAGTTAAAATTCATACTGGTAAGTACACTAGTGCTAGTGATGGCGTCATCGTGTGTACCTGAAGCGGCCAATAATCGTCTAACTTCTAGTACAGATAGTAAAGACGTTGGTAGTAACATCAACGAACCAGACTTTGAGTCGTCGGCAACATATATTCAATATGGTGGCAGCACTTACTCTTCAGTCTTTGAAATTGATAATTACTTTGATGATCAGATTACACTTAAAGGTGAAGGTGTACACAATTACGTTAAAGAAAACCTAGCAGACACATATTGTGCAGTTGTTAATTTTCCTTCTATTAATTCGGGAACACCTCTTCTTGTGGTTGGTTTTCCACAATACACTATAAATGTAGAAGACTCATCACGTGAATACTTTATACGTTTCACTTATCGTAAGGATGATGCCGGATTATCACAGAGCTATTGCGGTAACTTACAAACTTATTTTACAGCAAACGGTCTTGACTGGTCTAAAGTGACATACAAAGTCTCAGACCTTTCTTCAAGTTTATCAAATGTTTCAGTTACTTCCGGGCCACTTAAGTTTGCCACCTCAATGGGAAAAGACCTATCAACGAATCTTGGAAACAACTTGGCCTTTAAAGTTTATTTTACATACAATGGCGACAATAGTGGTGGGAGCAATAACCTCTGCAGTAGCGATAGTGCATGTGCAACATACGGAAGTGATTTTTGCTGTTTAAATAATCAATGTGTTCAAGATCTTTCACAAAAAACAGAAACAGTACCAAATTCAATTCTTAATGAAATTGAACTCAATCCATCTGCTATTTACAATTATCCAAATTATTACAATATCTGTACAGTAGGAAGCACTCCACCTACAGATAACGAAGATCAATATACTCCAGATGAAGAAGCAGCTATTCGCTTTAATCGTTTAAAACAATTATATCAGTGTACAACTCCAATCGATGGAGAAAGAGGTATTTGTACAACTATTTATGAAGGTGCGCGTACAGATCTCGTTTCAAATTACGAAACGAATATCGATGATACAAACTTTGACTATATTTATAAAGGGACTAAACCATTTTTAAATTCTGTACACGAAGTAAGATATCAAAATGCAGTTATCTATAAAAATGGCTCATCAGTTAGACCTGGAGAAGTATCAATCTCAGGTGAAAATGACAACTTAACTGACACAACAAAGCTTACAATTACCACAGCATATGATGAAGATAATAAATATAAAAATCTAGAAATAGACGCTTATACTGATGTTTCATGTAAGAGAATCAATAACTTCCAGGCACAATGTTATAAGGTGTATAAACAAGGACAAAATGAAGGCCTTATCACAGACCACTACCCTGGTACACAACGCTTTCAAATTCCATACTATGCAAATCTAGGAAATAAATTAGTTGTACAAGTTGATGATGTAACTCGTACACAAAATACATCTTGGAACTTAGAAGTTGGTGCAATCAATGAAGTTGTCTTTAATAGCTCACATATTGTACAAGACTCACAAACTGTAAAGATCATCTTTTATGTTGATTTAACTAATCACACAACAATACTTGATGCAAAAGAAAAGGCACAAGCAGAAATCGCATCATATTGTAAGTGTGCACTAAGAGAATGTGCTCTTGAAGAGGTTAGAAACACGAGTGATACAGTTGTAGATTATCAGTGTTATTTAAAACCAACACAAGATGATCCTCCGCTACAACAAAACTTTTATCTTTCTGCTAAGACTGCACCTCAAAGATACTTTGACTCAAACGGTGTAGCAAAGAAAGACTTAACTCTTTCAGATGTCATCGCCGACCCTACACTTGCTCAAGAAGGATCTGCTTTTGCTTATATTAGTGGAGACAAGGCGAAGCCAAATAATATTGATGGATATGTTGGATTTAATGAAATATACGGAAGTTTTGACTTAACAAGTAGTTCAGCAAAACCAGCTAAAGAGATTCAAGTTAAAGAAGGTACAACGTATGATATTTTTGTATCAGGTGGTAACTACTCTAGCTGTTCATCTTGTGGAAATGACTACTACGCTTCTTCTGTAAAAATGTTCCCTAATGAATTTGAAAATGGTCCTGCTGGTTACCAGCCAGACCTTTCCACTTCTTCAAGAAGTGAGACAAGTAAATACCGCTCTGATGATTTTCTCTTTGGACGCGCCTGTTTTGTTCCAGCAACAATGATTGGATGGGCCCATCAGACTTTTGAAGATGTGCAAGAGCAGAGATTAAATCGTATGCGTACACAACACTTCATGGTCGCCAATGGTTATGATCGCGATTGGTATGGTTTCAATTATGGATCAGTCATTGGTTCATTTGATGGAGTAAAATGGTTTGCTGTAGGTACGAAGAGACGTATCAAGGCCACAACGAATAAATTATTTCTTGCAATAAATGCTAAATTTTCAGATCAAACAGTTGAAAATAGTTATTCAGTAACTGTTCAAGACTCTACTATTAATGGAAGTATTAGTATTCCAACAACTGACTTTGAAACAGATGGTGCCACTTGTCAGCAAGTTCATACTTGTAACACAGATAATGAATGTGTTTCATCTCTTGGTTGGGATTATGTATGTGAGAATATATCAACAGTATCTTCTCCATATCCAAACTTTGATATCAATGCTAATGAGATTCCACAAGAGTTAGATATAGATCGCCTACTATCTTTAAATGGTACTTTTTCAGGTAATGTGAAACGATGTGTATATAGAGGTCGCGGTGCTGCTTGTCGACCAGAGTATAATGAAACAAATTCATCATCTATTTCATATACTGCTGTAGGGACAAAGAAACTTCACGGTTGCTCTTTTAATAATCACTGTCAACCTCTTGAAGGAGCAGACAACAAATACTTCAATAATCGTATCTCTAGAAAAGCAACTTCTCTAGCTCTTCAAAATGGGCAAGCTGACAATGATACTGAAATGGTTTCAACTGTAGGTTTAGTGGCACCAAGCCTTGGAAGACCTTTTAAATATAGAGGTGATGAAGAGCCAAACTACCAAGCAAGAAGAAATCTTATCCTTAATGATGTAAAAGGACTCTGTCTACCAGGCCGTGATGCAAACTTAGAAGATGTCGTAACATCTATGGATGAACCATCTGAATTCATGCCTGACTTTATTGGAAATATGGGTAATACAGTATCAGATATGCAAAATAATACTAATGAGAATATGTTCTTAAGCTGCCCTACTTTTGATACTAATGGAAATTATGTAGCATTTGATCCTCTTCAAGATGTAACAACTAAGACGACAGAACTTCAATTACTATCACGTTCTCAAAACTTAAGTACATACTTCTTAGAAGTATTTGATGGTCTAACAAACGAAGAGCTTCTAACAGATCTAAATGAAAGTGATACAAGTATAATCGAAAGTCTATCTCTACCTGTCAACGCTTGCTTAAGAGCGCCAGGTTCAACTTGTTTCACAGACCTAGACTGCTCAGCTTCTAAATTTGTGGCCGACAACACTAAAGGTGTTGCACTAGAAGATATTTTAACTCTAACAAGCCAATATGAATTATCATTCTGGCAAACAGAACTTGTGTGTTCTCAACCGGCCAGAGTAACAGACAGTGACTACGATATTAGAAATAATCGCTGTTGTTCAGAAATTGGAAATACATTTAAACTTCCGACTCTAGAAACGACTGGCTCACCTATCTCTACAGATTCATCTATTACAGCAACAGACACTGTTGATCTTGAAAGAGTTCCTGCAGCAGAAATCGGGGCCAAGGAAGCAACACGCTTCTCAGGAAATGTTCTAACAGAGTACGAGAGAAATACAGACTCTCTTAATACAATGGAAATCCAAAGAAATGATCTCACAGTTGATATCTCAGACCCAACAACACCATCTGTTGATAGACAATACAAATTACTAACAACATATGGTAAGAAGATGTGTTGTTCTGAAAACTGGGTCAGAAGTTTTAATAAAGATGAAAATGGTGGCGGCCATGAATGGGGCCCTAATAAGATGCAGGCCCATGGTCAACAAACCCTATCTGATTTCAAATGTTATAATTATGCTGAGCAAGACAAGGCCACATGTGATGGGAATAATGCTCTAAACGGTAATCTATGTTCTCTACTCGATATCCCAGAGCCTATCGCTTTAGATATAACGAAATGGCTTAGTTATTATGAACTAACAGGTATTCCTAATGTTGTCATAAAGGATCATATTGAATCTGTTCATGATACATCAGCTTCCTACCCAATGTGTAGAAAACCAATATATAGATCAGCAGCTGCGACTCCAGAATATTCAAATGGAGCTGCTCCTGATGCTAATCAAGATGAATATACTGATGACTTCTATACTCTAAATGGACTAACTAACGCGACAAGAGATGTTGATACAACAACACAGGCCGGACAAGACTTTAAGACAGTATTTGAGGCCGATGAGTTTGCATGTTGTATGCCAGCAGGAACTCAAATGGCAGCAGGAGATGATGCTAATATGTGTTGTACGGGATACATCAACCCACAAAATAATAAATGTCAGCTAAAGAATTATACTAATGTAACGGCCTATACAAATCGCTATGTTTCAAGTGAGCTACAAACATTACCAGACACAGAGTTTGAAGCAACAACAGGTATGATGACAGACCGAGAGAAACTAGCGGTAATTGCATGTGAAAGAGAAATGTGTGCAGAAGGTTTTGTTGCTTTTGGACTTGTTCACGGACAATACGGACTTCCTGAAGAGACTCTTGAGGACGCTGATCAACTTGGTGCAGGTAATGTAAAAAGATTCATGCAAAACTATGATAATGATAATGAATTAGGACGCGTTGACTACTTCCTTGAAGGAATGAAGTGGAACTCTAATGTTTATTGTATTCCACAAGCAACAGCGAACGCACTTCAAAGCGCTACACCACCAGTGCAAGTTCTTAACTGTAATTAGATCTTATTTCAGTGGTGATTTTATCTAAGATACGTTTTGCAGTATCAACATGATTTTCGCTTATGAAAGGATGTACTTTTAAAGTAAGAGAAAGTTTAGCATTAAACTCCATGGCCACTAATCCAATGGGAAAATTTCTTGAACCAGGAGTCGTTGCAAACCACACCTCTTGCTCCCCTAAACTATTATAAGTTTCATCTCTCACATCCCATGAACCGACATTTGAAAATGTACCAAGCCAAAAATTTTTACCTGCTGATTTACGAGATAACTTTGCCATATAGCCTCGACCAAAGAGCACGCCTATGTGATGTACCCACCAAAGTCCTATATGATTTAAAGTCTTAACTTTTGCACTAAAAACTTTTCTAATACTTTCATATGTAGAGTTAGCATTTAAGCGCATCTGGACAAATGATGTATGATTCTCATAAGGATTAATTTTATTGACGATGCCTCGAATATTAATTGGAAGTAACCAAGAATATGATTCATTTTGACTTTCTTCTTTTATCAACTCAAATACAAAACGATTTAATAATTCTAAGATGACGATATTTTGCGAAAGTTTATTCTCTTTCAAGTAATCGTTAAACTTTTTTGTTTCATCTACACTTAAGGCCTTTAGCGCAAACTCATAATTATTCTTAGGTCGTTTTTGACTTTGAATTTTCCAATCAGGTTTGTGTGCTGGTGAGATATCCTTTGCTCTAAAAGCAAGTTTAATATGATCAAAGAAACTAATCTCTTTTTTGTAATTAGAAAAGATTGGACCTCTTTTTGCCCCAAGCTTAGTAAGATAAAAAGGGATTGAAGCACTACCATCCATTAAGGAGTGTGAGTATTCAAAATACTGAGGCTCATGAATATCACCATCAATATATTTGGCCCTACCAATAACACATTGATCATTCTCTCCTCTTTCTTTTAGAATCTCATACCAAACACCTACCCAATCTCTAGAGAGGTAACGGTTTTTTAAAATACTAAATGGCCAAATAGAAAAGATCACAGAACACTTCCTTCAAATCGAAATTTTCTCACTGGCCAAAGAGGACCTGTTGTATCACCGTGAATTTCAAACATATGCCCTGTCGATTCAACGATTATCCCATCAATAAAGTACGAGAAATTAAACTTTTCCTGACCTGTATATAAATTGCAAATATGAAAATCATTCATCGTCTTATTAAGACTGAAATATTTTAGAATACTCATTATCATTTCTTTTTTTGCTTCATTACTCAATGATCTTTCAAATGATAAATAAAGAACTTCAAGAGTTTGTAAGATACCGTTACTAACCCCTGGCCTTCCCATTAATTGAACAAGCTTTGTTAATAGCCTCTTAGGTGCTTGCATATTATATAATTTATAACGACGTCCTAATGACTTGTCTGTAATCATAAAAACTGCACAAAGCTTTGCTCCATCAAATACACCAAAGTATTTATTGTCCTTCTCATCAGTGATCTGCTCTCTAAGTTCAAGATTAGAGTTTTCACTACGATAGAAATCATTAAATTTCTTAAAATTTATTTTTTGAACTCGCCCTCTTGCTGGATTAAAAACTGGAGGACAGACAACGGAGTAAACATGGTAATTATCAATATGACGGTAATTGAAACCTCGGCCATTTTTCGTCAAGGATTTAATGGCACGCTCATTATCAGATAAAATTGCAGTATAAGACATTTCACATCTTAACTCTTCACTTAAATTTGGCAGGGCCTCAATGATATCTTTGAACAATTTTCTCCATTGAACTTTAGCTCTTCTGCCTCCAACGGGAGAAACTCGTAAGTCACAAAAATAAGCAACTGGTCGAAACTCTCCATCAACATGGCGAATTTGCCTAATAATAGTCCCTACTCCACAAATTGTTTCATCATCATTTAAAAAGACGAAGCTCCAGTAGTGATTTCCTTTTCTTTCATAAAATTCAAAGAAGTTATCACCACGATCAAAAGACAGGGACTCTGTCCCTGTTTGCATATGTATATCTTTGTAGAAGTTTAAGATGGCGTCATTATCGGATTTTGTAGCGAGTCTGATATGACTATATGGTTCCATGACCTCTTCTAAGGTCAACATAGACGCCTCCTTAAGGACTTAAATCTGACTAAAAAAAGTCTAAGTGTAAGATTTAACTTTTCTTACTGATCTTGCTCTAACTAATCTCTTTAATAAGAAAGTAACAATACGACCAAATGAAAAGTGGACATTCATCATTGTTCCATACTCGATAACTTCATCATCTGGTTCAGTCATCCCTGGAAGTAACTTAGTATATCCTTTATAAAGTCTAAAAGGTCTAATAGTATTATAAATTTCACCTAATTTTGGTTTAGAACTTGAATATGCATAGATATAGAAGTTTCTTCTCATCTTAGTAGCTTCAAGATACATCATAAGCCAGAAGTAAACTCCAAGCATACGACAACGTTGATATCGAGACATCCAAAGAGCAGTTGCCTCGAAGAGATCATTTTCAAAGTCAGGTACATCTTTTTTAAGTTTTGCTAAGGCCTCATCTGGAAGACTTTTAACAACACGTGAGTCACTTCCTAGTGCAAAAGTAAAACCACCACACATAACGCCGTGACGATTAAAAAGTGCGAATGTTTTATTTCTAGCAAGAAAGTCGATTGGAAACTTAACTCCAATTCTTTGGTAGGCCAATCTTTGAAATTCTTTTAGTTCATCAACCTCAGTAATATTTCTAAGCTCCGAACGGTAGATACGCTTTACGCGGCGTCCTGTTCCTACAATAACACCAGGTAGTACAGCTAATTGCTTAATCATATCTCTCTCCTCCATAGAGTATGTAACCGGGGACCATCTTAGAAAGCGCAGTAACCAAAAGTAAAATCTCATCCAAATATTAAGATTTCCCCATTTTCCTTGAGTGCACATATAATACCTATAAAAATAGGTGCTTATAAAGGGCCAATGAAAATCTTATTCAAAATCTAACAACAGTTTTGGCCATATTCGTCAAAAAAGATCTGTTTACAACAATTATTAGTGTCAACATGCCACCATATGAAAAGAGTCATTTTTGTAATGCTTTCAGATATTTACGCAAAGAGTCATGACGTGTACATCAAGGATTGGTAAATTCCCTCATTCACAAAAGGAGCCCCATGAATACGATAAAGTATGTCTTAATCTTAACCATCCTCAATATTTCTTTTAATATTCAGGCAATCAATAAAACGGCCTTTTCTGGCAAAGAATTTTGGTATATCGATCAGGCAGACCGTGTAGAAATCTTAACTGATCTTTATAAGCAAACAAAAGCAGAATACGCTCTTTGGGAAATTAAGAAAAAGCGTATCGGTGTTGATGGAGATAAGTTATTTAAAGAGGCAATCGAAACAGAAAAAACAATTGCTGATGTCGATGGTGCAATTGCACAAGCAAGAAGCAATATGAATTTCTACGATCGTACTAAAAAGATCATCGCAACTTTCCAAGATACTCACTTTGGACTTAACACTCATATCCCTGCACCTTGGATTGTATCTGGCTTTAATACTAAATACATCCCAGCAAGTGATAAAGTTGTTATTGCACAAATGTATGAGAAAGTTATTCAAAAGACGGTTTTAGAAAGCCGCTCAGGAGTTATCGAGCAAGTAGAACTTGGAGATGAGCTACTAAGCGTTGACGGTGTACCAGTAAAAGAGGCCATGAAAAACCTTATGCCATATATGGATGCATCAAGTGTTGGTTTTGCAAAGTCACAAGCAGGACGTTTTCTATTAGAAAGATACTTCCTTTTTCCATCAAGACCTTTCTTTGATGCAGAAATTAAGAGTGCTAAAAACGGAAGCATTTATAAAGTACGCCTACCACTTTATTTCTCTGGTGATACATCAGTTATTAGAAAGAAAGATATTTCATACTACCTTGAGCAAAAAGGTTTCCTAAAGCTTAAAGAGTTAAGATTTACTTTTTCAGATAAAGAAAGAAAATTTGTAAAGAACACTAGCCTAAAAGTAAAAGGCTTCGATTCAGGACTACCAAAAGGTGCAATTGAACTAGAGAATTGGACATCTGCAAATGGTGGAGGAAGTCCAATTGTTCACTCAGCTTTAATACTTAAAAACACTAAAGCCTATGCTTACCTTGCTGTAAATTCATTTTCGGTATCGACTGTTTATAACAATGGCCAAAGCAAAAGCTTCCTTGATGCTTTAAGACAAAACATTAAATATTTTAAAGATCAAGGCCTAGACCTAATTCTAGACATAAGAAATAATGGTGGTGGAAACGGTGGTTACCCTGCACAACTACTTTCAATGCTAACTCAAGAGAATGAGACTTATCCAAATGCAACTTGGGCAACAGCAACAACACGCTATATGCGCCAATTAATAGAATACTATGGGGTAAGAGAGTTATTTAAAGATATCAATGGAATGGATTGGGAAAGACAATCAGATGCATTCTTTGAAGCAGCATATAACGAACGTCCATACTCTAGAGCTGTACAAAATGAAGATATTAAAGCAGATGAAGAAGTTGGTGGTTACAATGGAAAAATCGTCGCTCTTATCTCTCCAAATTGTATTTCAGCGTGTGATATCACAAGTATTCTTCTTAAAGGATCAAAACGAGCTAAGTTAATAGGTACACATGCTAATGGAACAGGGGCAGGTTATCGCTCAAATGATGAATACAATACACAGTTTAAAGACCGTTTTCATGTATTCTCTACTCAGATCCCTAATATGCTATTTGGTTACGGACAATCTGAAGTTAGCTACAAACAGGACCTAGGTTTAGACTCGGCCTATGAACTAAATTCAGAAAATGTACCTGTTAAGGCAGATATTGAATATGTAGAGACATTAGAAGATTCTAAAAACTACATGTCAGGATGGATTTCAAAAGCAATTGAAGTATTAAATCAATAATTGATCTCGGCCGCTTAATAGATCTTACTTATTAAGCGGCCTTATCATAAAGCCGATCTCTCTGCGATGAGATGGTAAATGAAAAACTGTCACATCATATTTATCCGAGAAGTTCTTTACCCACAAATCAATCTTTTCTAAATCACTTAAGACTGGTGTTTTAATCGTAAGAAAGCCACCTTTAATATCTTTATAAAAGTCCATAATGCGTCGAGATTGATTTGTATTTAAGTCTCCATTTAGATTTAGATCTGAAATCAACCAATCACAATGTTTTGGTAATTGAGTTCGAGTGATATCAAATACACTCTTTTTAATATGTTCAAAACTATTACCGAACTTTTCACTAATAATTGGATCCATCTTAGCAGGATCAATTGAGACGAGCTTAGCACCTCTTTCTAATACATAGTATGAAATTCCACCAGGAGCACTCCCTACTTCAATAACCTGATCATCTGATGATAGCTCTATATTAAATAGTGTAAATGCTTGGTTAATCTTATGATATGCACGAGCAGGTACTTCCTGCGCTAATTCAACCTCTTCAATATCAAATGTATCGAGCGAAGTAGAAATTGTACGATAAGACCAGAATTGATTCTCTGAGACTGCGACAAACTCTCCAGCACATGGCTTTTCCTGACTCTTCTCATTAAAGACTGCTTGTCTGCGTGCAAAGATTAAGGGATTTGATGTTAGTTGTTCTTCATATGAAGAAGGGCCTTTCATACTGATGAATTCTTTATTAGAGAAACTTAATCTAAGCTTAGGATGCTTTAACTTAATTTCTTCAAGTAGAAGATCCTTTAGCTTTTCATGATAGAAAAATAAGTAAAAATCGTTCATAGGCCCATCCTAACATGATTTATATGCACATGCGCCCATAAATTGTTTATGGGCGTATACACAAGTATATTGAAATTATAATGATGCAGGTGAACGAAGATTTTGTTCAATCTGAAATTGAGTAAAGATATTCTCCTTATTCTCTCCTTCAGAATAATAATTCTTATAAGGTATTGAACCATTTAAATTAGCACTAAAACTTCCTTTATTTGAATAAGAACCAAATAGTCGACGAATGAGATAGTCTTTTTCAACGTGATTATTAATATTGTAAGCAATATCTTTAAAACGCCACAGTGGTAGTTCATGCTTATACTTTGCATAGAGTTGCTTTGAACCTATTTCCATACATGCTGCGACCATTCTTCTGCGCTTTGAAGGCCTAAAGAAATACTTCCAACGATACTTTCTTTCACACTTTCTTTTTATTTCAGAAGTATACTTTCCAACGGACCACTCTTTTAAGAATGTCCCATATGAACGATAAAGCTTGTGACGACAAGCACTGAAAAAAGACCTTAGGCGTCTAAAAAAGTTCTTTGATTTTCCACCACAAGCTTCTTTAAAGATATCGTAAACTTCAGATGAATTACGATTTAAGAAATTTGCCATATTAGAATTATCAATTGTCATAGTAGATGAAAACTCAGCAGGTGCCTTAACTGTATAGTTATCAAAGACTGAAGCAAAGTTACCATAACTTTGAGTGCGATCTCTAATAAGACCTCTCATCTTTTTTTCGGTTTTATTCTTACTCCACTTATAGTCCTTATTTACCTTGCTTTGCTGATCAAGGGTCATGGTATAGACATTAGAGCTAAAGATATCAAAATCACGACGAGACTTAATAAGCTCCTCATTTGATTCATAATTGATATCAACGACCTTAGAATCAACTCGATCATTTGAGATTAATTGATCATAGCCAACTAGTTGACCAAGAACGATATTAAGTAATTTAGTAAAAAAGTTTTGTGTATACGATAGACGTTCATAGCGATGAGAAAAGAATTTATAAACCTTTCCATCTTTTACGACCTCTGTCGATTCTGTTTGAGAGTCTTTGACCCCACCTATAATAAAGGCCAAGTACTTACTCTTTTTTAATTCTTTTTTACGATTTTCATAGCTAGTTATATTATCTGCTAATTTTGAATAATTAAATTTTCCAAAACGAGTTACATTTTTTAACTCAGATAACTTCTCTCTATCATGTAAGTCCTGAACATAAATAGACATATAGGCCTTATATGATTTTTCAAAACTATAACTAAAGTCATAGCGAAATAATGTAAGCTTAACAATATTTAAAAAGTCCGCCATAAGCGTGATATTTGCTCCAGCTGAAATTAACTTAGAATCTTCTGCTGTAAGACGTATTAACTCATTTTCTTTTGCATTATCTGCCGGGCCAAGTCTTTGTATTTCAACAGAGGACTTTCTTTCATAGCTAGCAAGTGCACCAGCTGCAACACCAATACCTTGATAGGAAGCAGTTGCTGCCGCTCCAGCTGCAAAAGTAAGTGCATCTTCTTTTTTGATAAAATCGTAATCACTTAATTTATCAAAATTTTCTGGATTCAAATAACGATACATAAAGAATAAACGATCAAAGTTTGTCTGAAGAGCATCCGTTGCATTTGCAGCAAAGTGATTGTAGCGAATTGTTCTTTTAAGAGATAAATTACTATAAGACTTCAAAACCCCAGGAGCAATATCAATGATCCCCTTTTCTTGAAGAGCGCTTAAGAAATTACGGGCAGAAATTTCAATCACCATCTCATCATTTACAAGATACTGATCCTCATCAAAAAGAGAAGGTGCAGCTGAGCGATTAAACATAACTTTAAAACCATGAAAATTTCCAGCGTGTCTCCACCCCACAAGATTGACACCACCAAAGAAACCATTTGATTCATTACTAAGTCGATCACCAATGGACTGGTAATTTGCTTCGTAATTATCATAAATCGTTTTATAAATTGGCGATATGTCGGCCAGATCTGTATCGGAAAACTCACTTTCTAACTTATACTTATCAACACTGAAATTAGAAAATTGAACAGATTCCTGCCCTGTCTGTGCGAAAGCAAGATTTAGATTAGTAAAAGTTGTGAATGTTAAAATGAGAAGTAGAGTTTTCAAGTTCTTCTCTGCATTACCTTTAGTGTTCACGGTTCATCCCCCTATTTCCCCTGCGGACTATCCACAATGGACTTTTGGTAGGAAAAGAAACGGAAACTAACGTGCAATACAGATTCTTAGCCTAAAAGGGATGTTCGTTCATTTATCGACGCGAAGCAAGATTTTTCTTATCCATTATTAACACTGGCTTAATTTCATATATTTACGACTAAATAGTGATAGATATTATCTAATGCGACTTAATATTAATTTACTGGATTTATACTATAAAGCGTTCGATAATGAATATAACGATAAAATTCGTTGAACGTTAAGAAGTTTTAATAATCAATAAACGAGTAAATAACTAGGAGAAAAAACATGGCATTTGAAAGTATTGATGGAAAACAAGTACCTAAGACATCATTTAAAGTTTATAGAGATGGTGGCCTGGTAGATTTAAGTTATGATGATGTGTTTAAGGGAAAGAGAGTTGTCGTATTCTCACTACCTGGTGCATATACGCCAACATGTTCATCAACACACCTACCTCGTTATAATGAACTGGCCAATGCAATCAAAAAAGAAGGTGTTGATGAGATCTATGTTCTCTCAGTAAACGATGCTTTTGTAATGGATGCTTGGATACAAGATCAAAACGCAGAAGATATTCACGTCCTACCTGATGGTAATGGTGAGTTCTCAAAAGGTATCGGACTACTTGTTGATAAATCAGATATTGGTTTTGGGTCACGTACTTGGCGTTACTCAATGGTGGTAAATGACGGTGTGGTAGAAAAGTCATTTATTGAACCTGATAAACCAGGTGACCCATTTGAAGTATCTGACGCTGATACAATGTTAAAATACTTAAACCCGAAAGCTAAAGCACCTGAGGCCATTGCTCTATTTACAAGACCAGGTTGTCCTCACTGTCATCGTGCAAAAGAGCTTTTAACAGAAAAAGGCCATAAGTATAATGAAATAATCCTTGGTAAGGATACTTCAAATCAGGCCTTATTCGCTATCACAGGCCAAACAAAAGTTCCTCAGATTTTTATCAACGGGGAGTTGATTGGTGGACGCGATAAATTAGAAGAATTATACGCTTCAAAGTAAAAAAATAAGGCCAGCATTAAGCTGGCCTTCTACATATCTTAAATACAAAAAAGCATTTCAAAGTAAGTTGGAACTGGCCACATATCATCAGGAATGATCTGCTCAAGATTAGCACAGTTTTGTGCAATCAATTCACTTACAGGCATTAAGTCATAAGCAATTTTTCTAGCAGCTTCTTCTTCTGAGTTTTTCTCATGTAAGTCACTTAGGGCATTCTTTAGGTTTCGCGTTTGCTCAAATGCACCCTCAAGAGAGAATTGTAGCTCTTTTAGAAGCTCTTTTTCCACAGTTGCCTCTACCTTACATGACTTACTAGCTAGAATTGAATTCGTAAGTTTTTCTTTATATTGAATCGCTGCAGGGATTACATGCTGATTAACCATTCCAATGAGAGTATTAAATTCAATCTCACGCTTAGTGATATAAGCTTCTAAGTGAACGTTATAAAGAGTCTCTAATTCAGAATTGCGATAAATACCATGCTTAGTTAAAAATGAAGTCTCGTCTTTATTAACTAAATACTCTAAACAATCTGCAGTTGTTTTAAGATTTGGTAGTCCCCTACGCTCAGCTTCTTCTAACCATTCTTGAGAGTAACCATCACCATTGAAAATTACATTCCATGACTCATTTAATAACTCATGACAAACATCTAA
The DNA here is from genome assembly GCF_047084945.1 of Halobacteriovorax sp. YZS-3-1. Classification (NCBI taxonomy): domain Bacteria; kingdom Pseudomonadati; phylum Bdellovibrionota; class Bacteriovoracia; order Bacteriovoracales; family Halobacteriovoraceae; genus Halobacteriovorax; species Halobacteriovorax sp. YZS-3-1. The sequence goes on along the minus strand of NZ_JBKIYI010000001.1, from coordinate 1,522,331 downwards.
TAAGGCTTGATCAACAGGTGTTCCTTCATTAATTTTGCTTTCTAGCTTATGATTAACTTCTTCAAGAACACTTGTCACAGCTCCATTGAGAATCGTTAGTGGAAACCCAATTGATTGATCAGAACCACATGCTCTAAATTCAAACTTATTTCCAGTGAAAGCAAATGGCGAAGTACGATTTCGGTCCGTATTATCTTTTGGAAGCTTGGCAAGTTGTCCAGCACCAAGATCTAGTATTTCTTGAGACTCTGGAGCAAAGTCAGATTTTTCTTTAATTGCTTTAAAAATTTTCTCAATTGTTGATCCAGTAAAAACTGAAATAATAGAAGGAGGAGCTTCATTTGCACCAAGTCTATGATCGTTACTATGAGAAGCAATAGAAGCTCTTAGTAATTTTGCATGGCGATCTACCGCAGTAATTACGGCAGCAGTAAAAGCTAAGAAGCGATAATTTTGGTGAGGCTCTTTTCCTGGGTTTAATAAGTTGATTCCAGTATCACTTGCAAGTGACCAATTTAGGTGTTTACCTGATCCATTGATTCCAGCAAACGGTTTTTCATGCATTAGAGCTTCAAAGTCATGGCGCTTGGCCACGTTTTCAATTGTCGCCATTACCATGTGATTATTATCTGCAGAGATATTTGCATCTCTAAAAATCTGAGCAATTTCAAATTGTCCTGGAGCAACTTCATTGTGACGAGTCTTTGCAGGAATCCCTAATTTATGAAGTTCAAAATCAAGCTCTTCCATAAACGCCATAACTCTTTCATTAATAGCGCCAAAGTAGTGATCATCTAGTTGTTGGTTCTTTGTTGAAGCAGCACCAAAGAGAGTTCGTCCTGTCATTACGAGGTCGCGTCTTTGGTAGTAATAGGCCTTATCAATTAGGAAATATTCTTGTTCTGCCCCACAAGTTGCGATAACGCGCTTAACATCAGTTTCTCCAGTTAAGTGCAAGAATTTCTTTGCGACTTCACCAAGAGCTGAATTTGATCTTAGTAATGGAGTCTTAATATCAAGAGCTTCTCCGTGATAAGAAACAAAGGCCGTTGGAATACAAAGCGTCTTTGACTGTCCAGAGCCGATTAAGAACATTGGAGATGTTAAATCCCATGCAGTATAACCACGGGCCTCAAAAGTTGATCTCGCTCCCCCATTTGGGAAAGAAGATGCATCCGGCTCACCTTGAATAAGTTGAGTCGCTGATAATTCTTCTATTGGCTGGCCTGTTGAATAATCGTAATCAAGAAAGGCGTCATGCTTTTCAGCAGTTGCACCTGTTAAAGGTTGAAACCAATGGCAAAAGTGAGTTGCACCTTTATTTAGGGCCCAAGCAGTTACGGCCTTTGCCACAATCTGCGCCTGAGACTCTGTGATTTGAGCGTTACTATTAATGACTTCGTTAATTTCTTCTCTTATAGAATCAGGGATTTCTTCTGCTGTTTGAATATCAAATGTATTTTCACCGAAATAATCTGATATCTTATGATAATTTCCAGCTGTATCTTTAGGGCGAAAAAAACTTAAGCCTTGATTGATAGTGTCATTAAGACTACTTTGAACACTCATATACTTCCTCTCCATGGCAGTGAGTTATTATTACCAATATTATAGGAAAGGATGAATATTTATGCCAACAAAATCTTATTGAGAAATTTGAATTTCTTGGAATTGATTATTTTGAGAGTAATCAATTGTTTCGGCCTTGATTTTAGACATACAAAGAACACAACCTGCCATTAAAACAAAGACCATTTTTAATATTGCTTCATATGCATCTGGTGGTAACATTGCGAACTCCAAAACTTTAAGCTACAAAAATAATTGATAGATAAATGCATAATTGCAAAAGAAATGCTGATGAGCAATAAAAATTTTAAACGAAGTACATTTTTATATGTGACACCAAAAGAAGTTCCAAAAGACTATCTTATGGATCACAAGCTTGATTACCGCTTATCCAGATGGTGCCTAAAAGAGCTGACCCAAGAAGAGAACTTAAGTATATCCAATCACTTACATATGGAAGATGACGAGACTAAGTTGGTATCAATAAGTCACACCAAGGAGCTAGCAGCCTGTGCGCTATGCATCATCAAAGACGTACGTTCTATCGGCATCGATATCGAATGGGTTGGAAGAAAAATAAGGGATGGAAGCTTTAAATACTTTGTTTCAAAAGAAGAGGAATTAGAACTCTATTCTCCCCTAGAGATTTGGTGCATAAAAGAAGCGGCCTTTAAGGCCTATCATCCATTTCACGATCAATCGCAAAAAACACTTGTTCTAACTGATTTTGAAATTCAAGAAAACGCGACTTTGTTGGCCCCAAACGGTGAAACCTTTGATTTTTCACTAACAAAGCAAAAAGTAGAGGACAAAGAATTTATCCTTGTCCTCGCGGAATATTAACTCAAATACTTTTTAAATAATTCTTCATCATTAACTTTAAGTTCTTTAATTGATCTTAATCCATTACCAAGAGTAACTGTTACAGTCTGCAACTTACCTGTACGAGCGATTAAAAGATCGATTTGATCATTTTCACTATACATCTCATCTAATTTATCGATGATCTTCTTATCTACCCTTAAAGCATTAATTGCAATAATTTCATCTCCAGCATTTAGGCCACTTTTATATCCGCAGCTTCCTTGTCTTACTGACTTAATATTGATTCTTCCCTTTTCATCCGAAAGATTAACACCAAGATCAAGTTTAGGAGTTGTCCATTCAACCTCAACACCCATTTTTTTAAGATGAGATTCAAAGTCAATCTCTTCAACACCTTCTACTAGAAGTTTAAATTCATCACATACTTTCTGAGAAACAAGAGAAGATAAGATTTTAAAGAAGCCATCTTTAGTTAAACCAGTCTCAGGCCTTTGCTTATAATCCGCCCATAGAGCACGGACTAGGTCATTAATCCCCTTACCTTCTTCTTTCATAAGAACATTTAGGACGAAGAATACAAGGCCACCTTTTAAATAATAGCTAACTGAAGAATTTTTAAAATTCTCCCCTGCGCGATAAAGCTTTACCCATGCATTAAAAGATGAATCTTCTAAAGAGTGATAACCACGGCCAGGTGTTGAAAGAAAATTATTAATATTTTTTTTCATGCACTCCATATACTCACTTGGTGAATAAAAACCTGCACGATAAGTTACTAACTGATCCACAAAACTAGTTAGTCCTTCAGTAAGCCAGTGCATACGAGTATAATTCTCATTCTTATAATCAAAAGGTCCAAGCTCTTTTGGCCTAATTCGTTTAACATTCCATAGGTGAAAATATTCATGAGCAACTAATTCAATAAATTGCTTCCTTCCTTTTTCTTTGGCCAATTCAAATGGACAGAATTGAAGAACTGTAGAATCGAGATGCTCAAGACCTCCAAAGCCATTAGGAGTTAGATGAGTGATGAAATAATAATGATCATAAGGTAAATCTTCATCGAAAATCTTTGCTGTCTCGTGAACGGCCTTTTCCATATCCGCCATTAGTCCAGAGAAGACATCTTTTTGAGAAGCAAAATCTCCATAGAAAGCAACGTGATGTTCCTTATCTTTATACATAAACCCATTAGTTTCATGACAGCCTATTTCAAAGGGAGAATCCATTAATTCATCAAGATTCTCTGCTTCATATAAGAAAGTCGTTCTCTCAGGAGATACATCTTTTAATGCAGTTGTAACTTTAGTCCAAAGAGGATTAATCTTGATCTCAATTTGAGCAGGGCCTTGCTGATTTTCAAATGCAATAAAGACACTTGGTCCATGTAAGAAGGCATGTGTATTATCCACGTGAGATGTTCTAACCGTTAAGTCATGACAATAGACACTATATTGAATAAGAACCTTTGAATCGTCTTTAATCACTTCTGACTTGAAAACAGGATGATCAAGTTGAATTTCCCATTCATTCTTAGATACTTGCTTGTGAAAAAGTCGATTACCTTTAGAATCCTCAACTTTTATCTCTTTAATATGCCTTGCATACTCACGCATTAAATAAGAGCCTGGTGACCAAGATGGCATATAGAAACGAAAATTATCACCTTCTACACCTTGAGATTTGATATCTGCTTCTAAACTAATATTGACGAGATGAGTGTGTGGATTTGGAATATCAATCGTATATTTAAGCACTTCTATAGCTCCTTTTATCTTTACTTTATAACTGTTAGATAACTCTAATTTATTTCATCAAAAACCTCTTGAAAAGGGTTCGTTTACTTGCTAAAAGCCATTAACAACACAATTTAATGGAAGACAACCGATGAAAACTGAATCAAAATCAGCGCAAAGCAGTGCGTCGTACAATATCGACCGCTCTCAAGTAACGCTACCAAAATTAAGTTTTACTCAAATGGCCCAAGATCAGCTTAATCTTATGCTTGAAAACGACTTTACTCTACAAGGCAAGTACTTAAGAATTCTTATAAGTGGTAAAGGATGCGAAGGATTTAAATATTCAATAGGTTTCCACGACTTAAATGATGATGACTTTCTAGTTCCTGTGAAGGAAATGGATACTGAAGTGGCCATTGATCCATTTACTGCTTTCTACTTAGGTGAAACGCAGATCGATTATCAATTTAACTACATTAACGACGAAGAAGGTTTTGTCGTTGTTAATAAGCAACAAGATGAGTTCCAAGGAAAATTTTGGCGTAAAGATAAGTCAAAAATTCCTCCAAAAGTTCAATAGCAAAATTCAGTAGGATAAAATATGGATTATCGCTATCTAAAGGCATTTACTCTAACGGCAAAATACCTAAGCTTTTCAAAAGCGGCAGCAGAGTTAAAAATTGCTCAATCTGCGGTATCTCGTCAAGTAAAGCTATTAGAAGAATCGATGAATGAAGAACTTATTATTCGCTCTAGTAAGAAAGTTATTCTTACGAAAAAAGCAAAAGATCTTCTTAAGTCGATAGAGCACTTTGAAGTTGACGTTGGTGAAATCTTTGAAAAAAATCAAGATAAGCCAATTCACATAGGAATCCTGGATGGACTACTTGTAAACTGGTTTAATCCAATTCTTGCAAAGTATGCCCAAAATTATAAACGCGATATATATGTACACGTAGCAGACTCTCCGGCCCTTAGACGAGGTATTGAAGACGGTGTCTATGACATGATCTTTTCAACTGATGGCTTTCAATCAGACCTAACTTCGTCATTGAAGTTATTTGAAGAGAAGTTTGTTATTATCTCAAAAGAAGAAATTAACAAGAAGAAGCTTCACGAGTACACGTGGATTGTTTTTAGTGAACTAGACCACTTATACAAGCTTTCAAAGAAGGCTCCCGCAAAAAAGATCGTTGTTAGCTCTCTTGAAAGTATAAAAGCGCTAGTTAAGCACGGTGTAGGTATTGCTGTAGTACCAGATCATACCCTATCTAAGAATCATAAATTTCATACAGAACCTATTACAGGCCTTAAGAATATGAATATTTATATGACCACTCTTAGCTATAAGAATATGCCGCCATTTTTAAAAGAATTTTCAAAGATATTACAGGCGAACTAGAAACGCTCGCCTGTTTTTTAGATAATTATTTAACTCTTTTGATGTCTTTGATACCAATTGTTCCAATTAGAAATTTCTTATTAGAAACAAAGTGAAGCTTTGATGAAGCTCTCGATTCAAAATTAAACTTCCAATCTGAACCAACTCTTTCAACAGAGGCATCGTAATGCTTTCTTTCACCGTTAATACCTGAGTACAAAGTATCAATTGTGATATCGGCACCATCCGATGGGTTTAAGTTTGAAGCCTTGATTTTTACAACTTGACGATCAGAGCGCTCAACCAGAGTCACTCCTTTAAGAAGCTGTTGTAAGGTATATGTCTGTGTTGAGATAACTTTTCCATTTTGATCGAATTCATTCTTATAAAGAGATTCAACCTCCAAAGTTTCATCATCGACATTAATACCAAGATGGTAGTATGACTTGTCTTCATCATTTGTAATGTGAACAAGTTTAACTGGTGCGGCCATAAGTTTAGTTGCTATAAATGCCACAATCGATAATTGAATAAGTAATTTCATATTTACTCTCCCTTCCAATTTGATAAGGCATACTGCCATTATTTCGTAATTTTTGGGAGAGAAAATATTACATGCTCCACTCGTTGAAGACCAATAAGCATTAGCTCAGACTAATAAGCACTATTAGCCTTAACTTAAAGTGTTGAAAATAATAGGGCCACCGATGTGCTTGAACTCATCATCTCGTAAATTTTCGAATTCATAACCAGATAAATGATCATGTAAAATCTTCATAATATAGGCGTGAATATTATCTATCTTATCCAATCCAAAGGTTTGAGCAAAAAGAGCAATCTTTTCTTCAATATATGGATTATCAAAAATTCCTTCACTAAGCTTAGACTTTCCTAGAAAGTCCTTAAATTCTTCAATGGAAACACCCATTTTTCGAGAGTCATCTTTTTTAAATTTCTCTAAACTAAAATTAATAAAAGTAGAGAGAATAATGGCCTCAAAATCAATTGAATTCACATCGTAATTTAAATAGTAATTATCAGATAATAGTCCATCATCTTTTAATGAAAGATATGTTTCTTTTAACCCTTTTATAAAAGGCATAAGCTCTCTTAACAAGTTGCACTTACTTTGAAGCTTTCGCCAAACCTCAGCATTATTGACCACGACAATTTTGTTATCATCATCACGATACTTAACCAGATCACTAAAGAAATCATCGAGGAAAAGATCAAAAGATGCACCTAAGAAGTTATCTGTTGAGTCCTCCATTAGATTATTACGAAGGGCCTTTTTCACATCTTTTTGTAAGATGCGAATAAGAGAATTTCCAATTTTATATATATCTGTAAAATCGAAGTAATCAAAAAGACTTTCATTATCAAAAGATCTTTGTTCATTGATATAAGACATTCCAAGTAAGACAAGTTCTCGGTTTTGGTTTCCAATTCTTGTCATGGCCACTGGGCCATCTTTTAGAACGCCATAATATTCCATACTCGCATTGAGCATACGAATAAAGTTAAAATGAAGGTAGTTAAAACGCTTTTCATCTGAAACCTTTGAAAGCTCCTCATGAATACTTCCAGAGTTCTTTTCAAAAGCGATAATTGAGTTCTGATGAAGAGTTTGAAGCTTGCCAAGAGTAGAAATATTTCCAGTTAAGGGCTCTCTCTTCTTAATAAAGAAATCAATATGACTGATTGATGGGAATGCATTCATTACCTCTAGCGCATCAAAATAATCGACAAAACCATACTCTCTAAGCCTCTCTTTTTTGGCCTGGTATTGGTTTTCATTATAAATCATATAATCTTCAGAGATCATTTTAAAAAGATGCTGATAGGCCTTTTCGACTCCAACTTTTGTATAGAGATCACGAATTAGTTGTCTTACTTCATCAACAATTTCATTTTCTTCATCAAATTCAAAAAGTAGTAAATTATCTTCAGTTAAGAAATAATTATCGTGGTCAGGGTACTCAGGATCTTCAACATCAAAAGTCCATACATTGAAGCGTCCCTTTAGAAAGAGAATAAATTGATCAGATTCAATAAACTCGTAACGAATATGATCATCTGGACTCTTAGCAACAGAGCTTACCCACGATGAGAATTCGTTAATGTCTAAGTCATCTTTTGACCAAAGATCAATATCGTAGAAAGTTTCTCTTTGCTCCTTTGATAAAAGGCTTAGAGCATGAGTCTTAACTTCAATTGGCAAGGCCTTAATAGAAACATAAAGAGGCTGAACAGGTAGTTTTTCAAGGCTTTCTCCCTTTGAAATATAGCTATTAACTAATTCCATCGAAGTGTAGGCCTTAGATTCTTTAAGAATAAGGTTAATAACATCAGTATTAGGAAGCGATGCATTCCCGGGATTTTTCTTAGAATTATCTTTGATTTCTTTCTTATTTTTTAAATCATTAGTCATATACCTAATTTACGGCATTTGGTATAAGATGTTAATATTTATATTGGTTTGATAAGCACTTAGAAACACTGCATCAACAAAAAGAGGCTAAATTGGCTAAGTATATGAAAATTTGACTATAAATAATGCAACTAATATGATGAAGATCATGTTTTTTTACAAAAATATTATTTAACTTAAATAAGTGTTAATTTATGTTTGTAAGGAACGAGTAGGTAGAAAATGGCAGTTTTAGATAAGAAACAATGTGCAGATTGCCCATCAAAAGATATGGGAATTTTTTGTGGTCTAACTTTCCAAGAAGCAATGGAAGTTTCATCGACGACACACACATTAAAATTTAAACGTGGCCAAAGTATTTTCTCTCAGGGAAATAGCCCAGAAGGAATCTACTGCATTCAATCTGGAAATATAAAACTTACAAAAACTGGTCAAGACGGGAAAGAAACAATTATTAGAATTGTTACTCATGGTGATGTTATTGGTCACCGCTCTCTTTTTACAGCACAAGAATTTCACGGAACAGCTACGGCCCTTGATGATGTCGTGGTTTGTTTTATCGATCGCAATCATGTCCTTAAGCTAATCAATGATAAGCCATCAATCGCATTAGAATTAATTAACAAGCTTAGCCGTGATATGGGTGTTGCTGAAGAGCGCTCAAGTTCTTTTCATCAAAAAAATGTAAGAGAGCGTATTGCACAGCTTATACTGGAACTTTCAGACTCGCACGGTGTTGATCTTGGTAACGGCGAAGTTCAAATTAACCTCAAGCTTACAAGAGAAGAGATGGCAACAATGATTGGGACAGCGAATGAAACATTAATTCGCATCATCTCTGAATATCGAAAGGATGGCCTTATTGATCAAAATGGTAAATTGATCGTTATTAAAGATCGCAAAGAGCTACAAAAAAGAGCCGACGGGGTTCACTAATATTTTACTTAATTAAGTTTAAAGAATTGTTATTATAACGAAGAATTGAGAAATGGATTTTGAAAGGGCCCAGGCCCAAGAGCACTTAGTCGCAGCTCAAGATGGCATATGTCATCACTGCGGTGAACCTCTTGATGCCAATAACATTATCACATCAGAAAGTGATGGTAATGAGAGTGGTAAGAAACATCACTTTTGTTGTTACGGCTGTATGAGTGTCTATGGCCTACTTCATTCAAATAACCTACAAGAATTCTACCAATATCAAGATGTCCAGAAGTCTAAGAATCCAAAACTTTTACAAACAACAAGTAAAGAAAGTTACGAAAAGTTAAGTGATAAGTATCAATTTATGGATAAGAAAGAATTCTTAAATGACTTTATCACAATTGATAATGACAAGCTAAGAGTACACTTTCTAATAGAAGGAATTCACTGCCTTGCTTGTGTGTGGTTAATTGAGAGAATCTCTAAGCTACTGGACTTCATCGATCATGGCCAAGTTAATATTGCTAATAATGTCGCAAGCTTTACTATCGACACTAAGAAGCCTTATTCAATAGCAAAGTTGGCCGCTACATTAGAAGGACTTGGTTATCTTCCTCATGCTTATAATCCAGCATCAAATAAGAGTGTAAAACTTAGTAATCGTACAGAGATTTTAAGAATCGGTGTTGCTGCTTCGGCCATGATGAATATTATGATCTATGCGATTTCAAATTATGCAGGAGCAACTCATGAGTACGCTCGTCTATTTGATGGAATTAGTCTTGCTTTTGCCCTACCTGTTATTTTCTTTAGCGCAAAACCTATCTTTATTAGCAGTTTAAGCGCTATTAAACTTAAAAGTACAAGTGTTGATATCCCACTTGCTATGGCCATTGCATTTGGCTTTATCCTATCAACATATAATTTTCTAATTGGATCAGGTCCTGTATATTTTGATTCAATCACAACTTTAGTTTTCCTAATCTTACTATCGCGATTTGCTGTTAAGGTATTAACGCAAAAATCAATGTCCACAAAAGGTATCTCTTCTCTTTTCTACAATACAGGTGTGAAACTTGTTAAAGATGGAAAAGAAGAACAGGTTTACTCAAGTAAGATTGAAGTCGGCGATACAATTGTCGTTGAAGAAGATGAGCGCATAATTTTTGATTGTAAGTTATTGAGTGAAAAGGGAATTATTCTCAATACAATCAACACAGGAGAAAGCCACCCTATAGTTCTTAATAAAGGCGACAAAATTAAGGCCGGAGCAATTTGCATTGGCCCTAGTATGTCTCTTGAGGTTGAAGAAATAGGACTACAAACTCAACTAGGAAAGACACTAGAGAGAATTGAATCAAATTCAATCCAAAAGAACCCTGCTAATTTATGGGCCCAAAAAATTTCGAAGTACTTCACTATTGGAATTATCTTCTTAAGTACAATCGTTCTATTACAAGGCCTATATACAGGTAATCTTACAACAAGCTTTGAAAAGATCTTGGCCATTTTAATTGTAGGCTGCCCATGTGCTTTTGCAATTGCTACACCAATTGTTATTGCAACAAGAATTAATAAATTAAAATCAATTGGTATCTATATTAAAAATGAATCTTCTCTTGAAGAATTAAATAATACTAAGAATTTAATCTTTGATAAAACAGGGACTCTAACTAAAGGTGACTTTGCCGTTAATCACTTCATTAATAAGTCTCAATATAGCGATAATGAGATTCTTGCAATAGCACTAGGAATTGAGCGAAGTATTCAACATCCAATTGCCATTGCTATAAAGAAATATGCAAAATCGAAGTTAACAAAAGAGGAAGCAAATCAATACCAACTTATTGATGTTGTTAATATTTTAGGAAGCGGAGTTAGTGCAATCATTAACAAAGCTCAATATGAAATAAAAGCAATCACTCAACAAGAAAAAAATCTTATTGGATTATTTAAAGATTCAACTCTTCTTGCAACATTTGAAGTATCAGATAGCGTGAGAGCAGAAAGTATACAAGTCGTTAACCACCTTAAAGCAAAAGATATCGATATACACTTATCAACTGGTGATCATTCTGATTCTGCATACGATGTTGCAACAAAGCTTGGAATTAATCCAAAACATATCTACATCGAACAAAAGCCTGAAGAAAAGCTAACATTAGCAGCAAAGCTTAAGAATGTTACATTTATTGGTGACGGTGATAATGACGCTCTAGCTATGGTTAAAGCAAATACGTCAATAGCGATAGGAGCAAGAGCAGATATGGCCATGAGAAGCTGTGATATCTACGTTGCTAATGATGATCTCTCTCCTATCCAAATTCTATTTCAAGTTGCTTCAAATGTAAGGGAAACATTAAGAAGAAATATCTTCTTTGCAGTAAGCTACAACATCGTAGGAATAAGCCTGGCCATGGCCAATATAATTACTCCTCTTTATGCGGCAATACTAATGCCACTAAGCTCTTTAACTGTATTGCTCTCTAGTACAATACCTCTTATTGGATTTGATAAGAGAATTTTAAAAATAAAGGGTAAAAGCTGATGGAAGTCATATTTGTTTTGTTACCTCTTGCGATAATGCTAGGTGTGGCGTTTCTAGTTTTCTTTATATGGGCCGCAAAGAGCGGACAATATGATGACTTAGATACGCCATCAGTAAGAATGTTATTTGATGACGATAAAGATATTAAAACTGAGAAGAAAAAAAATCATATAAATGATGATGTTAAAAACAAAAAGGAAGAGTGATTATGAGTACAAATCATGAAGCCCAATTAGAAGAGTTTTCGTACGACGATAAAATTTCGAAAGCTTTCCTAATGGCAACAATTGTCTGGGGTGCAGTAGCTCTATTTATGGGAGTCTTTATTGCATTTCAACTAGCTTATTGGAAATTGAACCTTGGCTTAGAGTGGACAACTTTTGGCCGCCTAAGACCTCTACACACTAATGCTGCAATCTTTGCATTTGTTGGTAACGGAATGTTTCTGGGGATATATTATTCGACACAGAGGTTGTGTAAAGCGAGAATGTTTTCAGATGTCTTATCATGGATAAATTTCTGGGGTTGGCAGCTAATTATTGTTTCTGCGGCCATTACACTCCCACTGGGAATTACAACTGGTAAAGAGTATGCAGAACTAGAATGGCCAATTGATATTGCTATTGCAGTTGTGTGGATTGTCTTTGCTGTAAACTTCTTTGGAACACTGATAAAGAGACGTGAACGTCATATGTACGTAGCTCTTTGGTTCTATATTGCAACGATCGTTACAATCGCAGTACTACACATTTTCAACTCACTATCATTACCAGTTAGTTTTTTAAAGTCATATCCAATTTATGCAGGTGTACAAGATGCAATAGTTCAATGGTGGTATGGACACAATGCTGTTGCTTTCTTCTTAACTACTCCGTTCTTAGGAATCATTTATTATTTTCTACCTAAGACAGCAAATCGACCAATCTACTCATATAGACTTTCGATTATCCACTACTGGTCACTAGTCTTTATCTATATTTGGGCCGGACCACACCATCTACTCTATTCATCTGTACCAGACTGGGTTCAAACTTTAGGGATGACATTTTCTATAATCCTATGGATGCCATCTTGGGGTGGTATGATCAACTTCCTTTTAACACTAAGAGGTGTTTGGGATAAGGTAAGAACTGAGCCAATCCTTAAGTACTTAGCAACAGCTGTTACTTTTTATGGGATGGCCACATTTGAAGGTCCTCTACTTTCAATCAAATCAGTGAACTACATTGGTCACTTCACTGACTGGGTTGTTGGCCATGTTCATGCTGGTACTATCGGTTGGAATTATATGCTAATCGTCGGTGTTCTGTACTATTGTACTGAAAAGCTTTGGAAAACTGAGATTTATTCTAAGAAAATTGCAAATACTCAATTCTGGTTAGCAACAGTAGGTCTATTACTATACATGATGTCAATGTGGGTATCTGGTATTACTCAAGGTCTAATGTGGCGTGCAGTAGATGCAACTGGAAAACTCGTTTATCCAAACTTCATTGAGACAGTAGTTAAAATTATTCCAATGTACTGGGTTAGAGGTATCGGTGGCGTCTTTGTTTTAGTTGCCTTCTTTTTAATGATTTTTAATATTTGGATGACTTATAAGAAATCAAAGTATGCCAATCAAGGAAAAGAAGCCGAAAAAGATATCTTTAAGGCCGCTCCTCTTTCAGCAAAGCCGGAAGAAAAGGACGCTGACAGTCACCGTAAACTAGAAGGCCTTCCAATGGTCTTTACCGTTCTTACTCTTGTTGCCATTTTAGTTGGTGGTGCTATTGAAATAATTCCTTCACTAATCTCAGATCGCTTTGTGGAAAAAGACCCGAGAGTCAAGCCTTACACTCCTCTTGAACTAATCGGACGAGATATCTATGTAAGCGAGGGATGCTACGTTTGTCATTCACAACAAATTAGGCCAACAGTTGCCGAAAAGTTAAGATATGGTAATCCATCGACTGCTGCAGAGTCTGTCTATGATAGGCCATTTCAATGGGGATCAAAGAGAATCGGGCCTGATCTTGCTCGTGTTGGTGGAAAGTACAATGATATGTGGCACTACCGCCATATGATAAACCCTCGAGAAGTAACAGCTGGTTCAATCATGCCTAATTATGATTGGCTAACAAGAAAGAAGGTTAATTTTAAAATGCTTCCAAAGAAAATGAAGGCAATGGTTGCATTAGGTACTCCTTATTCAAAAGCGGAAGTCGAAAATGCAATAGACAGTGCTATGAAGCAGGCAAATGAAATCACAAAAGGTTTGAATAAGTCTGGTGTACCAATGAAAATGCAAGACAAAGAGATTATTGCACTCATTGCATACCTCCAAAGACTTGGTATCGATACTAAGGAACAAGGAGATTAATAATGAAATCAGAAGTTATGCAAAATATGCCTTGGGAATGGATGCCTGTACTTAGCTTAATAATCTTCGTGCTTGTATTCCTTGGGGCATTTTTCTGGTCATTTAGACCGGGCTCTAAAGAGCTTTATGAGGAAATAACAGCTAACGCTCTTTCTGATGGCCAAAAGGTCAACAGTGAAAACAAAGGGAGTAACAATGAGTAATAATAAAGACTCTAACCAAAAAAATATAGTCCTTGAAGATGAAAAAGACCTAGTCCTAGATCATGACTATGATGGGATTCAAGAGCTCAACCACCCTCTACCTGGATGGTGGAGTGGGATTTGGGCCCTCTCTTTCATCTTTTGTATTCCATATTTTATGTACTATGTCCTTATGGATGGGCCAACTCTTAGAGAGACCTACAATAAAGATATGGAGGAGATGCAAAAGATTATCGAAGCAGAAGCTGCAAATACTGCAAACTTTGATATTGAAGTTTATAATAAATATGTAGCAACAGATTCTGCAAAAGAACTAGGACATACAGTCTTTGTAGAAAACTGTGCTGCTTGTCACCTAGAAGATGGTGGTGGTGATATCGGGCCAAACCTAACTGATGACTTTTGGATTAATATTAAAGAGTTTAAGCCAGAGAACTTCTACAAGTTTGTCGTACATGGAAATGAAGATATGGGAATGCCTGCTTGGGGAGATATCTTAAGTAAAGAGGATATAATGGCAGTGACGGCCCATGTAATGAACTTACATGGAACAACTCCTGCAAAGGCGAAAGACCCACAAGGCGACAAACTTAAAGAATAAATTTAAAGAGTAAATATGGCAAAGAAATCAAATTTTGAACTACATGATTCACGTTTAGCAACAACTGATGACCATGGGCACAGAGTCTTTCTCTTTCCAGAGGAAGTAAAAGGTGTATGGAGAAATAGGCGTAAATTGTTCTATTGGTTTCTCATATTTATTTATCTAGTCTTGCCGTGGATATATATAAATGGTGAACAAATCATACTATTAAATATCCCGGCAAGAGAATTTTCATTCTTTACATATAAATTCTATGCACACAATGCACCAATATTAATTTTTATCATTCTTGGTTTTATCTTTTTCATAGGGTTTATAACAAGTATCTTTGGACGCGTCTGGTGCGGCTGGGCCTGTCCTCAAACTGTCTTTATCGATGCAATTTTTCTACGTATTGAGAGTTTAGTTGAAGGAAAACCTAGACAAAGAAAGAAGCTTCAAGAGTCACCATGGAACTTTGAAAAGATAACTAAGAAAAGTATAAAATGGATACTATTCCTCATCCTATCTCTTCATATATCGCATACTTTTCTAGGATACTTTGTTGGTACCCATAATCTACTTAATATAAGTCTACAGAATCCATCTGATAACTTTACTCTCTTTACAATAATGCTAATTATTACCAGTATTGTACTGGCCGACTTTGGTTGGTTTAGAGAGCAATTTTGTATTATTGCTTGTCCTTACGGCCGAATGCAATCAGTAATAATGGATGATAATTCACTGGCAATTCTCTACGATGAAAAGCGTGGGGAACCAAGGCGCCAACCAGGTCAAAAACCTAGTGAGCACGGTGACTGCATTAATTGCTATGCATGTGTAAAAGCTTGCCCGACAGGAATTGATATACGCCGAGGGGTGCAACTAGAGTGTATCGCATGTACAAATTGTATTGATGCATGTGATGATATCATGGTGAAAACAAAGAGACCCAAGGGATTAATTCGCTACGATACTCAAAGTAATATGGAAGGCAAAGGACGCCAAATTTTTTCATTTAGAAATATCGCTTATCTCATTGTCTTAATTGGACTTTTAATCGGCTTTATTTTCAGTGTCTCAATGTCACAAGGAATTACGACGACTGTCCTCAGAGGTCCAGGTACACCTTTTAGAGTACAGTCAGATACAAAGACATTAAATCATTTCCAAATTGTTTTAGAACAAAGTGGTGATATAAAAACTCATAATGTGAAATTTGCTATCGAAGGTGTTGATAAAGAAAACTATGAGATAAAAATGCAAAGAAACCCTTTTGAGTTTACGACAACTCACAAGAGACAAAACGTATTTATTGTCTTCAATAATAGTATATTAGAAAAAGGAAGTCGTAAGTTTACTTTTATCATTACTGATTTAGATACGAATAAAGTTATAAAAAAAGAGGCGGTACTCGTTGGACCAACTAAGTAGTCTCCAAGGCATTTCTCCATATCTCATTATAAGCGCAGGCTTAACAATGGGACTTGTGGCAAATTTCCACTGTGTGGGAATGTGTGGTGGCATAACAATGGCCGTCTCAAGAAACGTCGGTCAAAATCTCTCATACCAATTGGGAAGACTACTAGGTTACCTATCAGTAGCACTAATTATACCAACTCTAGGTTTTACTCTACTTGACTTTAAAGGCAACCCTTACTTAATGCTTTTTTCGAGTCTAAGTATTGGACTCATTCTTATATGGATGGGTGCAAAGAAAGTCTTTAAGTTTAATAATTTTAAATTTGCTGCAAAGATCTCTCAAAAGCTTCATCAATTGAACGCAAGGCTTTGGCCTGCAATATCAAAGAAGGTTGGAAATAGGCCTTACCTATTTAACTTTTCTATTGGAAGTATTAGCGTCTTACTTCCTTGTGGTCTACTTTGGGCGATGCTAGCTCTTGCCATCAGTGCAGCTTCCCCTGCCCTTGCGGCCCTATTTGTTTTCTTCTTTTGGCTTGGAACTTTACCTGGTTTAGTTTTTGGCCCAACACTTATTCAAAAAATTAAATTCCCGGCCAAGGTGCAAATGGGAATCCCATACTTATTTCTAATCATTGGAACGGTGACAATTGCATATCGAGTATATACAATGTGGAACCCCCAAGCTGGAGCCCCACTATGTCATTAAATATAAAGAAAATTATTATGAAATTCTTTCGTGACCCTGATTACTATGCATTCAACTTTCTGATCTTCACAGTAATCATTCTCTTTCCATGCTTACTAGTCGCCCTAACTGCGAAGTACTGGTAAAGCAACCTTACTTACAGTCGCGCATACGCTGAAGTAGTTCACTATCTTGTGCTTGAATCTTAGGTCTTAAGTATTCAACGACAGATGAGTTTTCTTGTAGAATACGAACAAGTCGACATAAGAAGACATTATCTTCACGACTCTCCACAACTTGCCACGATTGTACGACATTATTAGTCTCATAGAATAATTTGAAAAAGAGTTCTTGGTATTTAAGTTTTACATCTCTTCCGGCCTGTGCTGACAACTGCTCACCAATGGACTCATCATGAATGGAGAAATTCCAAGTTAATTTGTCTCCACTTCCAAGGTCTAGAGTTCCCTCATATGTTTTAAAAAAAACACCTTTCTTTGTGATACGAACAAGTTTTCCTGAACGATAACCATCAGACTTAGGGTAATTTAGAATTCCCCACCCCAGTAAACCTGCTAGAATGACTAAAATAAAAACAATAAAATAGACCTTTTTTTTCACTGAACACCCTCTTTAGTGTGGGTGCCATGCACCTTTTGTTACGCAATTGCGAAACAAAAGGTGCATGGCACCCTTCATTTATTCTATTGTATCCGCAAAAAACTAATTTTGTAAAAATTAAGACCTCTTAAGTTGGTCAAAGTTTCTCACTGCATTAAATTACTCATGGTACTCAGAAAACGCTCGAGGTAAAAATTGTTCAACTTTATTGACCCATCAGACACTCAGGCCGTTATTCCTATTCTGGGATTATGCCTACTTCTATGTCTTATTGTGGCCAGGTTTTCGAAGAATATTGGGATTCCAAAAGTCTCTGGTTTCATTATCTTGGGCATACTACTTGGGCCATATGTAAGTGGTGTGATAACTCATGAGTTCTTAGAAAAAACAAGTTACCTCTCCGATCTTGCCCTAGGACTTATTCTATTCAATATAGGTGGCGAGTTTAATAAGTATCTTTTGAGGCGTATATCAGAGCAGGTTGTGAAAGAATCACATATAAAAGTTGCCCTCATGTTCTTCTTTAGTTTTATTCTCTTTGCCATCACCCTATTGATTTTTTCTTCCTTCACTTTTAGTAATATCCTTATTATTTCATTTATGCTTGCTGTTATAAGTGTTGAAGCGGCTCCCCCTACAACAGTTCTTGTTATGAAAGAGTATAATAGCCATGGGCCATTAACAGATGCAATCATGATTCACCTAGGAATTGTCACTGGTGTTACAATCATTGGAACTTTAATCTTTACTGCTATCTTTGAGGCCACAGGTGTTTGGCCATCTTTTGATACTCCATACGAGACCATCTTAAGTATGGCCAAGGTCATTTTTGGCTCTATTGCTATCGGTGTTGTTCTAGGAATCCTACTTGCCTGGCTAGAGAATTTTGAAAATAAAATTGGAAACTTTCTCTTTTCAATTGTAACAATGCTGATATTTGCGCAAACCCTTACTTATTTTTTAAATTTGAACGTCCTATTGGTTTCCTTAGTGATGGGCTTTACCATCACTCAGGCTTCTTCCAAAGGTCGCCTCATTCATACTACCGTAAGAGATATGGGAAGCTCCCTCTATGCAATTTTCTTCGTCTATGCTGGTACTCATATCAATATTGCAGGTATAATCTCAGAGGGCGCCCTCTATGTTCTCATGTATATAGTCGTTAGAGTAATTTCAATTTACTTTGCTAATAAAGTCTTTGCCTATCGTGTAAAAGAAAATGACTACCACAATCTTGGCCACTGTCTATATTCACATGCAGGTACGGCCATAGCGGTTGCAATGGTTATTGGAGAAATCCCACATGTAACAAGTGAAATAATCTTTCAAACAATTATCTCTAGTATATTCATATTTGAGTTAGCTGGTCCCCTTATCCTAAAGGAAACATTGAAGCGAAGTGGAGAGATATCAGTGGAGATGATGAACGATGCTGCAAGTCGTTACGGCCCAGATCAAACACGAAGTTTCTTTAAAATTACGAAAGATTTCATTGATAATAGTATTTCCGCCCTTAAAAAGTAGGAATATACTGAAATATCTTTGTCAGGATTTACGTTGTGAGTTAAGATGGGGACATGGATACAACCTCAATGACTGCTAATGAACAAGACACTTGTGAAGTGAAAGCAAGTGAGACAGAAAATACAGATAAGAATAACGATAAGAAAGAAGAGATAACAAAAACTCGTAAAGACCTTCACATGCCGCGTCGTATCTTCCATTTCTCGATGGGAGTTATTGCAGGAATGATTTATAAGCACTTTCTTACTCACACCCAGGCCGTGCATATCTTAGGGGTGGCCACGTGTCTTTTCTATATTCTTGAACAAATTCGTTTAAACTATCCAGAAAACAAGTTAACAAAACTTGGATCAAAATATCTTCTAAGGGCAGAGGAGCAGCTTAAAGAATCGGCATCAATGCCTTATCTCATGGGCCTACTTCTTACAATTTTAACATTTCCAAAAACTATTGCACTTGTGGCCATCTTTACACTAGCAGTATGTGATCCATTAAGTGCCATTATTGGAATTCGATTTGGTAAGACAAAGTTAGCGCCTAATAGATCTCTTGAAGGTACTGTTGCATTTCTTATTGCCACTCTAGCAATCCACATTGGTGTACTTACAAGTGTTTACACTTTTGATGTGAAACTCGCATTAGTGTGTGTTTTTAGCTCAATTGTCGTAACTGGTTTTGACTTCTTAGACTTTAAAATTGATGACAATCTCACAATTCCACTTGTGACAGCTTCTTCAATTTGGGTATTTCTTGCATTGATTATGTAGAAGAGAGAAGCTTAGAAGATTCCAAACCTCTTTTTCTTTTTAATTTGCTTGCGGCGATAATAAGGCTCTTTTCGAGAGTTAATTATTTCAATTTTTCTCTCGATTAAATCCTCATTTAAGAATTCACTTAAGTAATCTTCCAGGACTTCCATATTGACCTCATCTAAGAGAGTGAGATCTTCTTTTTTTATCGAGATAAGAATATTTTCCATATTCATCCATTCAAAGAATGAAATATTTTCTAAAACAATTTCACGGGCCAAGTCCACACTACTAGAATTCACTTTTAATATCTCCTCGCCCCTACTATTATATGACATATGGAAAATAATACTAGCCGAATAAATGTCCAAACGACTTTACCGATTGACTATATTGAGATGGGAAATAAGAACGCCGAGCAAACTCTACTTGTCTTGCACGGCTTTGCCCAAAATGCGCAGCAAATAAAAGAGACATTAGTTGATAAATTAGCAGATGAAGTTAAAGATAAGTTTCGAGTCCTTATCCCTAATGGCATCCTTCCCATTCCAAAGATAAGACCAAAAGTTATTCATTATCGTTATAGTTGGTACTTCTTTGATCATAGTAAGGGTAGTTATCATATTGATATGCAGGCACCAATTATGGCCTTAGAAAACTTTTTAAATACATTGAATGTGCCTATGAATACAGTGAGTTTGATTGGTTATTCTCAAGGAGGGTATCTTGCTCCGATTATGGCCTCGTCGATAAGCGGGATTAAGTCATCTATTGCCATTAACTCAAATACTAGGGTTGATAAATTAGGGCAAAATAAAGACTTCACTCACCTTTCAGTTCACAATGAGGGAGACCCTGTTGTTGAGTATGAGAACTCTTTTAAAAGTTTTGAAAAACTGAAGACAATCATTTCAAATGCACAATACAAGAGTTTTAGAATTAACTCTCACGAGCTGCAAGAAGAAAATATTAAATACCTATCAAGTTACCTCTTAGAAATCTAAGAGTAGCTTTAAGAATTCTTTTCTAGCATTCACATCAACGGCCCTTTCAGTATTAAAATGAACGTGGCCTGGGCCCTTATGAAATTGAACAGACCACATGGCCTCAGAAGAATATGGCAGAATGCTATAGCGAGAATCTACTATAGTGTTATTCTTTCCCCAATGTAGGTAGCCACTAGTAAAGTGCTTAAAGCGTTCATAGTCATAAGAGAATTTTTTTGAATCATAATGCTTGAGTAAGTTTTCAATCTCATCCTCTTTTACAATCTTTGCGCTCTCATATTTTGGATAAAGTTTAATCTCGCCAAAAGGAATACTTTTTACAGCATAGAATTTCGCTTGAGACTGATCTAGAACAATAGATCTCCATACGACATTATTAAAGATTGTTGGTTTAACCATAAAGCGTGTTGTTTCATTATTAATTAGCGATTTACTAATCAAAAACTCAGTCACCCTCTGCTTTTGGTAAAGGCCTAGACTCATAAACAAACAAAGATAAGTAATGGCCGCTATATTAAATCGTATATCTTTAAGCCTAATAGCGACTAAGACAAGAATCACAAGCGGTATTGTGCAAAGAGGATCAATGACTGCAACACCATTTAGAGCAACACGCATATCACTGAGTGGCCAAAAAAGCTGTGTCCCGTAATTAGTAAAAGCATCAAGAGTTCCATGAGTGGCATAACCTAGGAAAGTATAGAGATAACTTCTTTTAATTGGCACTCTAAATAATCGCAAGAATAAACTGACGATAAGAGCACCTATGGGAATAAAGAAAATGGAATGAGTAAAATGGCGATGAAATTGTACGTGAAAAAGAGGATCACTAGCTGAGCGAATTAATACATCTAAATCCGGAGCTAATCCCCCCAGAGCACCCCACAAGGCAATGGCCTTAAAGCTTGGGCCAGACTCCTTTTCGGTCGTCTTAGTTTTCTTTCTACGTATGCTTCCAAGAGCTGCCATTGTTCCCACAACGGCTTGAGAAACTGGATCCACCTATAAACCTCATATTTTTAAATTCACTCGCTTATGATACCATATTCCCATGGATTTTCTAAAAGAGCTTACAGGTTCACATTCAATAAAAAATATCTGTGTCTTAAGTGGTGCAGGTATCTCAAAAGAGTCAGGTCTTAAGACTTTTCGTGATCAGAATGGCCTTTGGGAAAATCATGATATTTATGAAGTGGCCTCCCCCTTGGCCTTTAAAAACAATCCCACTTTAGTTTATGAATTCTACAATCAAAGAAGACGTCAGCTTTTAAGCGATGAGGTAACTCCCAATGCTGCCCATATAAAGCTTGGTGAACTTGAAGCAAGTGGTGAGTATACAGTTAATATCATTACGCAAAATGTCGACAACCTCCATGAATCTGGTGGCTCAAAGAACGTCTATCATATGCACGGAGAACTTCTAAAGGCCCGCTGTATAAAAACGGGTCGTGTCTATCAATGGCTTGACGATTTAACTGGCGAAAGTCGCTGTGAGTGTTGTCATACAAAGGGCAATCTTAGGCCAGATATTGTCTGGTTTGGAGAAGTCCCCCATCATCTCGATGAAATCCAACAGATCTTACTTGATTGTGACTTATTTATCTCTATTGGAACGTCAGGTTTAGTCTATCCAGCGGCCAACTTTGTAACTATGGCCAAAAGCGCTGGTGCATACTGTCTTGAAATTAATCCCCATCCAACTAATAACGCTCAATTATTTGACTACACAATAGATAAGACTGCGACAGAGGGCGTCATAAAAATAGTTGAGAACTTATTACATATCTCTTAAATTAACTTTTATTTTCGTTATGCGTTCGTTATAAGTGGCCAATTACATTGGAGAGGTCATGAAGAAAATAATAGCAATATTAATGCTAGCTACTAGTTTTTTTGCAAATGCGCAGACGCTACGTGAGCAATGTGAAAATGCATATTATGCAACAGGTTACGTAAAGTTACATCAATATAAGATTGTCGTTAATTGGGCAAGAATCTCAGACCACGCACTTGTGGAACTTGAAAATATCTTATACTCAGATAATTTTAAAGTTTTAAAAGAAAAAGAATTACCAAATTACAAAACATTATATGTATTAAAAGAATCTAATGGGGAAGATGCCTATTACTACGAAGCGGCACTAGCAAAGCTAGAGTCTCTAACTGGGAATAAAGCATCTTGTGTGTATGATCTATAAGGGGAAAAATATGAAAGGATTATTAGTAGCAGCTACTTTAGTATTATCAGTAAATGTTTCAGCAAGCGTTTTAAAAGTTTGTGCAAAACAAGCAAATGAAGTTTGTAAAGAAATAACAAATAAAGATGATTTCATGGCATGTCATAATGCAATCATGGATTCATGTTTAAACGGGCCGTACTATGCATCAGGAAATAAGTCGATGCCATGGTGTTACGATGAGTGTGCACTTGTTGCTGACGAAGCTCAAAGAAATCTTTGTTACGAAACTTGTAACGAAAAATAATTTTAAAAATTTAAAGATTATATTTGAAAAAAGAAAAGGGCATCATTGATGCCCTTTTTTATTTTTAGAATTATTTATTTTTCAACAATGGCAACGACTCCCATCCCACCTGCTGTACAGATTGAGATGAGTCCTCTTCCACCGCCTTTTTCATTAAGCATTTTAGCAAGGCCTGCCACAATTCTTGCGCCAGTAGCACCAAATGGATGTCCAAGAGCAAGTGATCCACCTTTAACATTTAGCTTCGAGCGATCAATTGATCCAAGAGCCCCATCAAGCCCTAGTTTTGTTTTACAGAATTCTTCATCTTCCCAAGCTTTTAAAGTACAAAGAACTTGAGCAGCAAAGGCCTCATGGATTTCATAGAAATCAAAATCTTGAAGAGTAAGGCCTGCTCTTTTTAAAAGTTTCGGAACGGCATACACAGGGGCCATAAGAAGCCCTTCTTCTTCAATAAAATCAACTGCAGCAGACTGGCAAGTTGTAAAGTAAGCTTGAACCTCTAGATTATTTTCTTTTGCATATTCTTCACTACATAAGAAAACGGCAGATGCTCCGTCAGTAAGAGGAGTTGAATTTGCAGCAGTTAATGTCGCCTTATCGGACTTCTCAAAGGCCGTTCTCAAGCTTCCCATTTTTTCAACTGTCGTATCCGCTCTTAAAATCCCATCCTTTTCTAATCCCTTAAATGGAACAACGAGATCACTATAGAAGCCTTCATTATATGCACGATCTGCATTTTGATGAGACTCCCATGCTAATTGATCTTGCTCCCTTCTTGGAATCTGCCAACGTTGCGCCATAAGTTCACAACTTTGTCCCATCGAAAGACCTGTACGAGGCTCTTTTACAGCAGGAAATGAAGGCTTTAAGTCCGCTGGACGAATACTCAATAAAGCCTTGATACGATCACCTGTTGAACGAGCATAATTTGCTTTACTCATAGCATCTGAGAAATTCTTAGAGAACTCAACTGGAATATCACTATTTGTATCAACACCACCTGCAATACCGCATTCAATTTGTCCTGTAGCAATTTTCATGGCGATAATATTAGAAGCCTCAAGAGAGAGGCCACAAGCTTTTTGAATATCTGTTGCAGGAGTATGAAATGAAAGCCCTGCTTCAATTGTACATTCACGGGCCAAAGAAAAGTCATAAGCATGTTTACTAACAGCTCCAAGAACAACTTCACCAACTTCTTTTCCCTTTAAATTCATTTTATCAACAAGACCTTTAAGGGCCGCTGTCATTAGCTCCTTATTAGAAACTCCTTGATACTTTGTTCCAGAGCGAGCAAATGGAATTCTCGAACCTGTAACGATACATACTTTTCTTTGATTCATAACTTTCCCTTTATATTATGATGTTAATTAGGATTAATAAGGCTTTTTAATTCGAAAACTATCTTACGATAACTACTTAAATGAAAAAAGTCATCGAGCTCTAATAGTATCGAGTTAAGCTTTAATTTTTCACGATTCTCAAGACACTTAAGAATTTCAACGACATACTTCTCAATAACAATAAAACAAATTGCTAAAGGAGAAAGATTGGATGTGTAGACATCAGGGAATCCAATTCCATTTAATGCCCCATGATGTTGGCGTACAATAACATCAATACCACTAGGAATCCCTGAGATCTCCTGTAGAAGTGTTGTACACATATTTGCATGCTCTAATACAAGCTTCTTTTGATTTGCTGTAATATCGGCAGCGGCCAAGTCTTCAGAGTCGTGAATCTTTAGTAACTCCTCATCTCTTAAAACAATGTCGTGAAAGAAACAGATATAACATACCTTATCCATAGTTTGCTTTAATTGGTCACCACGTCCCCAGCCGAGATTTGGAATAATCTGATAAAAGAATAAACTTATAAGATAATTTCTTTTAAAGGCATAAGATGTTTCATTTTCAAGTAATCCTCTTAAAAGTGGCATTAACTTTTTAGAGCCAGCAATAGTCTTTTGCATGGCCACAATTGAAGTCTTAGCAAGTTTAACAGTCTGAGGAGTTATTCCCATATCATTTAATAAATTCTGAGAGATCTCATAAGTATCAGAACTTGTTTCTAATACCTTACTGCCCTGCTTAAAAGCTTTAACGACTTTACTTAATGATTGAGATAAAATTTGTCCCATTAATTTTTCAAAGTCTTCCTTTTGAACATAGAAATGAGTTAGATTATTATCTTCATAACGACGAACGATATCCTTATCTAGAACATCATCAGCATAAATACGCTTAACGTAGTGATCCTCACCTGTTTTAGTCATTTTAATATAAATATCACAACAAGGATTTGATAATTGATAGAAGTTGGATATTTCAACCTGGATATAATCAGGCATTTTAAGATGCCTTAACTCTTCTTCAGTTACACCAAGGCTCTTGATTAACTGAAGACTCACGTCTCTTAATGAAAAGCGTGAAGGTAGACTGACATAATTTCCATAGTCAACTTCCACTTCACCTAAGATAATGATTGGCTTTTTAATTGAATGATCGATAGAGAAGTTAATTAAGTTTCGGCCAGAAGTAACATTAAAGCCTTCCTTATCAGTATACTTATTTTCACAAAGAATACCGTCAAAAGTAGATAACTCTTTTGGTGATTTGATCTCTTCAAAATGTCTAATCGACTCAACTTCAAATGAGTATTCATTTGAGAGATATTCTCTCAAGCTAGATTGAACACCTTGATCTGAGTGTATAATAAGTATTCTTCTCATTAGAACGATCTTTTTCTAAATAAATAATTAAATAAAAATCCCCATGCACTTAAAGTTGCAACTAAATGAATTAGACCAAATATTATACTCTTAACTTTTTCACCATCAAGCTCGGCCCCAAATGAAAGCATATCAGAAATAGCAGAAACTTCACCAATACGTGGTAAGATTCCATAAAAGATACTTCCAAATATAGATGATATATTAAAGCCTGTGATAACAGGGTTTCCACTGCTAATATATGCATAAGTTCCGATTGAAGCCAGAACATAAAATAAAGTTAATAATAAAGTCCCAATTTTATTAAAGTATAAACTTAAAAAACAGCTTACAAACATAATGATTATAATCTGTATAAAATGGGGAATAAGTGAAGCAATCATACTTATGACTGGTAAGTCCATTCCCTTAGGAAGTAGATTATTTACACTTAAAATAATCATACCAATAACAAGAATTATCACAAGATAAAGAAAGCTTAAGATCCCTCCCCCAAGCATACGGTTTAAAACATATGAAGAACGTTTAATTGGTAATGCTAAGATCTGAGAAATAACTCCACTCTCTAAGTCACTTTTAAAGATATTTGCAGCGATAAGGGCCGCCACAAGTTTTGCACTTAAGCTAATGACCCAAATAACAACTGTCATACTAGCATTTGCTAGATATGTACTAAAGCCAGACTCTTCTATTTCAATTTGTAATGTATTGGTTAAAACGCCACCTAAGTACATAACTACAAATGTTAGAACAAATAAAAAGATAACTGACTTATTTCTTATTTCTTTTTCTACTGTATTTTTAATTAATGTAAAATTTATTAAATTAAGCATGTTCACTTCCACTATCATTTTTAACTAAATCATAGAAACGCTCTTCTAATGAGATATCCCCTCTTACTTCATTTAGAGGACCTTGAGCTTTGACTTGACCGTTATTTAGAATAATTACCTTTGTTGCAAACTTCTCGACCTCAGAAAGAATATGAGAGTTGATTAAAATCGTCTTTCCTTGTTGAGATAATTCAAGGCAGATATCTTTTACATCTTTAATTCCAATTGGATCAAGGCCAGAGAAAGGCTCATCTAAAATGATAAGCTCCTTATTGGCAACGACAGCAATACAAAGACCAACTCTTTGCATTTGTCCCTTAGAAAGTTCTTTTAATTTCTTCTTTTCAAACTTATCAATCGATAACTTCTTTAAGGCCTCATCAATTCTTCCATTTACTTGAGACTTTTCCACACCGTGAAATTCTGCAAAGAACTTAAGTGTTTCTTTTACTGTGAAATAATCATAAAAATTAAACTTCTCTGGAAGATAAACGAGACTTTCTCTCGAGCGTGGATCCTTAGAAGACTTTCCAAATATTGTAATCTCACCTGAATCAGCGCTTATTAAATCCAACATACATTTTACAAATGTTGTTTTCCCTGCTCCGTTTGGCCCTAGCAATGCCACAACATCGCCATTTTCAACACTTAAAGAAAAATCACTTAAGGCCAATTGGTCACGATATCTCTTCGATACACCTCGTACATCAATAACACTCATAGATAACCTTTATTTTAGAACTGTTTTAGAATTAATACTTCTTGGACGTTTGTCCTCATCAATAGCAACATATGTGAAAACACCACTTGTTACTTTAACTCGTTCTGTTTCAAATTTACGAACAACCCAAGCCTCAACCTTTACAGACAAAGAAGTATTTCCCTCTTTGACAGTAGAGCAATAACAACAAAGAATATCCCCAACACCAACAGGCTGAATAAACTTCATGGCCTCAATTGCGATTGTGGCAGTTCTTCCGTTACATCTTTTTCCTGAATAGATTGCACCTGCAATATCCATTTGAGAAAGAACCCAACCTCCAAAAATATCACCATTATGATTAGTATCACATGGCATTGTTAGAGTTCTTACTGAAAGCTCACCTTCAGGTTGAATATTTTCTTGCTCGTTTTGAGCTTCACTATTTTTTCCCACCATTTATATCCTTTTAAAATTCGATATAATTATAATAACATATACTTATCATCATAATTTAAAAGGTAGCTCAATGCTAGAAAAGAAAGAATTGCAACTCATTGGACAGGCCGTTGTTTTCAGTACTGTTTTTATTGTTATTTTAAACGGAGCATATCTGTCGGATATTTTTGCAAAAGATGGTATCGTCTCAAGGATTTTAATCCTATTAGGTGGAGACTTTATTAAAGGCGGCTATATACAGTGGTTAACTTATATGGCATTTATTTGGTCTTATAAAGAGATCAAATCTTTAAAGGCACAAATTAAAGCTGAAAAATCATATTTTAAAGCAAATCTTTTACCGACTAATGAAGGTCACCTTTTGATGGCAAATGAAGTCATTGAAATTGGCCGAAATGTTAAAGAATTTGAAAAGAAATACTCAAAAACTCTACTTACTCAATTAATAAAAAATTCTTGTGCAAAGTTTCGCTCTTCAAAAAGTATTTCAGAAGTCTTAGAAGTTATTAATATTATCACTGATCTTCATCGCGATAATTCTGAAACAGAACAATCAAATATTCGCTATCTACTGTGGGCCATTCCTTCTCTTGGTTTTATTGGAACTGTTCTAGGTATCTCAAGTGCATTAATGATTGCAAATTCAAAAGATATGAATCTCATTACAGCAACACTTGGTGTAGCATTCGATACAACACTTGTTGCACTAATTTTAAGTATTATTCTCATGTGGTTATTTCATGACCTACAAAAGAAAACAGACAAATTCCATATGAAAACAAAGGAATATGTCATTGAAAACCTTGTTAATAAAATCGAAGTATAAGGAAGTCTATGCGCCGCCAAAGAAAGTCCATCGACGTCTTTAATATTTCATTTCTTGATCTACTTTCTGGTGCCCTCGGCGCTGTCATTATTTTATTTATTGTCGTTCCAAAAAATGAAAAGCCAGTTGCCCAAAAGCCACCACAAAAGCAAGAAGTCTGTGTCGATAACTCACAGGCACTAGATCAATGTCAAAAAATTGTAGCGCAACAACAAGACCTAATAAAAGAACTAAATCAAAAGCTTAAGGAAAGTATAAAACCTAAGAAAGAAGATAGCGTTGAAAAGATCACTAAGAAGCAAGATGATACATCAAATACTAATGATGTAGGATTTAACTTTAAAGGAAAAAATGTTGCCTTTGTCATTGATGTTTCTGGATCAATGGCAACAGATGACCGTATAGGAGAAGTAAAGGCTGGCCTTAAAATGTTAATTGCCTCAATGGGTAAAGACTATAAAGTTGATATCATTTATTATCCAGGTCCTAATCGCTCATCATATTATTCTCTTTGGGGTGTTTTACAAAGCCTTCATAATCTAAAAGTAAAAGAAGAAGTATATGGGTTTCTTGCTAGGCTTACTCCAAATGGTACGACACCAACTAGAGCAGCTTTAATGTACACCCTCGATCAATATTCTGATCTAAGTGATATTGTCTTATTAAGTGATGGCTCACCAACAAAGTCAGGAGCAACAGCATCTCCCGATAATATCGATGATATCGTCAAACAGGTCACGACTAAGAACCGTCTTCGCAAGGTTCAGATTAATGCTATCGGAGTAGGGGCCAAAAACTTCAGTAAATCCTCTAACTTATACAAATTCCTAAGAAACTTAACAAAATCCAATAACGGTTTTTTCTATGGCTTCTAAAGTTGGCGAAATTTACGATTTTTCATAACTAGAATTTTTATGGAAAAAATAGGTTAAGACTCTGTAATCATTCAATTAACTTCCCCGTACCTACTGCAACTTACACAAAATTGACATAATATTGTCAATGAACGCTTCCAAGAAACAAACATTTATCAATTACATGGCCCGTGCCTTAACACGTGCCTGTTTCTCAGCATTGCTTCTAGGGGCCACGGTCCTTCTAAGTTCATGTGCAGGTCCTATGAATCCATTTGGAAGTGACACATTATCTCTTATTAATGATCGTGATGATTTTGAGAATTTACAAGCATTTACAAAGATCTTAGATGAGCATATTAACTTTGATAATGTTGGTACAAGTACTATCGGAATCGAATTCTTCCCAAAGAAGCAAAACCGTCATTCCATCTATGACTTATACGTAAAAATAAATTCAACTAGAGGTAAGCTAAATCCAGATAATATCGTTATCTTTTGGAATGGAAAAAATGTTACCTCAAGTTTTAAACATAATAATAAAGTTATCTTTCAAGATGAAAAGAATATCATCTATAAGATAAATCGATTAAGCCTACCTGCTAGACTTACAACGGACATTAAAGTTGGATATCAATATCGCGGAGAAATTAGATCTCTTTATCGATATGAAGAACCTTCATGTCTTCAAGCATCTAAAGAGAAGATCAAAATATCTTCTACCGATCCTTTTAATGTAAAAGATAGTTTTATTGAATTAGTTGAAAAAGAGGCAAATAAGGAAAAGACAAACCCTTCTATGCTTCTTGGCCTAATTGCACAGGAATCTGGTTTTAATTATCGCTCAGTAAGTTCGGCCAAGGCCATAGGCCTTACACAAGTAACAGATGCAGCAAGCCAACATGTTATTAAAAAGCATGATAAATGGAAGGTTGATAAAAGAATTGAAAAGCTTCCTTATGGTGTTGTTAAATTCTTAGTTAGAACAGGAAAAATTAATTATAAAAATGACTGGCGTCTTAATAAGAAGAAGTCTGTTATAGGTGGCCTTGAATATATTAATTACCTAAAAAAGTACTGGAGAGGAAATTTTGATCTGATTCAAAAGTCTTATCCAAAAATTAAGACAGTGAGATCATTTGAAAAAAGCCAATTATTCACTGATCTTATACTAGCAAGTTATAACTCAGGCCCATTTCGAGTAAAGTCACAGCTAATAAAACTAAGTACTAATTGGCGTCAATCAGATCGTCTTAAAGAAGCAAAGAATTATATTAATAAAGTAAATAGCTACTGTTATCACTTTAGCCAAAATCAAGAACAAGGAGAAATCCATGAAGATCAAGCCGTTAATCTTTAATGTTTATGCATTTGTATTTTTAGCAATTGCTGTAAGTATACCAGTCCAAGTGATGTTCCTCTATGGGTACAACGCAACAGATATTGGTGCAATCTGGTCCAAGATGACATTCTTTAATTTAATGGTCATGGCATCTTGCTGTATTAATGCATACTTCTCATTCACGGCCCAAAATGATATAAAGTGGAGCTTCCCTCTTTCAATTGGCTTTGTTTGTTTAAATAATTCGATTGTTCTCGTTTATGGAAATGATTTTGAAGCAGCGACAGTTATTTTATCGACATTCGCATATATCTTAATGACTTCATATTTTATTCTAAGTCAGGATACAAATGTAATTAACTCACCAGCTGCTCAGTGGTGGAAGACGGCCCTAAGATATAAGGCACCTCTACCAACAAAAGTATCTTCAACAGATATTCCAATTAACTTAGGTAATACTTTTGATATCTCTAGAACTGGAGCCTATATTTCTTATAATGTTCCAACTCAAAAGGATATTTTCTCATGTGGTGATGTTTTCACTTTTAATATTGGTGAGGAGCTAGAACTTAAGGCAAAGGTAGTTAGAAAGTCTATGGCCGTAGGACGTTACCCAGAAGGAATGGGTGTACAATTTATCGACCTTGGCGTTAGTGAGAGAATCCAACTAGAGAAGCTTTTAAACAGTCTTAGAGACAGTGTAGAAGAAGAAAATGAAGAGTACCAACAATTTAATAAAGCTGCTTAAAACACGTTTTTAAGTGGCCTGATAACCAAGCGCTTGATTTCAATAATAACAGGACCTTACGGGGTCCTGTCTTTTTATTTACACGTAAATTCTACAATAACCTATCAAGAATTCATAAATGGCCGTAAAAACATCTCATGCGCAGATTTATAACTCTTATTAGTCTATTTATTCTTTCAACCTCAATACTTGCTGGCGAAATCGCACCGCTAGGACCAGAGCGATCTCTTGAATTAAGACAAAAGCTAATCGTCCTAATGAAGAAGAATAAAAAGACTCTTTATTACAAAGAAGCAAGACTACATCTATTTAATGAAATCTATGCTTATTATAAAGAAGGAAGTGAGAATAACTTTATAAGAGATATCTACTGTGAAGTTGAATACCAGAATAATGTTGATATCTTTATGGATAACGATGACCTTCCTGATGGTAATGTTTTAAATACAGAACACACTTGGCCAAAGTCTCGTTTCTTTGATTATGGTCCGCAAGTACCTCATCATCAAAACACTTATGATGAAATGGTATCTGATATGCATCACCTCTATCCTACTGACTCATTAGTAAATCAAAAGCGTGGTGATCACTTCTTTGGAGAAGTCGATCAGGAAAATAAAGGCCAATTATGTGAAGCTTCCAAAATGGGACAAAACTCTAAATACCCTCAAGTACAATTCTTTGAGCCACCTGATGAAGTTAAAGGTGATATTGCAAGAGGCCTCTTCTACTTTGCTGTAATGTATGAGCTTCCAATCGACGATAGAGAAGAAGAGTTTCTAAGAGCTTGGGACAAACTTGACCCTATTTCTTCTTTTGAAAAATTTAGAAATGAAATGGTTGAAAAGTATCAGGGTAACCGTAATCCATTTATCGACTACCCTGAATTAATAAAATTAATTCCTAATCTATAGGCTTGGACTTACTTAGTATCAGCAGTCTTATTCTCTAATAAGCGATCGATAATCTTCTTAAAGTGAGCATAAGGATAAGCACCCTTCACAGGAACTCCGCCAACAACAAATCCTGGTGTTCCACTGAAGCCAAGCTTATTTGCACTTTCAATATCAAAAGCAATCTTATCATCAACCTGCTTTGAATTAGCTAGCTTCTTAATTTCTTTAGTATCAAGCCCCATTTTCTTAACGACTTCTAGTAAGTACTTCTCCCCTAGTCGAATCTTTGCTTGATTACGAAGGATTGTTTCATGAAACTTAAATGCTTTTTTTCCATGCTTAATACGAATAGCTTCGTAGTACTGTGCTGCTAATCTTGCTTGAGGATGAATTGAATCGATTGGTAAGTGGCGATAAATAAAGGCCACATCTTTACCATATTCATCCATTAACTGTTTAACAGTTTCAAGGGCCCTAAAACAGAATGGACATTGAAAATCAGAATATTCATAGATCTTAACCTTGGCATTTGGATTTCCTATAATAAGATCATCACTGTGAGATTGAACCTGAATAGGATTTTTAAAAGCATCTTCTAGAATCTCTTTTTCTTTTCGGTTACGATCGGCCAATGCCTGTTGTTTCATTTCAGATGCCATTTGTTGTAATGTTTCCATAAAAACCTGAGGGTTTTTCTTCATAACATCTGTAAGAATTGTCGGATCGTCTTCTAGTGCCTTTCTAATATCTTGCGCGGAGTTCTTATTTGAGCAAGATGCTAAGAATAAGGCAACCAGCACAAGTAGAATTGAAAAGTTAAATGTTTTGTTAGAACTAAGCATTATTTCTCCTAAGTTGTTAACAACCTATCGTACAATTATGCACTAGCTTTATCGAAGCTACGTTAGAGTTATGTCAATTCTTTGAAAAGTTGTGAATACTAAAGGGGGAAGGATTCCCCCCTTTCAATTATTTATTGAGCATGTTGCGGTCGAAGCTTATAACCGATACCTCGAACTGTTTCAATTAAGTTTTCATTAAACTTCTGACGAAGCTGAAGAACGTGTGTATCCACAGTACGTGTTGAAGGATAACACTCATAACCCCAAACCTTATTTAAAATCTCATCTCTTGAAAGAGCGCGATTTGGATTTTCGACAAGTAGCTTTAAAAAATCAAACTCCATCTTAGTTAACTCAACGAGGCCACCATCCCAAGTTACTTCACGAGTATCATTATCGATCTTAAGTTTACCTAAGGTTAGAATTCCTTTTGTATCAACGGCGTTATTGCCATTATTATTCCCACCTTGTTCACCAATTCTTAGCTGAACACGAATACGAGCAAGAAGTTCTCTTGTCTCAAAAGGCTTTGTCATATAATCATTTGCTCCTGACTCAAGGCCAACAACTTTATCGATAAGATCAGTTTTTGCAGTAAGGATAATCATTGGCGTCGTGTTTCCATTTGAGCGTAACTCTTTTAGAAAATCAATTCCTTGGCCATCAGGTAACATCCAATCCTGAATGATAAGATCGACATCTTTAAGATCAATCTTTCTTGCATCCTCTAAGGTCTGCGCCCAAATTGCATCAAAGCCTTCCATCTTTAGGAAGTCCATAATCCCTTTGCCTAAAGAAACATCATCTTCTACTAGTAATAATTTATCCATTTGGCTTTTTCCTCTTAGGTAGCGTAATAATAAACTTCGTTGGCTTTTTTACCAACTCAATTTTACCGCCCCATTCATCTACTATATTTTTAATAATATTTAATCCTAAACCTGTTCCAGAACTTTTTGATCCTTTAACAAATTCACTTGTTAAGGTCTCTAGATCCTTATTCAACTCTCCGCCATCACCAACTTCAATGACAAAGTTTTTATCTTTCTCAAAAACATTAATATAATGCTTTTCTTCACCGTGGATAAATGAGTTCTCCACTAAGTTTTTTATTAAAATTTGAAACCAATAAAAATCCACAAAGACAGGGCCTTTAAGATCGATATTGATATCAATTTCCTTTAGGTAAGTATCCTTAATAGGAATTATTGTATCATAAATTAAGTCCTCAGGATTTTCGAGTTCTTGATATGTAAACGAGAGCATTCCTCTTGCATTTGCCCCCTGTAAGTAATGCTTCGACTTCTCAGTTAACCTCTGAAGGCGATAAACTTCACCGGAGATTCTTAATAAGTCCTCTTGCTGCTCTTCAGGAAATTTATCAATATCACGATTGAGTTTATCAATAATTAGAAGAAGAGATGCCACTGGCGTTCTAAACTCATGTGTTAAAACTTGCAAGGCCATTTTCTTACGATTCTCTTCTACTTTGTCCCACTTAATCTTGCTAAAGAGTAGCCATAAGATAATGAAGAATATGACGAGAATTCCAATGAAGGAAGTTAAGGTTGAAGTTGAAACAGTTTGCAATAAGTGCTTCGTACTTTGACGCCAACAAATTGGACCTTCAGTATAAACACACCATTTACCAGGTCTTGCTCGAGAGATTTGATATGGGGTCGACTCCAAATAGCGTTCAATAGAGTCCATTGTGTAAAAACGATACTCAAGAACATTGTATTGACGTGGATACTTTATTCTAGAAAGTAGATAATTCTTTGCTAAGATCCTAGCTTCCTCATTGATGATATCTCTTAGAGTGTCTTCAGATAAAGAAGCAAGTAGTCCATAAATTCCACCAAGTGGCCCAATCTCACGTTGTAATTGAGAAAGTTCAGAAACGTGGAAAAAAGATAGTCTTCTTCTGACCCAAGATGTGTTTTCTGCTTGTCCTGTTGCTAATTGATATTGAAATAGTAAATATGCATAACTAACACCAGAGTCATGTAGAAATGGCGGGGTCTTAACAAACCATCTTGGAATACTTCTAATACGGCCACATCTAATAAGCTCCCACATCCCCTTCTTACGACTTGCTGTTAATTGGGACTGAAGAACCTCAATATTTGAGCATCCTTTTGAGCTTGATAAAAGGTCTGAATCAAATTCTTCAATTGCCATTGATGGATTCAATAATTGGAATTGTTCATCAGAATAATATAGAGATGAGAAGTTCACTATTGCATAAGGCGTGATCTGACTTTTCATCTGTTCTTTAATATCGTTTATCTCTTCAATTTGATATTGGCTGGCAAAACGAGGTGCAAAAGTCTTTAAAACAAAACTTCCAGAGAAAAAGGCCACAATTAGGGCCGTGAATATGAGTACAATATATGGTTTCATTAAATCTTTAAAATCCCAGCATTTACATTAGAGGTTGTATCGCTCATAATTGTCCTAGATTAGTCAGAAATTTGTCAATTCTGCCATAACACAAAGCAAAAGGAAATCTCATGCTCATTCTTGGTGTCGACTTAGAAGGAATCAACGAAAATCTTACACAGAAAGGCGTAAACCTCAATGTCGATAGAGTTACTGAAATTGGTGCAGTCCTATGGGATACACGAATCAACTCTCCAGTGAGAATCTTCTCAGAGCTTATTGACGAAAAAGATCGTCTTAAACTTACTCAAGAAGTTATCGAATTAACAGGAATTGATGAGCAATTATTAAAAGACTGGGGACGCCGAGGTGACGAAATTAAGATGGCCCTTGAAAGATTAGCTCTATTAATTAAAAAAGCAGACTATCTTATGGCGCACAACGGTGCAAAATATGACAAGCCAATGTTAACGGCCATGTTTGAAAGATATGAAGTAGATATGCCAAATAAGATTTGGATTGATACCCAAGAAGATATCGAATACCCAAGTAAAATCAGACATAAGTCCATGGCAATGCTTGAGCACTCTCACGGCTTTATTAATCCATTTCCACACCGTGCGGTTACAGATGTTCTAGCAATGCTTAAAATTGCTTCTCACTATGATTATGCAAGAATGACAAAGCTTGCAAGTGCACCAAAAGTTCGCATCGTAGCAGAGCTGAAGGCACCAAATTGGAAGAATAAACAAGAAGTTGAAAAATTTAATACTATCAAGCACAAAGTTGCACGTGCTCGCTTTCAATGGGATCCAAATGTAAAAGAATGGTCTAAGATTGTTTCTCAAGTTCATATTGATGAAGGTAAGCTCATGTATGACTTTGACTGGAGACTCTCATAAGATATTCTGATCGAGCGCTACCTGTATATAAGTTTCGCCCAGGAAAGAACCCTCACCCACTCAAAAAAGATGGGCATATGGAATTTACAGGTGAACCAGAAACAAATGCTCTAAAAAGTAGTGCAGACTTTAGAAATAACTCAGATTATCTATACGCTATTGACCTGATTAATCACGGCTATTACTGGGAATGTCACGCGTATCTTGAATCACTTTGGAATGAACATAACCGAACTGATGATTATGCCATCCTCTTTAAGGCCATCATTAAAGTTGCGGCAGGCTTACTTAAAAGAGATATGGGCCAAGAAAGCGCTTGCGCCACTCACCTTGAGCGCTGCCTTGAATTATTAGACCAATTAGATTACGAAGAATTTTGCGGCATCGAACTTATGGAATTAAAAGTTCTGGTTTCTCATATGCTCAGCAAACCGCTGGAAAGCAGACCAGATCTCATCATCAAACTTAGGCTTTAGCTGCTTTTTATCAAGAGCTTTTCTCATACAATAGAGCCATTCATCACGCTCAGCAAAACCAATCTTGAATGGGAAATGACGCTTTCTCATACGAGGATGGCCATATTTTTCAATGTAAAGACTTGGGCCCCCAAGCCATCCCGATAGGAACATAAATAATTTCTTATTTGCACCTTCAAGGGAAGTGGCGTGAAGCCCACGACACTTTGATGCTCTTGGGTCAGTATTCATAACTTCATAGAAGTCATCCACAAGTTCTTGGACGCCAGCTGCGCCACCTAGTTTTTCATAAGGAGTCATTTTAAATTTACGAATGAGAAATTCTGGTAGTTTAATTTTCATAATAAAAAAGGGAGTCAATTGACTCCCTCTTATATATCACTATTATTCAGATATTTGAATTAATTTTGGATATTGTTAAGTAGACGGTATGCTTCGATACGTCCCGACTTAGCTTTTGTAATAAGTGTAGCATTTGGAACTGCTGTCTTGTAAATTCTTTCCTTGATCTCAGAAAATGAAAGCTGATCTTCTTTTGATAATAGAAGTCCAAGAACACCTGAAACCATTGGCGTTGCCATTGAAGTTCCTGACATTTTCTTATAACGATCACCTGGTATTGTTGAAAGAATATTAGAACCTGGAGCAAATACATGAACTGTTTCTTGTCCGTAGTTAGAAAATGATGAACGATTACCTTTACCATCCATTGCACCTACTGAAATTACATTTTCAACTTCATAATTTGCTGGATAAGTTGGTCTTGCATCATTATCCATTCTTGAGTTTCCTGCAGCTGCAATAAATAGAACACCTTTATCACGTGCATTCTCAATTGACTCTTTTAATGCTTCTGAATATTCTCCTCCACCCCAAGAGTTAGAAAGAATTTTTGCACCATTAGCAACGGCATAATCAATTGAAGAAATTGCATCAATTGTTTCACCTGAACCACTATCACTTAGGAATTTAATCGACATAATCTTAACATTTGCCATTACTCCCATGATCCCAGTTCCATTATGACGAGCACCAATTACACCAGCACAGTGAGTACCGTGAGAGTGACCATCCATTGGATCTGCATCTTTATTAGCAAAATCATATCCGTAAACGTCATCAACAAATCCGTTTCCATCATCATCAATTCCATTACCTGCAATCTCGCCTTCATTCTTCCAAGTATTGGCCTTTAAATCAGAGTGAGTGTAATCAACACCTGTATCAATTACCGCTACTACTAAATCACGATTTCCAGTTTCAACATTCCATGCTTGAGTAGCATTAATATCTTCTCCAGCTTTACCATTTGAGAACCAACCACCAGAGTTTCGTCCATCATTTAGTAATCCCCATTGCTTAGAGAATTGCTCATCACGATTCTCTGTTAAAGCAGCTTCTACAGATTGAGGAGCACTAAAATCATTTAAGTTAATGATCCAGTTCTTTTCAACGTACTCTACTGCAGGATCAGCAACTAACCCTTCAAATTTTTCTTTAACAACAGCAAATGTACCAAAGCTAAGCTTTCTCATTTGAGCGTCAGCATACGTTGTATTAACAAATGATTCGTATCCTGGCTTAAGTTTTACAATGTAACCGTTGAAGTCTTGAGCTGATGCGCTCAGTGCACAAGTTAGTCCAAGTGCTAGAAATAGTTTTTTCATGTTTTTATCCTTATGTTCTTCCGTGACCAAAAGTTTTTCAATTCTAAAACTATTTCAAATTAATTTTCTTAAGACAAGTTCACTTTACAAGGTGTAAGAAGTTGTTACGATACCCGACCTTACATGTCGGATGATTAAAACTTTGAATAGCTTAGACAATTGGGTATGATAATTGCGTTTAGCTAAGGATCACAAATGACGGATATGCCAAATAATAACGAAACAAGAAAAAAAGAGAACCCATTCATTAATCTAATATGCAATGTGGTTATTCCTTCAGTAATTTTAACGAAATTTTCATCTGAAGAATATTTAGGACAAGTTAATGCCTTAATCATAGCATTGGCCTTTCCCCTTATCTATGGAGCATGGGACTTTATTTCTCAAAGAAAGTTTAACTGGATTGCGGCCATTGGTCTTATCAGTGTTTTACTTACTGGTGGAATTGGACTTTTCCAACTTAATAAGACCTGGATGATTGTAAAAGAAACTGCCCTTCCTCTAGTTATTGGTTTATTTGTTCTAGCTTCACAATTTACTAAGAAGCCACTTGTTAAAACTTTAATAGAGCAAATTTTTGATTTAGAAAAAATCCATCAAGCAATGGAAGAGAAAAATATAAAAGACGACTTTGATCAAAAAATCTATATTGCTGGATTTTACTTCTCTTGCACATTCTTTCTGTCTGCAGTTTTAAATTATGTACTTGCTGTAATCGTATTGAAAGGTTCTCCAGGAAGCGTTGAATTTAACGAGAGTCTAGGTAGAATGACGGCCCTAAGTTTCCCAGTAATTTCAATTCCAACAGTTATTGCCACTGGTTTTATTATTTTTGGACTTGTTAATTATATAAAGAAGCAAACAGACCTGCCTCTAGAGGCCATGGTTAAACAACAATAACCCAAACGAAAACGAGAGGGATAGATGCAACAAAATCAATTAGGAAATTCACAAATAAAAGTAAGTAAGATCTGTCTAGGGACAATGACATGGGGTGAACAAAACACACAAGAAGAGGCCCATGAGCAATTAGACATGGCCCTCGAATACGGTGTCAACTTCATCGATACAGCAGAGATGTATCCTGTGCCAGGACGAAAAGAAACATATACTAAAACAGAACAATATATTGGTACTTGGGATAAGATGCAAACAAAGAGAGATCAATTTGTTCTCGCTTCTAAAGTTGCAGGCCCGGGGAGCATGGATAGCTACATAAGAGAAAGTGAGATTAGAAAAACTCCTTTTTCAAAGTCCGATATCAAAACCGCTTGTGAAGCTTCATTAAAAAGACTTAAAACAGATTATTTAGATCTCTACCAAATTCACTGGCCAGCACGAGTAACTAACTTCTTTGGCCGTCTAAATTACGAGCACTTCACACCAGAAAT
This sequence comes from Halobacteriovorax sp. YZS-3-1, assembly GCF_047084945.1. Taxonomy (NCBI): domain Bacteria; kingdom Pseudomonadati; phylum Bdellovibrionota; class Bacteriovoracia; order Bacteriovoracales; family Halobacteriovoraceae; genus Halobacteriovorax; species Halobacteriovorax sp. YZS-3-1. Next base: position 1,482,216 of record NZ_JBKIYI010000001.1, on the reverse strand, counting down.
AGAAGTATCATTTCGTGAACGAGTAGAAGCTATTGGTGAATTGATAAAAGAAGGAAAAATCCGTACTTGGGGTCTTTCAAATGAAACACCTTGGGGTGTGATGCAATACCTTAATGCTGCAAAAGAATGTGGTGTCGATGCGCCCGTTTCTATCCAAAATCCATACTCTCTTCTAAATCGCTCTTTTGAAGTTGGCCTTTCAGAAATGGCCATCAGAGAAAAAGTTGGGCTTTTGGCCTACTCACCACTTGCCTTTGGAGCCTTAAGTGGAAAGTATCTTGGAGGTGCTAAGCCAGAAGGTGCAAGATTAACGATCTTTGGTGAATACTTCACACGCTATTCATCTGAGCATGCAGCAAATGCAATTAAAGAATATGCAACACTAGCAAATGATGTTGGACTTACACCGGCCACTCTAGCTCAGGCCTTTGTTAATGACAGAGAATTTACAACATCAAATATTATTGGTGCTACAAATCTTGAGCAACTAAGAGAGAACCTAGCAAGTAGTGAGATTACACTAGATACTGAGACTCTCCAAAGAATTGAAGATATTCATAAGATCTTCACGATTCCTTGCCCTTAATTGGAATTTCTTGCCTAGTCCTCCACTAAGTTTTTGATTTTACATATTTTGTTAAAATCTATTTATGAACGGATGTGGAGGAACTCATGTTTAATCGAATTAGAAAGACCAATAATGAATTCGATCAGGGAAAAAAAGAGTTAGCGAAAGTGTTTTTTGAACTTGAAGAGTTTGAAGATGCACCTTTAAAAATGGCCCTTTCAACTTATGAGTCCCTACGTGAAAGCACAAAATCGAGTGAAGACTTCTTCTACTATTTAATTGAAGACTCTATCTTCACATCACTATATGCAACATTTTATGAAAAAATTTTTCAGGCCATTGCCTCTCATCCAGAGCGCGCACTTGATTTAATTGATAGCTTTAGTGCTGATGTTGATGAAAGAGAGCAAATTATCGCAACTCAAACACAGCATCACTTAAACTTTGTTGAAAATTATGGAATGTGTAATGGTTGTTCATCTTGTGAATTCCACCAGGATGTTGCCGAACTCATCTCTTATTATCAACGTGGTGATATTAATTTCTTCACAGAGTTATTCCTAGGTATGCAAACAATGCAATTTGCCATGGAGTACTTCCTCTACGACTACATTCCTAGTAATCCTGCCTACGCTAAATTATGTGGACCTGAATTTATCCAATACTGGCGTGAATTGATCTACAATTATTGCAAAGTTAAGGCCCGTGAACTTTAAAGATAAACTTACAAGTTCTATCTTTAAGCTTTACTAAATTGCATAAATTAAAACTCCTTAATATCATTAATAGGATTATAAAAAGGAGTTTATAATGAAAGTAATCATAAGTTTACTACTGCTTCTGCCTGCCTTTGGTGCTGGGCTTAAAATTGGAAATGACCTAACGTCAAACCCTGTTGAGGGAACAATCCGTCTTACATGCTCTGATCGTAATGGAAGAGACTTTCGCTTTGTCGATTGCCGCGCAAACTTCTTAAGTCCATCAGAATTCTCAAAATTCGTTCTTGGAGAAGGTGAAAGAGTTGATGCTGATGAAGTAACTCTTTACTACAAAGACCACAAGGGTCGCACGAAATCAAAATCATCACGCTTTGACTCTGAAAAAGGTGAAAGTAAGAATAGATTCAATCTTTGGATACATACACTTTTTCAAAGACCTCTCCTAAATTATTACGGAGAAAATGAAGTTGAGTATAAGCTTGAAAAAGATGGACGCGAAGTTGCAACAGGAAAGTTTGTCGTTAATGTTGAAAAACAAGAAACGAAATACTGCCCTCAAGCAAGTTACTGGTCAAGTAACCTAGATGACTGCCGCTTCCCTTCTAACTACTGTAGTCGATATTTCCGCGATTATAATTATTGCCAATAATAAAAAAGCCTCCATTTCGGAGGCTTTCTTTTTTCTATCAATTAGATACTTTTTTAAACACGGTATAGAGCAGATGCCCAAGTAAAGCCTGCACCAAATGCAGCAGAGGCCACAAGCATACCAGGCTTTAAAACACCTTCTTTCATGGCATCATGCATTCCAAGTGGAATTGTTGCCGCTGTGGTATTTCCATATTTTTGAATTGTATTGAATACTTTTTCTTCTGGGATTCCCATCATTTCAGCAACCTTAGAATTAATTCTTAGGTTTGCTTGGTGAAATAAGAAAACATCCACATCATCAATTGTAAGATTATTCTTTTCAAGTAGAGCACCAAGACTTTCTGCCATTCTCTTCGTTGCGTGAACAAAAACAGTGCGCCCATTCATTTGTGGGTAATGTAATTTTTCGTCAAGCATTTCTTGAGACATTCTTTCAGATGAATCAAATCCTGTTCCCGGAGCTGGAATCCATAATTCCTTAGCATACTTTCCATCACTATGAAGACTTGCATCGATGAAACATGGCTCTGTTTTTTTATCGTTAACTTCAGATGCACTCATAACAATTGCACCGGCTCCATCGCCAAACAGAACAGCAACATTTCTTCCATCAGGCGTTTGATCTAAGCCTTTTGAATGAACTTCTGCTCCAACAACAAGAATATTTTTATTTGTTCCTGTGGAAATAAATTTATCTGCAACAGACATTGCATAAAGAAAGCCAGAACATTGTTGTCTTAAGTCTAGACAAGGAATTTCACTCATTCCAAGTTTTGCCTGAAGAAAGCAACCTGTACCAGGAAAGTCAAAGTCAGGAGAAAGAGTTGCAAAAACAATCATATCTATATCTTCTTTATTAAGCCCAGCATTTGAAATTGCTTCTTCACTTGCTTTTACGGCCAAATCAGATGTTGATGTTTTAGAATCAACCCAATGACGTTGCTCAATTCCCGTTCTTTGAACGATCCACTCATCAGAAGTGTTCATCATTTCTTCGATATCAGTATTCTTATAAACTTTTGGTGGTACGTAAGAGCCCACACCAATAATTTTACTTGCCAATACACCCATAGTATTTCCTTTTCATAAATCTTCTTACATTTGAATTGGTGAATGATATTTTACAAATTTAACACAATATTCTTAGATGCGATAGATAGCTACCTTACAATTTTATCTTTATTAATTTGCCCCGACATAACTTTTATGCTCGAGTATTTGCCCTGTTTTTTTATTGGCCATCATATTTTTTCTTGTTAACATATTTATATTCCAAGGAAGGAATTAAAATGACTAAGCTTAGTCACCTTTTGGTGCTTTTATCCATTCAAATAAGTTTCAGTGTTCACGCAAATGTTCACTTTAATCTTACCTCAACCCCTCTCAGTAAAATAAATTACTATCCTGAGAATATAGAAAAGTATCTAAATAAAACTCATTCAAAAAACAATTCAAAACAAAATCTCAAGCAAGCCTTGCGCAATATTATTGTCTCAGGACATATAAGAAAGGCCGGGCAAAAAGATATCTTAACAAGTTCATGTAAAGGTCTAAAAAATTGCTACGAGCAAAAAGCTCCTGATAGTTACAAGCAAGCAAGAAAGTATCTATTTGGAGATATTTATCTGAGACAAAGCCGCGGTCAGTACTTTGTTAAAGATGTTTATTGTAACCAAGAAATTGGTGAAAACGATGGTATCGGGCCAATGCAAATTCCAAATCACCGAGTCATGAATTGTGAACATAGCTGGCCTCAGTCAAAGTTTAACCCTAACGAAAGTCGAAACACACAGAAGAATGACCTTCACCACCTCTTTCCAGTAAATTCTCGAGCGAATTCATCAAGAAGCAATCATCCTTTTGGCGAAGTAACTGGACGAGCTGTAAACTCTAATTGTACATCTTCTTCAATAGGAGAGGTTAATTACGAGAATCAACTAACCACATCTTTTGAACCGCCACTAGAGATAAGAGGGAACATTGCTCGCGCTCTATTCTACTTCTCTACTCGCTACAACTTAGCAATTGATGAGGCCCAAGAGTACTACTTAAGAAGATGGCACCGTGAAGATCCAGTTGATGATTTTGAAGTGCAAATTAACAATCGAATTTATGAAATTCAAAATAGTCGTAACCCATTTATTGACGACGAAGAATTAGTCAATGCTATTAAAGATTTTTAAATACTCAATTTTTATAATGGCCATTATTTCTTGTGCCACTCCTACTAAAGAAAAAACTAAGCCTCTCACTCGTCGAGAGCGTCAACTTCTATATTACCAACGTCTAAGAGCTGCCCAGTGGCAGGAGATAACAAAGAAGAAAAAGTCGACTCCTTCATATCACAGAGATAAGAAAATATCGGTTCAGCCTAAGCGCCAAAAGAAAAAAGAGAAAAAGAGGCCACAAATTATCCCAGTTGATCCACATGGACAAAGAATTGAAATAGAGCAATTACTAACATTCCATTGCATAAAACAACGTATGGATAATTGTGATGAATTATCGACTCGTATTTTTGATAAGTGTCTCCAAGAATATAATCCCGGAGACAGAAGACTAACTGACTGTGTAAAAAAATCTCTAAAATAGAAGTTTAATTTGCTGTTTTCTTCTTTTTTTCATCTGATGAATCATCATTCTTCTTAGCTTGTTTTTGTTGCTCTCTGGCTTGCTCGTCTTGTTTTTCTTGGGCCTTTTGTTTTGCCTTTTCAATTCGTTTAAAAGACAAATCTGTTACATTATCTAATTTTCCAGAATTGGCCCCAACTGCTTTCCCAGCTCTTCTCCATTGATTAACTCTTGTTCTTCCTCTTCACCTTTCTTCTTCGCATCAGGACGCTTCCTAAATCGCCAGTAAGCTTGAATGAGATTCTTACACTCCTTCTCTTCAAGCTTGAGTCTTTCCTTCAGGTTCATAAATTTCTCCTTGGTCACATTTTGGGAAATATATTCTATTTGGCCACAGTGGTGCATCAATAGCAACTTAAGAGAGTTATAGATTTTCAAAGTGCATAAAATTAAGTTTTTCTAAACCATTAATTAAGTTTTAAGAAGTTAGATACTACTTATTGAGTTAAGTACCGCAAAGGGGTATAATTTAATAAATGAAAAGCTTAGTGATAAACACGACATTAAAGGCTTCAGTGGATGAAATTCTGAGCAATTTCAATGCAAAAACAATGCAAGAAGCAACTCCACCCTTCATCAATCTTGAAGTTACCCGCTTTGATGGAGTTGAATATGCTAATCAGACACATATGATTACTTCTATCCTTGGTCACTACCAGTCTTGGATAATTGAAGTGATGCAAACAAAGAGAACCGACAAAGGTATAATTATTCGAACAGAGGCCACAGAGTGCCCATTCCCGTTTAATCTTTGGATTCACACTTATCATATTCGTATGCTTGAAAATGGCATGACTAAAATAACAGATAATATAAAGTATAAAACAGAAAACTTTCTCTTTGATCTTTTAATCTACCCTATCGTCTACTTCATTATGTACTACCGTAAGCCAATTCTAATGGATAAGTATAATAAAGAAGTCAATATATAGACTCTTATGAATAAAGAAAAACGCGCTCATTGTGATAAATGTCACAGGCCTTTGAAGTCTTGTCTATGCGCACATGTAAAACCAGTAGAAATTCAAACTCCTATTACTATTCTTCAAAGTAAAGATGAGGCAAAGCACCCATTTAACACAGCAAAGTTTGGGCCACTTGCTAGTGATAAGATTAGGATTATAAAAAGTGATGATATTACAGAAGAAATAATAGACGATCTTACTTCAAAAGAATCGTTTCTATTATTTAAGAATGAACACTCAAGGCCTATTTCTAAAAGCGATCTTCCAAAGGGAGAGATGATAGTCTTAGATGGAACATGGAAGAAGGCCAAAGGTGTTTACTTTAAATGGCCTAAGCTAAGTTCGATTCCGTGCTACCACCTTGAAGAAGATCAAAGAACGATCTACTCCTCAATAAGAAAGTCCTGTGGTGAAGAACATTTATCGACTTTAGAGGCCATAGGAATGACTTTAAAAGCACTTGGGGAACTCAATGAAAATTCTTATGAGGAATTAATTTCTCCACTAAAAAAGCTAATTGAACAACAAGAAGCTTTCAAAAAATGATACAATATATTGTATGAAGATGCTTGTCTCTCCTCGCCTTAGTGAACTTGACTCATGCCCTTACTTAGAAGGTCACATGGAACAACATGAATTCTTCTTTGCGGGAGAGCTGGCCTTAGATGAACTTGATTATCTTTTACAACACGGTTGGAGAAAATTTGGTCAATTCGTCTTTCGCCCCACGTGTCCAAATTGCACAAAATGTATTCCACTTAGAGTTGACCTCTCCAGCTTTAAAGCAACTAAGAATCAAAGAAAGTTTCTAAAAAAACATCAACACTTACAAATTAAGTTCACTCCTCTAATCTTTAGAAAAAGACATTATGAAATATATAGAAAGCACGGTATCGAGAGATTTCAAAATAGTATTGATGCTTCAATTATAGATAATGAGCAATTATTTAAAGAGACTTTTTATCGCTTTACTGGAACCCAATTATTGAGTGAAATTTTTGAGGATGGTAAATTGATAGCTTTTGGTATCTTAGAGCAGTCAGAAAGTGCTCTTAGTAGCGTTTATTTTAGTTATGATCCAGACTACGAGAAAATGAGCTTGGGTCACCTTGGAGCATTAAGTGAGATCTTATATGCAAAAAGTATAGGCCTTGAATATTACTACTTGGGATACTGGGTTGAAGAAAATAAGTACATGAGATATAAATCCCGCTACACCCCTCATCAATTATATGACTGGAAAGAGCAGACTTGGAAATTAGCGGATAATTCTTCGAAAGGTTAAATTTATCCTTGGCCCAACTTTTCTTGCAGTTTTATTTAACTGGTGCTTCCAGTAATGTTGGGTTGCTCCCTTCATAATAAGTAAGCTTCTATCCTCTAACTCGATTTCTACTTTTTCACATGATTTATCAAATCGATGCTTTAAGACAAATTTTCGAGTTTCACCAAAAGAGGCCGAAGCGATGACTGGGTTTCGCCCTAAACTTTCTTCATCATCACTATGCCATGAGGCGTAGTCTCTTCCATCGCGATAGAGATTACAAAGACAGCCATTAAAACTTTCACCTGTTATTGCTTCAATTTCATCTTTAATCGTTTTTAATTCTTTATTCCAATCATTTCGTAAAAGCTTGATTCCTGAGTAACTATATTCCATGTCACTTGAATACCATGCCTGAAGTCTAGGAATATCGTGAGTTTTACCATAAAGCGTAATCTGATCTTGGCGTAGATTTAACGAGTTCTTCAAAGCCTCAAAATCGACTTTAGTGCGTCCAAAGAAATTTGGGTAATAAATGATTTTAGCGTCTTTTAAATTATAGACAACTTCATCACTAGTTTCTTGTGTACTTTCTCCAAAGAGATCAAATTGATTCATGGCCAGATATTAGCATTAAGAGCATAAACTCTTCAAATCACAAGTCTAAAAATGCCAAAAATAGGACACGCTCATAAATAGCGTAATTCCTGCCTAAGTACCTAAAATCTCTATAAATCTCATATAATAGTAAGAGATTAACCAAAGGTTCGCTAAAATTACTATATAAGGTAAGGAGTTTGCTATGCATATGGCACAACGAAATTTCATCATATTCAAAAAAATCTTAATTACTGTGATTTCATGGTCTCTATTACTTACACCAACAGCAAATGCTTTGGCACAGCAAGAGACTACTCCAACACAGCAGGAAACTTCAGCACCTCAAGAAGGTACAGAGACTGAAACTGAAACATCACAACAGTCGACGACGCAAAATAGCACACCACCTTCGAGTATGAATCCTAATTACTGCCATGAAGATGGTAGTGCTAAGGACTGCCCTAGTAAGTATGTTTATAATTGCCATCTAAAGAGTTGTGTAGCGAATGAAGATAACGAAAACTACAACCAAGAGTATATGAAATGCGGTGGTAGTGAGAAGTGTCAGGAAGAACTTAAAGCGGATGCTAAAATGTTCACAGAACATAAGGCCACTGATGCTAGTTCCGTAAAATCCAAAGACGATGTACTTCGTTATCTAAAAGTTGCCGCAAATATTGGATATGGATGTGTACTCCTTGGAGCCGGTGGTTGTGATACAGACTTTGGTCTACAGATAGCAGCAGTTATTATTATGTCATCAGCAGTCATGAGCTTAATGGGAGATACATATAAGGATGACTTTAAGAATGCAAAGAAACGTCTTGAGAACCTAGAGAAAACTGATGAAAAAGGCTGGAACCATAGAATTCAAAGAGAAGCACTAAAAGCTGAAATTGATATGTTAAAGGACATGGAAAAAGCAGCGAAGAAGAAGATGAAGCACCATCAGAGAACATCCACACTAATATCAATTGTTGGGATTTTAGCTGGTATTTGTATCGCTTTAACTTGGACTGGTTGTAGTGTAAGTAATCCATGTTCTGGTTGGGCCTTTGGCCTAAGTGCTGTCGCCTTTGTCTTAGAGATGAAAGCTAATCAAATTGCGAAAAAGGCCATGAAGAGTGCGCAAAGTGCACGTCAAAAAGCGCAGAAGGTTTTAAAGAAATTAGAAAGCCGATATAATAACCAATACAGTGCAGGGAGAACGCAAAAGATTGCAACAAGCTCTGCTGGAACAGTCGGTCAGTCTGACTTCCAAAACGCTTCAGTATCTCAAAATGAAGCTTCTGCAGGAAATGTTCAAGGAGAAGTTATTTCGGAAGTTCCTGAGATGAATATCAACATGGGTACACTTGGAACGAATGGACAGAACTTTCTTAACGAAACAGGTGGAGCAGAGGTAATCGAAGGCTTCAACCGCACAGTTAAAGAAGGTGATACAAAGTATGTTAACGATTCTATCGATAAGAATGCAGCTAAAATTTCAAAAGCAGCAAGAAAGGTATTAGAACTAGTCGCAAAATCAAAGAAGGCCGACGATAAAGCAAAGTCTGCGGCAAATGCATTTCTAAATCCTAATAGTGAAGATAGTCAAAGATTTCTTGCTAATACTTTAGCAGATAATACATCCCCTATTGCCATGGCGCTAAATTACCGTAAAGCAGGTGGTGCAAATGCTAGTAAAGAATTAGAAAATAATACAAAAGTAAAACCAGAAACGGCCGTTGCCTACGATAGCTCGTCAAAAGATTATTTAAAGAAAATCAAGGCCCAACTTGAAGATTATGAATCGCTCCTAGCTGATGATACAGGAATTATGGCCATGAGTAATTTTGGAGACCCAACTGTTGATAGCAATGCTGTTGATCAATTAAACCAAAATAATAAAGACCCAAAAGAGACGATTCATAAAGACTCTGGAGTCTCTCTATGGAAAATTATTTCAAATCGTTATAACGAAATAAAATTGAAGAAAATTCTAGATTAAAAATATTCTAAGCTTCACAGCATGAGTCATTTGACTTTGATGCCTGTGAAGCTTTCTTTGCCTCTAGCTCATCACAAATCTTTTGAAATTCTCGATGAAAGATATGTTTAAACTTCACCATCTCGTAATTAGCTGAAATGCCATGACGCTTTTTAGGATCTTCTTCAGGTACATCTAAGGCCACTGGAGTTGTTTGTGTAAAGAAGTCATCGTTAAGTTTATGAACACCAAGACCAAATGGTAAGAACTTATTTCCAATAGTGAAAACAGGGCGTCCACAACTTAGTGCCTTAAGGGCAAAATGTGGGAACTTCACTTCAGTATCAATGACATAATTAGCACCAGCATAAAGAGGAGCTAGCTCGCCTGAGCACTTATTTCCAAAAAAGAATTGAGGATACTGGCCAAGAAGTTCACCTAAATGATCTTCTTTACCAATGAATTTAAATTTATGATCTTTATAAGTTTCAATAAAAAGGCGTGCTTCTTCAATACTTAGAGGTTCACAATTTATTAAGAAGTAATCCCTTTTAAACATGCCCTCAGGTAATACTTTATAGTCTTTGAGAGATGTTGCCGGTGTTACCTGTTTTGCATTTGGAAATTGAGATAAGATATATTCTTCATTAGTCCAAAGAGTGTCGGCCCTCTTTAAGTACTTCATTTGCTTTGAACGAACAAAGGAGCTAAAAAATCTTTTCAAAAGAGAAAGGTTTTTCTTACCTTGATTAATGTCTTCAATGAGATAAGTAAATAGATGGGTCTTATCACAAACCTTGATTTCTTGTGAAAAACCTCGAGAGAGATTGACAACTAAATCAACACTACAAGGTATAAATAGTCCCTGGGCAGCTCCATGAATAAGATGAGACTTATCAAGTAGTTCATCCCAAGACTTAACCATCTTGCTTAAAAAAGTTGAATGAATTTTACGTTGCTCAACTGGCCCAATGACCTGCCCCTGTCTATGTACAAGTGTATAGAGTTCAACATTTTCACCAATTACACCCATCATTGTTTCAAGACATTCAATATAAAAGTCTCTTTCAACAACAGCATCACAACTTACAACAACTTTTAGCATATATTTCTCTTCTACTTTTTGTATTCTCTAAAGAATTTTGCCGTTCTCTCAATCCCTTCAGCAAATGTTACTTTTGGTAAATATCCTAATTTCATAACACGATTTATATCTGGTCTTCTACGCTTAGGATCATCTTTTGGTAATTCTTGATAAGTTAATTTTGAAGATGAATCAAGAGCATCAACAATCAACTCCCCTGTTTCTTTAATTGAGTACTCATCAGGGTTTCCAATATTATATGGCATATGATCACCAAGCATTAAAACGTGATCAATAGCATTAGCAAGATCCGTCACATAACAAAATGATCTCGTCTGACTTCCATCACCATAAACAGTAATATCTCGTCCTTCTAAGGCTTGATTGATAAAGTTTGGAATAACTCTCCCATCATCAGGACGCATTCTTGGCCCATATGTATTAAAGATACGAATAATTTTTGTATCCACATTATATTTTCGACGATAAGTCATTGTTAATGCTTCAGCATAACGTTTCGCTTCGTCATAGCAGCTTCTTGGACCAATTGGATTTACATGACCAACATAATCCTCGGTTTGAGGGTGAATCTCTGGGTCTCCATAAACCTCAGAAGTTGATGCCTCTAAGAAGCGTGCCCCATGATCCTTTGCAAGCTCTAATAAGTTTTGTGTACCAATCGAATTTACAGTCATAATTTCCAAAGGAATAACCTTAAAATCAATTGGTGAAGCTGGAGAAGCAAGGGATAAAATATAATCGAATTTTATATCTCCGAAATCTGGTAGGCCATGAGTTATGTCACATTCCGTAAAGTGGAAGTTTTCATATTTAGATAGTAATTCAATATTTGACTTAGACCCTGTAATAAAATTATCTAAACCATAAACAGTAGCACCTTTATCTAAATATAATTGTGCCACAGTAGAAGGAACAAATCCGGCTGCACCTGCAATTAAGAAATTCTTCCCTTTGTGATCCATTGGTAATTCTAACATCTATATATTCTCCGTACTTTTAATAATTCGTTTGTGCTTCAAGACGTTCTTGTTTTCGATTGGCCAATTGTAGCATTGTGGAACTTAACAGTAAAAGTATACCACCTGTAATCTGAACAAAGCTCAGCTTTTGATCAAGGGCAACCCAGTTAATAATCACAGCAAAGAATGGAAATGACATTTCGGCCAAAGTACAAACTTTTGCCGTTACCAAGCTTAGACCTCGGTAGTAGAAATACATACCAAAAACACCTGATATTAGAGCGAGTACACTAACTTTTGCCCACAACTCCATTTGAAAGACAAGGCCAACATCATTAGCGGCCATAAATGGAATAATTGCAATGAAACCAACGGCAAAACGAATGGCCATAACTTCTTTTTCAATCCATCCCTGTTTGATTAAATACTTTCCAAAAACTGTCGCACTCCCCCAACTTATGACTGCAATTAAGGCAAGACAAAGTCCATACAATGATGAGCGATCAAAGCTCAATTTTCCTGTTTTAATGAGGTTGATTGCACTAACAATATCATAATAACTAATTAAGATAGCTCCTAAAATAGCTAGGAGCGCCCATACAAGAAATCGTTTAGTGATTTTTTCTTTTAGAATTATATAGGCAAGACTTATGGCCACAAATGGTTGTAACTTCTGTAGTAAAATAACAAGAGAAGGGTTTATAAGTGAGAAAGACTTTGTAAAAGACAATGTAGCAATTGCTGAACCCATTGCTCCAATTATGAGAAAGCATAGAAGTTCAAATGCCTTCATTCTCATGATTTTCTTTCTTGCCGCATAAAGACCAGGTAAGAAAATAATCGTTAAAAACAAATGCTCACCGAAGACAATAATTTCACTACTCTTATACTTATAAAGAAGAGGATATCTTATAAGAGTATCAAGGGCCCAAATAAAGCAGGCAATTAGAATGAAAATTAATCCTTTCACTACTTATTATATTCCTTCATAAAGTTATCAAATGACTCTTTGGCACGATCTGATGCCAATTGTTTTTTTACTTTCTTTCTATTTTTACGATCACGTCTTTGCTCCTTTGTAAGAGCAACCGGTGGTAGTAATCCGAAATTAATATTTGATGGCACAGGCTTTGGCACAGTCATTACATAGTTTACGAGTGCTCCCATTCCTGTTTCAACTGGAAATGGCCTTACTTCTTCACCTCTTAATTTCTTAAGTAGTTGAAAAGCAACATAAAGTCCCATTGAAGCAGACTCAGTGTAGCCTTCAACACCAGTTATTTGACCTGCAAAGTAAATATTTGGGAACTTCTTAACACTTAAATCAAAGTCTAGAAGAGTTCTTGAATTGATAAAAGAGTTTCTATGAACAGAGCCAAGATGAAGAAAACTAGCGTTTTCAAAACCAGGGATCTTACTAAAGACGCGTTTTTGCTCAGGATATTTTAGACGAGTTTGGAAACCAACCATATTAAAAGCTGAGCCAAGTAAGTTTTCACGTCTTAATTGTACACAAGCATATGGTAGAGAACCATCAGGAAGCTCAAGTCCAATTGGTTTCATACAAGAGAAACGGGCCGTATCAACGCCACGCTCGGCCATGATATCAACAGGCAGGCATGACTCGAAGAATTTATAATCCTCAAAGTTTTGAGCTGGTACTTTTTCGGCCTTAACAAGCTCAGCAATGAAGTCTTCATACTGTTCTTTATTCATTGGAGCATTAAGATAATCTGCCTGCTCCCCTTCCTCTTCACTTACCGGCTTATGGCGATCTTTATAATATAGTTTTGAGTAATCCAGACTATCGCCATCTACCACTGGGGCAATAGCATCATAGAAATAAAAGTCATCATCAGAGATATTCTTAACAATCCAATTCGAGAGACCTTCTGTTGTTAATGGACCAGAAGCAATAACACATGCATCTGCTTCATACTTTGCCATTAACTCTTGTGGATCACTTGCGTCCATGGCCACAACTTCAATATTTTCATGATTATGAAGGCGATCAGTTACTTCTCCAGAGAATCCATCACGCTCAACGGCAAGAGCATCCCCTGCTGGAACTGCATGCTTGCGAGCACAATCAAGGATGATTGATCCAAGTGCATCCATTTCGTATTTCAATAGTCCGTGGCCAGAAGCTGGATTCATTGATTTTAAAGAATTGGTACAAACTAACTCGGCAAAAGCATCAATCTTTTGTGCAGGATTCTTCTTAACAGTTTTCGATTCGACTAAGACAACCTTAACACCTTGATTTGCTAGAAAGTTTGCTGCTTCACTACCGGCCATACCGGCACCAATTACTATAACTTTGTGTGAGTTAGACAATTTCAACCTCTTTAATATACTTATATGATGATATAGACCTTATATATGCAAACATGCTATAAAGTCCATTAATTACCAGTATTTAAGTATTATTATTAACATAGAGACGACGCAATGCAAATAGTCATTCACCAAACAGATCACACAATTGGCAACTTTACACAAATTTACAAATACATAGAAAACCTAACGAGTTCTGAAGACTTTCAAGATAATATACATATCTTTCCTGAAACATTTCTTTCAGGCTATCCTCTTCAGGATTTAGTCCTACAAAAAACATTTATTCGCCAATACCATGAGCTTTTACAGGCCCTGAGAGATTTATTTGCAAAGATAAAGCTTTCAGATAAAACGGCGCTTCTTATTGGTGGGCTACGCTACGAATTTAAAGATAACGCAGATATTCCTTCAAATATCTATAACGTTATTTACGAAGTAACAAAGAAATCAAATTTCAATGATATTTACACAAAATGTCTTCTTCCAGATTACGATATATTTGATGAATCTAAATATTATACACCTGGGAGTGCCCCATGTATCTGGTCTCATGCAGGATGTGATTTCGGCCTACTTATTTGTGAAGATATGTGGCATTCTGAACAATATGCTGTTAACCCGCTACAAATGCTAATGGATGAGGCCAATGGCAAAGAGTTGAATGGGATAATCAATTTTTCAGCTTCTCCATGGAATATCGATAAAGAAGAAAAGAGAATTAAGCGTGCCAGCGAAATATCACGAGTATTTAAGACACCATTCTACTATGTGAATAAAGTTGGTGCAGAAGATGAAATCATCTTTGATGGTGCAAGTTTTGTCGTTAATGAAACACAAGTCATTGCCAAAGCAAAATCCTTTAAATCAGACCTTATGAAGGTTGAGATTGCCAAAAAATCAAAAATTGAGAATCTTGGAGTGGCCCCTGTTGGTGCTAACTCTTGGGAGTCATTATTTGGGCCACATATCGAAAAGATAAACGGAAAAATGAGCCTTAAAAAGCTCAGCGATGACAAACTTGATGCTATTTTAGGTGCTTTAAACCTAGGTTTACAAGATTACGCTAGAAAGTGTGGCATGAACAAATTCTTGGTTGCTCTATCAGGAGGAATTGATTCGGCACTTGTTCTTACGCTTGTGAAGTTATTTCTAAAGCCGGGCCAAGAAGTTGAGGCCATTTATATGCCAAGTAAATTCTCCGCATCACTAAGTTGGGAAATTAGTGATAATTTATGCAAGAATCTTGGAATTAAATTACATAATCTACCAATCAAATTCCTCCATTCATCTGTGCAAAACCTCTTTAATGATAATCTCGACCCATTAGAAGGCCTTGCAGATGAAAATATTCAATCGAGACTACGAGGCTCCTTACTATTTGCTCGCTCAAATCAAACAGGTGCCATGGTTATAAATACATCAAACAAGTCAGAGTTAGCTGTTGGTTATTCGACTCTATATGGAGACTCTGTTGGTGCTATTAGCCTATTGGGAGATCTCTACAAAAGTGAAGTCTTTGCTCTGGCCAGACATATCAATAAGAATTTCAATGATATTATTCCAGTTGAGGTTATTGAAAGGCCACCAAGTGCAGAACTAAGGGCCGATCAAAAAGATGAAGATTCTTTACCTCCATATGAAACACTGGATATGATATTAGAATCATACCTTTCTTATCGCTACGACTTACCAGATCTTCTTAATTTAGGGTTAAACAAAACTGAAGTTGAAAGGGTGATAAAATTGATATTAAATAGTGAGTACAAAAGGCAACAATTTTGTCCTATACTAAAATTGAAAGACAAAAGCTTTGGTTTTGGTCGACGAGTGCCGATATGTAAGAAGGTTGATTTTAATCTCGAATAACAATAGTGATTCGAATACGCATACTAAGAGGAGTAATGAAATGAATAAAGCCTTTGAAAGAGTTCTTAGCTCATTTGATGAAGTTAAGTCTATGGTTGATGGAGTTATGGCAAATAAGTCCGTTAAAGAAGTTGAAAAAAATGTAAAAGACTTTATTGGCCAAGTTGAAAAAGAGGCCAAAAATGTAATGGATAAAGATATTCCTCGAGTAGTGAAAACGTTAAAGAAAGAAGGTCAAAAAGTTGAGAAGCTTGTTGATTCAACAATACAAAAAGAAGTTAAAGCTGCTAAGAAATACCTAGATGGACATATTAAAGATGTTCAAAAGCTTCAAAAACAGCTGGATAAATTTCTTAAAGATGAAATGAAAAAAGCTAAGAAAAAAGCTTCAAAAAAAGTGAAAGAAGCTGAATCAACTATAAAGAAAAAGGCCAAGCAAGCAACAGGCCTAAAGAAAGCTGCTAAAAAGAAAGTAGCAAAGAAAAAAACAACAAAGAAGACAGCGAAGAAAGCTGCCAAAAAAGCTACTTCAAAGAAGAAGGCAACTGGTGTAAAGAAAGCAGCAAAGAAAACAGCCAAGAAAGCAGCAAAGAAGACAGCAAAGAAAAAAGCCAAATCTTCGACTTCAAAAAAGAAGTCAACTCGCCAATCAACAAGAAGAGCTTAAAATTGTAAATGATTAAAACCTGGGCAGAGTCCTACTCTGCCCTCATATATAAGGTGCAGTCATGGAAAAAAGTCTCAATCAACATATTCAAAAACTTCTTCCGAAGTTTAAACAGTCTAAAAAAACAGAAATCAACCATTTATTACCTAAGGTTGCCACTATGAGTGAAAAAGAGCTCAGAGAAGTTCTTCACAAGATGGCCGGTAGTTTCTCCTGTTATAACTTCCTTCAAATAGGCTCTACACTAAAGGCATTTGAGATGGATCAGCATCTTGACTCAAAGCGTGATCGTGTAAAGAAGGCGCTAGAAGAGATATTGCGAGAATTATAGATAACGTAGTATTTTTATTAACATTCCTCTTTATTTAAGGGATAATGCACACTTAATTACCCTAATTAGAGAGGATTATTTGAAGAAGCTTGAAAGAAATTTAGGGCTATCATCAGTCATTTCCATAAGTATTGCATCAATGCTCGGATCAGGTATTTTTGTTCTGCCAGGTCTAGCTTTTGAAGTAACAGGTCCATATGTTTGGATATCATATTTAATTGCAGCACTATGTGTTCTACCTGCAGCACTGTCTAAGTCAGAACTTGCGACGGCCATGCCTGCCTCAGGTGGAACTTATATTTATATCGAAAGAACTTTTGGGCCAATGGCCGGAACAATTGCAGGCTTAGGACTATGGATCTCCCTACTTTTAAAAGCGGCATTTGCCCTCATGGGTTTTGGTGCATACTTAAGTACATTGACAACAAGCTTCGATCTAAAATACCTAGCGTTATTCCTAACAGTTATCATCACTATTTTAAATATTATTGGTGTTGGTAAAGTTAGTGGGCTACTCATTGCTGTTGTCATTACATCAACTCTTGGGCTTACTATTTTAAATATTGGAACACTTTCAACCGCTACCGTCATACCGGGGATTCCATTTTCATTCTCACATATGGATAGCATTTTATTAGCTTCAGGACTTGTTTTTATCTCTTATGCAGGAGTGACTAAAGTTGCTGCTATTGCAGAAGAAATTAAAACACCTGAGAAGAACCTCCCAAGAGGAATTCTTTTATCACTACTTATTGTGACGGTGCTTTATTGTGTAACGACACTTGCACTTGCTAAATTTCTACCTATTGATCAGTTAAAAAGTAACTTACGTCCAATTTATACATTGGCCCAAGTATTTGGTGGTAATACATTTGCAACAATCATGGCCATCTTGGCCATCCTTACTATGACTTCAATGGCAAATGCTGGGCTTCTTGCAGCATCACGCTTCCCTTTTGCCATGAGCCGAGACCACTTATTTCCAAAGTCCTTTGGCCATATTCATCGTAAATTCTTAACACCTGTATGGAGTATTCTTGCATCAGGGATTATTATTGCTTGTGCTATCTATTTCTTAAATATTGCAAAAATTGCAAAACTAGCATCTGCATTTATCCTAGTGCTTTATATGTTTGTAAATATAACTGTCATAGCTTTACGAGAAACACATATTCAATGGTATAGACCGACTTATAAATCACCATTTTATCCATATATACAAATTTTTGGAATCATCTCAACTTTCTACTTATTAGTAATGATGAAAGATCTTGCAATTATTGGTCTTGTCTCAATTTCAGTACCAGGAATTTTGATATACTTCTTATATGCAAAAAGTCGTGTTAACCGCAAAGGAGTACTTGGAATTCGTGGAAAGAGAAAGGATCTATTCGATGATACACCAAACTTCTCACCAACAATGCACTCACTTGGCCGTTGTGAACTTGACCAAGATGCCAATGTCGTAGTTGCCTTGGTTGGAAATGAAAAATCTCCAGAGATGCTCATTGATATTGGAACTTCTCTTGCAGATGGAGAGCAAATAGAGGTGGCCCATTTAACAGAGGCGCCAGAACAATCAGACCTGAATGATTTTACAGATGAAGATCCTAATCTTCGTTCATTAAGACGACGTGTTGTTGCAATGGCCATTGAAAAAACAACACCTATTAACTTTGATCCTATTGTTACACACGACCTTTCTAAGTCAATTTTTGAAATTGGACAACGACTTCACTGTAATTGGTTATTCATGGAGTGGAAAGGAAGACTTCGCGGTACATTTACAACTCAAAGTCCAGTTGCGTGGCTGCGTTCACACCTAAGCTGTCACCTAGCAATTTACAGAGATAAAGGAGTAAGATACACAAGAAAAATTCTTATTATCCTTGATGAGAATTCTAATGATGAAGTACTTGCACAAGCAGCATATCATATTGCAAAAAATAACAATGCAGAGCTCACTTTTGTATACTTAACAAATAAAGACTTGGATATTAGCGAAACATCAAACTTAGAAAAGTACATTAGAGATCTCTCTGATGAACTTGATGTAAGAGCGGTTGGTCACATCGAGCACTATCAAAATAAGATTGAGAAGATTGAATCTCTAAGTGTTGAATACGATCTTCTATTATTCAACACAAGTACTAATTATAAGTGGTATAACGTCTTTGGTACTGAAGATGATAAGATTATTGCTCAAGCTTCTTGTTCTGTTTTAGGTATCCATACAGCACCAGCATAAAGAAGCAATAATGACTAAGAAGGATTAACTTGAGGCAAGCAAATCCTAAATGTAGTGTATTCACTTTCAGTATCAAAACTGATAGCTCCACCATGATCATTTATAATTCCTTGGCATATATTTAGACCAAGTCCCGTCCCTTTCGTTCTGCCTTTTGTTGTATAGAAGCGATCAAAAATTTTCGTTGCTATTTCTTTATCAATTCCAACACCAGAATCAATAACATCTAGATAAACTAGGCCGCTGTGATCAAAGAGATTTAACTCAATCCATTGATCACTTAACTCATCAATAGCGTCAAAAGCATTATTAAGTAAGTTAATAATGACTTGGATAATTTCAGAAGAGTTTATATTTACCATGTCGTTATCTGAATCATTAGAGAATACAATCTTTAACGATTCATCAACTGTCGCAGTTTTAAAAAGAGCAATTGAATCATGGATAATAGACGAGAGACTTGTATGCTCTCTTTTTGAACGGTCATCATGAGAGTAAATTTTTAAAGAACTTACAATATTTGAGATACGATCCTTTTGCTCTTTAATTGAATTGATCTTTTCCCTTACTTGTTCAATCGTAAAGTCAGCACCTCTTTTAGAAATTGACTGCGCCTGTAATTCAATAATTGCAAGAGGGTTATTTACTTCATGAGTAATATTAGCTGCCATTTGCCCAAGAGCTGTCCACTTTGACATTTTTTCTATTGCAGACTTTTGAGATTCTATTTCTCGATTTCTTAAAACCTTTTCAGTTACCTCTGCTGTGCGATCCAAATAATACTTTCCAAGAGCACCAAAGTCATGAAACTCCATTGAAGATTCATAATAGACAAGACCGCGATTAGCTACATTAAGTTTTACGATATCAGTTATAACCTCTCCGGGATTTTCAGTGGCCTTTTTCACACGATCTTTAAATATTTCTAAGACATTACCATTAATAAGAGAACTTATATGCTTACCTACAATTGGTTTAATATCCCAATCCTGATCAGTTTTTGAAATATAGACGAAATTTAAGTCTTCATCAAAAACGGCAAAATAATCATTACTTTTTTCTACAATTTCTCTTATTAAGTAATTAGTTGAAGTAGTGGAAAGCTGTATTTCTCGTGGTTGAATCTTAGTAACACAAAACCTGTCCCCTTCTTCAGAGGTAAAAGGTAAAAAAGTCGTATCCCAATTAATTTCTTCTTTATCTAAACTGTCTTTAAGTACAATGACTGAACTTGTTGAAATACCTTCAAGGGCATTATTAATACCGTTAATAATTTTATCTAACTCACTACTTGGAAAATGGTCCTTGTAATAATCATAAACTGGCATTTCTTTATAATTTTCATAAAAACTCACCAATGTAGAAGACATGTAGAGAAATTTTGATTCAGAATTAATGACGGCCATACGAATATTTTGATCTTCGTAATTTCCGTATTTAAAAATATCAATAAGCTCATCGACTTTCATCTTACCTACGTACCAAAGAATAAATATTGACCATTTGTACCTCTAAACAATATTCGATTACAAGTAATAAGTAGTTATTACACACCAGAAAAAACCATGTAATACACTGCCAAGGGGCTACCAAAGGGACTACCAAAGGGAATACTAGAAGGGCATTCAGGTATCGATGCTACTAAAGTTTAGTTTTAAAGGGGAACTTGAAATTCTAGTTTAGTTCAACACTAGGAAAAGTTAATGAGAAAGTCGTATGCTCGGCATCCTTAACATAAGAGATATGGCCACCATGATCATTCATGATCTCTTGGCAGATATTTAATCCCAGGCCAGTCCCCTTCTTTTTCCCCTTCGTTGTATAGAAACGATTAAAGATCTTACTGGCTAACTTAGGCTCAATTCCATGGCCACTATCGATTATATCAACATAGACCTTATGATTACTATCATCCAAATTAATTTCAATCCATTTATCTTTCAAATCAAGAATTGCATCGTGAGCATTATTTAAAAGATTAATAAATACTTGAATAATCTCGGATGAATTAACCATTACGATGTCATTATCAGAATCATTCGAGAAAACGATCTTTAAGTCTTCGTCAACAAGAGCAGTTTTAAAAAGAGCAATAGAGTCATGAATAAGAGACGAGAGACTTACTGACTCTCTTTTTGAACGATCATCTTGAGAGTATATATGAAGGGAGCTAACAATATTTGCTATTCGATTCTTTTGTTCAGCTATAGAGCGAACCTTCTCAAGGACTTGTTCAATCTTTAAGTCCTTGCCTCTCTTTTCTAGAGCTTGAGTTTGTAATTCAATAATTGCAAGTGGATTATTTACTTCATGTGCAATATTAGCGGCCATTTGACCAAGAGCTGTCCATTTAGACATTTTATCAATCGTTGCTTTTTGAATTTCAATTTCACGATTTCGTAGAACCTTTTCTGTAACATCAGAAG
The DNA here is from genome assembly GCF_047084945.1 of Halobacteriovorax sp. YZS-3-1. Lineage (NCBI taxonomy): Bacteria > Pseudomonadati > Bdellovibrionota > Bacteriovoracia > Bacteriovoracales > Halobacteriovoraceae > Halobacteriovorax > Halobacteriovorax sp. YZS-3-1. The sequence continues at coordinate 1,460,907 of NZ_JBKIYI010000001.1, read as the reverse complement.
TACGATCAAGATAATAACAACCGAGTTGATTAAAATCATGAAATTCAACTGATGATTCTAGAATTAACTCATTACGAGACTCATCATCAGAACTCATATCAATAGTGACAATATCAGTAATGACAACGCCTGGATTTTCTTTTGCTTTTTTATAACGCTTATAAAATTTTTCAAGAGCTTTACCAGAAATAAGATCTGAGATATGTAGCCCTAAAGCAGACTCGTCACGCCACTTTCCAAGAACCTTTGAAACATAAACGATATAAAAGTCCTTATCAAAGACAGTGAAAACATCAGAGCTTTGTTCAACCATTTCACGAATAAAGAAATTTGTAGAACTTGTAGTTAGATTAACTTCATGAGGTCGAATCCTCGATAATACATAGGTATCACCTTTATCATCCACAAATGAATTAAAGTCCACGTCCCAAGTGATTTTTTCTTTATTTAACCGATTCGTTAAAATAGCCTGCGTACATGAGGGTTCCCCATTTAAGGCCTTAGCAAAGCAGTCTTTAACTTTTTTGACTTCTGAATCAGCAAGGTGACCTTGATAATATTCATAGACAGTCATGCCCACATAGTTTTCAGTGAAGCCAAAAAGAGTGGTGGAAACAAAAACAAAACGAGCATCTTTATCGAATATAGCAATGCGAGAATTTTGATCTTCAAAATTTCCGTATTTTAATAATTCGATAAACTTCTCTAAGTTCATACTTCCCTAAGGTTTAACAATTAAATAAATTTCACTACACAGTAGTTCTTCTTACCTTTTTTAAGGATAAGGCACGACTCACTAGCGAGATCATCTTTTGAGATTACGTGATCGATATCCTTATTCTTTACATTGTTAATGGCCACACCATTTTGGCCAACCATTTTTCTTGCCTCTCCCTTAGATTTAAAAAGAGGTGTTTGAGCAAGCATATCAAGATAAGAAAGCTCTCCTAATTGAGCTTTATCTAATTCTATTGAAGGAACATCATCAAAGATTCCAGCAAGTTCTTCATCTGTCGTGTTTTCAATGACCTTACCAAAGAAGAAGTCAGTGGCCCTTATGGCAGCCTCAAGCCCTTCTTTGCCATGAACGAGAGTAACTATTTCCTCGGCCAAGCGTTTCTGAGCAGCTCTTAAATGAGGCTCAGTTTCTACTAACTTTTCATATTCAGCAATCTCTTCAAGAGTTAAAAAAGTTAAAGTTTTAAGATACTTTATAACAGAAGAGTCATCTGAATTTAGTAAGAATTGGTACATCTTATAAGGAGATGTCATTGAAGGATCTAGATAGATTGCTCCACCTTCAGACTTTCCAAACTTCTTCCCATTTGAATCAGTAAGAAGAGGAATCGTCATACAAAAGGCAGGTTTAGAGTGCATCTTACGAGTAAGGTCCATTCCTGCAACCATATTTCCCCACTGATCGGCACCGCCAATTTGAAGACTTACATCATATTCTTTATTAAGGTGAGCAAAGTCGTAACCTTGTATCATTTGATAAGTAAATTCTGTAAAACTAATACCAGCATCTGAATTAAGACGTGATTTTACTGAATCTTTTGAAAGCATTTCACCTATTCTAAAACGCTTTCCAACATCTCTTAGAAATTCAATAAGTGAAAACTTACCAATCCAATCGATATTATTAACCATGGTAGCGGCATTTTCACCACTAAAGTCTAAAAGCTTTTCAAGTTGTGCTTTTTGTCCCGCCAGGTTCTTATCAAGATCATCTTGGGTTTGAAGATTTCTCTCGTCGCTCTTTCCTGAAGGATCTCCAATCATTCCAGTAGCACCACCAACAAGAACGTAAGGTTTATGTCCTTGTTTCTGCAGTCGCATCATTGTCACAACAGCAAAAAGGTTTCCAAGTTGTAGGGACTTTGCTGTAGGATCATACCCACAGTAAAAAGATATTTTCTTTTCATTTAAGATTTCTTTTAATTCATCATGCGAGAATTGATTTACAATTCCTCTTGCTTCTAATTCTTCAAAAAAATTCATTAAGCTAATCTCTCTTTGATAATTTTAATTGGAGTCAGCGCCACGACAGTTTTTAAATCTGGCCCATGCGCTCGTCCAGTAAGACAAACACGTGTTCCCATAAATAGTGGCTTCCCTTTTATTTTTAATTCTTTCTTTAAGTAATTCATCCACTCACCGACTTGCTCTTCAGTTACGTTAGTTGTCTGATCAGCAAGCTGAGCCTTTAGGTATTCTTTAATCTGTGGAGTTGTCTCCCACCCCATGGCCTCGTTATATTGATCATCAGCATCGACAGCTGCATCAAAGAAAATCGGCAGGTGTTCGTTAATATGACTAAAAAGTTGTACCTTTTCTTTCATAAGTCCTGCAAACTTAACCTTCCAAGCTTCATCTTGATTATGATACTCGCTTCCTTCTGGAATAAAGCGATCAAAGCCAGCAGCAATATCTTTATCATCTAACTTTCTTAGCCACTGCTCGTTGAAGAAGTTTAGCTTTGCAATATCATACATTGCAGAAGACTTAGAAAATCTCTCATAACCAAATTTATCTCCAAGCTCATTTACATCAAAGATATCTGTCTCATCTGGATGAGACCAACCGAGAAGACATAAGTAATTTGCAAGAGCAGCTGGTAAGTAGCCTTGATCTTTATACTGAGTAACAGAAGTGGCTCCGTGGCGCTTAGAAAGCTTTTGACGATCGTGACCAATTAAAAGTGAAACGTGACCAAATTTTGGAGGAGTTACACCCATTGCATCGTAGATCATAAGCTGGCGACAAGTATTATTTAAATGCTCTTCTGCACGGAATACGTGAGTCATTTCCATCTTTGCATCATCAACAACACAACAGAAATTATAAACAGGCATTCCATTTGCTCTTAAAATAACAAAATCCCCTACCATATTTTCTGGAAATTTTACGTGTCCTTTAACAAGGTCAGTGAACTCCCAAGTCTTTCCAGGGTTTTTAAAACGAATCACATATTCTTCTCCAGCATCAATTCTCTTTTGAGCTTGCGCTGGATCAAGGTCGCGAAATTGTCCGTGATAAGCATGTGGGTCTTTATTTTCACTTGTGGCCTTTTCAGTTAAGCGCTCAAGTTCAATACTTGTTAAAAAACATGGGTAAGCAAGTCCGCGCTTAACGAAGTCCCAAGCAATATCTTTATAAATTTGTAATCTTTCTGATTGGCGATAAGGGCCAAAGTCCCCACCTTTATCAGGTCCTTCATCGTGTTCAATTCCCATCCACTTAAGATCAGCAATTTGTGCTTCTTCGTATTCACGCTTTGATCTCTCAAGATCAGTATCTTCAATTCTTAGAATATATTTACCACCATTTGCCTTAGCAAATAGGTAGCTATAAAGAGCAGTACGGGCCCCACCAATGTGAAGGTATCCAGTTGGAGATGGTGCAAAACGAACGCGAACAGTCATACAAATCCTTTTAAAAAAAATAAATTAAACGTATATCAATGCATTATAGCGTTTTTGAATAGAAATGGCACTTTGAAAATAGGCAAAATACTTGATTTTAGAGGCTTTTTAGAATGGAATCCACATGATTAACGTTCTCGAGTCTCTTTGACATTGAGCGTGATACGATGCAATTCTCACCGTAGCATTTATTAGTGATCTTATGAAAACACATACTGAGCATTTTAAAATACTCGGGTGAGCCAACGAGAATCTTTCCAGACTCATTCTTCTTTGTCGTAATCTTATTATTATAAAGCTTTAGGCACTCATCAACACCGAAAGTAGTGTATTCGAGAAGATATTGTTTTCTAGCTTTAAGGTATTGCTGTTGCTTAATAGTAATATGCTTTTTCGCAATAACAGAAGATGAAAACAATAATTGACAGGTAAATAGAAAAATCATTAACTTATTCACTATAACCATTCTAACGATATTTAGATATCAAGCAAATAAAAAGTAAGTAAATGAGAAAAGAAATTGAGTTAAATTCAAATGGACTAGAAACACTTGAGGATTACCTATCTGAATGTGGCCGACTATTTAACTTCCCTTCTTTTTACCAAAATAATCTCGATGAACTCTATGAGTTTCTTCAAACATATACTGATAAAAATCTAAGTGTTTATTGGGCAAATGCAAAAGAGGCCCAATTAAAACTTGGAAATGATTTTGATCGATTAAAAGAAATATTTGAATTAGTTGCTTCCCAACATAGTGAGTTTAAATTCTATATTAACGAGTGATAAATGTACTTCGAGATGCCTTAACAGGTATTAAAATTTTATTTCCATCAATATATGTTCTTAAATAGCCTTTCGAATCACCAGAGGACAATCTTCCTTTATAATAATAAAGCCCATCGCGAATATGATGAAACTTAATAGCAAGACCTCTAAGAATCCCCTTATTTCCAACAAATATTGGTCCACTTGGTAAAGAGCCTTTTTCAAATTTTAAGTAGACCGCAAAGGTATTTATATCTTCGGCTTTATCAATTGAAACATATTGTTGTGAAAGAAACTCTTTTTCAAATATAGCTAGACTTGAATTTTTACAAAGCTTGGGTTTTTCTAAGCATGTCTTTGTAACATAAGTGGTAGCAGGCGTTCGCGGAAGATTAAATCTCAAATGCACTCCGTGAATATTATAGTGCTTTGAAATATTATTTCCCAGAACGACATTAGGATTTGAACTATAAGGCGCTACTGCAAAATCACCCTCTACATCAAAGAGATTTGGAGCAAACAGTGCTGAAATAGAAATAAAATTCAGACCCTTAAGGTAAGAAAGAAAATCTTTATTATTAAATAACTCATAAGTTTGCATTACTTGCTTGGAGCCAATCCTCATATCTTTTAGCTCTTTTTTTCCAAGTATCGGCAAAATAAATGTTCCAAGACTGTAACCAAGATTTGCTATTTTAGCACCGTAATAAGGTGTCGCCATCGTCATAAGGCCATTTACACGAAATCTAATAGAATCATTATTATCTAGCATTCTCTTTAACCAATAAAGAGTTATCAGCCCTCCTTGAGAATGAGCAACAATTTTAATCTTACCTTCAGATAAGCTTTCTTGATGCATGAATTCATCAAAAGATTCAACAAAGTCATTTAAAGATAATCTATTATTTCCAGTATCATATTCAAAGAAGTGTGAACTTAAACATTCATCTTTATGAAATTTTTGTACATATTGGTCCCAGTAACCAAAGGCTCCTTTGTTACTGGCTATTCCATGAATGAAAACAATATGATTTTTGCTAGTGCCACATTCGGCACTAGCAGAGATAGAAAAAAGTAAAAAAAATAATATTAAAAAGTTTAAAGAACTTCTTTTCAATTACTCCATACCTTCTGGGTAAATCTGAATAGCATGATTAAGTGTCGTTTGTACCCAAGCAAACTCACGAGCAATTAAAGGTGCATTTAAATGCCCTTCTTCACCTTTTTGAGAGAAGTCATAATCATACTCTGGCATAGTATCTGTTCCATAAATTGAATCTCTAACATAGAAGACACCTTTTTTTGCACAACCACCAACTTCTTCTAAGCGGTTCTTAACAGCGGCTTCTCTTCTTTTTGCTTTATCAGCATATCCAAGATACTTCTTTCGCCATTTATCAGACTCTGTTGTTTGTGACTTCTCAATCCAGTAGTCATACTTTTCTTGCATACGTGTTATAAAAGAAGTTGTAAAAGGACATCCCTTTGTATCTGCATTGTCATTATAGCCGAAGATATAATTTGCATGCCAAAAGCCTTTATGATTGTAGATGACAAGAACAGGTGCATTTCTTTTATGAAGAGCATTCTTGATTCTTTCAACGATATCTTTTGGCGCCTTACCTACGGCCCACTGGTCACGTTCAGCATCTGCAAATAGCACTTCCCTTTTAAACTTTGGAAGCTTAAATACATTTGCATCTTTTGAGATTTCATCAGTTAAATTAATCCAATTATATGATGTACCATAGCTCGCATCTTCATCTTCTTTATCAGTAACAACGCGTTTACCATCAACTCTTTTATAGTAACCCTTAGTAAAACGGTAATCTTTATTACTAAAGAAGATTGAACTTTTGTTAATTCGGCGAATATTATCAGTTCTCCAATTATCAATTTCTTCCTGATTTGTTTTTTCAGTTTTTAAAGACATATAGTAACGTTCAGCAAAGTCCACCTTACGAGATCCAGTTAAGTTATTTAATCTGTTATACCACCACTCGACGACACCAGTATGTGACATATAAAGACATGAACCAGCATCTTCTTGATCAGGTGTCGCTACAACATATTTCATTAGATCGTTGAATCCACCAGATGTAATATCATCATTTGAGCTTGCTAACTCTAGTGACATAGGATTAATGACTCCAACGTAGTCTTTTTCTTGTTGAATTCTTTCAATTTGATTTTGATTAAGGTCTGAAATCTCGGCCATTGCAGTGGTAGCAACTAGACATGCCGATAGAAGTGAAATCAATTTAAACATTTATCCCTCTTTAAACTTTTATTTTCCAATATTTTGCGTGTGTGAAGAAAAATGCTAGCAAAATTGAAACACAATCACAAAAATTTAAGAGGGTTAATGCAGTGAGAAATTTTCAAGTATCTAAAATTACGATAGGTAGATGACAACACCTGCGCCTACAACTGTCATGGCCACTAAGATCCATGTATTCATTTTAGAACTTTTATTCGCTTTATTAGATTCTTTATTCATTACGTACTTTTTCTTACGCTTATTCTTTTGAGACTTACCCATGAGAACTCTCCACATCCTTGAGAAATTTATATTGAATATATATTTTAAACTAAAATTCTTGTCGATGATAGACCAAGCGCTTCACTCGGTTTTAAACATCTATTTCCTAGTATTTTCTACCCATAATATGAGCAGTTAAATCACTAAAATAACTATGATATTATAGAGTTATGACAGGAAGAAAACTACTTGATCAAATCATTATTGCCCTAACTCTACTGACGACAATTGCGACAGTTGGAGTCTTTGTTTATACCAATGTGATCTATAAAAAAGAACTTCCTAGTAATCAGAAAGAATTAACGTCACTAAAGGAAGACTTTGGCGAGTTAAACTTCCCTTCAACATATGTTCTCGACAAGATAACTCTCAATTTAGAATCTGCCACTCGAAGACTTAGATTCCTAGACGTACAAATTAATCTTGTACTCTTTAATCAAGATGACAGTGATATTCTTGATCAATATAAGCCTCAAATCTACGATATCGTAATTGATGTTGCTGCGGCCATCTCTCCAGAAGAGCTCAACTCTCTATCAGGAAAACTCATTTTTGAAAGTCGAATTAAAAAAAGAATTAATGAGCTAGTGAAAAAACGAGTTGTAAAAGAAGTCTTCTACTCTAAATTTGTCGTACAATAAGATTTTTAAATGAATAGGCCCGCGAGGGAACACGGGCCTTAGACAACAACACTTTAAAGGAATTTAAAAAGGGAATTTTAAATTACTCGCAAGACCCTTCTTTTACGAAGATGGCCTTTGCTCTATATAATTCACAAGAATTTGAATAATTAATTAGCATATCACCGTCAATACCACTTACTGCACCACAAACTGGTGAGAAGATCTCTGGGCAAAACTGTGTCTCTTCTGGTTGATCAACCCAATTTTTACAGTTAAGAACTGCTTCTAATCGATATTTTCCAAGAGACTCTTCTTTAAGTGCGAATTCACCGTTTTCACAACTTTGTGCTTCAAAGTACTCATTAACAAGTTTAACTTCTTCATTTTCCTCAGTGATAATCACTTTGAAAATTCTTCCAGTAAAAGACTGAGAATCAATTAAGTCACCGTTAAGAATAATCTCTTTTGCACTAATGTTTGTTGCAACAACTGCTAGTAGAATAATTGAAATTAATTTGCTCATAACGTTCTCCCTAAAAAAGAATCTAAGTCTTATCTTGTTTGTGAGAGAGTTATAGATCAGAATATAAATTAGTAAAAATTATATATACTAATCAATATCCATAATTATATGTTATAGTTCATACAAAGAACTAGTAATAAGTAGCTGAAATTATGAATATTGATCATATTTCCATTCCGACACTAAGAGTCTTTCTTGAGGTTTATCAAACCCAGAATATGTCTCAGACGGCAAAAAACCTTGCCATGACTCAACCAGGAGTCTCTCAACATATAAAATCTCTTGAAGGCTTACTTCAAATAAGTCTCTTTGATCGGATAAATAAAAAGGTTCTTCCCACAGAACAGGCTCACCTACTCTTTGAAAATTGCAAGAGAGCACTTCAAGGGCTAGAGAATGCTTTAAGCGAAGTTTCAGCAAAGAAGAATAAGCTTAAGGGTATCTTAAATATTGGTCTTCCAATTGAGTTTGGAAATAACAGGGTTCTACCAATTATAGGCCAGTGGTTAAAGCTGCATCCAGAAGTTTCTATCCGTATTAATTACGATCACGCCGCAAGACAAAGTCAGCTGCTATTAAATGGTGGACTCGACTTCGCTATTACCGATAGTTTTAATTTTCCTAAACAAATTGCAACGAAAAATCTTTCTTCAGAAAAGCTCATTCTTTGCTGTTCTCATGACTATGCAAAAGAGCATAGATTAACTAGTGAGACTAAGTTTAAAAAAACGGATAATCTCGATTTTATCGCCTATCTAGAAGGAGCACCAGTAATTACAAGTTGGTTTAAGTATCACTTTAAAAAGAGTTTTCAAACTGAAGCAAAAGCACAATTAATGGATGTTCAAGGTGTTCTAAGACTCACCTTAGCAGGTGTTGGTATCTCAGTATTACCTTTGCACGTTCTTGAAAGATCTGATAACTCAAAGAAGTTATTACAATTTAATGGTACGAAAGATCATATGATTAACGAGTTAAATCTCGCTTATCTGAATGCTAGAAAAATGGGGCCTGTGGCCTTGAGTCTATTTGAATATCTGACAGAAAATATTTAAATAAAAAAGGCCACCTATAAGGTGGCCTTCATATATGAAAATGAATTGAAAATTACTTTTTCATTCCTGGAGCTTGTGACTCATCAGTAGTTGTCACGTTAGCTTCATCATCACCTAGAGAGCTTAAAAACTCATCTACTTGTGCTTGTGTTACTTTACCTTCAGCAATAAGCTTATCTCTTAATCTTAGGTCTAGAATTTTTTCTTCTAAAGCTCTTGAAAGTCTCATGGATTTTCCTTATGTAAAATTGAGTTATAAACGTAATAATGTAGCTTTATATCATGTGTTACAAGCTTTGCAAAGTCTAAAGTAATCAATAACTTGCTGGATATTTGAGCTTATTGCCAATAACGCGGCTCATCTGGATTTGGCTTTTCTTCATCATCCACTAATCTGAGGTGGCCCTTGCGCTTCTTCTTTACCTTACCTTGCTTCTTCTTAAGATTACCAACTTGATCTCTAAGATAGAAACCAAGCCCTCTCATACCAAAAACAAATGCTGCACCAAAGATCATTGAAGCAATATTTCCAAATGCCTGAGCTCCTCCAGGAGAGAAGAAACCTTGATAAACATTCATCCCGGCCAGGATTAAACAAAAGTATTTGGCCTTAACTGGGATAATCATAAAGAATTGAAAAATTCGATCTGGGTAGATCACGGCATAACTCACACACATAGCAGACGATAAAAAGGCCATACCATGAAATGGATAATTTAATGAAGCACCACCCATAAAAATTGCAAACAACGAGTAAGCAAAAGCATTTACAAATGTCGCAATTAATAGATAGTGAATATAGCGTCGTGATCCCCAGCGCGCTTCAAGATCACTACCAAGAAACCAAAATAAAAGCCCAGTGAAGACAACGTTAAAAAGACCTGTACTCACAAGAGGATAAGTCACCATCTTATAAATTAAACCAGATTTTAAACTTGCTACATCAAGGCCAAGAATGGCCACAAGAGAAATATCAAAAGCCTTTGCAAAAACGGCCCCTAAGACAAATGAAACCACTAAAATACCAATGAGATATTTATTAACTTTCGTTAGCGGTGGTAAGTACATTTGTTGCATTATTTCTCCTTACATTTTTTGAGCAATTTCAATTAAAACACCACCTGTAGACTTTGGATGAATAAAGTTTACTAAGCAATTATTCGCCCCTTGGCGTGGTGTCTCATATAATAAATTATAACCTAGATCGCGAAGCTCTTGGGACTTTTTTGTCACATCAGGAACACGGTAACACATATGGTGAATCCCTGGACCTTTCTTCTCAAGATACTTAGCAATTGGCCCTTTTCCATCAATTGGCTCTAGCAATTCAACATGAGCATTTTCATCAATATGAGCAAATGAAGTTGTTACTTGTTGATCTTCGACAACTTCTCGGTGGTTAAAAGTTAAACCTAAGTCACGATATATTTTTTCTGCATTATCAAGATTCTCTACTGCAATAGCAATATGATCAAGGAAACAATCTTTATTAAACATAATCTTCTCCACTTAATTTTTAAGCATTATAAGAAAGTCACTCCCCCTTAGCAAGCTGACTATAAATCACTTAAATTAAATGGTGGATTATCAAGAACATTATCCCCTGCACAATCGGCCGGTGTTGTTGGAGCGGCCGGTTCTTGAGGCGTTACAGGAGGTTTACAATATCCTGAAACACAATCCCCAAATGTAGGCACTGAATAACAACGCTTAGCACATGTCAGTGAATTATTCGGATCATTGATGCGAATTAAGTAACATTGACGAACGTATTCAATTCGACAAAATTCCTTCGACACACATGATTGATTTGGAACTTTTGAACAAAGAACTTGTTCAAAGTCATTATTTATGTGATCTTGGCATGTATTAGTTGAACCGTTACAACACAGAGATGAACAGTCAAAGTCTGAGTTACAACTTTCACCAGTCGGTTGGTTTCCTGTTGAATCGTAATCATCACTACACTGACCGACAATCGATCTTGAATAACAACGATTATTAAAACAACACTCTCCAGAGCCACATTCACGGTTTCCATTACAAGACTTTAGAGAATTGTAATCATAACCATCTTGAGCTCCTAGGCCCGATTTTAGAAGTTGAAGTTTAATATCTTTTGTAACTGCAATTTGAACCTCTGAACCATTCTCCATTGTGAAAAGTTCAATTGTTCCAGTTACATTACAACTTGAAATTGTCTCACCAGTTGTCGCATTATAATTTTTGGCACGAATATTACAACCATCCATATACTTTGTATCACCTGCTGAGTTAAGTGTTTGAACTGAGCGATTAGAAAATGGTGAATCTGATCCTAAGTATTGAATCCCCGTTGTTTGATAATTAATCTTTCCGGCCCTTGGAAACATATATGACTGCATACCTGCTGCCACATTAGAAAATGAACTTGCTCCGGCCAAAGGTGCTTTAAAAACACCACTAGGTACAGATCCTTGTTGATAAATTGCGGCGCCTTTAATCTCCCATTCATCTTCATTGAAGATACGATATGGACCACGATACTCATATTGATTTCCACCAAGAGTTAAAGTCGTACCAATATTTGCGGGATGATTTACACCAAATAAGCTTTGAAACATCGAACTGTCATTACGATCAGGAAGACACTTTAAAAGATTATTTGATAGAGGCTCACCTGAAAGTAAATTTCCATCAATATCAATTTGTTCATAAGTTGGAATATTAGTTCTCTCTACAATTTCTCCATCGACATTTTCTTCACGCCAAAGAGTTTGATCACCAACACCAGCATATGCATAGAGACAAACATCCCCTGCTTGATCACAATATGGATGGCTAATAGAAGGTGTAAAAGTAGGATCATCTTCTAAACGAAGGCCGCGACAGTAAAGTCCAGCATTTGTTGGATCAGTTATAACATCCTCAGCTGTATCACTATCGTAGTCATTATAGTCAAAGAGACTATATAGAAGACGAATATCAGAAAATTTTCTAGCTGCCATATCAAAAGTAATGACATTAATAGTAGAATATTGAGTGATCCCTTCCCCAGGAACTTGACCAACAACACCATCTAATTCAATTGGTGTGCGCTCACGTCCAAAGTAGAAGCGACCTTTAATAACACGATTTTTAAGTGAAGAAATATTTAGCCCTGTAAGATGAAGCTTTCCTCTAAAGTCCTTTGGTATTGAAACTTTCTTTTTAAAAGAGCCTGTATTTGGATCAATAATTTGCGTAATCTCAACGGCCGTATCTTCAGGAATATTTGTGATGACCTCAGTATCTCCATCAGTGGCATTATTTCCACCAGAAGACCCATTATTGCCACTTCCATCACCTATTGAATCAGTTGGTGAGTCAAGACTCGCTCTTCTTGAACGAGGCTGCTCCATGCATGAAGCAAAGAGAGTAAGCATTAATAGAAATGTAATCGTTTTTTTCATCATCACTTTGGCCTTAAGTACCTTTTGTAAGTTGATAGTCTTCCCTCAACTTATCGAGTTAACTGACAATTAAGTTAACCCTAAGTAAATATTAACCTTTAACGTGAAAAAACTGCCTAAAATCAGTTAACCTACTGAAATTACGAAATGTAACGTAGAAGCCCCTGCCAACGAGAGCAGGCGTCGAAAAACACCAATATTCAGATACTTATGCTTTATTGAAGAGGGCGACAACAAGGCCGGCCATAACATCCTGGACAAGAGTCAAAATCAGACAAGAAATGTAGAGAATTCCCATTGGAATTCCTGTTCCTGGAGCATAATTTGTAACGATAGTGCCAACACCAGAGATAATCATCGTAAGAACAAAGTAAATTGCGTACGTACCACCAAGACTTGATACCTTTGTCTTTGTGATCTTAAAATTCGATTCACCTTCTTGATCAAAGAGAATCGCAACCATTGGCAGGGCCATGTAGAAATACATGACATAAAGGCCGGGAATAACAAACAGAGCAAAACCTAAAACAGTTAATAAGCTCATTAAAAAACCAAAGAAGACATATGTCGGTATATCCCATAAGACTTTCTTAATCTTAAAGTCTAGGCCATTGAGAGCAAAGAAGAAGAAATTCAAAATTAAAACAGATTGAAAAACAGCACCGAGAACATTGACGATGGCCGCTTCAATGATCTTCATATCAGTTGCCATATCCCCTAAGTTAGCATTGTATATAGCATATGCTTTTAAAAGAAATGAGAAGACAAAGAGAATAGAATAAGGGCCAAGACGCTCTTTCATTATACTAATAGCATCATACATTGCTTCAATGATTCCATATTGGCTTGATGTTACTGTTTCTATTTCTGAGTTATCTTGCATATCCATTGCATACTCCAAATGCTTCTTTATTCGTCGTCAATATATTCGAACGTACGTTTTGCGTGATTCTTTCTCACACCAGGGACTTTAAATAATTGTCCATGAAAAGAGATATAAATGCCAGCATCTACTATTTTAGCAGCATAAAGACTTTCTGTAACATTTTGAAAGGCATCACTATCAACAAAGCCCATCGGCTTCATTGCACCGGTAAAAATAATTGGAACATTTAGCTCTTTTGCTCCGTCTAATGCTTCATAAACGAACTTTGCAGACTTTGCCATAGTATCTGTACCATGAAGGATTATAAGAGGAATATTTTTCTCGAGTTGAGACTTAATCGTTTTTAGAAGAACTTGGCGATCGTAATCGGTAAAATAAAGAGAGTCTTTATTGATGATATTCATGATGTGAAGCTTCGTATATGGAAGCCTAAGGCGATCGATAATAGTTTGTCGAATGAATGAATCACGATTCTTAAGTGAGCCATCACTTTCACTATATGATTTCTCAATGGTACCACCAGTTGAAATCAGCTGAATATTTTGAACATGGTTATCCATGAACTACCCTTTTTAAAGAATTCTAATAATGAACTTAGTTATACATTGTTTTATCAGTGATTTTAAGATCTTATGTAATTTTTTTGGCCAATACCCTTGACGCCTATAAAAAGCATACCATGTTATAGCTGTAAGACACTTATCTATTTGATTATTAATATAAGGAGTACAAATGACTAACCGCACAGGACAAATTTCCGTAGCTACAAGTGACATTTTCCCAATTATCAAAAAATGGCTTTACTCTGAGCATGATATCTTCATTCGTGAGCTCATTGCCAATGGAAGTGACGCCATTACAAAGCGTGCTGAACTTGGCCGCCAAAAAGGATTAGAAATTCCAGCAGGAAAGATAGCAGTTGCTGTTGATAAAGAAGCAAAGACGATTACTGTTACTGATAATGGGATCGGAATGACTGAAGAAGAAGTTGAAAAGTACATTGCTCAACTTGCCTTCTCAGGTGCAGAAGAATTTATCAAAAAAATGGAAGATGCTGGTGGTGAATCAAATAAAGACATCATTGGAAAGTTTGGACTTGGATTCTACTCGGCATTTATGGTTGCAGGAAAAGTAGAAGTTGACTCTCTATCAATGAATGAAGGAGCAACGGCAACGAAATGGACCTGTGAAGGTGACACAGAATATACTTTCTCAGACTCTGATAAGAAAGAAGTTGGGACAACAATCACTCTTCACATCAATGAAGACTCAGAGGAATTCTTAAATAAGTGGAAACTAAATGAAACTCTTTCTAATCACTGTGATTTCATGCCTTATGAAATCTCACTTCGTGACGTAAACGAAAAGATTGAAGACGGCGAAGACAAGGGTAAAGATGTTGAGCCAATTATCGTAAATGATACTAATCCAATTTGGAAGCGTGATCCAAAAGAATTAACAGATGAAGACTACAAAGGTCTTTACCGTAAACTCTTTCCAATGGACGGCGAGCCACTTTTTTGGATTCACCTAAATGTTGATCACCCATTTACTTTAAATGGTATTTTATTCTTCCCAAAATATAATCCAATGAAGCCAGTTGGTGATAAGAATATTCGCCTTTACTGCCGTCAGGTATTTGTATCTGATAACGTAAAGAATATCATCCCTGAATTCCTAGGACTTCTTAAAGGTGCTATTGACTCACACGATATCCCACTTAACGTTTCACGTTCATCTCTTCAAGGTGATCCAAACGTAAGAAAGATTTCAAATTACATTGTGAAAAAAGTTGCGGAGGCCCTAAAAGTACTAAATAAGAAAGACCGTGAAAAGTACGAGAGCATCTGGGAAGATATCGGACTCTTCGTTAAGTACGGATGTGTTTCTGATGAGAAGTTTGACAAGATCATGCGTGAGCGTGCCCTATTTAAAACAAATGAAGGCAAGTTTGTTACTCTTAATGAGTATCTTGAATCTGTTCCAGCTGACTATGCTGAAAAGATGAAAGGAAAAGTACTCTACTTTGAAAAAGAGAATGCTAATCAATCATTACTAGCACAGCTTAAGGAAGTTGGATTAACTGCACTTGAAACAGATAATCATATTGATCCACACTTTATTCAACACTCAGAAATGAAGAAATTCAAAAAAGGTGAAGAAGAAGTTGAGATCAAATTTGTAAGTGTTGATAGTGAAATTGAAAACCTACTTGCAAGTGAAGCAACTTCTGAAGACGATATTAAAGTTAAAGAGATGTTTGCGAAATTCCTTGATATCAAACTTGAAGAAAAAGAAGGTGAAGCACCAAGTGATCGTGGCCTTGAGATTGGTCGCATTGCAAGTGCCACAACTCCAGCTTATTTCAAGGTTGATGAATCAATGAAGCGCTTTGCTCAAATGACTCAGTCAATGGGTGGAGGACAACAATTCCCAATCAAGAAAACACTCGTTGTTAATGCAACAAACCCACTTGTTCAAAGTGCGTATAAACTTCACACAAGTGGTAAGAATGAAGAACTTGCTAAGAAGTTATGTGTTCACGTACAAGACCTTGCAGGTATCTCAAGTGAGGGCCTAAAACCAGAAGAGCGTGATTCATTTGTAAAACGATCACAAGACCTCATTAGTGAACTATCAAGTCAACTAAGTCAGTAAATGTCGACTAAGGCTTTTGCCTAAAATCGATAGGCATACCTTCCTGGAAATAAAAAAAGGCCAGCTTCATAGCTGGCCTTTTTATATATTCCTTTTATTTCTAATTACTAAAAAGCTGCGTTCTTCTCATCGAACTTTCTTGCAAATGTTTCAATTGAGACAACATTTGTTTTCTCATCCATACCATCAGCATGATTGAATCCAACATTTTTGTTATGTGCGCTCAGTTTATTTCCATTTGTATGAGAGCGTTTTTCGTATGTACGAGAGTTCTCTTCTCTTTCAAGCTCTTCTTTACATGCAATACAACAAGTTGCAATTGGACGAGCGTGTAATCTTCTCATTGAGATATTGTCACCACACTCTTCACATTCACCAAAGGTTCCTGCTGCGATTTTATCAAGTGCGCGGTTTACTTTATTTAGAAGAAATTTATCCCTTCCCATTAGTTTTAATTTTAGTTGAGCATCTCTCTCATTAGAAGTTTGGTCGATGATGTCACCACTGGCCTGATTAGTTAAAACTTGCTCGACACTTCCTGTTGAATTGACCAGTTGATTTTTAAGATTAATAAAAAGATTTTTGAAATGTTCTTTTTGTTCAATGTTCATAGTATCTCCATCCAATCTAAAAATAAGTAGTCCATCACGTCTTAACTAAAGCTTTCTTCCTGAGAACTTTAGAGAGATTCCTTTCTCTGCCAATGTATAATGCAACGGCCATGCCAAGTTTTTGTCTTAGTAATCTAGAAATTTAGTCATATTTATGTAAGATTTGGTGTCATTCTGGCGTATTTGGGCCTGATTCGCCCCTGTCATAACGCACCACTAGGTAATTTTAATTGAGATTAGACGGTTTTATCGTCTTTGGAGATAATAAGGCGCTCATCATCGATCATTTGAGTGAATACGGCCATAACGTCACGATGGGCCTCAAAAGCATGAGATTTTGTGACCTTCTTATCGATGTAGAATTCAACATCTTGGCGAATACTCTTTGGCAGCTTAGCAAGAATTGCGCTACGAACCTCTTCATCTTCTACCTTAAGAGCATTTCCAAAACTTTCTGTTTTAACTTCTCTTAGAAATTCACTTAGCATTTTTGGAGTTATATAAAGAAGATCTTTAAGACGATACATATTGGCCTTAAGTTTTTGGGCCAATTGAGCATCCATTCGAGAAAGGTTACCTATAAGAGTATCCTTCTCTTCCTTATTCATTAAAGAGATGGCCTCAAGAATTGACTTAAATCCACTCTCCTTCTTATTCGACATAAGGATTATCCTTCATAAGATGGTTCTTAACGTAATCTTCAACACCCTCATCTACAATGCGAAAGTCGAAGTTAGGAAGAATTCCTCTAAACTTCTCCATATCAGCTTGAGTATAGTATTGGTATTGCTTACGTAGGTGCATAGGCATATCGATGAATTCGACTTTTGGTTCTAGGCCCATTGCCTTGAATGTTGCATTTACAAGATTTAAGAAACTATCGGCCCTTCCAGTTCCAATATTATAAATTCCAGAATGCTTGGCCATTTCTTTATCTGATAATTCAATCATAGCATCGACAACATCTTTGACATAAACGAAGTCACGAAGTTGTTTACCATCTTCATAGCCATCTTTATGAGACTTAAATAGTTTTACCTGGCCTGTCTCATTTATTTGTCCAAATGCCTTGTGAACTAGAGAGCGCATTTCTTCTTTATGATATTCATTAGGGCCATATACATTAAAGAACTTTAAACCAAACCAGTGCTTTGGCTTAGTCTCCTGCTTTAAGGCCCATTCATCAAATAGCTGCTTTGAATAACCATAAGGATTTAGTGGCCTAAGCTTACCGATTTCTTCCTCTTTATCTTCATAACCAAGTTCACCATCACCATAAGTGGCAGCGCTTGAAGCGTAGATAAATGGGATTCCTAGATCACTGGCCAATTCAAAATAGTACTTTGAATGGCCAACATTATTAACCATAAGATAGTCCATATCCATCTCAGTCGTCGATGAGCATGCTCCCATGTGATAAATGAAAGAAATCGACTTATGTACTTCTTCTAAAGCGATATCAAAGAATTCATCGGCATGGAAATACTCAGCGTATTTAAGTCCCCTTAAGTTCTTCCACTTATCTTTGTGATCAAAACGATCAACAATAATAATATCTTCACGGCCTTTTTCATTTAGTTTGGCAACTAAGACACTTCCAATAAATCCGGCACCACCTGTAACTAAGATCATGCCTCACCTTCTTTCGTTTCTAATCTGGCCAGCCCTGTAATGCTTATCCCACACATAGTAAGAAGTGCGAGTAATTTATAGCTATCAAGTTTTACATAGAGGTTATGATAAGTTCTAAGTTTTTCTTCAAGAACTTGATATTCTTCATCAGTGTGAGTGTAATTAGATTTAGCAATATTTGTATCTCTGATACCAGGAGATAATGTCGTCGTATAAACAATTGCTAGAACTAAAGTTGAAGCCGCCAGAACTTTAAGTATGATCGTTGCTTTTGATCCTTTCTTCTTATAAAGAATTGTAAAAAAGATAAGAGCAATGGCAAAGATCATCTCGATTATATTAAATGATGTAAATATAATCCCACCTAACGTTCCCGCTTCTTTAAGAGAGCTCACATTTCGAAAAATATTTGGAGCGGCGATAAAGTCAATAAATGCTGTGGCAAAAAACCATGCTAAGCAAATACCAAAAATTAAACTTAATAAGACGTGTTTCTTTTTCATTAATGATTTCATAGAGAAATCATACCGATTATTTCATGTGATGACGAGCAAGATATGGGTGCACGATTAACGCAACGGCCAAAATTCCCGCTTCAAAGAGAACAACAAGCGGTGCCCATAACCCCATCATTGTAATAACATCTGGAGGAGTTAGCATTGCTGAGACAAGAGCAAAGCCCACATAGACATAGCGTCGCATCTTTGCCAAAGATTGCTTTGTTACAATTCCCATAAAGCCTAGAATAAGCATTACATTTGGAAGTTGAAATATAAGACCTAAGAACACTAATACCTTACTAGAAAGGACCAGATAGTCTTTAAGTGCAATTGTTGCTTCAACATTTTGAACACCAAAGCTCATGAGAGTTTGGAAAGTTAAAGGAAAAACAATGAAGTAACCAAAAGATACACCAAGTGCAAAAAGAAAGAGACCAATAACGATAAAGGGCTTTACGGCCTTTTTCTCATGATCATAAAGGCCTGGTGCTATAAATTTCCAAACTTGATAGAACCAAAGTGGGCATGAAAGAATCACACTTGAATAGAAAGCAACTTGAAATTGAGAAAGAACTTTATCAAGAAGGCCTAAATAGACAACCTTTCCACCAGTGTCACCACCTAAAGCTTCTCTTAGGGGTGCTAGTAGGATTTCTTGAATTAAGTCTCCATAGGCATAACAAGCGACAAAGGCGGCCATAATAATAATTAATATCTTTACCAATGCGCTACGTAATTCTTCTAAATGGTCGATCAAACCCATTTCTTTCAAAACTTACCCTAGTTTTTAATTTAGTCTTAAAGTAAAATAATTATACTGTATTAATTTAACATAACAAACGCGAATGAAATACTTTTTAATTATCACTCTATTTTTCATATTTATGCCAGCACAAGCAAGTGCTCAGACAATTCTTCTTTGCCTTGGTAAAGAAGAAAGCTTCTATGCAAAGAAACACTACACTGGCCCAAAGTATCATCTAAATCAAATTATGATTAATGAGATTTCATCTGTTGGTAATCCAGAGTTAGCAGCAGGAAATTACAAGAAATATTGTACCCATCCAGAACAGAGCCCTTCTTTAAAACTTTTAAAAGCAATGACTTTAGGAAAGAAAGGACTTTTTAACTTTAAAGAAGATGAGGGTGATGCAGGCGTGCAATTTGCCATGGTAACCTATGACGAATTTAGAAAGAAATCCATCAAAGTTCTTATGCAATATATGTCAAAGATTCAAATGCAAGCAGCAAGCGCTGATTGCCTGACAAAGAATATTCCAGGCCTTACTCAATTCTATTCTCGGTTTCGCTATTTGGAAGAAGAGATTGATTCAATTGCATTAAAAGGTTCAAAAGAAGACCTTCTACGTCTTTATGACTCACTTGAAAATATAGATCAGATCTTAAAGAAGTGCCAAAAGAAGCCAGCGAAAGCTGTTAAATAAAAAATAAACTAATCGTCTTATCTTTTTGGGCCAAGAAGTCTTTTAACTTTGAAGATGACTCACTTTCCTCATCTCCAACAACATAGAGATGATTTCCAACTAATCCTTCGACATCAATATCATTTAACTTATCCGTAAAAGGAAAGAGATCTTCTCTAAGAAAATCAACGGGCCTCTTTCCTGCTACTTTTTCTTTTTTCATATTTAAAAAAGTAACTTCTGGAATCTTACGTTCGCTGCCTTGTCCTTTAAGCATTGGCCTAATATCAACAGCACAACTACCACAACCTCCACCTGCTTTCGTTAAGTTTGTGATAGTGAGTAAGTCCTTTGCACCATTAGATATTAAGTTTTGTACTTCATTACGAGTAATTCCAAAACAGCGACAAAGAATTTCACTTGTATCAATAACAAGCCCTTGATTTGGATTAAAGTACATTAGAACTTCTTTATAGAAATCAAATAATTCGACTTTAAATCTCTCATCGTTTTGAAGGTAGCTTAGGATAACTTCACTTAGGGAAGATTTATTTTGTTGGACACTAGATAAGAGATCACCAAGATAATTCTTGAGTTCATCATTTTCGGTATCAATAAAGAATTCGCGAACCTGATTAAATTTCGAAAACCTTAATTCAATTAAGCAAGGCCTTTTAGTTCTTAAATCAGGTGCGATAAGTGAAGTATTCATTTATTAAGGATGAACCTCATCACTTCTTAATGTTAAGACTTCAAAACCAGAATCTGTAACTAAAATTGTATGTTCAAATTGTGCCGATAATTTCTTATCACGTGTGATTACAGTCCAGCCATCTTTGAGAGTTTTACAGTCTTTAACACCCATATTAATCATAGGCTCAATTGTAAAAGTCATCCCCGGCTTCATCTCTGCGCCCTTTCCACGTTTTCCAACGTGAACAACTTGAGGATCTTCGTGGAATTCTCTACCGATTCCATGGCCACAATAATCTTCAACTACTGAATAACCGTGATCGTGAGCTATTTCCATAATGGCCGCACCGATGTCACCAATATGACCACCTGGGCGAACTTGCTTAATTCCTTCAATTGTACATTGGTATGTAATGTCAACTAGCTTCTTAGCTTCTTCACTTACATTACCTACAAGGAATGTTTTATTTGTGTCACCGTGAAATTTATTTAAATACGTTGTTACATCAATATTTAAAATATCACCGTCTTTTAATACATCTTTCTTATTTGGGATTCCATGACAGATAACTTCATTAAGAGAAGTACAAACAGACTTTGGAAACCCGTGGTAATTTAATGGAGATGGGTACGCACCATTTTTTATAATATATTCATGACAAAGATCATTTAACTCTTCAGTACTTACACCAGGTTTAATAAATTGTTCGATATATTCTAAAGTCGAAGAAGCTAGCTTCGACGTTGCTCTCATAAGCTCAATTTCACGCTTTGATTTAATTGAAATCATTATTTATCCTCTATTGTAAGTCCTTAAATATACATCCTTTTAACATAGAAAATACTTGGAAAGAATAGATACTACAAAAATTTTACAATCGGGAGGACATGTAGCGTTAAAAATGGCATAAATAAGCTGATTCAAGTTAACGTAAGTTAGGGAAATTATTACATGAATAATATTTTAACTACCATTTTTCTAAGTTTAGTCATCCTTCTAACTTCTCAGGTTCATGCTGAGCAGAATATGAAGTCCACAATCATGGCCCTCCATGAAATTGACGACAAGGTAAATCAGACAACATTTAACAAGTCTGGTGCATATGAAAAATTAGCGCAATATCAGAAGATTAATGAGCAAGCAAAGAAGCTAGAGGCCATAGCAAGACAATATGCGAATACTCTCCATAAAAGAGCTGTAAATAATCTTCCAATAAAGGGCGAAGATCTCTCGATTATGAGGGCCCTTATGAACTCAACTATCCTCTTATTAGAGAAGACGAGTTTATTTACAAATACATTCAAAACATCATCTAAAGTTAATGAAGTCGCGACTGCCCAACAACGACTAGCAAGTCTAATCGTTAAAATTAATTATGTTAAATTATACCGATCAGCAGTTGAGATCTTCTTTAAGAATAACGAGGTAAAGAAAGTTGCGGTTGAAATTTTTAATATGATCAATAATCCAAAACAGAAAGCTGTTATGGAGAAGTTCTCAGAGATTCCACAAACAGATCAATTTGCACAAAGCCTGCAATTTGAAGCTAATCGTTTTGTGGATAATCACTACTACTATTTGAAGTTACTTAATCCGACAGTAACAAAGGCCGTCGTAATATTAGAACAACACAATATTGAGCAAACGATACTAGGAAGAGCAATCCCAAAATTAAAGCTTCAAAATGTTGGAACATGGTTTGTTGAAATCTGGAATCGAACAACAAACTTTGTATCAGGTCTTTTTGGAAACTTTGTTGGAGCAATTCGCTTTCGTCATGGTTACATGAAAAACCATCAAGTTGCCGTTAATGAACTTTATAAAATTTTAAGACCCCTTGATATTATTGCTGAAAAAACACCTTTTGCGGCAACAGACTTTTTCATTCCAGGACACTTTGGTCACATTGCCATCTATTTAGGAACTGAAGAACAATTAAAACAATACGGTTTATGGGATGCACCTCTTGTTCGCAAGTATCATCACCTTATCCGCCAAGGAAAAACAATTGTTGAATCGATTCGTCCAGGAAGCCGTATGGTTTCACTAGAGGACTTTCTAGAAATCGATGAGATTACAATAATTCGCGACCGAAACATTCTTAATGATAAATGGCAAGCAAGAATGACTGCTGAAGTAGCACTTGAGCAGCTATGGAAAGAATATGACTTTAATTTTGATATCTCAACATTAGATAAGGTTGTATGTTCAGAAGTTCCATACCATGCATTTGGTTATAAGAGATGGCCAACAAGCTATGTTCTGGGACGTCATACTATTTCACCAGATGAAATCATTCAAAATGCTTTTACAAAAGGCTCTGGTGTCGATTTTATTTTATCACTTAAGGCAAAACGTGATCGTAGATTAAATCTTGTCTCTAAAGTTGAAATGGCTTCAAATCTTGATATCGATTACAATGCGCAAGAGGACCTTTTCACGAAAAAAGAAAAGAAATGTCGAACAGTTACGACATATCGCCATGCGAATAATCGTGCATCTCGTTACCATAGACGATGCACCACATATGATAAGCCTCTAATCTACAACGACCTGTAGTAAAGTAGTAAAAAACTTGCTAAATTAGAGGCATGACATACTATCTCTATCGGCCAGAAATATCGAGTTACCAAGGTGAAAGCTTTCGTATAAATGAAAGAGATGCCCTTAGTAAACTAGGGATAAAGTACGTCGACACAAGTATAGAGATACCTGATGGAAAGAAAGTTATCGTTATTTCCACAAGCTACACAAAGAATGAAGAAATTGTAGAATCTCTTTCTCATGCAAATATCTCACTTTGGATTCACCCAAACTCTGGATATGATAATTTCAGTTATAAATTCATTAAAGAAGCTCAGTTTCCAATTATTCTAGGAAATGAAATAAGAGCAAATGCCGTGGCCCAATTTTACATACAATCCCTGTTAAATCATCTCGGTAAGATTCCGATTACAAAAGAATGGGATGAATCGAGGCGGTTTCGACGAAACCTCTTAAACGAAAAGAATGTTCTAATAATTGGAAAAGGACCTATTGGCAGTAAAGTCGGCCACACGCTTGAAACACTGGGAAGTAGAGTCAATTACTACGATCCATACCAAGATAAGTCGCATAACAAAAAATACTTCGCGCAGGCTTTAAAGACTACAGATATCCTTATTATGGCCTGTTCTTTAAATGAAAGCTCTCATCACATAATTAATGAAGAAGTATTCTCTCTTTTAAAAGAAGAGATCATTATAATGAATGCCGCAAGAGGAAAGCTTATTGACGCAGATCAACTTAATGATTTTCTAACTAAAAATCGTAAGGCCTTTGCCATCATAGATGTATTTGAGAAAGAACCAATCGAGTTTGCTACTTTTAAACATCTTTCTAATATAAAGCTTAGCTCTCATATTGCAGGTGTTTACAATGGAATAAATGAAGCAATAATTAATTTTGAAAAAAATATTATAAGAGAATTCATGCAAGATAACACTCTCAGTAAGTACGAGAATGCTCAAATGAAGAATCGATTAAAAGGAAATCTCTTAATTTAAATAGGAATAACGATATGAGTAACAAAGAAAATTTACTAAACGACTACCTTTGTCCTCCCGGCTTTGGCGTTTTTACCGTCAATACTGCAAAAGAAAGAAAAGATAAGCTCACTCAATCCTTATACCAAAGTACAGAAACTTCGGAAATTGAGAAAAAGTGGAGACAAAGTTTAGAATCTCTTTCACAAAAAGATGGATGTGCTATTTTAGGTGTCGCATCTGATTGTGGTGGCGGAATTCAAAGAGGTGCAAATTGGGGACCATTATTTTTAAGAAATACACTCTTAGAAGATCATCAAGAAGTCTACAAGGCATGTTTTGATCTTGGTGATATCAGAGTTATTCCCCACCTACTTCACGATAAATATCTTAATGACGAAACAATTAAGAGTGCTCAAAATGCACTCTATAAAGGCAAAGAATTAAGTGTATCACCTTTAAGTATTGCAAAAGCAAGTGTTGATGAAGTCTTTAAATTCAATCAAAACCTTAAGCTTTTTAGTATTGGTGGTGACCACTCAGTAAGTTTCCCTCTTGTTAAGGCATGGATAACAAACCGTCGCTCACTTGGTAAAAAAGTTGGCCTAATTCATTTTGATGCCCATACAGACTTATTACGTGAAAGACTTGGTATTGATTATTGTTTTGGTTCATGGCTTACACATGTACTGGATGACCTAGAAAGCCCTTCTCACTGTTACCAATACGGTATTCGTTCAACTGGTAAAACAAAAGAGCATTGGGAAAAAGAATTTGGAATCAACCAATACTGGGCAAAAGATGTGAAAGAAATAGGAGCAAAAGAGCTTGCTCTTAAATCAATCAAAGAATTACAAGAACAAGGCATCGAAGAAATATATATTAGCTTTGATATTGATGCTCTTGATGAGAGCGTAGCAAGTGCGACAGGAACTCCAGAGCCTGAAGGTCTTATGCCTCATGAATGTGCTATAATGATCAAAGAGTTTACTAATGCATTTTCATTAACAGGTGCTGATATGGTTGAAATTGCTCCACTTGTTGGGCTAAGCGAACAAGGATCCAAAACAACATTAGAGGTTGGTGCCGCAATGAGTGCTCTTATGATTGAGGCCATGACGAATGCCAATAATTGAGTTTCCACCAGTCGATATAGCAGATGAACAGGGTCTTCTTGCCATCGGAGGAGACCTTCATCACGACTCTCTACTGCTTGCCTATCAAAGTGGTATTTTCCCTTGGCCAATTTCTGAAGAATATCCCCTTGCTTGGTTCTCACCACCGCAAAGAGGAGTTATCTTACTAGAAAACATACGATTTAATCGTAGTTTAAAAAAGTTTGTAAAAAAATGTAATTGGAAGATAAGTTTTAACCAAGACTTTTTGGGAGTTATCAAAGAATGTCAAAAAGTACATGCCAAATCAAATGATGGAACATGGATAACAGATGAAATTATTGATGGTTATTACAACTTCTACCACCAAGGTCTTGCTTATAGCGTAGAAGTAAAAAACGAAAATGGCGACTTGATAGGAGGACTCTACGGAGTGAAAATTGGACATTTCCTAAGTGGTGAGTCCATGTTTTTTAAAGAGACAAATGCTTCAAAGCTTGCACTCCTAGGTATCTTAAGTATTCTTATTGAAGAAGGCATACCATTTTTAGACACTCAAATGGTTACACCTATTACAGAATCATTTGGAGCAACTGAGATTCCTCGAATAGATTTCATAAAGGCGATCACACCCTTATTTAACAAAGGTACTTTAAATCTTCCAACAACATCAATAAAAGCAAGTGATATAGCTATTAAGCTTTCTTTTTAGTATTAATAAATAATGCTAATCTTTTTAAAAATATTAAGATACGAGACTTTCTTTTATAAATCGACTTTTTTAAAATCATTTAACAATCTCCTCTTCATCTAGGCCAAGAACATTCCATTCACATGCCATTTGAGGCAATGCAAATTTTTTGATGCGTCTTTTGAAGTACTCAAGATTAGTCACAGATGGAGAAATGTAGTGCAAGCGATCAAACTTACCATCATCATTTAAATTTAGTACGAGACCTAGCTCTCCAGATGAAACTTGAGTAACACCTAAGAAAAGCCCAGATTTAGGTTTTATTTCACTATCCGAGGAAGGTGTTTGGTATTTTAATTTCACAACAGGATATTCTTCACAAATCTTAATGATATTCGAATAAGTATTTCTCAGTTCTTTAATACGAATAATTAGCAACTCATAAGTAGAGCCGTTTAGGCTTAAGAACTCTTGAGTGTCTAAATCATCATATTCATAAAAACTCTCAAATTTCTTTAAATTATAATGATAACCTAAGCTTTGTAGAGGATATGACTTTAGTGAATGATCAAGTGCCGAAAGATTTGAGTTAAAATAGTCTTTATACTTTAAAAACAACTCATTTCCTTCAACAACTTGATAGGCATTATCTAATTCTTTTTCAAAATTATGAATGCAGTCTCTTATGTCATATAGCCATTTACGATCTTGCATCTCTAAAATGGCCTTTAATTGTTCAAGGTCTTTAATTCCTTCAGGAGCAAAGAGTTGCATAATTTTATTATATTGAGATTTAAATATACATTTAAGTTCGGCCACAGAACTCTTTGCAAATGTCTTTTCAAGGCATTTAATATTTTCTAATGCGCTAAAAACTTCAAACGTAAACATTCTTTGAATATTTAAGTCTGTGCGCTTATTTTTATGATTTACATATTCATCAAATTCATAAAGTAATAACGAGGCCATTAGACGATTTGAAAAGCTTGTCCCCAACATTGAGTTGATGGCGTTTTCAATAGTCATTGTTTCAATATTTTTTTCAAAGCTTATATGATTATCAAAGTGAAATTTAAAAATAGAGTTTTCAACTTTATCAGAGTCCACATCAAAGATCATCTTTGATTTAGAAGCAGGATTTAAAAACTTTTGTAAGCTTACTTCAACACCTTCTCCTCTAAGAGAAGCCTGTTTAAAGTAAGTATTACATAATTCACTAGAGCCTGAATCCTTTTCAAAACGATACTTTTTTTGAGGAGTGATAATTTCTTCTTGAATACGATCTTCTTTTTGATAGAAATGAATTCCAAAGTTTCGATTTACTTCAGCTTCATGCCAAGTTAGTGCATTAAACAAGTGTCCATACGAAGACATTGTTTGCCCATAGCTCAGGCTAATTCCATAGAAGTATCTTTTGTGTTCCAATAAGTTTTGAAATTGATAAATAAGTAAGAATCTTCCGTTAAAGAGATTTAACTCATCTTTAATTTTCTGCGAATTCATTAAATCAAGACAAGTTAAACTATTAAAGACAATATGATCATTGTCTTTGAGTCTAAATGCTTCAAGAGCAAACTCAGACTTTGATAAAATACGAATAGAATCTAATATATTGATAAATTTCATTTAAAACCTAATTTAATTTAAACTTCACATCAACTGGAAAGACTTGTTTAACTTTAGAATTATCACAACTCAATTTCTTACCGTTGAACCATACCCAATTATAAATCTTTTGATTGAATGTGTCTGCACCACTATCATATTCAATATAACGATAGTGTGGAGCACTTGCATTGGCCAAAGAAGCTAGTAAACTAATAGCAGATGGAAATGCTCCCATTACTTCCCTATCATTGCAGCCTCTAATCTCCTTTGCTGAATCCACAACAAACTCCCCTTTAGAGTCTCTGATATTTCTAACCCATGAGCGACTTCGACAATTGTAATAATAACCAGAATCAGTTGCATATTCAAATGCACTTAAATATTCAATTAACCAATGTTCTTTCATCTGATTCTTAATATTAAAGTGGCGGACATATTTACGACAAATTAAAAATTTATTCCAATAATTCTTATGATAATTTTGAAATCTCTTAGCGATTCCCTCTTTAGACTTAAATACCCTTAAGGCCTTATCATAAACACTTTGGCATGAGTTTCTTAGGGTTGCTAATTCTTTATTTGTAAATAAATGTCCTGAGTTAATGACGTATTTTAAAGCTCTAGTTGGTAGAATTGGAGACTCTAAGCGATAAGCGCCTTTTGATGTACGACCGATATCATTGTGACCCATTGAATTTTCAAGGAATGCTTTAAAATAATCCCAATCAACATATTTCTTTAACGAATTAAGCCCATATGCTTTAGTAAGATCTTCATCAAGCATACTCTTTGCTATCAAAATAACCTCTGAGTCCCACTGGTTTCTCAAGTCACATAAACCACTCAAGCAACTCTTAAGGATAACACCACCTATAACTTGAACCTGAATTGTTTCTTCATTTGGAAACTTGCCATCAACGAGATATTTCAAGTCGCCAAATACTGCAACTCGTTGAGGTCTTCCATTGCTTCCAAGTAGCCTTGGTATATAGGCCCAAGAAAAGTTTGGCCTATTAATAGATGAGGAATAATTTTTCCAGATATCTTCAGTTTTACAATAATTTCTTTCTTTGTAGAGACGGCCACTCACAAGATCAATGTCATATTGGAAGGCACTATCACGGGGCGTTGTAATAAAAACGTCAACAAGGCGTTTTTTTACATCAATCTGTGGTGCAAAGTCGAAGAATAGATGACCAATTGTTCTACCTTCATAGTTTTTGTAGGAAAATTTCTCACCTGCATCAAACCAACTTGGGTTAACTTCTTTCGTCGGAAGTACAATTTTTTTTGTTGCACAACCAATTATAGTAAAGGCAAGTAAAAGAAAAATGAATTTAGTAGTTTTTTTGAATTGACAAATATACACATTATAGTCCAAAATCTTAAAACGCAATTAACGGTTCGGTGTTGGAATTGGTAGACAATCTGGATTTAAAATCCAGTGGGGGCAACCCCGTGCGGGTTCAAGTCCCGCCCGAACCACCATTTCTTTATTCTAATATTATCAACTTAACATTCAACTTAATCAAGCTCATTATTAGAAACATTAATTTCAGGATTTATTCGATGCGAAATTTATGCAGCAGATTTATTTTGATCGTCGTTATTGAGAATCTCTAGCATACACTCACCAATAACTTCTAAGACTGTATCTGAAACTGCTTCAAAACGTATACCAAGGCCTTTAGGTCTCTTTTGTGCACTTGTACGCATAATTGTAAAATCAATTGCAATTGCTCTTTCGAAGCGGCCTTCTGAGATAAAGATTGTTCCCATTGAATCTTGCGTAAAGACATCTTCAAATTGTGTCACTTCAATAAAGCCACCACTTAAAGAAAGGTTCGTTAAATAACCTTTAAATTCTTTTTGAACTCCGCGGATAGAGAACGAAACAATTTCTTGTAGGCCAACGCGATATTCAGTTCTTTCTATTAAGTATTTATTATTTTCTGGATTTTGCGGATCATCGAAGATCTTTTCTGCTTTTGTATTTAGCTCTAGGCAGTCTCTTGAAGGAACCCAAGAAGCTCCAACTTTCTTTTTCACAAGAGTGTCGCCTTTAATATTTCCTTTGATAAGATCTTCTAGCATCTCATCAAAACGAAGAGGACCGACAACTCCAGCACCTGTATCATATAACCAAGTCTTCTTATTTGAGATTTCATAAGACTTACCACTTTTAAGGCCTTCTAGATTAAGACTTTCAAGCTCATCATCATCTGATTGGGCTCGACTAGAAGAGGCCATCTCTAGTCCTCCACTTGAAATATCAAATTCACCAGTTACTTCTTCGCTCGCATCAGTCTCGTCAATAACTGGGCCGTCACTGATGAGAACATCTTGAGAGATCATATTAATCTTTGGCTTTAAGTCTTCTTCAGGATGATTAACTTCTTGTGTTTCATTCGTAACTTCTAAAACTTCTTCTTCCACATTATTTGTAGGAGTTTGAGAAGCTTTTAATGAATATTCTCTGAAGTGTTCAAGCTCTCTTTCTGCAACTTCAAGTTTAGCATTTAAGGCCTTGGCCTTAGCAATAACCTTAGAAAGGTTCTTCTTGGCCAATTTATTTTCTACAGAAAGATTCTTATATTTAACTTTTAATGCTTCAAACTTTTTCTTGTACTCAACGGCATCGACTCCACTATCTTCTATTTCACGAGCTGCTGATTTTGGAATATTCTTAATCGCATCACCAATACGTGTTTCAACTGCTTCCACCTTTACAGACATTTCATCACGTAATTGACCAACCTCTTCTTTAATTAGCCTAGAAATAATAGCTACTAACTCATTTTGGTCTGTACTTGGTGCTTCAACTTTTTGGATGATGGCCATACCTTCTGGCGAAGTTTCAGGACAATCAAAATCTGTAGGAGATTTTTGCAGGGCCTTTCTTACCACATCAGGAATCTGGTGCTCACTTAAATGACTCCATATTCCCTTTCCAGAATCAAAAGCATATTGATTTGAAAAAACGACTCCAGACAACGCCTCAACATAGAGATCGTTGAGATCAACTTCCCTAAAATCTGTTAATGTGTCTGCAATAATAATCTTTTTCAAAGTCATCCTCTTTTACTACTCTTAGTATATCGGTAAGATATTAATTAAAGTTTAATAATAACAAAGGCTTATATTCAATTTGTTTAGTATAGTTATCAAGTTTTCCTAGAACTAGTTACTAAGTGACTGAAAATACTTATTTTAAAAATTTATGAACAATATAGAAAACGAAATAAAATTGGCAAAAATAGTTGGTTTTGACCTAAATAAGGTCTCTGAAATCGAGTCTCAACTAAATAATGGCCATTCACAAGATCAAGATAACCTCTACCTTCAAGGCCTAAAAGAAGAGGCGATCAATACATCTCTATTGGATTTTTATGAGATTTTAAAAGAAGTACAATCCAGAAGTAATGGAGAGGAAGTTACCATTTGTGATATTGGAGCATCCTATTGCAAAATGGCATTTGTGGCCCAGGCCTATTTTCCTAAAATAACGATAGTAAGTATCGAGCCAGTAAAAGAGAGAATTGACTACGCCATCAATATTCTGGATTCATCAAAACATATCTTTTTAAACGACTACTTTAGAAAGACTCATGTCGAAAAATATCGCCCAGACTATATCTTTCTCTACTTTCCTGTATGTGATGCACTTGAGGAAATCTTAGAAATTATTGACTCACCTATTATCGCCATAGAGGCACACGGACAACTAATTAACCGATTAGGCCACGCATATAAGCATAAAGAATTATTTACGAAACTTATTATGCCAAGACATAATCCAATGAGTTACTTTTTTAGCAAGCGAAGAGACAGTGAAGCTATCGTATCTTTAAACCACCTCAGCTCAAGCGCTGACGACCTTATGATAATAAATGATAGAAAGCCTTGGTTTGCAGACAAAGAAGGCCTAAGAGCTTATTTTGATGAGGAAGAGAAGATTACCATTGAACTTCAAAACCCTCCTCGCACAATCCACTTTAGTGACAACTTAGAAACAATAAAAAGTAGCGAGCTTGATACTAACGTTCAACAAATCATTTCC
Organism: Halobacteriovorax sp. YZS-3-1; assembly: GCF_047084945.1. Taxonomy (NCBI): domain Bacteria; kingdom Pseudomonadati; phylum Bdellovibrionota; class Bacteriovoracia; order Bacteriovoracales; family Halobacteriovoraceae; genus Halobacteriovorax; species Halobacteriovorax sp. YZS-3-1. The sequence goes on along the minus strand of NZ_JBKIYI010000001.1, from coordinate 1,429,137 downwards.
ATGCGACGTGAAGGTAAGCAAATTGATGGATGCTATATTCGTAAGATTTTTGTGGATGGGAGTTATGAGCTTTCAAGTGGGGTGATAAGAAAGAGAGACTTTCCCATAGCTCCAGAGGCAACAAAGCCGACATAAACGTCGGCTTGTTGAATATATTTTTTTAGCTAAAGTGCTGGGGAGCCTATAGTGCGTCAAATCTTAGCTTCGCTAAGATGCCGCACTATATATTTAGAGGTTTTTTATCAAAGGCATCAAGAGCAGCTTCTTTGAATGCTTCAGAATAAGTCGGGTGTGCATGACAAATGCGCCCGATATCCTCAGCAGCAGCTCTAAACTCCATTGCTGTTGCAGCTTCAGCAATTAAGTCTGCAGCACGTGGACCTACGATATGAACTCCTAGGATCTCATCTGTTTCTTTATCAGCTAGAACCTTTACGAAACCATCAGACTCATTTGAGGCACGAGCACGTCCACTTGCTTTAAATGGAAACTTCCCAGATTTATAAGGAGTCTTATTCGACTTAAGCTCTTGCTCTGTTACACCAACTGAAGCAACCTCTGGCCAAGTGTAGACGACACCAGGAATAAGGTTGTAATTGATATGTGGCTTTTGACCAGCAATGATCTCAGCACAAACAACACCTTCTTCTTCCGCTTTATGCGCAAGCATTGGCCCTGTTGTAACGTCACCAATTGCATAAATATGAGAAACGTTAGTTCTTAGATGATCATCAGTAACAACACGTCCACGCTCATCAAGATTTACACCAGCATTTTCAAGACCTAGCTTGTCAGTATATGGACGACGTCCAACGGCCATTAGGCAGTAGTCACCTTCAAGTTTAATCTCTTCTTCATTCTTTTTGTTTTTGGCCTTAACGTGAACTTTTGCGCCTTTTCTAACAACTTCAGTTACACCGTGACCTGTATAGAATTCCATTCCTTGCTTCTTAAGAACTTTTCTCATCTCTTTTGAGCAGTCTTTATCCATTGTTGCAAGAATTGAATCAGCATATTCAACAACAGAAACTTTTGATCCAAGTCTTAGGAAAACTGAACCAAGCTCAAGTCCAATAACTCCCCCACCAATTACGATGAAGTGCTTTGGAAGAGTTTCAAGCTTAAGAGCTTCTGTACTTGTAATGATTCTTTCTTTATCGATCTCGATTCCAGGAATTGTTGCAGGCTTTGAACCTGTTGCAATAATAAAGTTTTTTGCCTTAAGAGTTTCCTCTTTTTCACCTTCAACTTTAAGAGTGTGAGCATCTACAAATGATCCAAACCCATGGAAAGTTTCAACTTTATTTTTCCCCATAAGGTATGTGATACCACCTGAAGTATCTGCGACAACACCAGCGACACGTTCTGCCATCTTTTTTAGATCGGCCTTAACTTTACCAGTTGTGATTCCGTGTGCCTCAAACTCATGAACTGCTTCATGATACTTCTCACTTGAATCAAGCCATGCTTTTGATGGGATACAACCAACATTTAGGCATGTTCCACCAAGAGTATCGTATTTTTCAACGATCGCTACTTTCATTCCTAGTTGTGCACAACGAACAGCACTGATATATCCACCAGGACCTGAACCAATTATAACAACATCAAATTCTTTACTCATATTTATTCCTTAAAAAATTAAATTTTAAATTAGATATCCAGAAGCATTCTAGCAGGATCTTCTAACATCTCTTTTACCATCTTAAGGAATGTTACTGATTCCTTACCATCAATAATTCTGTGGTCATAAGATAGTGCAAGATACATTACAGGGTGAATAACAACCTGACCGTTAACTGCTACTGGTCTTTCAACAATATTGTGCATTCCTAGAATCGCAGATTGAGGAACGTTAATAATTGGTGTTGAAAGCATTGAACCAAAAACACCACCATTAGTGATAGTAAATGTTCCACCAGTCATTTCGTCTACTGTAAGCTTCCCATCACGGCCTTTAAGAGCAAGTCTTCTTACTTCTTTTTCAATTTGGGCAAGACTTAAGCTTTCAGCATTTCTAATAACTGGGACAACTAGACCTTTTGGAGTTGATACCGCGATACCAACATCTGCATAGTCGTGATAGATGATATTTTCACCATCAATCTGTGCGTTAACACCTTTGATTTCCATAAGAGCTTTTGTACATGCTTTTGTGAAAAAAGACATGAACCCAAGTCCGATATCGTGCTTATCTTTGAAAGCATCTTTATACTTCTTACGAAGCTCCATCACGTTATACATATCAACTTCATTAAAAGTTGTTAGCATTGCCGTTGTATTCTTAGCTTCCACAAGACGCTTAGCGATTGTCTTACGGATACGCTTCATTTTTACTTCTTCTTTTCCTCTACTTGCTCCACCCATTGGTGTTTGTGTTTCAATTTCAGGAGCTGGAGCAGCTTTTGCAGCTGGAGCCGAAGCTGGTTTAGAAGCTTTTGCATTTACTGCATCATTCTTTGTTATGCGGCCATCTTTCCCTGTTCCATTTACACTTGAAGCATCAATTCCTTTTTCAGCAAGGATCTTTGAAGCGGCTGGAGATGGATAATTCTTATCTCCACCTTCAGCTGCATTTGCGGCTGGAGTTGTAGGAGCTTCAGTTGAAGTTGGAGCATCATCACTTGAACCTTGTTCTGGAGCAGAAGCTGAAGTATCAAGCTCAGCAACTACGGCACCAATTTCAAGCTCTGCACCTTCTTCAGCGATAATCTTGATTACACCACTTTCTTCAGCAGGAAGAGGAAGTGTCGCCTTGTCTGATTCTACTTCAACAAGTTCGTCACCTTCGTTTACAAAGTCTCCATCAGCAACAAGCCACTCTCCAAGAGCTACTTCTGTGATTGATTCTCCAATTGGTGGAATAGTAATTTTTACGATTGCCATTTTTTATCCTTATTTATTTTTTAGCTAAAAGCTTTTTCTACTATAGTCTCTTGTTCTTTAACGTGTACCGAAGCATATCCTGTTGCTGGAGAAGCCGAAGCTTTTCTTGATACACAATCAATATCTCTAAAAGTATCACGCCAACGATTTAAATGCATCCAAGCTCCCATATTCGATGGTTCTTCTTGGACCCAACGGTGAGTTGCATCAGGATACTTATCAAGGATTTCCTTAATTTTAGTTGTTGGTAGCGGGTATAATTGCTCCAGACGAACAATGGCCACATCTTTACGGTCATTTTCTTGCTGATGCTTAAGTAGATCGTAATAAACTTTACCTGAGCAAAGAAGAACCTTCTTAACATCTTTAGCTTTCACCCAAGAATCATCAACGACTTCTTCAAACTTGCCACTTGTGAAGTCTTCTACTTTAGACTGACAAAGCGGGTGTCTTAAAAGAGATTTTGGAGTGAAAACAACCAGTGGTTTTCTAAATTCCCACTTAAGCTGACGTCTTAGAGCATGGAACATATTTGCTGGAGTTGTAATATTACAAATAACCATATTTTCTTCAGCACATTGTTGTAAGAATCTCTCTGGTCGACAAGAAGAGTGCTCAGGTCCTGCTCCTTCATAACCGTGTGGTAGAAGCATAACTAAGTTACTCATTCTTCTCCACTTACTTTCTGCAGCTGAGATGAATTGGTCGATAACAATTTGAGCACCATTAGTGAAATCACCAAATTGTGCTTCCCAAATATTTAGCGCATGTGGCGTTGCTTGAGAATAACCATATTCAAAAGCAAGTACAGCATATTCAGATAGAAGTGAATTATAGATATAGAAGTCACCTTGACCAGTTGTTAGGTGTTCTAGGCCACAGTATGCTTCATTTGTTTTCTCATCAAAAACTTTTGCGTGACGGTGTGAGAATGTCCCACGAATAACGTCTTCACCAGAAAAGCGTACATCATTTCCTTCTGTCAGAATTGAACCGTAAGCAAATAGCTCTGCTAGTGCCCAATCAATTTCATCATTCTCATAACTTGCCTTTCTTTGATCAAGAAGCTTTTGAGCTTTTCTTAAAGTCTTAAAGCCTTCAGGAGTTGAAGTTATTGATGAAATAATATTATCTAGAACGCTCTTTTCAACAGCAGTTTCAGGTGAGCTTAAAAAGTCTTCTAATTTAGAAAAACGAAGATCTCCCCACTCTCTATGTGGACCTGGTACTTTCTTTGGAATTTCGTTTTGTTTAACATTATTAAAACGATCAGAAAGAAGGTCTTTAAATTCTTTTTGCATCTCTTTTGCAACAGCACGATCAACTGATCCACTAGCTGCTAATTCTTCAATATACATTTCACGAGGATTCTTATGCTTTGAAATCATCCCGTAAAGTTCAGGTTGAGTATATTTCGGCTCATCACCTTCGTTATGACCGTGCTTACGGTAACAAACCATATCAACGAAAACATCACGCTTAAACTTCTGTCTGAATTTAACAGCAAGCTGACAAGCGTAAACAACGTCTTCAGGGCAGTCACCATTAACGTGAATAACTGGAATATTTAACATCTTTGCTACAGATGTTGAGTAATGAGATGAACGTGCATCTGTAAAGTCAGTCGTGAAACCAATTTGATTATTAATTACAAAGTGGATCGACCCACCTGTTCGGTAACCAGGAAGTTCCGACATTTGTAATGTTTCGTAAACAATCCCTTGACCAGCTACGGCCGCATCACCGTGAATGACAATTGGGATAATCTTACTTTCATCACCTTCATAAGCAATATCAATTTGTGCACGAGCATAACCAGTTGCCACAGGAGATACTGTTTCAAGGTGAGATGGATTTGGTAGAAGTTTTAAATAAACTTCTTTATCGTCTTCTGTTTTTGTTACAGAAGTAAATCCCATGTGGTATTTAACGTCACCATCACCTTCACCTTCAGCTTGTTCAACAGAGTTTCCTTCAAATTCAGAGAAGATATACTCATATGTTTTACCAAGAGTGTTGGCAAGAACGTTTAGACGTCCACGGTGGGCCATTCCAATAATATATTCTTTAGCTCCTAGTCTTGCACCTTCATTGATAACGGCATCAAGTCCAGGAATTGTCGACTCTCCACCTTCTAGTGAGAATCTCTTTTGACCTGTGTATTTTGTTTGAAGAAAGTTTTCAAAAACATTAGCTTCGTTCAGTTTGTGAAGAATTCGTTTCTTCTTATCAACTGTAAATTCTTTCTTTAAATATGTGCTTTCAAATTCTTCTCTAAACCAACGTCTCATTTCAGTGTCATCTGAGTGCATATACTCAACACCGATCTTTCCGCAGTAAAGCTTCATCATGTGGTCCATAATATTTTGAAGAGTCGTTGCTCCTAGGCCAACAAACTCACCACAAGTAAATACTTCTTTTAAATCAGAGTCAGTTAAATCGTAATCTTTTAAAGAAATATGGGCATGACGATCAATTCTTGGACGAATCGGGTTTGTATCCGATAGTAAGTGTCCACGTGAACGAAATGATTGAATAAGTCTAAATACGTTGAATTCCTTGCGAAGTTTTTCATCGCTGACATCTCCGCCACTAGCTGATCCCTTACCTGCACCAAACTCAAAACCTAGGAAAAAGTTACGCCAGCTCTCCTCAACTTCTTGAGGGTTTGCTTCGTATTGTTCATAGAGAGAGTCGATGTAAGAAATGTCTGAACTAGAGAGGGTTGAAAAGTCGAATTTTTCCATTTGATAAAATCCATTTTACTGCTTTGCAGTTACTACAAATTAATAATTTAGGCGTCTTAATATACATTATATCTTAACAGTTCGTGAAGTTTTCTTTTTGCACAGGCAAGCTTTGACTAGATAAAAATTAAAGTGATAAAGTCGGCTTCACCACACAAAAAATAACAGGAGAATTTATGGACTCAAGAAAATATATGAGTGATGCAATCAGAACGGAATCAAGAGACTTTGATGCGATGAACACACGTCTTTTAGACGATGGAGTTAAAAGACTTCTTCACGCTGGAATTGGTATTTCAACAGAAGCAGGTGAATTCCTTGATGCTCTAAAGAAGCATATATTCTACGGTAAGGAACTTGACCGCGTTAATCTTGCGGAAGAGCTAGGAGATCTTTTCTGGTATATGGCAATTGTTGGTGATGAGCTAGGAATTAAGTTTGAAGACGTAATGGAGCGCAATATCACAAAACTTAAGGCGCGTTATGGTGAAAAGTTCAGTGAAGAAAAGGCCGACAAGCGCGATCTTGAAAGCGAAAGAAAAATTCTTGAGGGTCAGGCTTTTAACTAATGAAACTTAACAGAATCTTTATATTTAATTTGGCGATCTTTTTAATCGCCTTAACTACTTTCTCATCTTGTCAGAGCGATAAACTACAATTCTATCGCCTTTCTGGCCCAACTATGGGGACAATATACAACATAAAATTTATTGCACCACAGGGATACAATGAATTAAAGCTAAAAAAAGATGTTGAAATTCGTCTCGATGAAGTCAACAAGGCCATGAGTACATATATAAGCGACTCAGAGATCTCATTATTTAACAAAATGAGTAAAGATGAGAAATTCTTCCCAGGCAATGACTTTAAGAGAACTCTTGAGCATGCACTTGATGTAGCGAAAAAGACAGATGGTACTTTCGATCCAACAATAGGAACTCTTGTAAACCTTTGGGGTTTTGGTCCAAATGGGAAGAGAAAGATTCCATCACAGTCTGATGTACTAGCTGCAAAAGAGAAAGTTGGTTATGAGAAAATCAAACTAGATGGCAATACTCTTACGAAGTCTGTTGATGGAGTCTACTTAGACTTATCTGCTTCTGCCAAAGGTTACGGGGTTGATGCATTAATTGAACTATTGAAGTCTCAAGGAATACGAAATGCCCTAGTAGAAGTGGGAGGCGAAGTACGAACAATGGGAGAATCCCTTACAAGACCGTGGAAAATTGGAGTCGAGTCCCCTTCTAATAAAGACGGCAATCCCGTCGTTCGTGTCGTAACAATGAAAGACGTTGCTCTAGCTACTTCTGGTGATTACCGAAACTTTTTTAAAGAAGGTGGCAAACGCTATCAACATACGATCAACTTCAAATCCGGAGCACCTGTTGCATCACAACTTGCATCAGTGAGCGTTGTTTCAGAGACATGTATGGATGCAGATGCATGGGCCACGGCCTTAATGGCAATGGGTAAAGAGAAGGCCATTGCCTATGCTAAAAAAAATAAATTGAAAGCGTTCTTCATCTATCGTTCTGACGATGGTTCAGGAAAGTATTTAGAGACATCGACAGAGGAATTTGATAAGATAACCAAGTAAAACACTCTGATACGGAGACATTATGGATTCAAATATTAAGTTATTTTTTGTTACTTTTGCTGTCCTTGCTATCTCGATTACGGGAATGGCAGTAGGTGTCATCCTTTCAAATCGTAAGCTTCAAGGCTCTTGTGGTGGACTTGGAAAAATCATTGGCGAAGATTGCATGTTTTGTGAAAAGAAAGAAGAATGCAAAGAGCACCCTGAAGAAGCGCAAGATTGCCTAAAGGCATAATCAAAATTCCTCAAATATATTTCAAATAACAAAAAGGCTCCAAATTGGGGCCTTTTTACTATCCTATAGGGCCAAAAGGAACCCTTTAAGCACTTTTGCACCAGCGTAAGTAGTTGAATGTACGTGTTCAAACTTGGCACAGTTCATGCTTTTATATTGGCAACAAAGCTATTAAACAGGAAGTTTAAAGCTGACGGCTTCAGGAAGAGCGAACCATTAGGGAAAAGAGGCCAATATGAAAAGTACAATGAGGAGAGCACTTTACATCACTTTAGGATTAGTTATGTTATCAATAACAATCCAAGAAAGAGTTCACGCAAGAACAATGAAGAGAATCACGCCTGAGCAAGTACAGAAACTTGATCGTGGAATGGCAGTTGAGACTTACAGAGGAGAATTTCTCGATATCAGCTCAATCTCAAATATCCGCAAGACTTTTGGAAACTTAGCAGATCTTAAAGATGGTCGCGAGATCAGACTTAAGAATGGTGATACTTTAACAGCACAAGATATCAAATTTCTATATGTTGAAAGATTTGGTGGAGATGCACCAAAGAGAGGAAAGAAGTTAGAAATCGCAAGAACACCACATGACGAGGAGTAATCAATTATTTTCAATACAATTTGCTACGTCTTCCTTAGTAGCAATGACCAGTAAGACATCCGGGTCGCTCGAAAGAGCGGCCTTTCTTTTTTTATCTGCAATTATTTTACGTCCTGTAGGCATCATTAAATAAAGAATTCTAAATCCTTTATTAATAAATAGTCTTTCATATTCCATAAAATCTAATACAGTCACTTCCATATTCTCAAGTAACATCTTCTTATGTGAAACCATGGCCTCCATACAAAAGAGCCCGCCTACACTTAACTTTTGAAATACGTTTTCTAAGTAATGAGAAATATCATCCTTAGATGAAAGATAATGAATATGATGAGAGTCTAAAATGAGATCAAACTCACCTTCTAATTCATTAAGTGAAAGACTTGATAAACATTTAAAGGAGCCTTGTGGAAAGTTTTGAGATGCCTTCTTAATCGCCTCTTGCGATCGGTCGATGCCCAAAGTTTCAAAGAATTCAAAAGAAGACAGTTGTAAACCTTGACCACAGCCTACTTCTAAAGTTCGATGAATATCAATTGAACTTAAATCAAGGGCCTTTGCCACAAGCTCTTGCAAGCTAGGTGCTAATTGAAAATGGTCACTATCTAAATGGGCCTTATTAAACTTATCCACACCTTAGTATAGCGGCCCCATCTCTACAAAGTCACTTGAGCGATAAAAATCATTTGGTGATAGTCCAGGTTGACCATGTGGAGGCTCATTTCCACCAAAGTAGCGGCGCCAACCATCTTCATTTACATCATAGCGCATCGGTTTTGGCGCAAAGTTCTCAATTGCATAAACACTCTTTAAAAGCTTATAGATAAATTCAGAGCAATAAAGCTTATCATCATCCCAAGTGTATTCATGGTCAAATGGCATATTTAAGAAATCATTTTGATAACTTTCTAAAAGAGCTCTTCTCTTTGTGAAGTTTATAAACTTAGGTCTTACAACTTGAACTGGCTTATTTGTATAGCGAAGAAATTTTGCAAGCGGTAGATGATGAACAATCCCAAGAGATTGGGCCACATATACTTTCGTTCCATATTTTAAAATAATACCAGAATGAGAAAATGGCCCATTGGTTTGTTTCTCAATTAACTCACAGCTGAAGCAGTCCATATCTAAAAGTAGAATATCTCCTGTTTTTAGCTCATCCATTGGTAGTGCCAATGTTTTAAGGCTAGCAAAAATCGACATTATCAGTATTAATCCAGCTGTCTTCATATCAAAACCTCTATCTTTTCAGATACTTAAAGTAGGTACTCCTCATTTCCCTACTATCATAAGACCAAGCTTTGCTGTTATACTACTTAAGTAACTAGATTTATACCCTAAAAAAAAGGGACAAGTAAAAATGAAAGGCATAATTCTAACGTTCATATTTTTAAGTTTCGCACTTGGGCACTTTGATATCTTTGCTTCCTCAAAGTCGTGCCCTACTGGACAAACATTCAATCGAACATTAAATCGCTGTATGTACACAGAAGGCTCAATCAAGAACCGAGATGAGTTCACGAAATGTGAAAAGATCGAAGGCAAGGCCCAAAGACAAGAGTGTATGAAGAATGCAGCAGATGAGCGCCAGGCCAAGGCCGTTGAAGAATTAGCAGAGGACGGCTCTGCTAGAGTAACAGGCGGTGAAGCAGAAGACACTGGAGATGGAAACTTCCTCACTGGCTTTTCTGAAGCTTGGGGTATTGTTACGGCCGTAACATCTGCGACTGTCGCAATCGCAAACTCTGATTGGTTTAGTGAAGATAACAAACCAACAGATGCTGACTCAACAAAGAAGCCAGTAGAAGAACCAAAACAACCAGAGCAAGTTGCAGAAGGTGAACAGCAAAATCCACCCGATAAAAGTGAAACTCAAGAACAAACTGAAGAAAATAATGATACATGTAAGTCATGTCTCGTTCTAAGTGGTGTCTCACTTTATAGCTTCTATCAAACGAAAATGAATCAAGAAGATGTAAAGAAGAAAACAGATGAGATGAAAGCTGAATATGAAGAGATCTCTAGTAATGCTGAAACCATGAAGAATGCACAAATGGCCGCATACGATATGTTAGAAAAAGAGCAGCAATATGTTGCTGAAGTTTCGGCCAAGCAAGCAAAGCAATTTAAGACACTGGCCTTAGGGTATACAGCAGCAGCGGGTGTAGCTGTCATGGAGATGTGGAGCACAGGCTTTGCAGCGTGTGGCTCATTTAAGGATTCCTTTACTAAACTAGATTCCCTAGCGGGATGGAAAGGTGTTTTTAATAACCCATGTGGAGTTCTTGTAAGCTCTGCAGTGACTGTTCCATCAGCCCTCCTCGTCTCTTCACAGGCAAAGAAGAATAAACAAGATGCAGAATCAAATGTTGAACAAGTAAAGATCTTAAAAGAGAAGTACACGAAGTCCATTGCTTCATTCTGTCCAGATGGAAGAGATGATTTAAGTAACCCTCCTTGTTACTGTTATACTTCTGATGGAAATAGAAATCCTAATCGAGAAAAGTCTAATACATGTCAAGCATACTGGAATCGTTACTTTGGTAAGTTTGTGGCAACAAGTGATTCAAGTCGAGCTGCAAAAAGTAGCAATCCAGAAGGCTGTATTTTTAAAGACGGGAAATTTGACCGCGAATGTCAGTGTCGTAAGTTAAAAAATAATAAGGGTGAAAACGCTTGTATGACAGTTTCTGTATCACCTGGTTCCCTAAGTGGAGCACTTGGAGGACTTGATGCTTCAGAAGGTGTAAGAGTCGCAAATGAAGCCCTTCAAGGAAACGGTGGAACATACAATGCTAGCACTTCAGATAAAACAGCTGCTATGGCAGGAAAGACGATACAGGCATTAAAGAAGAAAATCGAAGGACCTTTTGCAAAATCAACAGGTGTTAGTCTTGATAAAGTCGCAGATAAAATAGCTAGAGACCTTGCAAAAAGTGGAAATAATAATGTTGCTATCTTTAATGGTGCCGGAGCAGGTGAACAATTTGCTCGTCTTAGGCCAACAGATTCATCATTTCAAAATGCGCTAACTAGTGTAGAGAAAAACTCTCCAGCAAAGAAGTCTCTTGTTGTGAGAAAACAAAATACGCGTCGATCAAATAAGAAAAGCACTGGTAGTAAGTGGAAGTTTAGTAATGACTCAAGCTCTGAAGTTTTAAGTTATGGACAAGGAGCTGGTGATGGCGATTCAAAGAAGCGCTATGATTACGGTGATAACGATATTATTAAAGATAAGTCCGTCTCAATTTTTAAAGTTATCTCACATCGCTATGTTCAGTCAGGACTAAAGAAATTATTTGAAGAATAGATAGATTAGGAAAACTATGAGTAATGTTAACAAGGAAGTTCTATTTGGTATGACCAAAGATCATCTTATCTTTGATGAATCAATTAAGCGCTACTTTCACAAAGACTCATATAATGACTTTCAAGAATTTAAGAAATACGCCCATGAAAATGGAATTGATTTTTATGTAACAAGCTCATTTCGCTCTTTTGAAGATCAATTAAGGATCTGGAACGAAAAGTGTGAAGGTAAAAGACCGATCTATAATCGTGAAGGTGTTGAGCTAGACGTTGAGAAATTATCTTCCCATGAAATTGTAAAAAGCATTATTAACTGGTCTGCCCTACCAGGAACTTCACGTCATCATTGGGGAACAGAGCTAGATGTCGTTGATGGAAATAGCTGGCCACAAGGTTATCATATCCAACTCATACCTTCTGAATTTGAAAAAGATGGACCTTTTTATGAATTTGGCCAATGGCTAAATAAGCAAATTGAAGAGCAAAAAAGCTATTCTTACTATAGGCCATATCTTGAGGATCTTGGAGGAGTTGCTCCTGAAGCATGGCATATTAGTTACGCTAAGATTTCCGCAAAATATCACAAGCAATATACATACGAAATTTTCTGTGAATTATTAGAGCATGAAAAGATGCGTGAGCTTACTTTCTTAGATGAAGTGAAAGCAAACTCACAGCATATATATGATCATTTCTTTAAAAAACTTTTGGCCTAATCAAGGCAATTTAATTCTTCAACGTAGAAGCTATTATAACCTTCAACATCATTTGAAGTAACCTGAGTTAATTCATATTCTCCGTTAGAACATTCTTCAAGGTAATTTCCTTGTTTAAAGTCTACAACAAGAGTTTCATCCTGAGTCTTGATAACTTTAATAGGAATCGCTGTTCCAAGCATTCCAACCTTAACTTCTTTAAGCTCACCTTGAACAGAAAAAGCTTGTGCACTAAGTGAAATAAATAGAACTGATAATACTGCTAAAATCTTCATACTGGCTCCCTAAATAGTTTTAAACTATTTATCACAATTGAGCTTCTAGCATGAGTTTTGAGTAAAACTTACAAACTTTTCTTTTTTAAGCCAATTGCATCTAACCATTCACTATTAGCAGCGATAAGCTTTCTTGCCTTAAGATCAAAAAGCCCTACATCCATAGTAATCGTATTATAGACTTTACCATCATGATCACGCATTTCTTGCTGAATCGTTAAGACCTTTGGATTTTTAATTTCGATAATCTTCGTATGAATCTTTATAGGCTGTCTTAATGTTAGCTCGGCCTTATATTTGATATTGATCTCAATAATAACAGGGCCACGTTTTTCTTTCATGATACGGCCAACACCCCAATTATTCTTAGTGATCATCTCCCATCGTGCCTGCTCATAAATTTCTAAATATGTGGCATTATTCATATGCCCTAAAAAATCTAAATGAGTCTCTTGCACAATAAAATCAAAGACAGATTCTTCCACATCGTAATTTTCAATATTTACATCAAATTGTTCACTCATATTTAGCACCTCTAACTTACTGAAATCTTAAAATTGGCCATTTAACTTGGCAAGTGGCCAAAGGCTATTTTACCTCTTGCTCAACTATAAATGAACAGGTTTTTAAGTACTTAAGTAATGCAACACCCCTCAAGAGGCCAAAACATGCTTAAATACTCAACTTTTAACAATAATTAACCGATTAGAACTTATAATTTAAGTAAGGATAACTTAACTTTCGAGATAACTATGAACATGAAAAAACTATTCGACACTGCAAAAGTATCATTCTATCTACTGCCAATACTTTGGTTATTGAATAATACCGTATATGCAAATCTAGGCAGTATAGACTGTTATAATAATAGTGGTCAAAAAGTTGAAATAGATCCTCCCATACAATTCAATCAAGCTAGTTGCAAGCAACGCGGTGGAAATCTCGCACGAACAACACTCGCTGGTACTGGTGAAACAGTATTAGTTCGCTTAACTCCTGATGAAATTGAACAACAAGGTCTATCATCCAAAGCACCTATTGAAGGCGTAGTAGATGGACCACAAGGTGACGATAATAATGTGACAGTCACAAGAACAGAAACGACAACTTGTACAGGATCATTGGCTTCATGTAATACAGCGTTTGATATATCAGGAACAGCTGAGGCTGCAGGACAAAGTGCTGCAAGAGGAGCAGCAAGAGCGGCAAGAGAAGAAGCGGCAGGTAGCGATGATAATAAGACAGTTTGGAATACATGCTACTCGACAGCTAATGGGGAGACATTAACCCCTGATAAGTTTAAAGAATGCGCAAATAGCGCTTGGGATGATTTAGTTATTTCAAATATCTCAAGTGATGATGTTGCTTATCGTGGTTCAAGTGCTGCAAGAGAGTGTCAGGCAGTCTTTGCAAAGGCTGCAAATGGAACTGATTGGAAAGATATTTCAAAGGATATCTACTCTAATGGAAGTGCAGATCTAGACTATAATAAGGCCGTAGCAATTTTTACAGTACGTCTTCATGGCGATTCTAAAAGAGGTCAGGAAATTCCTTCTGTGACAGTTTCAAAAGCAGCAAAGAAAGTTGCAGCTTGTTCTCAACTAGCAGCAGTCTTTGGTGAAAATTTTAAAGAAGGAAGAGAACAAGAAGATCCATATATTAATCCTGAAAAGTTAACATCAATGGATGGCAAGATCACTTGTAACCTAACGGGACTAGAAACACTTGATTATGACGAGTGTTCAGCTCTTATCGTAGCTCATAATAGTGCGGAAATTGGAACAGCTGCAAATAATACATTCCAACAATATGAGGCCCAATCACTTCGTAGTGAGCAGCAGCAAAAGCTTATGAATATGGACCCTAATTCAAATGTGACAACGGAAGCGCTTAAAACACAAAAAGATAACCTTGCCACTCAACAAGATATGGCAGAAAACAGACGCGCCATTCAAGCAGCAAGACTAGCGGCCATCGCTGGTTTCTCAGCGGCCATCCCAACAGTTGATGACTTCTTAGATAATCCAGCATTTTGTGAAAATCCAGTAGATGGTGCAATTTCAAAATTTGATACACATGTAAGTCAATTAACGACAGGTATTGGCGAGGGAAAAGTACTTTGTCGAAATCTACTGGATGGATCAAGATTTAATTACTTTAGAAATGGAAATGCAAAGAGAGCTGGGAATAAGATCGCAGCAGAAGCAGGTGTTGAAGTAGCGGCAGAGACCATGGCCGTTTCTCAACTTGGAAAACAAAAGAAAATGATTGATGGAGCGATTGGAAAAATCGAAGGGATGAACACTCTTGAACTACCAGAAGACTTTTATCAAAATGAAGATGTTTATATGCAATTTTGTACAGCAAACCCGACTCACCCAGATTGCCAGACAGGATTTGGTGCAGCTGTAAATGTCCCAAGTTTTGGCGACTATAATGTTGGAGGCTTTGGAACAAACCAAGCTTACCAGCCTACAGATACAACAGAATCAACTGGTTCGGCAGCTTCAACAACTTCAGACCCAACTGCCGCTAATGTTGATACATCAACAGCGGTAACAAAGTCATCTCCAAGCGGAGGACTTAAGGGAAGATTTGGTTCTGGTGCAACTGTTACAGAAGGTGGAGGCCTAGCACAAGGTGCCGGTGGTGGTGGAAGTAACCCTGGTGGCGGCGGAGGCGGCGGAGGCTCCTCAGCAGGCGGTGGCGGTGAACCACAAGCCGGAGCGACAGCAGCTTCAGGTGGAACCAAAGGTCTAAGCTATATCGGTGGACGTGGACCAAGTTTTGTTGGTGGACGTGGAATCGCAAGTAGAAGAAAGAACACAAAGAATGATGCAAATCCATTTAAGAATATGTTCGATAAAAATAAGAACCGTAACCTAAGTTCACTTAACTTTAAAGGTAAGGCGGCCATTGGTTCAAAGTCAGGAAATCTCTTCCAAAGAATTTCATCTGCCTATGATAAGGCCAATAATAAAGGAAACCTTTTAAAGTACGAAACAAAATCAATTGAATAGAAGCTAAAGTACGAACAAATACATCAAAAGTTTAAACACTGGGGCCAGATAATTTGGCCCCATTCTAGTTCTAGCCTAATAAAATCAATTACTTAAAAAGAAGAAAATTGGCACGTAACGTGTATGTGTATAAAGTAACTAAATGAGCGAGCACGATGCGTCGCAACGTAGACATAATGATGCCGAAAGTGCATATTTCAAGGACTGAGATATGAAAAAATCAAGGGAAGATATGACAAGTGTTCAAGAGATCCTGTTAAGTGAACTAACACAAGCAAGAAGTTACGTAGAAAGAATCCTTCACGCAGTATGTGAATTGAGTGACACTCACCTAACGCCTAAAGCTAGAGTAGTTATTCAAGAATTTAGCGCTGAATATGAGAAATTAGTTTGTGAACTAATTATTCCAAGTCACTTTGGAGAACTAAATCTCATTCACCAAGATAACTTCCGCCAAGGAAGAGAAAATCTTAGAATAATGAATAACTTTATTGAAAGCTTTGTTGCTCTTGGGCCAAAGAATGATGAAGAAGTTGTTGGTACAATCACAAGATTAATTAATCTCGTTTATAAGTACACGAGAGAATTACACCTCGTTCTTATTGAAAAATCATCACTTGATGTGGCCACTCCTCGTATGGGTCTACTTAAGGCAATTGATATCAAAGAAAAGAAAGAAGTCATCAAACCACATGCAGTTATCAAGAAAGGTCCTTTTACTTTGATTGAAGGCGGACGTGTTGATGAGATTGACGAAGATGAGTTTGAAGATGAGGCCAGCCTTAATCCTCCACTCTACTTTCTTGAAACATTAGAAATTTTAAATCTTGCACATGCTAAGACTGCGCCAATACTTGGAATGAATGCAAAAAGAGAAGAGAAATATGAGCAAAATATTTCACAAGCTCACGTTCTAGTATCTAAGAAAGATCTGGCCGGCGCCCTAGAGTTATTTGAAAAGGCACGTGGCCATAAAGAGACGGCAGAAGTCTTAACACTGATGGCCTGGGTAAACTCTCAAATGGGAAATAACGAAGAAGCAAAATCTCTTTGCTTAAAGGCCATTGAGATCGATCCTGAATATGGTGCTCCATACAACGATCTAGGAACCCTACTTTTAAATGAAGGTCATATCAATGAATCAATCAAATGGTATGAACTTGCTAAGAAGGCCCCTAAATATACAAATCGCGAATACCCGTACATCAATGCTGGTCGCGCATATATGCAACTTAATAACTTCGACAAAGCAATGGAAGAGTTTGAAGTTGCTCTTAAATTAGTTCCTGAAAATCAAGAACTTCGCCACACTGTTAGTAAAATTCGTGCTTCAGTACTAAAAGAAGAAGATAATACGACAAAGCGCGGCTTCCAAAAGTTCAAAGTTGATTTCTCCGATAACCAAGGCGATAATGATAACCAACCAACACAATAATTAAAGGTATGGATATCATTTATGGCAAAAGTTTCAGCACGTGAGCTAGCAAAGTTTTTAAATAATCATTTAAATATTTATGATTACCAAGACTATGGACCAAATGGCCTTCAAATTGAAGGTAGTTCTGAGATTTCAAAAATTGCATTTGCTGTATCAGCACAACGTGACTCAATTGAAAAAGCAGTTGAAATGGGAGCAAATGCAATGATTGTTCACCATGGACTATTCTGGAAATTTCATGGAGTAAGAACCGTTACAGGAAGCTTTGCAAAAAGAGTTAAACCTCTTATTAAAAATGATATTAACCTATTTGGTTACCACTTACCTCTTGATGCTCATCTTGAGGATGGTAATGCTGCTGGAATAGCAAAGAGGCTTGGTCTAAAGGACTTAGCACCATATGGGGATCACAAAGGAATGCCTACAGGTCTTCAAGGAAGGTTTGAAAGACCTCTCTCTCCAAGCGAGCTAAAAGACCTCCTAAAAAATATATTAAATCACGATATCATTCATAGTGAACCAAATGATGAAAAGATTTCATCGATGGGAATCATCACAGGTGGAGCTAACTCAGATTGGCGCTACTGTGTTCGCGAAGGGTTAGATGCCTATCTTACGGGAGAAATGAGTGAGCACGACTGGCATGAATCCAGAGAAGAAGGAATCCACTTCTTTGCAGGAGGCCATAATGCGACAGAAAGATTTGGTGTTCTTGCGCTTAAAGACTTGATTGAAGAAAAGTACGGGATTGAGTGCGTCTTCATCGACTCACCCAACCCAGCCTAGCTTATTTCTTAGACTTTCTTTTAAGAGAGAGAGTAATTGTAAATTCAGCAACTGGCTCATCATCAACATCTGGACAAGTTGCTGTGATCTTAAGCGGAAGATTATGTCTTTCGTCACTTGCTAGAACCATATCAACGAATTCGTCGATTTCCTTACCTTGCTTACAAGTAAAGACAGTATCCCCTTCAGCACGTTTTAGAAATTCCGCATGGAAATCTTTAAAAGCAAGAGAGACTCTCTTTCCTTTATCCATCGTTTTCTTCATTGCTGCAAATCCGCCTGCTAAATCAGCTCCACAAGCAAGAGCACCAAAGTACATACTATTTAGATGGTTCTTTGATCTTCTCGATAATGGAATCTTGATGGCAGTAACTTCTTCGCTTAATTCTATTACAGTCGGCCTTAACCAAAAGATCATTGGAACTTTTGTAAGACCAAAAAGACGCACAAAAGCAGTATTTCTTAAGCCTTCGGGAAGCTTATCTAGAACTTTCTTCATTACTTATTTCCCTTTAATTCAAGCGTTCTTTGATAAGCACGCTCCATTGCAATATTAAATATTTTTTCTAAATTTGATTCTTTTAAAGATTCCAAGGCTTCAAATGTAACACCTTTTTTTGATGTAACGTTTTCACGAAGTTCTTGTGCATCGTCATTTTGTACTAGCATTCTCCCAGCACCTTCTATTGTACCGGCAATCATTTGGTGTGCAAGTTTCTTATCAATTCCTCTTCTTTCAAGATCAGAAATTAGAATACGAGCTATTTCAAAAAAATATGCAGGACCAGAACCAGAAAAAGGAGTGATTATATCGATATCATCTTCTTTCTCAAAGACTGTATTGATTCCTTTTGTATTAAAGGCATCCCAGAAGTACTTCCATTTATCCTGATGAACTCTTTTAGACTTATAAAGAGCATTTACACCAAGACCAACTTGAGCAGGAGTATTAGGCATTATTCTAATAACCTCCTCACTTCCAAGAGCAGAAGCTAGTGATGCACTATCAACACCCGCAAGTAGAGAAACAATTGTAAGGTATGGATGAGATAAGAATTCAACCTCTTTTGCAACTTCTATTAATTGTTGTGGCTTAAATCCACACCAAATGAAGTCGATATGTTGATTTCTTAAGTCCTCTAAACTTTCAATCCAGCTTACATCAAAGTCCTCGGCGAACTTCTTGGCCTTTGTCCCAGAAGGAGTAAACACAAAGAACTCACTCTCATCATTTTCTTTAGCAACTGCAATAAAGTTAGGTAAAAGCGCACGGACCATATTCCCTGCGCCTAAAATAAGATGTCGATAGGCCATTACTGATCTAACTCCATCGGTGCACCATGCCTCATGATATTTACAGCGTAACTTCTTTCACATGAGAAAAGGTGGAAGAGATCAAAGTAAGAACAATTGATAAAGTCTTCAAGAGGAGTGATAAAAGTCGTCATTACAGATTGCCCATTATACTCACCTTGAATTTTATTGAACTCTCTAATATTCTCCTCATCTCCATCACAAATCACAACATCAAAATTCTCTTTTAGAAGCTCATGCATTTTATCTTTGTTTACAAAGTAACAATCAATATTCTTCTTAGAGAAACGATTCTTCTTTAAAATATCAATAAGGAAGTTCCACCATTGATAAGATGCTTTATTAGAGCAAAGAACTGTCACACCTGTTCCTGCCGCTAAAGACATTAGAACAGCAAAGAATGTCTGCATATTAATATCTTTATTTAAACTTAAATAGAGTGCGCGGTCTTTATTAGCATCAAATACAGAATAGTTAATCTGACCAGGAATATAGCGGTTATTTCGGCCATGATTTAAAAGCTCAAGGTATTCTACTTCAAACCATTTTTTTAATTCAATAATATTATGTCTTTGACCACCAAATGTTCCAGGAAAGAGAGGACCAAAATTCCCAAGGATTTCATCAATAGCACCTAGAATCTTTTCACGTCTAATAAAGTGATCTGATCGAGAAGAGCGAGAGATGACAGGAGAATCGTTTCCACCTTCTTCATAGAAAGATTCAGAAATATCTTCATCACTTGGCCTTACAAATAGGCTTCGTAAGTAGTCTTCACCACCGGCCTTTGGACCTGTACCAGACATTTTAAATCCACCAAATGGCTCAATCGCAACACGAGCACCAGTGATACCACGGTTGATATAATTACTCCCCACAAGCATCTCTTTTGAAAGATAATCAATATCATCTTGAGATTGAGAGAAAATCCCACCTGTTAGTCCGTATTCAACGCTATTGAATAACTCTAATGCATCGTCATGATCATCATAAGGAAGAATGTGTACGACTGGTGCAAATAACTCTCGACATGCAAAGCTTTCAGGATCATAGGCGCGAGACTTTGGAAGTTCAATAACAGTTGGTCCAACGCAATAACCTGGAAGATCTTCCTCACTACGATTTACGTGAACTTTACCACCATACTTATGAGCTTCTTCACATGCTTGTTTCACTTGAGTGATTAAACGATCTTTTTCTTCTTGGCTTACAAGTGGATTAATATAACTTGCAAAGTCTGTTGCTGGCCCGACGTTAATATCAAGTGCAGCCTGTTTTAACCTTGCAATGAGTTTATCTTTAACTTCACGGTCAACAAGAACTCGTGATGCCGCCGAACATTTTTGTCCAGCGTGAGCAAATGCTGAGTAGAGAATTCCATCAACTGTTTCATCAAGTTCAGCGTTATTCGTTACAATTACAGCATTCTTTCCACCCATCTCAGTGATGACTTTAACTGGATAAGTCTTTTGCGTTTCGCGATTATGATATAAACGTTGGCTACAAACTTTTGCGATATGAACCCCTACTGGTTTTGAACCAGTAAAGATAACACCTGCAATACGCTCATCTTCAACAAGCTTTTGTCCAACAGTCTCACCAACACCAGGAAGGTGAATAAGAGCATCTTTTGGAACACCTACTTCATGGAATAGATTAACTAGCTCACATGTAATAAGTGGAGTTTGTTCTGCAGGCTTTAAGATAACACTTGAGCCTGTTAGAAGTGCTGATGCAGTCATTCCACATGGGATGGCCATTGGAAAATTCCAAGGTGCGATAATAGCAAATGGACCTCGAGCATCGATGTCTCGACTTGGGCCAACTTCTTGTAAACGGCGAATATAATAATTTAAAAAATCAATTGCTTCATCGACATCTGCAAGTGCCTCACTAATGGCCTTACCAGACTCATGCATAATAAGTGCAGAATAGTAATTTCTGCGCATATACATAATCTCAGCAGCATGGGCCATAATACTTGCACGTTTCTGCCAAGAGTAACTCGACCACTCTCCATCATAGAATGATTTATCAACTGTATCTAACGCTTTTTGCGCATCATCAAGTGTAGCAAAAGTAATTTTACCTACGACAGATTTTCCATCTGAAGGAGAAAGTACATTTTCAACTTCACCACTTAGTTTGAAATCACTTTCATAATCTTTACCTAATTCAAACTTTTCAAAGTCTCTTCTAAAGTACTTCAATTCTTTTTCGAGATAAGTTTTCAGTGGTGGACAATTAGAAAAATCACCGAAAATATTTGTGATTGTTGAGTCAAGATTTAGAAGCCCTTCCTCATGATGTTTAGCATAAATATCATTTGGTGCCATAAGTTTTGCATTCTTCTTATGACTTCTCATAATTGTCAGAACACCAACTTGAGATGAGTTCTCCATAATACGACGAACGAGATATGCCATACCAACAATTAATGAACCGATAGGTACATAATTTCTAACTGCCCATCCCATCTTGGCCATGGCCGTAGACAAGGCCTCATATGTCATATGTAGACACTGGTGTTCGATTTCATCGATATCACTATATTTAGTCTCTCTAAGAGCACTTGCAAAAGCGTGATCAGAGAAGTTGTGAGAGGCAAGACATAATTTAATATGTGGAAAGGCCTTAAATGTCTCATCGATCATTTGTCTAAAGTTAATATCTGTTTCTTCTTTATTTAAAAATTCAGGAGCGTTGTGAGCATGAGCTTCGGCCTCAACTGTTTCAGCATCCCAATAAGCACCTTTTACAAGACGTATTGGCATATTATGTCCACGCTGTTTTGCTAGATCAATAATGTCTTGTAGATGCTCGTAGCAGTCACGAAGGTAGGCTTGAACAACAATACCAGTATCTGCATAATCTTTTAACTCAGGAGTATCAAGAAGCGCCTTTTTATAAACCTCAAAAACTATATCGCGGTAGTGATAGTGTTCGGCATCGATATTGATAAAAACCTGTTGCTCCATCCCTGCTTTTAAGATCTTGATAAGTCTTGGAGCAACTAAACTATATGTATAATTAAAAGCTTCTGGCCTAAAGTCAGAACAAAGAGCTGAAACTTTAATCGATACGTGGGCACGAAGAATTCCGGCCTTATTTCTACGACCTGGAGAGATATGCATACTAAAACCATTAACTAGCTTTAGAACTTCATTCATATAATTATCAGCTTCTTCTTCTGATACAACTAACTCACCTAACTGATCCAAGGTTACATCACGACCAGACTTAAAGATCGTCGAGAAATTCTTTTGGGCAGTTTCAATTGTCTCACCTGCAATAAATCTTCTTGCCATAAATCGAACTTTAAATCGAACAATGGCAGCAAGTGGTTTTGCTGGAAAGACTTTTACAATTAATAAAGTAAAGTAGAAAAGAAGAACTAATTGAGAAGGAAGAGGTTGTCTATCCCCTTTTAGGCCAAGTTCTTCAGCTTTCTTAGAATCGACAATAAGACGTCTTAACGCTTCTTTTAAAGTCCTCTTAACTTCTGTTCCTTCATCATCGTGATCAAGAGAAGGAAGAATTGCCAAGAACTTAAGTAAGTGAATTCTTAGAAGAGCATAATTGGCCGTAAGACCTAAAGCAAAGTCAGAGATTTTTTCAAAAAAGACAGGAGAATATCCATTGATATATACTAAAAGCTTTTTAGTAATCGTCTCAGTCATTTTTGAAACTTCTTCAGTATCAATTTGAGCGTGTGTATCTAAATTATAACGTTTTGTAATGATACGACTAACACCAGGGAAGTCCCCAATTCGAACCTTCATAACCTTCGTTACATGATTCTTAAATGCTTTATAGGCTTTATTCTTTTCTCCGTTGAAATTATCAAGAAGAAAAATTTCATTTGCCATCTTAACATTACAAAGTCTTAGAACCTTATCTTTATTATCAACACCTAAAAGGAATTGTGTTCCTTCTAGAGCAATTTGAAATTTGAATGAACTATCAAAAGAAGTCCAAAAGATTAATTCTTTTTTTACTTCTTCTTTTAGATTATTCTCTTCATCGAGAATAAGTGATGAGAAATGTTCATAAAAATCGAGTCTAAAATTCTCATCTAAATTGATCTGTTTAATAACAGGTAGCTTCACATTAACTCCCTTAAAAATTATAAAAATTTGGCAACTTGATCCTTTCTCTTAGAATCAAGATAGCCGATTTATTTTGTCATTTAACTTCCAAAGGGTATAATAAAACAAAGTAGATATTAAAAAAACATATTTACGTAGTGTCACAGAGCACAAAAATAACTAAATATTACTTTTGATAATAGTCTAACTTTGCGAAGATAAGACTATGAAAGAAAAAATTGTTTTTATTGATGACGATGAGAATATTGCTGACCTATTTGCCATGACATTGAGCGCAGGTGGTCATGAGACGAAGGCCCTAAGCGGAGAGCACGACGTAGAGCAATATTTTCATAATATTAGCGATGACCTTAAAATCGTTATTGCAGACAAGAATATGCCCGTCATCAATGGCCCTGAAGTCGTAAGACGTTTTGAAAGTGGCCCAAAAGCGGGAAAACTTGAGTATATAATTATCTCAGGTGACGAAGAGTTAGATAGCGACGATATCTCTCAAAAAGTTCACTTTATGAGAAAACCGTTTAAGAAAGAACAACTTTTATCTTTAATTGAGGAAATTCTTTAATGCGCCAAAGCTTTTGCTTCATTCTATCACTTCTGTCATTGCAAGCGCTTGCACTGACTTATACACTAGCGGACTTACGTGTCCTCTATAGTGAGAAGTCATATAATGAATATATGAAGCATCACCTCGATGTACGTCCATCCAAAAGAGATTTTGAGTGGAAGAAGATGACACGAGAGATGGCCACGGCCCAAGCTGATGAATTTATAAAGAAAGAACAAGTCACTCGTGAAAATTTCAATCTTTTAACTAAGTATATAGAAAATAAAAATTTAAAAGCCTACGCATTTTACACATTGGCCTATTCTAAATTTGCAAGACTCTATTTTAAGAAGTGCAATAACTGTATTAAGGATCTCGATCGATACATTTCACACTCGGCCAGATATCCAGATATTGATTTCGATATTTATAAAAACCTTAATAACTCGATTAAATCAAATTATGACAACCTAGTTAAAGCTCCTTTAAAAAGTAATGATTCAATTTACTACTGTAAAGAAGAGCAAGGCCAGAAAGCTTTAGTCAAAATCCTTGTTGATGAAATTGGAAGAGAAGATACCAAGGATACAATTGTAAAAAAGTCCAAAGATATTTTTAATCCTGATTGCCTCAATGGTTTCTCAAAAGAAGATATCCATGCTCTTTTAGACAAAGCAGATTATACAAGTGAAATCATATACCTAACGTTTCGTGCATTTGAGAAGATTGATGATATTACTTCAGACACATATCTCATGACGTATCTTTTAACTTCACCTAAACCGGGGCCAATCATGAATATGGCCTGGAACCAGATAGAGATGCTTTCAGCCAACTATAAAAAGAGAATGAAAATATTTGATAATCTTAAAAAGCAATATCCTCTTAGTGGTGAGATTTTTGAGCGCAAAAATGGAAAAGTCGCTGAAAAATCTAAAATCATCATCAAACGCTTTGCAGAAAACTTTCCAGAGTACCTAAATTTCTATGGTGAAACGTGCCTCAATTTCTACAGTGGAAAAGTGAAATTTGCTCGCGGAAACCCTGCCCTACATTGTGACGATTTCATGGCCGAAGAAGTGGCCGGCAAGTGGATGAGCGACACTGTGCGACTTAAATACTCTGGCGCTAAGAAAATCAACTAGTTAGACCAGGTAAAAACCTCTTAATTCCTAGCATTTCCTTGCCTGATGTTCACAAATGTGGGAATATCAAGCACAACAATAAATATTAGGGAACTGTTAATTATGATCAAGTCACTTTTAACATTATTTATTTCATTCGCAATCATTGCAAATCCAGCTCAAGATGAAACTACAATTGGTGATAATGGGCAAGATGATAACCAAGTCTGCCTCGAGCTTAGTCAAGATAAGTTAATTGGTCTTGAGAGTAAGCCTGAAAATGAGCTAGTATTCGTTTCCAATAAATGTTCATACGCTGACTTCACAAAAGAACTAAAAGAGAAACTTCAAGCGGCCCTGCCTTTTGAAGGAGAAGGAAGATTACAACTTTCACTAAAAGACGAAAAAATCAATGTCATTATGGACACTCTTGCAACAGAACATGTTGGTTCAAGTCGTTTTTCATATGAAGACACAAAGAAAATTGAAGACTTCTATTCTTCAACTAAAGCTGATTCTCTTAAACAATCAGGAAACCTAGAGTCTCTTAGAGATGATCAATCAGACGAATTCTACCTTGTGCTATTCTTTAATGCGCAAAAGGATCGCCTCATTGTAATTTATAAGCGTCTAACAGAAGCACCAGTTAATGATGTGCCTCCGTCGGATGATCTACCATCTGAAGAATTATAAAATAAGAAATTTCTTAGCAAAGATACTAGATGCTAGATCGGCATTTTCGCTACTACGATTATCAATACGATAACCTATAAAGACCTTCTTTCCTCTACGGAAAGTATATGAAGGAACAAGGCGAACATATTGGTCCATATCGCCTTTGTATAAAATAAACTCTTCACCTGGCTTAATATCCTTAGCATTAATAAGAAGAGATCCAAGATCGATACTTTTTGCAGACCAATCAACTTTTATCTTCTTTATTTCATCATCCTTACTTGCAGGCCCTCGCCCACTATCTTTTTTATATTCAAGTCCATTAAACATCTTAGAAATTTCAGATGCATCAGGATGATTTGTTATTGATGCTGGTAATGTTGCACCTGAGCTTTGTAGATTATTTAAATCTAACTCTGGAGCAGAACGTCCTGTAATATCAACTACAGTGGCCTTCTTTTCAGGAGGCAAGAAAGTTGAGCTTCCTGTACCACCAGAACCACCAGCTCCAGAGCTCATCCCATTACTGCCACCACTTCCAGAAGTAGGGCTCCCCACATTTGCAATTTGTCTATCATTACTTCTTCTACGATCATCACTTGAAGGAGATCTTCTAATTGGCTCTAAAGTCTCAGCATCATAGCGCTGATACTTTTCACGATTGGCCCTTGCAAGCTCCTCTCGCTCTTTCTTCATACGACGATCTTGCGCTGCAATCGCATCTTTTAAAGAACTACCTGCTTCACGTAATGTCTTAATCGTCTCAACCATCTGCTTAGTTCTAGCTGAGACTTTTCTGCGACCACGTCCGCGTGATCCCATCGTTAATCTTCCGCTATTATTTGTGTTTAAGTTGCTTTGTTGAACTGGACCCTGTTGAGTTTGCTGAGCAGGGGCATTCGTAACAACATTATTAATATTAGAATCATTTGAAGAATTAATTTTAGAACTTCCTTGGGCAACTGAGTTACCTTTGTTCTCAACAACTTCCTGTGCGATATTTTCGTTATCTGTCCCACCAATATCAAAAGATTCCCCATCTTTACTCTCAAAGAATTGAGAAACAAGAGAACCTTTATTAAGTGATGCCGTCTCATTCTTTGCATGTCCAACCATAGACTTAATATCATCAAAATCATCTTTATGTAGATACTCTTCTAAATAAGAGATATCTTCTTCACTCATAGATCCCGATTTAATATCTTTGATTAGTTGGTTTCCAATTGCCTCTTTTAAAAATAAACAATTTGGTAAATTTTGATTTTCTTTTGAAGTACATCCTTCCTTTACAAATTCACTTAAGGCTTTTTCCTTATCAACATTACAGCCATGAATTGAATAAGGTGCTTTATCTTTACATATCTTTTCACACCTTGGATTAGCTTCCTCGTTATTATTCTTATAGGCGGCTGAAAGAGTGCTAAATATATTTAATGATAAGTCTTGTCTCTTAGGTCGATCTTTTATCTTACAATAGTAATTATAACTATCTACATTTTCTAAAAATGGTAGTTCAAATTCAAAATCGTCTTTTTCTGTAGAAGTTATCGATTCACCTGAGCAAAAGCTCTTAACCTTCTGATTAAAATCAACACAGAAGTTATCTAAGTCAGACTGCTCCATACTCAAGCTTTCAACATCGTTCTTAATTAGAGACTGACAAGAATTTGTTCTAAACTTGCTTATAGTATTATTTGTATTATCAACACTTGAACTAAAAATTTCATGAAAATCAATACCTAATTCACTTGCAAAGTCTTTACCTACATATTCAGGAAACATCTCATTGATCATTTGTTCACTACAATGTGAATTAAGAGTCTTATGGAGCTTACAATTTAATTCTAAATCCTGATCAACGGCCTTAACTAAATTTCTTGCCATCATGAAAATACTCCCCTTGAGGTGCTTTCCATTTCTTTGACGAAAAATCTTACGACTTTGACTGTAGTCTGCTTTGTCATTTGCAGAGACACATTCACAGTAAGAGTCTATATTTACATCAGAGCCTATACTCTCAACACAAGTCTTACCAACCTTAGAATGAAAGCCAGTTCCCATACGTTCCGCAATATCAGCAAAGCTATCTCCACCTGTGAAAATCGAAACAATCCCTTGGCGACATTCAGCTGTTGCTAATTGTGATACCAGAATCATTAGGAACGTAATTAATATCTTCATCATATCCTTAATTAAGGTTTATTGGCATATTTGGTTCAGACCTTTTAATCTCTCTTATAGACTTCACTGGGACTAAGTTAAATCGTTCACCAGATCTTAATCTTCTCATTACAGCTGAGTACTCTTTCGCATTTTTTGAATTTTTATAATTTTTTTCTAGATGTTCAAAGACATAGAACATGGGTCCTTCAAATGACTTACCTTCTCTAGTAATTCGAATATATGCATTAGGATCAACGCCCCCATATGTAGACTTCATCATAGAACCTAGATAGTATGAGTAATCACCACCACTACTTACATGATCAAAAAAGTTTTTACTAAATGCCCAGCAATCCATAGACAACATATATTTAAAAAAGAAGTCTCTATGATTTCCTTCTTTGTATGTTTCATCTATATGTTGCATAATTTTTTTATATGAAGGTAAAAGCTTATTTGGCGTACGATAAGCATCACAGACTGCCCTACGACTTGGATACATAATATCAGCAATATTATCCGGATAATTTGGATAGGATGTATTTGTGCCATAAGATTTTACATCAGCAATCATTCTAAAGTTAAGTTCATTTTTACGATCGAGAATAGGTGGAACTGACTCAGTTAGACAGTCAACATCTGCACCTTGAATTGCTCTTACGCCCACAAAAGCACTGCTATGAAAGGCAAAAAGAAATGTTAAAAATGGTAAAATGAATTTATTCATAAGTAATCCTTTGTCAGCTAATCGGCTTCTAAGTTACTGACTTTAGGGATTACTTATAATTTTTTAATTTAGCTTAGATCGGCCAGACCGACTATACTTGTCGGTCTTTAGAGGCTTTTAAAATAATCTAGACTTTCTGGATTTGATACCGCTTGAACATTATCGAGCTTGCGTCCGTTTATTAAACGACTTACGGCCATTTCCATTTTTTTACCTGAGCGTGTGTATGGGATGCCCTTCACTGCAATCACCTTCTTAGGCATATGCCTTGGTGTTGTGTTCTCACGAATACGCGAGCGAATTAGTTTGATATCTTCTTTTGAAAGTTCATGGCCATCTTTTGTGACAACAAAGAGCCATACTTCGACATCCCCATCAATATTCTTTCCGACACAAACTGAATCTTCGATGAAGTCAATTGTTTCAGTTTGGCGATAAATTTCTGCGGTACCAATTCTAACACCACCAGGATTAAGAGTAGCATCAGATCGCCCTAAAACTTGTGCACCACCTGTTTCAGTGATTTTAATAAAGTCACCATGATGCCAAACGCCTTTAAACTCTGCAAAATAGGCTTTATGGATTCTTTCGCCGTTATCATCATTTAAGAAATAAATTGGTCGAGATGGAAAGCTTTGAAGACAAACGAGTTCCCCTTCCTCACCTTTTACCTCTTTTCCACGAGAATCAAAACAAGTGACATCCATTCCAAGGCCTGCACATTGTAACTCTCCTCGATGAACTGGAAGAATAGGATTTCCTAAGAAGAAGCAACCAATAATATCTGTTCCACCAGATATACTTGAAAGCTGGATATCTTTTTTAAATTTATTATAAACATAGTCAAATTGCTCAGGTAGTAGCGGTGCACCTGTTGAGAGCATTGTTTCTAAAGATGAAAAGTCATATTTAGAAAGATCGATACCTGAATCTTCAAGGGCCTTTAAAAACTTAGGACTTGTTCCAAATATATTAATTTGTTCTTTTTCAATTAAGGAAATAAAGTCACCGAAAGTTGGATATGCAGGTGATCCTTCATAAAGAACTGTAGTTGCTCCAAAATAAAGTGAAGAGATCAACCAATTCCACATCATCCAACCACAAGTAGTGAAATACATTATTGTCGAATCTTCTTTTAGATTTGTATGTAAGCCTAATTCTTTAATATGGTTAAGTAATGTTCCTCCAATTGAGTGAACAATACACTTCGGCTTTCCAGTTGTCCCCGATGAATACATGATATAAAGAGGATCTTTAAAATCACACTCTATAAATTCGATTTCATCTTCACTTGGCTTTACAATATCACTCCAAGAGACGGCCTTATGAATTGATGAAACATCCATCCCCTCGCCCTTGAAATCAACGACAATAACTTTTTCAATACTATCAATCTTTGAAACAACAGCATTTATCTTTTCTGTTAGATCAAAGTATTTCCCACCATATTCGTATCCGTTAACAGTAACAAGGACCTTCGGTTTTGATTGGCCAAAACGATCAATAACACCTTCGATACCAAAGTCACTTGAAGTCGAAGTAAATACTCCACCAAGAGCTGTTGTCGCTAACATTGATGTCGCAGTTTCAGTGATATTTGGCATATAACAAGCAAGAACATCGCCTTTAGAAATATGATCTTTTATGACTTTTTGTAATCCTGAAACATCTTTTCGCAGTTGCTCAAATGTCGTTTTAATTGTTTTACCAGATTCTCGAACACTGCTTAGAGCAATATTTACATCACGGCCTTTCTTGAGCATATTCTTTGCGAAGTTAAGCTTCATATTTGGAAACCAACCATAAGTATCAAAACTTAAATCAGTACATACAGGCTCTAACTCTCCGCTAAAATCAACATCATAGAATTTTACGAGTTCTTTCCAAAAACTATTTGGATTATCAACCGAGTACTTATGGAGAGAATGATAAGACTGGCAATCAAGGCCTTGAGACTTATTAATATACTTAATGAACTCCATCATATTTGATGACTGAATTCTTACGTTGCTTGGCGTGTATAAAATATTACTCACTTCTTCTTCCTCAGTACTCGATTATATTTAAAGCAGTCCTTTTAATGCTTGAGCGCTATCAGCTTCTACTTTTTCATGGAGAGAGTTTCCATGAGCATCCATTGTTACGACAACAGGAAACTCCTCAACAGTTAATTCCCAGATAGCTTCTGGTGAACCAAGATCACGCCAATAAACATTATCCACTGATTTAATCTTTTCAGCTAGAACCTGAGCTGCACCACCAATACCATGGAAATATACACAGCCATATTCTCTACAACCATCAAGAGTCTTTTGACCCATTCCACCTTTACCGAT
This sequence comes from Halobacteriovorax sp. YZS-3-1, assembly GCF_047084945.1. Classification (NCBI taxonomy): domain Bacteria; kingdom Pseudomonadati; phylum Bdellovibrionota; class Bacteriovoracia; order Bacteriovoracales; family Halobacteriovoraceae; genus Halobacteriovorax; species Halobacteriovorax sp. YZS-3-1. The sequence goes on along the minus strand of NZ_JBKIYI010000001.1, from coordinate 1,398,529 downwards.
AACTCCTAGGATTCCATGATCTCTCATAACTTCCCATTGATATGGTTCTTCACGAATTGAAGTCGTAGGCCCTGCTGCTTTTACTTCATATGTACCATCGTCTTTTTCAAGAACGACTGGACCGCAGTGATAAATAATTTGATTATTTAAATCAACAGGAGGCTCTGTGCCCTCATGTAAACGCTTATGTACAGCATCACGCCCAGTAAACATTTTTCCAGAAATAAGAACCATGTCACCAACTTTTAGTTCTCTTATTTGTTCTTTTGTAAAAGGATAATCTAGTCTTTTCATTTCGACCTCTTAGTATAACCAGTTCTTAATTTCGTTATTTGATTTTAGAGCAACACCTTGTCTTCTAAATGCCCAGCACATATATGAAACTGAAACAAAGAATGATGCTGGTAGACGGTTTAGATCTGTTACCTTACATCCAAGAAGAGTTGTCTTTCCACCAAATCCCATTGGTCCAATACCTAATTTATTTGCTGTTTCAACGATATCTTTCTCAAGAGCAGCAAGCTCTGGGTTTTCATTTGTATCATCAAGCTTTCTTAAGAATTGATCTTTAGCAGCGACATGACCTGTTCCACGATCACCACCAATACAAACACCTAGAACACCTGGTCCACATCCCTTTCCTTGTGCCTTTTGTACACAATCAAGAATCGCCTTTCTTACACCATCAAGATCACGTCCAGCATTTAGCTCTGTATTAGGAAGTGAATATTGTGCACCGACGTTTTCACAACCTCCACCTTTAAGCATTAGTTTTACATTTAGTGATTTTGACTTATGTTGTTCAAACTTAATGACAGGATGGCCACCACCGACATTCATACAGTCATTCTTTCCAGTAAGAGAATTAACAGAATTCTGTCTTAGGTATCCAATTTCAGTTGCTTTTAAAACAGCCTTCTCGCAGATTTTACGAAAAGCTGCTTGATCAAAGTCTTTAGGATGAGAAACTTTAAAAACAATTGTTCCAGTATCCTGACATAGAGGCTGAGACTTCATCTTTGCCATTTTAATATTTGCTTGAATGATATTCATTGCATACTCAGCAGTTGTGTTCTTTTCTTCTCTATGAAGGGCCTCAAGAACAACTTTCTGCACGTCGTCTGGCAGGACTGTAGAAGTAACACGAATTAGCTCAAGTAGAGAATCAAAAAGGGCCGTATTCTTATTTGGTAATTTTACTACTTTCTTCTTAGTTGCTTTCTTTGCTACTTTCTTCTTAGTTGCTTTCTTTGCTACTTTCTTCTTAGTTGCTTTCTTTGCTACTTTCTTCTTAGTTGCTTTCTT